>JAIXOU010000112.1 GCA_027486585.1 Verrucomicrobiaceae bacterium | reverse complement strand
GTTTGCGATGCAGGAGTGATCCAGCACCGCCGGGATTTGGGATCACGATTTTGCCATCGGGGCCTGGATCGCCGTATTTCTCTTCGATGTCGAACTTGATGTCGCCACCGGCTTTCCAGTGAAGCTCCACAGCAGGCAATTTCTCGCCACGGGCTGGGAACTCGAAACGAATATCCGAGCTGAGCGGATAGCTTACCTGATTGTAGTCTGCCAGCGCCAGAGGCGTGATGCGCGTGGGCAAACCGAGCTTCAGATGGTGATGTGCAAAGTCGATGATGTGCGCACCCCAGTCGCCAAACATGCCGCCGCCGTAGAGGTGGAAACCGCGCCAGTTGAAGGCGTGATACATCTTGCTGAACGGTTTAACCTCCTGCGGTCCACACCAGAGATCCCAGCTCTTCAGCGACTCAGGCATCGGCTCTGCGGCTGGATAGCCTAGGATGCGTTCGGCAGCGTTCATGAACCAAAGCGAGGGCGACTTCCATGCTTGGATTTTTACAATATCATCCACGATGCCCGCTGCTAGCATTTGCTTGAACTGCTCCGCGCCAGCCGAGGTGTGGCCTTGGTTGCCCATTTGCGTGACCACTTTGAACTTCTTCTCGGCCCGCATGAGGATTTCCGCTTCTTCAAATGTGTGCGTCAAAGGCTTCTCCACATACACATGCTTACCCAGGGCCATTGCGCTGATTGCGGCTGTGAAATGCGTGTGATCGGGAGTCACCACGCTCACGGCATCGATGTCTTTGCCCATCTTGTCCAGCATCTCACGGAAGTCGTTAAAGCGCCTCACATCGGGAAAAGCCTTGAGGTTCTTCTCCACGCTCTTGGCTGTAACGAAATCCACATCCGTAAAGGCCACTGGCGTGGCGATGCCTCCCGCCGTGAGCCCAGGAATGACGCTGCCCGCACGCCCGCCGATCCCAATGCAGCCTAGATTGATGCGTCGGCTCGGCGGCAGCTTCGGATTGTCCGCTGCGCGTGCACTGGTCAGATAAGCGGGCAGAAACGTGAAGCCAAATCCTGCGGCGATGGATTGTTTGACGAATCCGCGGCGGGATGATGGAGGGGATGTTTCAGTTTTTTTCATGGTTCAGGAATCGAGTGGAAAATCAGGTTTGGGAGCCAGAAGTGATAACGCCAATAGAGAGGCATCACTTGCGTGGATAAGGCCCGAGATGCTCATGCGCGATGAGCCAGCGGTCATCGACCTTGCGCAGAATGCTGGTGCCACGACCACCGCCGGAGGATTCTTGGCCACTGATGAGGCCCTTCCAGCGAAACTCATAGCGGCAGGTGGCCACGTCTTCGCAGATGACCGTCCAGACGATGTCGTGCAGACTGAAAACCTCGTTTTCGATCAGCTTAAAGGTCTTCTCGAAAGCCGCCTTCGCCGCTAGTTTGCCGACAAATGTGTCTTCTGTGAAAATGAACGTGGCATCCTCGGTGACACAGGGCGCGATCTGTTCCCACGAATGCGTGTTGAGAGCCTCAACGTAGGCTGTGAGGGCGGTGGTGTGATTCATGTCGGTTTGAGCGGCGGCCATGGTAACGACGAATAAGCCGCCATATAACATCAGAAGCAGATTTTTCATGAAGATGCGTTGGGTTGATCCAGATGAACGGCACAGACTCGACATCTAGCCGCGTTTCTGAATCATCCCAAGGATGAACCACTTCCGTCGACGCGTCATGCTGACGTTTTGCCGCTTCGCCAGCCTCGTTAAATCGGAGCCACTGAGGACTTGGTGTTGCTCATGCCCATTTTACCAGGGGGTGAACCGTAGGCCGAACAATGCCAGCACGCTCACTCCCAGCAAGCTGATCGAAGGGATGAAAAACGGATCGTAGAAGTCGATGACGTGTGGGCGCTTCTCCAGCACGATGACTTTTTTCATCTCGTCGATGCTTTTGAAAACACTCGCCAACGCCTCAGGCGTGACGGCATTGAAGACTTCGCCGCCGGTGGCGCGGGTAATATTGATGAGAGGTTCAGAGATCTGATCGCCCGTGAGCATGATGCTGAAAACTGAGATCTTCTTGGCCCGCAAGTGCTCAATGACAGCGGCGTCAAGGGGCGGTTTGATGTCATCGCTTTCGCCATCGGTCATGAGGATGATCATGCGATCACCCTCGGGGCGTTGGTCGAGCAAATCGGCAGCGCCGTGCAGGGCTTTGCCTATGAAGGTGCCACCCCAAAGTTCATCGGGCAATCCATGGCGGCCCATGGAAGGAGGATCAAGCTTGGGGTTGTTCGGCTCGATGAAGCGCTTGGAAAGTGGGATCGACTGGGTGTCGAGCGTAAGCGGCAGCCAATGAATGAAGCTGCGCGAGAAGATGGTGAGCCCAAAGGCATCGCCCTGGCGATAGGTGATGAACTGTTCGATGGCATTCATCGCCGAATCGAAGCGCCGATGCCGACCCTTCGCTTGTGAACCGTGGTCCTCGGCCATGCTGCCGGAGGTATCCAGCACGAACTGCACGTTGTTGAGCTTTCTCTCCACTTCCGGCGGCGTGTAGGTCATCGGATGCGCGAGGAAGATGATCGCGATGGCGAGCAACGCCGCTGGTAGGCAGTTCGCAGTGAGCACCAAGAATTGTAAAATAAGTCCACGCCCTTGCTGACCATGATCGAAGGGCATGGCGATGGTTTGTCCGCGCCGTGTCCACTCCCAAAAGGCGAGAATGACGGGCAGCGCGAGCAGGCCGAGCAGTTGCGGATGCTGGAAAATCATGACGCAGCCTCCACGGTGTAGGGCTTGATCACCGCAGCAATGTCGGCGCTGGGAACGGGTGAACTCGGATGATGCAACCAATGCTGCAGCTTCTTCAAAGCCTCGCTGGTCTTCCCATTACTGGCGATGTGAGCAAGCGCGCTGTCCATCGGTTCATTGCCCAGAGCGAGTTCGTTGCGCCAGCATTGCAGCATGACCATTTCCATCTTCGCTTTCGCATCGGCGTTGAGCGTGCCCGCTTCGAGTTGGGCGAGGAAGCTGCGCATCATCTCGGCGAGTGTGGGTGGTGGTGGCCCGGCATCCGGCTCGGCGGGAGGTTTCGGACGCTTCCAAAAGATGAGCAGGAGCAACCAACCGATCCACAGCAACGTGAACAAGGCCATCCACTCATAGTAGCGGCCACCGACATCGACGCGGATCTCCTCGGTCTCCTGGATGCGTGTGTCGAGGTTCTTCGAGAGCTTGGGATCGCCTTCGAACTTAAAACTAGGCAATCCCGTGAGCGCGCTGCCGTCATCGGCGACGAGGTAGTCCTTGAGATCAAAGGTGCCTGCTCGATTGACGATGTAGCGCAGATCATACACTCGACGATCCGCCTTCTCCGTGACCTCTGCGATGCGCACATTCACTGCCACACCCCACTTGTAAGGCGCAACCGCGAGCAACGGCCCGCTGTAGGTGACGATGGCGGCTTGCTCGACGCCGAGAGGCACGCGCAACGTGTCGTCTTCGCTTCGCGTGACGAAGTAAACGATCACAGCGAGCGCGATGGCGGCCGCAATCCAGAGTGTGCACTTGCGTTTCATCGGCCAGCGCTGCCTCCGAAGCCCCGGCGGTTCAAAAAGTGACGCAACTTGCCGAGGATGGGTTGGTCGGTGCGCAAGTGCAGGTAGTCGATGCCGAAGCGTGTGAGTTCGCTCTTCCATTCCTCGCTCTTGATGAAGGCACGGCGTCCGTGGCCGACGAAGCTGCGGCCGGACTCGGCTTCGCTGCCGCGGAAGATGCCTGCGCCTTTGATGTTCAGTTCGGCAGGATCTTGGAGATGCAGCACGAGGCAATCATGCTCTTGCGACATCACTTGCAGCGCCGCGAAGGCATCGGGGTCATGTAAATCACTGAGCACGATCACAGTGGTGCGGCGCTTCAATGACGGTGCGACTTCGCGGGCGCGTTTGGCGAGGGAAGTTTCTTCGAGGAAGTCGTGCAGCCGCAATTTGTGCGACCATTCCATCACGAGATTCCTCGAAAGCGTAGGCCGCACATGCAACTCACGCGCACCGCAACCGAGCAAGCCCACGGGTGTCATGCTCGTCTGTGCGGCGAGCGCGATGCCTGCCGCGATGCGCACGGCCCAAGCATACTTGCTCAGTGTTTGCGACGAGATGCACATCGACGCGGACGTATCAAGCAGGAGGTAGAGAGGGATTTGCTTTGGCTCCTGATATTCCTTGATGAAGAGCTTGCCGACACGCGCGGAGACTTTCCAGTCGATGAACTTGACCGGATCGCCCGCCACATAGAGCCGCGACTGCGCATACTCCAAGCCCCCGCCGTGGAAGACGGATTCCTCTTGTCCGAAGTTGAGGCTGTTGGCCAATTGCTTGACCGTGACCTCAAACTGCCGCGCATCGACAGGATCGGGATTGAGCTGGAATTGGCCTTTCATGACAATGCGAATCAGCCCAAGCCAGCGAGGATGCCTTCGAGCACTTGTTTACCTGTGTGACCGGCGGCGGAGGCTTCGTAGCTGACGCGGATACGGTGGAGGATGACGTCTTCGGCGAGATCGAACAAATCTTCCGGCGTGACGTAGTCGCGATCATGCATGATGGCACGGGCGCGGGCGGAGTTGATGAGCGCGAGTCCGGCACGCGGGCTGCAACCGAAGTCGAGCAGCGGATTGTCGCGCGTGCGGCGCACGAGTTCGACGCAATGCTTCACGAAGACTTCGCTGACGTGCACGGCCTGCACCGCTTCCATGGAGGTGACGAGATCAGCGACGGATGCCCCTGGGCTGTCCTCGATCATGTCGAAGGCGGAGCGCGGCACGGCACCGCCGTCTTCTTTTCGCAGACCCATGCCGAGCTGGCGTTGCAGGATCATCTGCTCTTCATCGCGCGTCGGATAGCCGAGGCGATGCAGCAACATAAAGCGGTCGAGTTGCGCCTCAGGGAGGTCAAAGGTGCCGGATTGCTCCACGGGGTTCTGCGTGGCGATGACGAGGAAAGGCGTGGGCAGTTTAAGGTTCTGGCCGCCGATGGTGACCTTGCGCTCTTGCATCGCCTCAAGCATCGCGCCTTGGACCTTTGGAGCGGCGCGATTGATTTCATCGGCAAGCAGCAGATTCGTGAACACCGGCCCGCGATGGATGCGGAACTCACCGCTCTTTTGCTCGATGATCTCCGATCCGATGATGTCGGACGGCAGCATGTCGATGGTGAACTGGATGCGCTTGAAGTCGAGGTTGATGGCCTTGGCGATGGTATTGACGAGAAGCGTTTTCGCGAGGCCTGGCAAACCTTGCAGCAGCAAATGCCCGCCGGTGAGCAAGGCGATCATCACGCGCTCGACGACGACGTCCTGGCCGACGACGATCTTCGCGACACGCTCGCGAACTCCGGCGACGAACTGCTGTGGACTCTGAGGATTGGTGGTGGTAGTGGACATGAAGAGGTTGGGAAAATGTTGATTTTATGTGGCGCTGCGGAGCCACTTCGAGGCGATGGCGCGCAGATCAGTTTCAGACATCGCGCCTGCGCTGGAGCCGAAGCAGGCGGCTTCCACGCGCTTGAGGTCGGTTTGCAGTTCGCTCTTTTGGGTGTCCTTCAGTTTCACTAGCGGACTCGAACACAAGCGGCGCAGCAGGGCGACCACGGCGAAGCCATCGACTTCCTTGGGCATCGTGAAGACATCACGTGCACGCAGCGGGCGCTCGGTTTTGTCTTTGCCGCGTAGTGCGAGCCAGAGGATCAATGCCAAGGCCAAAACCGCGCTGCCGATGATGGATGGCCAGAGATATGGACTCTTCACCGCGACGATGGCGACTTCCTTGGCAGTCATGGTGCGGCCAACTTGCACCGCGGGCTCCTTCAAGGTAGTGAGGTTCATGTCGGTATAGCTTTCGTTCACGACCTTCGCATCCTTGGCCTTGGGTTGAGGGAAACTGAACGTGATTGGCGTCTCGGAGGCGCGAACTTGATCGCCATCCAATGAGATCGTCCACACACGCTCGGACTTCGGCGCGACTTGATCGGCCCAGGTGTTCAGCTCGGTGATTTGCAGGCCTTCGTGCGGGTTCACGTTCTTCACCGCGATGGCGTTCGCGGATTTCATGTCGAGCAGTTGCTCAAGATCGGGCACGAGGCCACTGGCGGTGGCTTTCACTTCGAGCGTGAGTGCGCCGTTGATGTTGAGCTGGCGGTTGTCGAGCGTTTGCGTGATCTCGATGTTGCTGGCGGGACGTGGTTCGATCTTGTCCGTGGCGACCTTGATGACGGTCTCGGCGGACTCGGCGGGAATGGTGATGGGACCACTGAGATCGACGAACTTCAGCTCGAGCTGCACCGGCGGTATCTTATCAACACTGGCGTCCTTTGCGCGCACATGCAGGTAGGCGAGCACAGTCTCGTCCCAGCCTGCTTGCGCGGTGGGGCGCGGTTTGATGTCGGGCGTGGCGAAGGTGATGCTCTTGATGTCAAAGAAGGGCGCGAGAGCTTCGGTGATGTTCAGTTCGAGTTCGTCGCGCGGGCCTTGCGCAGCGCGCATCTTCTTCACGAGCGCGGATGGCTTCTTTTGCTGCTTTACGAGTCCGGCGTTGGCGTCGTTGGTGAGGTATTGGCCGAAGTGCGCGGCGCGGCCCATGGCCTCGGTGTGGACGATGCTGACGATGATGCCGAAGTCTTGGTCGCGACCAACGGTGTTCGGTCCATCGACACGGGTTTGCAGCCGCACTTCATTGAGCAATTCATCGAGATAGGCGACCTGTTTTTGCGCGCCGAGCGTGAAGGGGTCATCCTTGGTGATGACGAGCGAGCTGGCGAGGTAGCGGTATTTCAAATCCTCATGCAGAGGGTCTTTTTCATCCGCGAGTCGGTCGTTCACGATCTTGGCAAACAGGCTGATGTGCGCCTTTGATGCATTGCCTGGAAGCGCGACGAGATGCTCGCGGATGCGTGTCAAAGCGGCGCGGTTCATGGCTTTGCTGAGATTGATCTGGCCGTTCGAGCTGATGCCGAGCAGGCCATTGAACCAACCAAGGTAGGCATCGACGTTGAAGTTATCAGGCGCGAGTTTGGCGACCTGTTTGCCATACGCGACGGCTCCGCGGTTGAAATAGTCCTGCGCTTGCAGATTTTTCTCCTTGTAGCCGGCCATGCGCATCTTGTTTTCACTCGCGACAAGTTCCTGGAAGTATTCGAAGTCACCCCACTCGACGAGCAGTGTGCCTGCGAGCGTGAGCGCGCGCGAGCTGTCGCCGTGGCCGGCGATCCAGCCGTCGATGAGCTTCATTGCGGTGCCGTAGCCTTCACGGACGAGATCAAGCGTCTGCTGTTCGTCGCGCTGTGTCATGCCGGCGGTTTGCACGTCCATCTTGCGCCAGCGTTCGCCGAGGTTCTTGCTCATGCGTGAGAGGATGAGGAAGAACAACGGCTCATCCATCTTATCCATCGGGCCGAAGACTTTCTCAATGTGAGTGGTGCGATATGTCTCCGCATTGCTGTAAGCGAGATCGAAGGCCTCGACGACTTTGCTGTAGTCAGCCGGTGCGATGCCGGCCTGACGAAACAGCGCCATCATGCGCGAGAGGCTCTCGATGTTCTTCTCCATCATGATCGGCGTGACCGGAATGCGCGCGTCATCGGGCAAGTTGAACTTGCGGCGCAGTTGCTCAGGGATCTGCGGATTGTGCGTCGTCGCCCACACGCCGAGGAAATCCTCCGCCAGTGCAGCTCCGGCACGCGCACTGCGTTTGCCGATCTCGACGATGCGCTCCGCAGCTTGATCAAAGTTTGCGCCCGTAAGGATGAGCCGCGACATGGCGACATCCATACGATCACGCGAACTGGCAGTGAGAGCAGCGGCCCATTTGCCTGTCGGCGCGTGCGGCATGAGGTCTTCGGGTAGGATAAACTTCTGCTGATTACTGGTGGCGGATTTTTGAGTGAAGGTATTCTCAGCTTCGCTGGCCCAAACATCGGCCATCAGCTCGATGACTTGCGTCCACGGCTGCTCGCCTGGCTTCACGAGATCGCAGAGCAAGGCCGCGACATTCGCCTGCACGGTGATGTTAGTTGTGCGGGTCAGAACCTCGCCATTGCGATCATTCTGTATCTTGCGGGCGAGCGCGGTGAGAAGCTTCATCGCGGTCTCGGGATGGCCTTTGACAAGTTCGGTGAAGACCGGGGCCAGCGTGCCCGGCGGTACTTGGGTGATAACCTTCGAAAGGTTGCTGATGGCTCTCTGATGTTCCGAGTTTCTGTTTTTTCCAGTCGCTGGTGCAAGCAGTTCGCGGATGTTCTCATCCCAGATGCGTTGCACCTCGCTTCTCTGGGTGCTCTCTCGCTGCTCCTGGGTGGCGACGAAGGCCATGATTTCGTTGCGCACGCCTTCATCGGCGATCTCTGCGATCTCATCGTTCCCAGGCAGGTAATCGCGAGCTAGGTCGCGGAAATTGCCCGCCATGAGAACACGCGCGGCGAGCAATCGTTTTGCCGGATCGGTGCCGCCAAACTGGCCGGTGCCTTTTTGAAAACGGTCGGTTAGCCAGAAGATCTCAGTCATCGGAACGGCGACACCGAGGAGTTGGCCGAGTCGGCGGATGTTGTCGTTGTTGAGTTCGGCGGGCGCGGCTTCGGAGAGTCCGATGATGTCGTCGAGACGCACTGCGGGCTTCCGATTCTCAGTGAGATCAGAGAGCATCTTGTTATAAATCTGCACCGCGAGGTCTGGCGGCATCAGCTTCAGTTCCTGACCCACCCTGGCCCAATCTCCCGTGACGAAGCGCATGAGAAAGCGGTCATTCGCAGGCAAGGTCGCTGGATCAGCGGTGCCGACGCGTTCGAGATGACGCAACAGCTCGCTGGGGTCACGGGTGAACTTTTGTTTCAGGATCGACTCGTATTCCTTGACGAGCTTTGGATCAGGTACGGGTAGTTGAGTGGGGACGGTAATAGCCGGTTGTTGAGCTTGCGCGGTCGTGAGGATGACAAGCGCGAGCGCGGCGCAGAGTAGCATAGGCTTTCTAGCCTGTGATCGAAGGGGTCTGTGCATGATCGAAATGATGAAGTTAGTTTAATGGCGTTCAGACACAGCCTAGAAAGGCTATGCTACATCTTGCTATGATCCTGGCTTGTCGAGTTTCTCGAACTCCTGGAGAGCGCCGCGACCATCACCATTTGGAACCGGTGGCGCAGGCACGAGTCCCTTGGGGCCGTTCAGCAATGCAGCCGCCGCCGCTTTGCCTTTGCCACCTTCGGCTCCGGGCGTGGCGGGAGTGCCTTTGGCATCTTCTTTGAGGACGAGCGCGGCTTCGAGATTGAGCTGCTTCGGTGCGATGATTCCCTGCACACCTTGCACTGCGCGGATGGTGCTGATGGCGGCTGCGGGCGGAGGTGGCACGCCTTTGACGGTGTTCGGTGGCGTTGCTTGAATGCCATCGACCTTGTTCACGGCTTGTGGTGGCGGAGGAGGTGGAGGCGGCTTCACGCCTTCGACCTTGTTCATGGCTTGCGCAGCTGGCGGAGGCGGCGGAACAGGCTGGGTGACACCCGTGGGTGGCGGTGGTGTCACGGGCACGACCGTTGGCGGCGCGATCTTTTTAATGCTCTGCACGGCTTCCTGCTTCACGCCTTTGACACCGTTGATGGCATCAGCAGATGGTTGCTGCTGGGCATGCACGTGGCGTGTGATAAGTAATGAAAGGATGATGAGGGTGGGCGTCTTCATTGGTTGGTCGTCTTTGCAAACTCCGTTGCGACGCGCTCTTCATACTTCTCCAGCGCGCCGGCCTCCTGATGCTCAGCGAGGAAACGGAAGATCTGACGCGTGCGCTCGGCAAAGGGCCGCCATTCTTCTTCGGCGGCACCGTTCGTCTTCAAGAGATAGGTCGCGTAGTAGTGCGCCTTGCCGAGCATCTCACGCGTGGCGCGGGTGATCTTCGCGTCCTCGCCATGCGTTTGTGCCGCCTCACGCAATAGATCGGTCAGTTCTTCGATGCTGCCCGCAACATCCAGCAGCTCCAACTGTGCCTTCGATTTCGCCAATCGAATCTGATGACGCACGAGCGGCGCTTCGGTCTTTGGCAGTTCGGCGCTGAGTTTGTCATACTCCTCGATGATCGTTGCCCAGTCCGGCTCCTTGGCATGCTCGAGTTCGCGGATCTGCTCGACGTGCTTGCGCGCCTGGATGCGAGCCAGTTCGTTTTGGCCCTCGTTGAAGTGATAATACACCGCCGCCACGGGACACAGCAGCCAGAGCAAGGTGAAGAACTTCCTCATCGTGCCAGCGCCTCCTTTTTCTTCAAAGTCACGGGTTTTACTGCCGCCGTGCGAACCTTCCAATCGGTGCCAAAGTATTCGAGCGCGACGGGAATCAGCGCATTGATGATCGCGCCGAGCACCATCGCGAGCACCGCCCACTGCGCGAGTGTGAGCCCGGTGTGCGGCAGCGCGAGCGGCACCACCAGATCGCCGAGCGCGGCGGTGTCGAGATGCTTCTCGTTCACATTGTGATACGCGCTGAGCAAAGATATGGCCACGCGTTGCAGCGTGTCCGCTTCCTGCCGCGATTGATGACCGTCGATGAAGCTGCCCTTCTTCGGATTGCCGACACCGAGCACGAGCACCTCGCGCACGGAGGCCGGACGAGGATTGATTGGCGCGAGCGGAATGGAATCGCCGTCCGTAAGGATGATCATGCGCGTGCTGCTCTTCGGAAAGCCCTCCACGATTTCCAAGGTGCGATTGATCGCCGTGCCGAGATCGGTTTGGCCGACCGGCATCGCATAGGTGAGCGGCAAGCCATTGAACACATTGCGCACGAGTTCAGGATCACGCGCCTCCATCACCACCGGCAAGGAATCCGTATAAAACCCGATCACGCCAAAACGCAGATTCCCACTCACTCGCTGAAGAATGCCCTCCACCACCTCCCGCATCCGCGCATGACGTGATAGCGTGCCATCCGGCCCTGCATCTGCCAAAAACATGCTCGGCGACAAATCAGCGACGAACACCAAACGCGTCGCCTCCGCGTCATGGCGCTCCTTCGCCGATGCATCATCCGGCGCTTCGAGCTTCAGCATCCATAAGGTCGTCACGCCCCAGGCAAACGCCGTCAGACTCGCGACTCGTAGACAAGGCACCACCTTCGTCCACGCCTTCACGCCTTGCGGCCCAAACGCCAGCCGCGCCGTCACACGAATGCGCCGCCCATGCATCCACTCGGCAAGCGAGACAAGTAAAAGGACAAAAAGGCCGACAATCAGGGAAATCATTCGTTATCTGGACCCATGTAAACGGCTTCGGCGCTGGTTTTCTAGCCTCTGATTTACCTGCGGTTTCGATCAGTAATCGAGGGTGCTCGGGCGTTCGTCTTCGAGTGACACTTTAAGCTAAATTCAAGTTTCAGGATTCACGTTCAAAGTTTTCTGAATCAGGCTGTTACCAGGCATGACCCTCAAAAAAATGTGGAACACTTCGGTCGCAAGGCTTTGGGTTTCAGGGCTTGAAAACCGTGAACTTGAAACATGAAATTGGTTTTAGGTTGAAGCTACTTCGTCGCCGGCGGTAGTTTGCACGACTGCCACGCCAAAAAGCGCCACTGGCCTTTTTCCTCGCGCCACACAGCTAGGAAGCTCAGCACCGCATCCATCACCTTACCGTCCGCCTCCGCTTTGATATGCGCATGCCCCGTCATCAGCGCGATGCCTGGCGCGGGGAAGGTGAAGTTTTGCTCCTCGTAGTCATAGCCGACATACTTCGTCTTCCCGGCGCTAAGAATATCAATAAATGACGTTTTCGTGTCCACGATGCCGTTCGAGTGCGCGTAGCGAAGATCGACGGAGAAGATCGCGTCGAGCTTTTCTCGGTCGCCGGATTGCATTGCTGCGATGCGGGCTTTATCAGCCGCTTGGACTGCTGCGAGACTCGGATGATCCTCAGCGTGTACTTGGAAAGCGAAAAGAAGTGAGAGGGTGGCGAGCAGTGTTTTCATGGGGCTATGTTATTTAGCGTGTTTCAGGACAAAATCGACCAGCTCTCGGCATTTGAAGAATGAAGGGCCAACCTTATGACCTTCAGAGTGGACCATCTTCACGTTGAAAGAGCCTCCTGCAGCCTGATAGCGCTCCTTGAGGGTCTGCGTGTTCAAATCATACGGCACCACCACATCGCTATCGCCATGGACGGCGAATATGGGAACCTTGTTTGCCGCGAGTCCGGCGAGATTGTCGATAGGATTGAACTCACTGAGTTTGGCGACGAGTTCCTCCTTCTTCATGCCGTAGTCGGCTAGTGTCGAGGCCTCGGCGGGCTGGAGCGGCCAACTCGCGAGATTGCAGACGGGGTAGATTCCAACCCAGACCTTCACCTTATCGGGATTTCGAAATGCCCACGCCAGAGTCATCATGCCGCCTCGACTTTGGCCGAGCAGGATCGGCTTCGGGGAATAGCCACGCTTGATCATCTCGTTTTAAAACAGCGTGAACTTCGCCGTGCTGGCTGGCGAGCCGCGCACGTAGGCGGAGTGTCCGGCGACCTCAAAGGTCTCTGCGGGCATTTCTTGAGCGTGCAATTGCAAAGTGAGACATGCTAGCAGGAGAAGGATGGAGAGCGTATTCTTGAGTCGTAGATGCGATTGAAATCGAATCAGTTTGGGTGATTCGAATTCAATCGCCACTTCAATCGACGCTACTGCGGCCACTGACTACCGAGAATGGGCTTTGTCATAAGTTTCGCAGGATCAAGCACGACATGTTTCACCTTCTGGCGCTGCCAAGTGTAGGTGATGTGTATGAGGCCGTCCTTGGTTTGAATGATAGCGGGATAGCTAAATTCTTTTTTTGGCGCGTCCTCAAGCATCAAGGCAGCTTCCCAGGTCTTGCCATCCTTGCTCACGGCGAGGTTCAGCGGGCTGCGACCTTTGGCGGTGTGGTTGTAGATGAGCAGATGACGACCATCGGCAAGCGTGACGGCGTCGGTGCCGGAGTTCGGGTTTGGCAGTTCGGTGAGTGAAATCTCGCCCCAGGTCTTGCCGGCATCGTCGGAGGTGATGTGGAAGACTTTACCCTGTTTCGTGCGGCCCACGGCTTGGAGTTTATCGCCACCGAGAAAAAGAATACTAGGCTGGATGGCTCCGATTTTCAAACCATCGTGCAACAGCTCCGTGCGCGTCCAGGTTTTGCCGAGATCGGCGGTGCGCTCGAAGTAGATGGCCCAGGCGCTTGGCTTGGTGTCGGTCTCGTTGCTTGTCGGGCAAAGGATATCGCCATTCGCGAGTTGCACGGGCTTGTTCTTGATGGGGCCAAAGATGCCTTTTGGCAGCTTTTGAGCTGCTGACCATGTTTTGCCCCCATTGGTCGAGGTTTTGAGTTCACCCCACCAGGTGCTTGGCGATGGGCCGACCTTGTAGAAGAGCATCAGCGGCGAATCTTTTGGCTGAAACAGCACAGGATTCCATGTGGGATGCCGCGAGCCATCTGCTTGCACACCATTGGCCGTTTCGACGCCCTCGGTCCATTTGCCATCGGGAAGCTGACGCGACACCCAGATGCACACATCAGGATTCCTTTCGGCGGTGCCGCCAAACCAAGCAGAAACAAGCCCCGTGGGCGTTTCGACGATCGTGGTGGCGTGGATCTGTGGGTAAGGGCCAGTGTTGTAGATGTATTCGGTTTTGAGGATCGCGGGATCGACAGAGATCGATTGCCAGGAGGTGAGTTTGTGGCTGCCATCAAGCTTGCGCCAGACGACGGCATCGGCCTTGCGACCGTCGGAAGTGGTCAGCCGGAGCTTGTAGTTGATGCCTGCGACGACCTGCTGCTCGGCGGCATTGACGCTTTGCAGCGTGAGTTTCACATCGTGGGCTTTGACGGCAAATTGCGCTGCCTTGAGCACTTCGGCATCGGTGGTCGCCGTTTGGCTGAATCCGCCAACGAGCGGCGGTTGCTGACCATGCGAGATAGGAACGATGGCGAGCGTAAGGAGGGTGAGGAGAAGGGTTGGCTTCATGATGAATGGGTAGCTTCGATGGGGCACTGTATATACTTATTCTTTCTTCAGACCTTGCTTGCATCCATTAACCTTCATTGAATTGCGACCGACGACTCAACGATGAAACTGCTGCTCGATTATTGACCGCCTGAAATCCGAAACGAACTTGCGTTGGCTCTGCGGTTGGGAAAACGGCCCCTTGAAGTGCCTGATGAAGTCACTTGTGCTTAGCACCTCGCAAACCACTGTCCGTGAGCAACTCATGCATCTATAGATGGCGGATGCTCGTGCCTGAGGCAGATTTTGCTCAAGTCGGGAAGTAGGTTAGAAACGCGGCAAAAAAGATGCCAGGTTTCGTGTTTTCTGTTTGATCAGACTTGCTTGACCAAGTTGAAAAGCACTCGTTGATTCCACGAAGTGAGGATTTTTTTCTCATGCGTCCAGCGTTCGATTTTATCAGCGATTCGAAGAAGGAAATTATCTGGATGATTTGGAATTAGCACGGATGTCAGCATAGCCACAGGTCCTTCAATGAGACCACAGTAGGCCAATTCAGAACGCCAGTTGTTTTGCTCCACGATACGTTTCAAGGCTGTGCCAGTGAATGGGGCCTCATCCACAGTGCGCGCTTGGGGAGTCAACCAGCGGAAAACTTTCAGCATTGGATGGTCTGCCAGAGGCTCCCAGAACAGCACGCGTCCACCGGGTTTAAGCACACGGTAAACTTCATTCATGGCCGTTTCCGCATCGAGGTGATGTAAAATGCTCCATCCTGCTACGATATCAAAACTATTGTCAGGGAAGCTCAGTTTATGGGCATCCATGACTTGAAAGTCAAAGCGATCTGGAGAAAAGCCGTGCTTCCGTGCCTGCTCGTCTGCGTGGGCTACATAGACATCCGAAATGTCGATCCCATGGATCTTGGTTGCTCCGTTATTCAGATATTGCAGAGCCATATCACCACGTCCGCAGCCATAATCTAGAATTGTCAGGCCGTCGAGATTTCGCATGTAGTCCTGATAAAGATCACTCAGCCTGACGGTGGACGGATAAGTGTCATTGTGCGGGAAGCGGCCTTTGAGCTTGTTGTGTTCTGCCATCACATCTTTCACGGTATGAGAGTAGCGCTCGCGTTCGACGCGTTCGACAAGAGTGGAGCTAGAATTCATAACAGAAGTAGTCGGTGTGATATAAAGAGACATCCTTGCCTCGTGAAGGGGAATGTTAAATAATATGGTTTATATAATATTTATGTAAATTGGTATTTTTCTAGTATCCTGTAAATGCGCCATAATGGCATGATTTTGAGAGCGTTGGCTCGTAAGACTCTGACTCGGGATAAACCTAGCGTTCTCTAGCTCTATGAAGGAATCAGAAGTGGGACCTCTGGAATGACGTACTTACCAGCAGTGTGGGTAGGCTGAGCGGCAGAGAAACGGGAGGAAGACGCTCCCTATCCCAATGGCCGAGATCCGTGCCTGGAGTATGGTGTCGGAGGCTAGGTGGTGTGTGTGCCTTCAAAGAAAGTCAGGGAAGGCTGGGGATGATGTTTTCATGCATGCATGATTTTCCCTCGCCAAGCATGCTCAATCTACGATCGAGTGACTCCCATCGTCGGTTGTGGAATTGCCTTTGCCCAGAATGTAGAATCTTGATTCTGACTAATCTTCCTTTGTCTCGGCGATATCTGCTGGGTCTTCGGCTTTTTGACCGGATTCAGCCATAGCATCAACCTCAGCTATTAGAGAAGGATCAGGCTCTACTTCTTGGCTTGAATTTTCTGTTCCTGAAGATTCAGGAGTCTCAATCGTTTCCTCTGGGTCAGTAGGAGTATTCGTTTCCTCAGCCTTGACTTCTAAAGTTTCGAGGGACTCAGCTTTTGAGGCTGCTTTAGGAGCTTTGGCTGGCTGTACTTCACCTTGGACACCGAGGAAGACCATGCCGTCACTGTATTCGATGACATAACCTTCATTGGCGAGCCAACGAATGTCTTTGATCACGGAGATTTGTTCTTCAGTTGGGGCTGCGGGGACTTTGGAAGCTTGGGCTTCGCCTTCGACAGGTTCGGCTACGACATTAGATGGGCAGATGGCTTCGACCAAGTCATGCAGCATGATGCCAGACTTGCCTTTAAGTACTTCCACAATGTTTGATACACGAGTCGAAAAGACGACGCCTGGGTCGATGGCTTTGGGTTTGACTCGGCAGACGAAAAGCTTTCCTGCGCGGCGCTTGAACAGCTTCAGGCTGCGGCGCTCGAAACCTCCGCCGAGTTTTTGGGACATCTCGAAGAGGTGCTTCCGCGCTGTGTCCACGGCTCCGCGGAGGAGGATGAAGAGGACGTGAGAAAGCTTTTGTTTATCGACATTGCCATGAACAATGGCCTCACGCACTTCGCGGACGGCATCTTCACCATGCATACGGCGGAAGTGGGACTCCATTTCTGCCCGCGTGCTTAATTTGGTAGGCTCGGCACCTTCCGCAGGCTGATCTTTGAGCCAGATCCAGCGCATGCCTTTTTTCTGCTGCTCTTTCCATTTGGTGACGAGTTCTGGATCAGACTCAACACGCACGCGGCGCTTGTAATCCTCCAGCGGCATGTTGGAAAAGCGCTCACGGTGCAGGCGGATGATGGCTGTCTGGAAGCTGTGATGGCTCGGTGGGGCGATGAGTTCTCCGCTCATGCCGCAGACTCCGACACTTTTGAAGTCACCCTTGGGTTCTTCGAGTTCGATCTCTTCCGTACGGTAGTAGGTTTCCAATGCAGCGCTACGCAGCACGTGCTGGGTGGCCTCATCACGAGTTAAAAAGAGACCGCCATCAGCTGGCGTCACGAACAAGCCCGAGGTGCGCTCTGAGGCACAGGTGTAGCGTGCCTGGAAGCGATCTCCCTCTGCGAGGACGAGACGTGCCGCATCAAACATGCTGAAAGCGTGGCCGCTGTTGCGAATGTGATTGGCCAGAGCTTCGGCGGATTTGTCTTCCGGCTCGATGACGACTTGGACGTCGCGTGGGATTTCCACCCAGTCACGCTGCGGCTGACGTGGGCCGTCACGATCACTGAATCTGCGTGGACCATTGCGATCACCGCCATCACGGCGCGGTCCGCCACTTTGTCCTGGGGGCCCATCACGGCGCGGGCCGCCGCCTTGACCTGGAGGTCCATCACGGCGTGGTGGACGCGAGTCTCCGCGGTCACGGCCTTGGCCTCCTCCGGCACCACGGCCAGGAGGTCCGCCACGGCGATCGCCATCACGGCGTGGTCCACGATCTTCACGCTCTTCAAAGCGGCTTAGGTTCGCTGGTGCGCTGCCGATGCCGGAAACCCAGCCGGGCATCATTTTAAAATCGGAAAGGTCCACCGCGACCGACGGTTTCGGTGCGGGTGTATCAGCAGAAGTCACTTCGTTATCGCTCATGGCCAGAATAGGGGCGGCTAGTATGGGATGCATCTGCGGGCTTGTCTCCAACTTTGTTCGACCTTCGTCGTGACAGTATTTGCCGCCACGGGGAGAGGCTTTATAGTATTTGGACACTTGACGCACCTCATTCAGAAGTTAACCACCTCTTTCAAAAGTCTATTCCAGCGTGGTTTAGACTCCCGCATGGCGTCGGGATTTGTGTTGGTGGCATTGCTGACTTTGGGGTCAAAAGCCTTGTCGTTCGTGAAGGATGCGGTGGTCGCGCGTCAGTTTGGTACCAGTGATTCGCTGGATGCTTTCATGTTTTCATTCGGCTTTCTGGCCTTTCTGGCGGCCCTTGTGGGGGGTGGCATCCCTGAGTCGTTCTTACCAATGTATGCCGAGATGCGTTATCAGCAGAGTGAGGGACGGGCGTATCGTCTGGCAGTTCAGAGTTGCATGGTTCATGCGCTTGTACTGATTTTTATCGGCAGTGTTCTTTATTTTGCGTCCCCCTTTTATGTTGGCTGGATCGCCACTGGGTTTACGGCTGGAAAGAAGCAGCTGGCAGTGGAAATGATGCGCCAGCTCATGCCGTTGATGATGTGCTATGGGATGAGCTTTCAGCTGAGCGCCTGGTTACGAGCGGACAAATTTTTCACTATTGCCACAGCCGCACCAGTCCTTGTCCCTTTGGTCATCTTGATTTTCTTTTTCAAAGATGGCGCAGAATCCAATTTGCAGACTCTACTATATGGAAGCCTGTTGGGCACGCTCTTGCACATGCTTACGCTCACGCTGGTGCTCTGGCGTGCGTTTAAGCCAAGCTTGAGTTTTTTATGGCATTGCCTCTTCCGATGGGAGCCGGAAATGCAGCACGTGATGAAAAATGCGGTTCCTTTTGTTTTTGCGGGAGCCATTTTTACCAGCGTCGTCGTCGTGGATCAGACGATGGCCGCCTGGCTGGAGCCGGGCAGTGTGGCTGTGCTTGGTTATACGGATAAGGTTTGTGGCATCATTCTCGCACTCACTGCCTCTCCTGCCTGCGATGTGCTGTTTCCTTACTTTGCCGATAAGGTGGCGCGCCGAGATTGGCACGGGATTAGGCGCCAGCTTTTCAGTAGTGCAGGGATCATCCTGAGCTTTGCGCTGCCGGCGGCTTTGCTTCTCTGTTGGTTA
Organism: Verrucomicrobiaceae bacterium; assembly: GCA_027486585.1. Lineage (GTDB taxonomy): Bacteria > Verrucomicrobiota > Verrucomicrobiia > Verrucomicrobiales > Verrucomicrobiaceae > Prosthecobacter. The sequence goes on along the minus strand of JAIXOU010000112.1, from coordinate 39,019 downwards.
GCACCAGTAGTGATTCAGCTGCTTTTCGAGCGTGGGACATTCTCAGCATCGGATACGGAACGCGTGGCGCATGTGCTCCGTTTTGCGGCGCTTCAGATCCCCTTTTACATTTTGGGTGGCCTAGCTTCCCGTGTCGTGGTGGCTCTGCAAGCCACTCGATTTATCTTGGTTCTTTCGGCGATTGGCTTGATCGCGAATGCGTCGCTAAATTGGATTTTGATGCAGAACATGGGGGCTGCCGGGATCGCGCTTTCGAGTGTGCTGGTGCAGATGCTTTCAGCAGGAATGGCCTGCCTCTATGTTCTGCGGCAGATTCAAGGGAAAATCATGGCTGATTTAAGCCAAGCCTGATGCCTTTGCCTCCAGGTAAAGCGGGCTGGGCTTGATTATCCGCGCTGGCACACCTGCGACGATCATCCCCACCTCAGTGACTGATTTATTTACCACGGCATTGGCTCCGATGTGGGTCCAGTCGGCGATGGTGATGCCCCCAAAGATTTTGGCACCCGGTTCGACGAGGACATGATTACCGATGACAGGCACGTCTTTTTCTTCTCTGCCGATGCCGATGACCACGCCAATATTTGTGGCAAAGTGGCTACCGATCCGCGCATCGTCATGGATGAGGATTGGACCTTCATGAGCTAGGAGCAGACCAGGTCCGATCACATTGGGCGGAATATTAATCCCCAGAAGTAAACGGGCGCTTTTGTAGCGGTACTTTACCCACATCCGCAGTGGCCACCAGAAGGTGGAAGAACGGCAGTTGTGGTAGAACTCTAACTTTCTAAGCAGACGCTGAAAATACCAAATGGGGTCCTGAATAAGAAAAAGCGGCCCTCTGCCTTGGCGGCCGAGGGCTTGACGATCGGCTTCAAGATAGGCCAAATAGTCGCGCTTTGATTTTATCACATTTATAATATATACAAATATTCAGCATCTGGCAGGATTCGTCAAGCAGTCAGGTGGACCGGATTGATGAGCTAAAACAAAAAAAGGCGCAGGTCTTTCGACCTGCGCCCTGATTTAATCAAATTGAATTACCAGCTAACACTTCGGCTGTAATCAGCATGGGCACCTGCTCCGAGATCTGGAGCGAACTCGGTGTAACCCCACCATGGATCGATTTTTTCTTTGCGGTAGTAAGGTGGGCGATAAGTGTTCTTCCAAGTCGGTTGCGGGAAGGTGGCGATTTCATAAACGCCGTAGCCAGCACGGACGATGGTGCGCTTGATGCCTTCAACAAAGAAATCGGCAGCGGCAGCATTGGCACCGTCACTGCGGTTGGTGCGCTGCCAGACACTGAAGGGCTCTGTGAAGCCGTACATGATGTTTCCGAGACCACGGCTGAGCTTGCGGCTCCAGTTGAAGTGGTGGCCAGGAGGCGACTGGATGTCTGCCACTGCTGCTGTGCATAGAGCGCAGAGGGCGAGGATGGAAAGGACGATACGATTTTTCATGCGGATTTATAGTTTTAGCCAATTAGACCCCAGTCTGGCAAGAACGAATCTTCTTTTTTGTGATCTAATGATTCTTTTTTGGATCTTTTTATCGAGTTCTTATGATTTTCATGGTCAGGACGCCGCTTTTGCAGCTCACAGCACCAGAGGTTGATCTTCACCAATCACTTTGACTTCCATTTCAAGTTGAACTCCGCGCTCGCGCTGAGCCACTTCTTTGATTTCGGTGACGAGATCCAGCACCTCCCGTGCAGTGGCTCCGCCTTCATTGACGAAGAAATTTCCATGCACTTGCGAGACGATCACTTGACCGACTCGTTTGCCTTTCAGCCCTAGATCGTCCACGAGCTTGCCTGCGCCACAGAGTTCAGGATTTTTAAACATGCAGCCTGCACTGGCGCCGATGGGCTGGCTGGTGCGGCGTTTGATTCGGCTGGCTTCCAGGCCTGCATCAATGTCAGCGATGGGCGCTGGATGGCCTTTCAGCACGGCGCTGACGATGTAGTGATCTTCAAACTCGGCGATGCTGCGATACTGATGTTGGATCTCACTCAGCGGCTTCTCCTGAATGCTGCCATCGGCGGCGATGAAGCGCACGCTGACTAAGTTATCCGCCATTTCGACGCCCATGGCTCCGGCGTTCATGCGGATCGCTCCGCCGAGGTTGCCGGGCACGCCTTCCATCCACTCCATGCCGCCGATGCCGGCATTGCGTGCGGCACTGGCGATCTTTTTTAAGCGGGCACCAACTCCGCAAATTAGCTGGCCGTTTTCGTGCCGCACTTCTTCAAAGTCGCCTTTGCTAGGATGAATCACCGCACCGCGAATGCCGCCATCTTTGACGAGTAGATTGGAACCGCGACCGATGACTCGGATTGGCACGCTGGCTGAGCGCAGGTAGCGCACGATCTCCGCAAAGCCAGAAACGCTGCGCGGTTCGATCCAATACTGCGCTGGCCCACCGATGAGGAAGGTCGTGTGGCGGTTCATGGGTTCATACAGCTTGGCGCTGCCGCCGCCGTTGGCTTCGAGGAGTTCCCAGAGCTTTTCCAGCACAGGCAGATCACGGGAGATGCAGCGGCCTACTTCATGGACGTTGCCGGCTCCAAGGGTGATCAGTAGATCTCCTGGACGCAGGGCATTGCCGACTTTGTCTCGAGAAATGAGCATCGTAGGCGTGAATTGAAAGCTGGCAGCCGGGCGGATCACACCGCGTGCTTGGTCATGCTCACGGACTTCTTCCACGATGGTGTTTCCAGTGACTCCAGGCAGAGGCTTTTCACTGGCTGCGTAGATGTCGGTGACAAAAAGCTCATCCACGTCATCAAAGGAAGCGCCGAACTCCTTTTTCAAAAGTTGCGTGCGGCTGTAGCGATGAGGCTGGAAAACGCAGACGATCCGCTTGGGCTGGAGCCCCTTGGCCGTGGCCAGTGTTGCTGCGATTTCACTCGGGTGATGGCCATAATCGTCCACCACGGTAAAGCGCTCGCCACTGTGCCGGATTTCAAAGCGGCGCTTGGCTCCGCGAAAGGTCTTGAGCGCGTGTTGGATACTCTCAAACGTGACCCCGACCTTCGTGGCTAGAGCAATCGCAGCGAGAGCATTCGAGACGTTGTGCTTGCCCGGAATGCCAAGCGTGGCCACGCCGAGAAGCTGGTCTTTGTGATACACCTCAAAGTCAGAGTGGTCCGGCTTCATCTCTAAAATGGTAGCTGAAAAATCATGGTCGCGGCTCCAGCCATAACTCACGGAATGCTCCGTGCCGCCGCAGACTTCATGTGCGACGGGATCTTCGGCGCAATACACCCAGTAACCTGGCGTCTGGCTGAGCAACTGGCGGAAGACGACCTTTATCGCCTCGATCCCATCATAGAAATCCAGGTGCTCGGGCTCAATGTTGAGAATGATCGAGTGCTGCGGGTGGAAGTTTACAAGCGTGCCGTCGCTCTCATCTCCCTCGGCCACAAACAGCTCGCCTTCGGTATCCCAGTGCGCGTTTGAGCCCAGAATCGGAATCTCCGCGCCCACATAGTGACTCGGTTTCATGCCGCCTTGCCTTAAAACGTGGGCGGTGAGTGCTGAGGTCGTTGTTTTTCCATGGGTTCCACCGACGACCACGCCTTTTTTATTTGCCATCACCGCAGCCAGAGCCTCGGCACGGCGCACCAGCGGGATGCCTTGTTTATAAGCCGATTCATAGGCCACATTGCCTGGTTTGATGGCGCTGGAGTAAATGACCATGTCACAGTCTTCGACCTCACGCTCTGTGTGCCCGTGGAAAAATTGCAGTCCCAGCTTTTGCAGGCGCTCCGTCTCTACTGTCGTGGCCTTATCGGATCCGCTGACCTTGTGACCGAGCGCCAGAAGCAGCAGGGCTAACCCACTCATTCCCGAGCCCGCAACTCCGATGAGATCGATGCGGATGGGGTGGCGGTTTTCTTTGAGGAGGCTTAGAACGGCGTGGGTCATGAGAAAGTGGGGAAATTAGGCCGCGATTGCGAGCTGGCAAGCAGGGGCATTGAGGGAGAAAAGGGGTAAAATAGATCACTCTAGACTTACCCTACGGGAATAGTCAACTTTTAGCTTGAACATGGGTCTTTGTCCATGCATTAGTTCCACTCCCGAGATTTCTCGGATCACTTTCAGGCTCTTCATGGATCATAATTTTCTCGTTTACATCATCGCTGGCTTTCTGGCTCAAATCATCGATGGCGCGCTGGGCATGGCCTATGGCGTCACGGCGTCCAGCCTGCTCATGGGCTGGGGTGTGCCGCCAGCGGTGGTGAGTAGCACGGTTCATGCTGCCGAGTGTTTTACGACGGGTGCCTCAGCCATCTCGCATCATGCGTTTGGGAACATTAGCCGGGACCTTTTTCGCCGATTGCTCATCCCTGGGATCATTGGTGCAGCGGTGGGGGCTTATGTCCTCAGCTCTATCAATGGCGACATCATCAAGCCCTATATTTCCGGCTACCTCATGATCATGGGAGTGATCATCATCACCAAGGCCTTTCTGCCTTTTCCCCCACGTGAGGTGACGACCAAACTGACACCGTTAGCACTGATCGGCTCCTTTCTGGATGCTGTCGGCGGTGGCGGATGGGGTCCGATCGTGGCCACCAATCTGATCGTCCGTGGCAATGCCTTTCGCGAGACCGTCGGCAGCGTGAATGCCGTGGAGTTCTTTGTGACGCTTTCCGCCTCCATCACCTTTTTCCTGAGTATTGGCCTCGGTCACTGGCAGGTCATCGCAGGGTTGGCACTTGGTGGCGTCATCGCCGCCCCGTTCGGAGCCTATTTGACGAAAAAGCTCCCACAGCGCCCCATGATGGTTGTTGTCGGTGTGCTGGTGATCTGTCTGAGCCTGCGCACCTTGCTGAAGGCGTTAGGTTACACGACTTGGATCTGATCATCTAAAATCGTTTTGGGGCAGGTCCTAGAGTGGGCAGGGCAGGGGCTGGCGGCTTGACACGCTTGGCCTGAATTGAATCCCTGGGGATCAGAATCCCATTCGTTTCTTCAGTCGTGACCGCCTCTGGCCTGCGCAGATCGGTTTCGCCTGACCAAGTATCAATGCCAAACCACTGCACTAAACCGACGATGGATGAAGGCTGTGTCGGGTGAGGTAGGATTTGATGCAGAAATAAGGACGGGCCCCAAGTGATAAAGGGTGCCGATCCGGTCACGGTGTGTGGGCCTGAATCTGTCTGAATCTTGGCTGTCCAAATGCTAGCGCCACTGGGGGAAACCCAAAGATCCAATTTCTGATCAGAACCACTGCTGAACCGGCCGACGGCTGCTCTGGGTGTTTTTTCACGACCGAAAGCTGCCCCATTCGATTGATCGCGATGATTCTCTTTCAGAAAAAGAATGGCCGCCGTGTGCTGATCTTCGCCATTGACGACCGTCTTAGCCGTGAGCCGGAAGCTCACCTGCAGCGCCGCACCGCCTGTGGGATGCGGCAGCGAGACCGGCATCGTCTCAGCCAAGTCTCCCTTTGGCAAGATGATCCCAGAGAGCGTGAGAGTCTTCATTTTCCCTTTCTTCTTCCTGCTCAGTTCGCTGGTAGCCAGATTCAGTTTGGCCGAGTAGGCACCCGTCGTTGTGACGGTCAAACTCCACGTGCCGCCCAGGCCGTCATTGAATTCGGGATTCCGATAAATGTTGCCAAAAAAGCTGCCGAAGACGTCTTCAGGTAAAGGTAGGACGACGACGCGGCTTGCGAAGGGACGGCTGATACCTGCAGCATTACGCGCAGTGATTCGTAGGTTGTAGGTGCCGGCTTTCGTTGGCCTGCCATTCAACTGACCAGTACTGGTATTTAATCTCACGCCTGGTGGTAATCCCTGGGCTGAGAATTGCTGGGTCCTTTGGCTGACGACGACGGAACTGCTGACGGCCTGGGCAACGCTCCACGCAGTGTTTGTTATGCCAGTAATTTGTGGCGCTTCAACGAGACTTAGGCTGATCGGAGGCGTGACTAGGCTGGCTGTGCCGAGGGAAATCTGACAGGTGTAGTTGCCGGTTTGAAGTGCGCTCACATTGGCCAGCACGAGATTGGCCCCAGAGGCACTGGTGAGTGGCGCGCCGTTGAAGAACCATTGGTAAGCCGCTGCGCTGCTGCCAGGCATGGTGGGTGGACCTACGAACGAAACGCCGAGGTTTGCTGTTTGTCCCAGCGCCAAATCGACTTGGCGGTTAAGCAAGGAGACGATACCGACGCGGGCTGTCAGCGAGTTAGCCTGGTCAATGGTGTCGCTGATTTCCACCCTGTAGAGGCCAGCGGATGCGCTATCGGCAGACGGGAAATCCAAGCTGTCACTGCCGAGACTGGGATAGGCACGGGAGATGAAAGTGACTGTTTTTGCGATGCGATCTCTGCTGTCCTGTTGGTGATACCAGTTTACGTCTGTCGCATTGTTGAAATTGAATCCAACACGCAGGCTGAATGGCGCTCCCTGCATCACCAGAACGTCTTGCGGCTGCTCCGTGAACGCGAGTGGTGCAGCGGCACCGGTCCCCCTGAGAGTGATCGTAAAGGGCAGGCTGCGTGTTTCCCCTGATCGACCACGAGTGACCGTCACTAGATTTAGTGTCGCCCAGCGTGGTCCGATACTGGTGGGCTTAAAGGTGATGTCGATGGGTGCTAAGCCTGCACCATTCCGCGTTGAGCCTGGGATGCTGTCGATCGCAGCTGGTGAAACCGTGAATTCGCTGGCATTTGGCCCCGTGAGGCTGAGCTCAAACGGCGTGCTGTTGGCCATGTCGGCGTCGTTGAAAAGCCGTAGCCCCAGTTTGGACGAGCTTCCGAGAGGCACGTTTCCTAGCTCGCGTTGATCTGAGCTTTGTAAGAGGGTGTTATTGGCGTCCACAAGGCGTACTTGGTCAGGCATAGAGTCCGGCCCCCGGCCTTCTAGCGCTATCTCGAAGTCGTTGTCGATCCCGTCTTGATGCACATTCAGCACAGCGCGGTGCTTGCCCTGGTGAGTGGGGGTGAAACTCAGCCACATCGAAGCTAGTCTATGGAGGTCAAAGACGGCTGATTGTGTGGTTAAGTATGGATCGACGACAGGTCCACGGCCAAACGCCGCAGCGTCGGGACCATCGATGAAAATGCTCATGCCGACTTCGTATTCGGGGACACCGAAGATGGTTGTCCAGGGTGAGGTCAGGATTGAAGTCAGGATATCTGTTGGCGAAATCAGAGTGGCAGGTCGGACGTCGATTTTAGCCAAGCCATCTGTTGTTAGGTAGTGGGTGTACCAGCCTGATCGGACCGATGTTTGTCCAGGGAAGGTGACTCGCGGACTTGCATGATAAAACCCATCCACATCCAGCTGCGCGAAGCCTGCCAGCGGCGTCTCGGCTGGTAGCGAGGAATTGTCCAGCACTGGCAGCAAGGGAGTGGGCTGGGGCAGGCGCTGATCACCCTCAGAACGGTACCCACGCCGATCGAGTCCTACTTTGGCCCTGGTGAAATTACCCGCCGTGAGCACTTTGCCATCGGCTTGTGCAATCAGGGCGTTGATCGCGAGAGGCACTCCGCTCGCGCCGACAAGTTGCTGGTATTTGATCAGAAAGGGCTCCACGCTGCTGGTAGGCATCACGTCAGCAGTGATTTTGATGCCAAACCATTCCTTCGGCGCTGAGTCTGGCTGGAGCATGGCGATATCAGGATACGTGATGGTGTCGTTGAAGCTCAGGAAGCGTGAGGAGAAGAGCATTCGATTGCCTGGCTGCAGGGCCACAGCTTGCGGGGGTTCTATAACGGTTTGAGTCGCTAGGATCGCACCATTACGACCAAGTAGTCTCGCCACGGCTTGATCGATCTCAACATAGCTAGGTGGGGGCGTGATGGAGTGAGTCGTAGGGCCGGCGATCATGGCTGTATATTGCGGTCCCATTCCACCGACAGCGATGCTATCCCCACGCACAGCGAGGGACATGACTTGGCGAAATCCGCGATTGGCAAAGTTGGCATCATCGCTGCCATCGGCATTGAGCCGGCATAAACCACTGCGTGGGGTTGTGGTGGAAGGAATGGTCGTGCTGGCTGTCGTTTCGTTGGGGAGTTTGTCATGACCAAGATTGGTGAACTCTCCCCCGACAATCACTTTGCCATCATCTTGCATGGCCAGCGCATTCACGGGGCCGTTTGGCTCAGGCAGGGTGAAAGTGGGATCGATCGTGCCATTGGCATTGAGGCGGATGAGGTTGGCCCTGCCACCCAGGCTACCACTGCCGCCGACGAGCACTTTGCCATCAGGTAAAGCAACGACAGAGCGGCCACTGAAGGTTCCCGTGGGTGGAGTGAAGCTGGTGCTCCATGCCAAGGGGTAGGCTTGGCTTTGGCCGCTAAAGCTTATTGTTAAAAGAGCGTCACCTATTTGAGCGGGCATCCATGCAGTATCCGAGAGTATCAAAGCCACTCCCTGGCAGTCAATGAAGGGTCTCGGATCGTAACCTGGAGGTGGCATCCAACCAGTCGTAACATTTGAAGGCCTTAGAGAACCCCAGAGTCGCGTAAAATCGCCTGCCAGCAGCAGGCTGCCATCAGCCTGAACGCAAATACTTTTGACGATGCCTGAAATCGTCATGTGTTGGAGTCGTGCCTGCCTGCGTTCGCTGCCATCCTTGCCAATGATGCGCAGTCTGCTCGTCGGCACTGCTGGTGCAGTCTCACCTGCGCCAGCTGCCACGTAGCCAGCCATGACGATGCTGCCATCTGGCAGCTCGGCCATCGCTGTGCCGACCCAGCCTGGGATGGCAGGCGGTGAGAGATTTGATCTCACCCCATAAGCCCCCGTGCCACCCAGGCTCATGCGGTAGGTGCGGTTGTTTGGGGCATTGCTAGTGAGCGTTAGCACAGCACTGCGCGGGCCGATGTCCTCCGGGGTAAAAGCGATGATGACATCTCCCGTAGTTCCAGCGGCGATGGGGCTGGGCAGCGTGGCGCTGAATTCGCTGGCATTCGGTCCACTGAAGCTGGCCGTGATGCCCGTCAGCGGCGCGGTGCCGCCATTTCGCAGGCGCAGTGTCTGGGTGACGGGTGCCGCGCCAATGACGGCATTTCCCATGCGAGTGAAGCCAGTGCCGGACTCGATGACTGTGTCTCGGTCAATTACCTGCATGATCGGGGCGGGTGTCAGTCCTTCACCTGTGAGCGTGATGTCATACGGGCTCTCGTCGGCATCGTTGGTGAGGATGTGCAGTGTGGCGGTGTGTGTGCCGACACGGCTAGGAGTGAACCGTAGATTGATCCAGTTTCTATTATCGAAGTGCCAGATAGAAGGACTCGAAAGGGTGGAAGGTAACTCGCCCACGATGGCGAAATCGGCAGCGTCTGCCCCGTCGATGTTGGCGCTTACACCTTCTAGCGTCCCCGTGCCGATGCTGTGCACGATGCAGTTCATGGAGGAGTGATGACCGCCTGAGAGCGTAGCTTTAAACACAGCGCTGCCGCCATCTGCCACCGGAGTCCTACGAATGTCGCCACTGTGATGTACCGTTACCGCGATCTCTGGCACGGCCTGCACGCTACGGCCATAGAGCGGGATGATGATTTCTGGCCGCACAGGGTCGTCACTGGTGATCCGCAGCGCCGCGTAGCGGGCACCGGCAGAGCGAGGGCGGACATCGATTCTGATAGAGGCCGAGCCGTTGTCGGAAAAGCTCACTTGCCCGTTGTTGATCGGGTTGTTTTGCGGGTCGAGCGTGATGTCTTCTGCGTTTGGGCCAATGATTTCCAAGCCGAAACTAGCCATCGGCAAAGAACCCACCGTGCGTACGGTGTAGCTGCGATTGCTCTGACCATTCGTTAGTAGGCTGCCCCAATCCCAAGCATCATCAGAACTGACTTCGATCTTCGACTGTGGCATAGGAGCCGCGACGTTCGCATTCAAAGCGATCTCATAAACAGGATACACAGGGTCGTTCGTGGTGATGCGTAGCGTAGCTGGTCGTGGACCAATCGTGCTCGCCGTATGGGTGATCACCGCCTCCAGCTTTGTCTGCGGTGCCACAGCCACTCGGTAAGCGATGTTGGTGCCGACGCCTTGATAGGCGGATAGGCTATTGGTATCGAACACAAGCATACCTACAGTCGTGAAGCCCCAGTTATACGTCGGATAAACAGGAGCTGGTGTGGCATTCGGCTGGATGGGTGTGGAGCTGTTGTATGGCCCTAGAGCTGACACGCTGTAGTCGCTAGCTCCATCGCCCGTGAGCTCCATGGAAAGCAGCCGCAACCAGCCTGGGCCTGTATTTGCCAATGTAGCGGTGCGCTGTGTAATGGCTGCTGGCGGCACATGGCCATAGTCGAGTGCCGTCTGATCCAGTGAAGCCGATGGCAGCGCATTGGCCAGCAGGTGGCGGGTAACATCGAAGCCACTGGCGGGAACTTCAAACAAACGCAGCTCATCGATCTGCCCTTCGTAGCCGCTGCTGCCATCGTGCATCGCACCTATGGAGAGCGCCTTCACCGTTTGTGGCAATGTCACGTTCGCGGCACTGCCTGCCTGCACACCATCGACGTAGAGCTTGGTGCTACCACCTTGCAGGATCAAGGCGACGTGATGCCACTCCTCCACCGCCAGCGCCTGTGTGCTAGCCAAGATGAAGCTGCTGCCAGCACGCCCTTGCAGCACGCCATCAGTCAGCCATAGGCCAAAGCCAGCGTCCGCTGTTGCTCCCATGAAGGCTACGCACTGAGTGCCAGTGAGGCTTTTAGGCTTGAACCATAGCTCCATGCCTACATTGTCTCCAGCAGGCAGCCGCATGTCCGAATGGCTGAGCCGAGTGCCACTGGTAAAGGCAACTGCCACACGGCTGCCCAGCGCCTCCGCTGCACTGCCAGTGCCCGTGATCAAGACGGACCTGGGGCTTTTTACGACAGTCACTCCTAGCTTTTGAGTGGCTTCAATATCCGGCACGGTGATCGGGATTAGCCTAAGCTGCATCTGCGCGAAGTTACGCCAATCAAGGTTACTATTGTAGTAGGTGAGGCTGCTGAAAGGCATGGCGGCTGGTTTCCAGCGCATCAGCGTGTCTGTAAGCAGGCCTGAGCCGTCAGGAGCGGAGTAAGTCGCAGGGCCAAGCCTGGGATCATCAGGGGGCACACCCGGTTGGTTCGAAATTAGTTGGTCAGAGGAGTTCTCGTTCCCCAGATGATACTGCAGACCACTCAGCGGTTTGGGAGTCACCACATACGGCACCGCTGCGCCTGTGACAGGGATGCTGAAGCGGACCGGCGGGATGTAAGGGCCCGCGGAAGGGATGAGGCCAATGGGATTGATCGTGATGGCCTGACCTGCGAAAAGAAGATTTGGGGCACTTGTTAAATCATAGTTTGTCGGTGGCGGCGGTGGGTAGCGTATGGCCCAGGAAAGTGTGATGTTGCGAGTCTTCTGCGCCGTTTCATAGGGCTTCCAAGTGACGGTGATGCTGCGGCTTTCGCCAGGAGGGATGACGCTAGTGATGTCGCCAGTGACGGTGAAGCCGCTCTCGTATTGGTAAGTGTAAGTGGGATAAAAGCCAATAGACCAGAAGTTCCTGTAGTTCCACGGATCATCCCGCGCCGCACTCACCGCCCTAAGCGGAGCTGTGCCGGTGTTGGTGATGCGGAAGGTCTTGCTGGTACTTTGGCCGATCATCGGGCTGCCGAAATCCAGCGGTCGGCTGAGGCTGGTCACCACAGATCCGCCGATCTCCTCCACCAGCACGGTTGGGTTCAGATTGCCGCCCGTGGCCGTCAGAGGAAGCTCAAAAGAGCTGCCTCCAGAACTGCGTACATGCAGCACGGAGGCAGAGACTTTGCCCACTAGCTCCGGCACATAAGTCACCGAGAAGCTGACCGCCGCTCCCACGGCAAGATCGGCCAGCGTCGGCGTGCTCAGCACAAAGTCCGCTGCATCCGCGCCATCTAGCGTGCAGGTCAGCCCAGTGACCGTGGCGAGGCTGGCGTTTGTGACGGTGAAACTCTGCGTCTTATACCCACCGATGTCGATGCTACCGAACTCAAGGCGCATACCTGATAAAAGGATCTTCTGGTTTGCTTCCAGAGTGATCGCCGTCTGCCCAGAGCTTGGCCCCGCCCCCAGGCAGATCAGCAAGGCCAAGAGTAGGCGGCATCGTGTCATTTTGAAGAGCTTCATGATTGTTGGCAGGTTAGAAAAGGCAGGTCAGCGGCTGGACAATCAGTGCAGCATGCACTCTTTGATTGTTTTGGGCATTTCCTGACAATGTTTTTTTCGGAATCGCACTGAGAAGTGTTTTTGTTGCCGCACAGGGTTGGTCACATTTGATCCTTGCCAGAGTCCCCAGTCTGCCGAGGATCTGATCTCCCCCTTCTCATCCATATGCTCAAAAAGAACTGGTACCTTTTTACTCCGCTTGCCATTGTTGGAATTCCCGCATTCCTGCTGGGCTTTTATATCCTCGCCTACGGTTATCCAGTGAATGAGGCGGTCGAGGCAGTGAGCCACTTCCTCAAGTCTAGCACCCGCTATTCCATGAAATACAGTGCGGACCATTTCGCACGCATCCGTCCTGGGATGGATGGGAAGCAGGTCTTTGATTATCTCGGCGTACCTTTTGAGCGCCGGAACAATGATGCCGAGTGGCTCTATTCTTTGCCGCAGGGCAGTGCCAAGTCCTACCACGAGAGGAAGATCATTTTTGAGCGCGATGCTAAAAACGTACCGCATGTGAAAGAGGTCGTGAAGGCCTTTCATGCCCAGTGATTCTGCCGCCTGTCATGATTCCTGCTAAACCTCTGACTGCCCTGCTCGGCACCACGCCACAAGAGCTCACGGAGGTCGTCACACAGCTCGGTGAGCCTGGTTTCCGAGCCAAGCAACTCATTGAGTGGACCTACGCCAAGCGTGCCACCTCGATCGAGGCCATGTCTAGCCTGTCCAAGCCGATGCGCCAGGCCCTGACGGAACGCTACGTCGCCCGCAGCATGGTCATCGCCAATGTCACCGGCTCTGCGGATACGACACGGAAATACCTGCTCAAACTGCATGATGGACGCTACGTGGAGACCGTCCTCATTCCTGCCAATCCAGCGCTGTACGGTGGAAAGTCTGACCGCCGCACGCTCTGTGTCTCCAGCCAAGTCGGCTGTGCCTATGATTGCAAATTTTGTGCCAGTGGCCTAGCCGGATTCACTCGCAATCTCACCGCCGCTGAGATCGTGGAGCAGATCGTCCAGGTCGAAGCTCATGCCGGTGAGCGTGTCGATAACCTCGTCTTCATGGGCATGGGCGAGCCTTTGGCGAATTACTCGAACCTCATCAAAGCCATTGAGATCCTCAATGCCGAGTGGGGCATTGGCATTGGTGCACGCCACATGACCGTCAGCACCAGTGGCTTAGCGCCACAGATCATGAAGTTGGCCGATTTCCCGCTGCAAATCCGTCTCGCCATCTCTCTACACGGAGCCAGTGATGAGGTTCGGAGTAAGATCATGCCGGTGAATGAAAAGCACAACTTGGCCGAGCTTTTCGACGCCCTGCAATACTGGCGCTCTAAGAGTAAGCAGCACATCACTTTGGAATACATCCTCATCGAAGGCGTCAACGATATGCTGGATCAGGCCCGGATGCTGGCCAAGCGCGCCCGAGCCGTCCATGCTAAAGTCAATCTGATCCCATACAACACCGTCGATGGACTGCCTTGGACCCGCCCTAGCGAAGCCCAGCAGGACGCCTTCCGTGATGTCCTCGTCGCCGCTGGCGTCACCGCAACCCTGCGTCGTGAAAAAGGCCATGACATCGCCGCTGCCTGCGGTCAACTCCGCCTGAAGCAAGAAACTGCCGAAGGCATCATCGAATCTCCCATTCCCCAGAAACGCATCACGATTGGTGCGGGTGGTGCTGCTTAAATGCTGGACATTTTGACCGCCGGAGCCTTGGAAACATGGCGTTTCTCAGTGAGGCGGATGGCTTCGGATTCTTGGTTTTTCCAGAGTTCTTTATCCCATTTGCTGCCTACTTTGGACATGATGTCCATGGCCACATCATCCTGCCCTGCATAGAGGGCTATCATGCCTAGTCGATTGCGCAGAGATAAACTGTGCGGGTACATTTCTAAGGCACGGTAAATGCTGTTTCTGAGGTTGGCTATTTTGACATTTTGCGTGATGTCTTTGATCGCTTTAAATGAAGTCGAGACAGGCAATAGACTCAAGGCTAACTGCTCGTTATGCTTGGATTCACCGATGAAATTCAGCGTAGCTCCGCAGAGGACTAGCCCATCTTTTTCATCGGCAAGACGCACGAGCATGAAGAAGGAGAGGTTGGGGTAGTCTGGATATCTTTTGTTGGCCTCATGAAAAATGTTGGCCGTTGATTTAAAGCTTTTCTCCTCATGAATGTTCACGAGAAGCTTGATGAAAGAGACTTGTGGACAGATTGGGCCGATCTCCTGGATCATCTGTTCCACGCTGAATTTGGCTAGTTTGAGTTTTTCAGGCTCGTCCACCATGCCTCTCATACGGTAAAGGGTATAGATGAGCTCGCCGATGCGTGCATCCACTGAGTCGGGTTTCTTTTTCCGCCATTGTTGGATGCGTTCACCCATTTCATCCCAAGCGGTGGCTGCCCAGCGTTCGTTTTCGGGCGGATGCATGCCGCTGTACACATAGTCTGAGACCCATTGGCCGCTGACGGTCTTTAATTGTCTTTTGCGGGCCTGCGCGGCCAAGTGGTCGAGCGATTCAAAATCACCCTCTCTTAGCCTGAGCATGGCCATGTCCTCAGCGGCTCGTGGCTGCGCCCAGCCGTCGTATTCATCAAGTTCTGGAGGGAATTCAAACTGATCCATCTTGCGTGTCGAGATGGCATGATAAAGCATGCAGGCATGAAGGTGGTAGCGGATGTTTTTGCGGACAAGGACGACCATCCTGCTAGGGTACAGCATGAGCGAATGTGGAAACTTTTCATGCACTAGCCGTAGGCTTTCCTGGGCTTGCTTGACATTACCATAATAAAGAAGGGTGTAGCACTTGGCCAAAAGGATGGCCCCGGCATCATGGTAGGCCTGAGTATGGTGAGCTTGTGCCCAGCTGGGCGGCTCAGTTATCCAATCTGACTGGCGCAGGGCCGTTGGCATGACCTTTGCCAAAGCCTCATCCATGGCTGGTAGATTCTTTGGATTGCGGCTTTCATACCAGTAGCGGGCCGCAGCTTGGTGATCGTCGTGCTCTTGCCGTTGATCGACGGAAAGGGATTCGCGCTGAGTTTCTTGAGTCTGATGATCTGCTGAATGCAGGTTCTTCTGCCCTAGCACAGGGGAGGTGCAAAGAGCAGTCGCTAAGTAACTCAACATGAGTAGTAGCAAAGAACGCATTATGGTAATTATAACTTATTACCTTATTCGTGCAAATTGAAATCACCGCCTTTTGGCCCGATCAAACCTCCTTTGCCGGTCTTCAGGCAGTAAATCTACAGCAGGAGTTGAGGCGATTGAGGGTGCTGGCAGGATTCCTGGCTCTGGCTTAATCAGGCGTTCTTGGTGCTTGATTGTAGCTTGGTTGACCTGGCTTTTGGACTTGGGTTTCCAGCCAGTAAAGGCCAAGACGGGAAACTGCCAACCAGTGCGGGTGATGAGAGCGTCTAGGATCATCAGGATCAGAGTGGCGAGCAAGAGCCCGTTTTGCATGTCGGTGAATCGCGGTGTCTGTGGGCTGCGCCAAGCCTGACTCATGTCGAGAAGTTCGCGGCCTCCACTGCTTTTGGAAACTTGGCGGAGATCTTCGGCCCGTGATTCATCAAAGGCCCATTCTGTGCTGCTGCCGAGCAGGGTCGGTCCGAAGTTCAGCGCTGCGCCACCAAGCTGCACGGCACCTCGAAGCATCTCGCCTTCCTTCATGCGGACGCTAGTCTGATAATGACCTGGCGCGAGGCGCTCCCAGGCTAGCTCTTCGCTGCTTTCAGCACGGGTGCCGTGGGCGACTAAAATGCGTGGGGGCTTGGCTTGTAGCTTGGGTTCCCACTCGGCGTCGTGCATCAGATTCAGCGTCAGGGTGTCTCCGTCGATGCGATGATTTAATCCGATGCCAGGTGGGAGTTGCTCGCCCATAAGCCAGCGAACGAGGGTTTGGAGAAAGTCCCCATACTTTGGCCAAGCGCGCACCTTGTCTGAATGTTCGCCGCCGAGTGGAAAGCAGACGGCGGCAGTGCGCCCAATGCCGCGTTGGCCAAAGGAAACGAGCGGCGCTTTGTACTCATCATTCGTTAGGATCGCCTGACTGGCCCAATCACGCAGGTAGCTGAGATTGTAGCCATCTGCCTCAGCTAACCAGTCGAGCTTCTGACCGCTGATCTCGAACCAACCGCCTGAGCTTTGCGTATTCACCGGATCAACGATGAAAGCGCTGCGTGCTACAGCGACGGTTTCTTGACTGAAGATGCTGGGCAGCTCTTCGGCTTTATCGGTGAAAAACAGACGGCCCTTACCACGCTTCGCGATGTCTTCTAGTAGCCACGCATCCGTATCACTGCGTTCGCCCAGAGCGATGACGCTGATGGTGCCGCTGTTGGCCACAATCTCGTCGATGAGGCGGACGTAGTCGCCGGGTTCTTCTGAATCGGCAGCATCTGAAAAGAGGATGATGTGGCGCTGACCTGCCGGCGCTGTTTTGAGTTTATCCCAAGCGGCTTTTAAGCCCTCATAGACAAAGATGCCGCCTCCAGTGCTTTCGATGCGTCGCACAGCACTTTCCATTTTGTCTCGATTCGGACCCACTTCTTGGAGCGGAACCATTTCATGAGCGCTGCTGTCCACGGCAAACACGGTCAGAAGATCCTGTGGAGAAAGGAATCGGAATGCATTGGCGGCGCCCTCATCAGCCAAGGACATTTTGGTAAATCCATTTTTCACCGTCATGCCCATGGATCCACTGCGGTCCATGACGATGGCCATGGCGACCATGAGTTTACGGTGTTCTTGCTTTAGTTCCATGGAGACTGGCAGCAGCGGATCAATCGCGGACTCGAAGTAACCACCAGCCGCAAAGCTTTTCTTACCACCAGCCATAAGCAGACTGCCACCCTGCTCACGGACATAGAAGTCGAGAGCGCGAAGGAAGTCTGCGGGTAATTCAAAGGCCGGCACGTTGTTTAAAATGACGCATTTTGCCCCTGCCATCTGACCTGGACGCAGGCCTCGTAGATCGGTCACTGTCTCGACTGTGAAGCCCTGTCTTTGCAGAGTCTGGGCGACGGGGTCATTCAAGTAGGAGGTCAAAAGAAGAACCCTCGGACCACCTGCGATCTCGATCATGGCTTCGTGGAGATTGTTGCCTGGATGTGCGTCCACCTTGGGTTGGATGATGGCTTTGTAATGGGTAACTCCTGCGGTTCCTAATCGATCTGTAAAGCGCACGAGTCCTTTGCCGAGATAAACTTCCACGTCGGTGGTTTTGAGCTCACGGCCATCACGCAGCACGGTCAGCGGAAAGGTGCCGTCTCGTGTGCCTCGCACTTCGATTTCGATAAGGAAAGGCTCGCCGAGTTGGGATCGGGTCGGAACGTTCAGAGCTGAAATGCGATAGTCTGTTGGCTCTGGATCTCGCACGATTCGGTAATCCAGTTCCACACCTTGGCGTGTCAGTTTTTCAGCAATGCCAGTGAGGGGTTCCGTCGAGTAGCCATCGCTGAGGACTAGCAAACGCGCTGGGCGGTTTTTGGTTTCACGTTGGGCAAAAGTCAGCGCCTGCTCGATGGCCAATCCGGTCTGGGTGGATTGGCGGTTTCTTTCATAGAGCTCTGCGCCTTCCGCTCCGCGTCGCATGACCTCTGTGGCGTAGTTCAGGTAATGGATGCGGTCGTCGCGTCCTTTGCTCTGAACCAGCAGCTTTTCCCACTCGGGCAGACCTTTGGCCATGGGTTTTTCGGCGGAGATGGAGCTGTCTAAGAGAACCCAGAGATCGATCCCATCAGCCAATCTCCGCCACTGTGGCTGAGCTAGGATGAGTGTGATGAGTGCCAGCAAGAGCAGGCGTAAGGGCCGCCAAAGATTAAGACGTGGCCATAGCCAGCCCGCAAGTAGCAGGATGGGTAACAGCGCTAGCCACTCTGGATGCCGCAAGATCATAGAAAGTTAGACTGATTTCCGATAGAAGGGCTTCTTCACCACTTCGGCAGGGAACTTGCGCCCGCGAATTTCGATCTCGATCTGGGTGCCTACTTTGATTGCTTCTAGTGGTAGATAAGCCATGCCAATCCCAGTGCTGAGGCTCGGAGACTGCGTTCCACTTGCCACTTCGCCAACGATCTGATCCTGAAAAACCACAGGGTAATGCGGACGTGGTGGCGGCGCACTGCCGATCATTTTAAAGGCAGCCAGCTTGCTGGGCAGACCGGCTGCTTTTTGTGCCTCAAGCGCTGCTTTGCCAACGAAGTCACCTTTGTCCATGGCCGCGAAGAAACCCAGTCCGGCCTGAAGTGGAGTTTTATCAGGGAAGAGGTCGTTACCATTGAGTGGATAACCCATTTCTAGACGCAAAGTATCGCGTGCACCGAGGCCACAGGGTTGGCCACCTTCTTCACGGACAGCAGCTACGATTTTACCCCACCAAGATTTGGCCGTGGCCGCAGGCATGAAGAACTCAAAGCCTTCTTCGCCCGTGTAACCCGTGCCGCAGAGCCACATCAATCCAGCATCATTAGAGGTAATGAAAAGGCTGTTATGCGGTGGAAAGATTGCCGAAGTGCCGAAGATGCGATCAAAGACAGCGCGGCTTTTGGGGCCCTGGATCGCAAGGCCTGCTGTCGTGTCACTCAGGTTCTCCATTTGCACTTCATCGGCTTCCGTGAGCAGGTTTTGAAACTGTGCCCAGTCTTCGCTGATTTTACTGGCATTGACGACGAGGAAGAACTCCACCTCGCTGCTGCGGTAAAGGATGAGATCGTCGATCACGCCACCCATTTCATTCAGCAAGAGCGTGTATTGTCCCTGCCCGATTTCGAGCTTCGATACATCATTAGTCAGGGCACGATTCAGGAAAGCCAATGCACCACTGCCACTGACGATGAATTGCCCCATGTGAGAGATGTCGAACACACCCACAGCATTCCGCACGGCCTGATGTTCCTGAACGATGCCAGTGTACTGAACCGGCATCTCCCAACCAGCAAAAGGAATGACTTTGCCGCCTATTGCGACATGGCTTTCATACAAGGGAGTGCGGAGAAGAGTTGAGTCGGACATGCCTTTCAGAGTGGCGTTGGATGAGGCAATGTCAAAGCGGCCAAACTTCTTACTTCCAGCTCATGCAGCGGAAGGGGTGGTCATCGATGAGATTGCCCTGTACACCGCTGAGGCGGTCGCTGTGATAGAACTGTACACCGACATAGAAATACACGGGGATGACGGCTGCGTCCGTCGTGGTCAGTAGTGTTTCTGCCTGCTGAAAAAGACTGTTCCGGCGCTGAGTGTCAGCTTCTGAGGCAGCGGCGGCAGTGAAGTCATCATAGGCGCTGCTGGCGTAGCCGGTGCGGTTTTGACCATTGCCCTGAGTGAAGAGATCCAGGAAAGTGCTTGGATCATTGTAGTCGCCTACCCAACTGCTACGGCAGAGATGGTAGTCCAGCTCGCGCATGGATTTCAGCCAGACTTTTTGCTCTTGCTTAGTGAGGTTCACGGTCACACCGAGCGTCTCCTGCCACATGCTTTGTAGCTCGATGGCGATGCTGCGCTCGATTGGTAGTGGAATGTAGAGATACTCGATTCGGGGAAAGCCTTTGCCGCCTGGAAAGCCTGCTTCGCTAAGTAGCTCATGCGCTTTTTTAATATCGTAAGTTAGCCCAGCGGGTGGCTGGTAATTTTGACCAGCGCCAGGGGGCGTCATGCTATTGGCCACGGGTTCGCCGAGTTGGGTGATTTTATCGACGATACGCCGCTTATCGACAGCCAAAGCAAAGGCCTGCCTGACTCGCGGATCATTAAACGGCGGACGTGTGACATTGATGCGGATGAACCAAGTGCCAAGAAAAGGTCCGGTATGAAACCAAGGCTGTTGTTTGAGCTTTTGAGTCAGGGATGGCGGCACCATGCCCTTGTCCATCATGAGATCGCATTGGCCGGTGTGAAAGTAGCTCAGCGCTGTATTGGCGTCCTGCACAGGCTTCACCTCGACGGTCTTCATTTTTACATTGGCGGCATCCCAGTAAAGCGGGTTTTTCTTCAAACGAATGTGATCGTCTAACTTCCAATCTTCCAAAAGATAAGCGCCATTGGTGACGATGTTCTGCGGCTTGATCCAGGCTGTGTCATGTTGCCGAATGCTTTTTAAAGAAACGGGTGATAGAGTCACAAACGAACACAGGTCGATGAAGTAAGGTGTTGGATTTTCGAGTTCCACCCGTAGCGTTTTTTCATCAAGAGCTGTGACGCCGACTTTAGAAAAGTCCTTCTCCTGTCCTTCAGAGAATGCGCGGGCACCGCGGATGATGAACATGAGGTTGGCGTAATCAGCGCCAGTCTCAGGGGTCAAGACTCGCTGCCAAGATTCCACGAAATCCTGAGCAGAAACAGGCCTGCCATCTGTCCAGGCAGTGCCTGCGCGGAGATGAAAGGTATACGTTTTCTTATCCGCTGAAATGTCCCAGCGCTCTGCCATGCCTGGCTCAGGCTTGCCTTCAGCCGTCACACGGCAGAGCCCTTCAAAAAGGGAAGTCGCAATGCGCATGGAAACCTGGTCTGAGGCGAGTGCGGGGTCAATGGTCTCAGGTTCCGCACTCTGGATAAAGATCAGATCCGCACGCGGTTTTTCCGGTGCACAGGCAGCTAGACTGATGGCACAAAGGATGGATGCAGGAACGCGAAGGAGAGCAGACACAGAGAAGAATAGTGAGTCGCCGGACTCTCGCTGTCTCTGATGAGATGGCAACTTCGAGCACGGAGATTCTGCGTTCTCCGTTGGCATAGCCTTCACTTTTTCCGAAACGGATGCAGCAATTGCTGAAGGTACCCTTTGGGAACAGGATGGCCACCGATACCGTAACCTTCAGGCCAGCGTTCTTCTGGCATGTGATAAGTGCCAAAGATTTTGTCTAGCAGTGGAAAGTGAATCGAGAAATTCACATCGATGGCTTCCTTTTCGATGCCATGATGCCAGTGATGGAAGCGCGGTGTGACCAGGAGCTTTTCCATCCATTTCAGGCGCCAACCGATGTTTGCATGAATGAAGGTGGACCAAAGATAAACGAGAAAAATATAGATGCCGACGGCGGTCTGATGAAAGCCCAGCAGCATCATGGGGAACACGGTGGCACCGCGTAGCGCGAGGATTTCCAAAAAGTGCATTCGTGCGCCGGCCATCCAGTCCATCGACTGGGCAGAATGATGCACGGCATGGAAACGCCAGAGTATCGGGAGGCGATGAAATGCACGGTGAACCCAGTACTGAACAAGATCAGTGAAAAACATGATCGCGATGATTTGAATGACGAGTGGTAAGGATGAAACCCACCCACGTAGTTGTGCCCAGTCTGTTGCGGCGAACATGAAACGGGCAGGACCGAAACTCAGCCAAGTGATGATCTGCACGAACATACTGCTCACCAAATAATAGAAGATGTCCTCTCGCCATTCCGTGCGGAAGAGCGACTGATCTGGGTTCTTTGGGAAAAGAGTTTCTAACGGAATGAAAAGCAGCCCCGTGAATAGCACATTCAACACAAAGAAATCCAGCCCAAGATACATGGGGGTGTAGTCACTCATGACAGGAGTGGCCATCCAGCCACCCAGCACAGATGCTAGCATCGTTAGAGTGATCCCAGTTGTCCCCAGTGTCTTTGTTTCACGCAAAATGAGGCTGAGTAGCGAGCTGAGAAACGCCATGAACAGGAGACCCATGAGTATCATTCTGAACCAAGGTTTTCCCTGAAAGGCCGTCAATTCCGCGGCACTGAAAACACCTGGGAAACGCAACGCTAATACTAATCCCAAACAGGCGAGGCTTAGGGTCAGTCCTAAAACGCCACTGATCCATCCTGTGCCAAATTGCTTGAGTGCTGGTGCCGCTTCAAGCTCGGCGCGGATGAGAGTGCGGGATTTTTGAATAAGTTTCATGACCAAGCGCGTGTGCTGGACAAAGAGTGCGCAATAGGTCTCTATTTCAAGAAGTTTCGATGGCTTGGGTCTAGGGTGGTGAGTGCGGCGTTAAATCACTGCGACCATTATGATACAGTAGTGCCTCTTGAGTGAGATCTCCACGATCCAATAACGTCTGCTTCGCCCCGATAATCAGCGTTCTGTGATCAGTTTGCCAGCCTCCCCAGTCGGCCAAACAGCACCTTGGCTGATCCAGCGACTCAAAAGAGCTGTTTCTTCTGAAGTCAGTGTTTCACCGACTGGTGGCATGGCTTTCAAAGAAGAATGAGCGCTGGTTAGATGCGTGATGAACCTGCTTCTTTCAGGATGTCCAGGGACGATGAAGACACCTAGAGTGCCTGTTTTGACGGCTGCTTCTTGGTTGGCGAAACTGAGGCGACCAGGAAGCCCGTTTTGGTTGTGACACATGGCGCACTTGGCCTCAAGAATGGGCTTCACATGCTCGGTAAAGCTTATTTTCCCCGAAGCGGCTGACTTTAAAGTCGTGTCGTCGAGGACGTTTCGGCCCGTGGGTCGTGTCTCGCTCTCTGATTCACTAGAAGTACATGCAGAGAGGACTGTCACTGTTAAAAGAAAGAGAAAGCGCATGATGAGACAAGTCTGAGATACCCTGATGCTTGGGCAACTCAGAGGAATGCGCCTCACCTGCGCAATTAGGGGCGGTTATTGTCCTGGCGGTGGCTGCTGGGCAGCTTCTTCAGTGGCTCTTTTTATTCATCGGACCGAACTGGCATGGAAAACTGCTAAATACCCATGAAGTCCTCACGCAACTCGTTGCACTCTCTAGTATCTGTAAGTTTCTGCCGAAACTGACCTCTCCTTATGGAGCAGGAACCAAAGTCAGAGATGAGGAAATGGCCAAGTGTGGTTTCGAGATCACGAAAGTTTACGGCGAATGGAACAATTTACTGAGTGCAACTTGTTGCTCAAAGTGTAACACTAGTGAGGTTGTATTTCGATGGAACTCGCGGCTCGATGCAGTTTTCCAGTGCTTAATATGCGGTGTGCCCAAGCTGTGTGGCAGGCGCGCTCTAACATGGCACCGTGCAGGCCAAGAACGGCGGGGCCATCAGGATCGAGGATGCAGCTGGCTTCCTCGAGTTCGTGTTCGCTCGGAAGGTAGCTTTCCCAGATGATTTGAACTTGGCGTGGGGTGACGGCGGTCTTGGCATGGAGTCCGCGATGTACGTCTTCGGAAACTTCGCGAGATAGTGTTTCCAGATCTTGGATACGATCAAAGACTGGGCCGCAAAGTCGGATGGAATGTGCGCTGAATGCCTCTAGCAGTTCATCAATGACACGACCAACAGGAGTTTCATAGATAGTGCGTCCGGCAGGCCGGCGCAAACCACCAAGCAGCGAGAAGAGATCATTCGCGCCGATGCGTGCTCCGGTGATGAGAGGCGGGTGTGCGGCGCAGGCTTGGGCTAGTTCTCGTCTGCCGACAGGGTCGAGTGCTTCGCGGCTTTCCAGGATGGGCAGGAGGGTGTGGAGACCGGCGGAGCGCTCCACCCAAAGGTGGATTTTTGCCACGGTAGCCTTCGGTAAGATGAAACCGCTGATGTGCTCTAGCGGTAGATGTTCGATGAGCCACTCCAGGGCTGCTACATCGGCTGGGCGGATAAAGATGGAGCGAGGGACCGCTTCGAGAGAGCTCAGGGTGCGGCATAGTGCTTCTGCGGCAGTTTGCCGATTCTCGGGATGCACGGCATCCTCTAGGCAGACAGCAATGCTGCAGACACCGAGGTCACGCCGACCGCTGAGCACTGAGGCGAGGTCTGGACGGTCCGCCGGTGTGTATAGCATAGGCGCCAGCATGGGCAGATCGGAAAGGGCGCGATTCATTCGTGGCAGGGAGTTTTCGGGCTTGCCGAGGCGATCACGGCCAGGGCGTCGAAGGACAATCCTGGCACGGTCTCTACTGGCACAGCACGCAAAGTGGCTAGACGGCGGATCATATGCGCATCTGCCGCATACGTGTCTGGGCTCAGGCAGACGACTTGCGGTAGACGACGGAGTAAGACACGCACCGTCTCGCCAATACCGAGTTTTACGCGATTTGCGTCTGCGATGCCATATTGGGCCAGGGTTTCAGCCAAGCATTTAACGGCCTCAGCATGGCGAGCAGGACCACCGCTTGCATTCAGAGGTGGTGTGGTACTTTGCGGGATGTCCGCCATCATCGCGGTCAGCGTGCGGATAAACCAGCGGCTCAGATCATGCCGACGGAGATGATCTAGTGAGACAAAGCCGTGGAGATGTTCATCCTCACCGCGCGGTAGCACGCTGCGTGAGACTAAGCCGGAGATGGTGCCGCCGAGGAGCGTCGAGGGGATCAGATAATCTCGGCTGCTTGCGGCAAAGGTGGCGACGCCACACACGTCCAGCGGCACCCACAGGCCGGGGTGCAATTCTGCGGGTGCTTTTGGCCACGAGCCGAGGGAGCGTTGCAGCTCGCGCGCGATGGTGCCTTTCCCTGTCCATCCATCGACAAAGCGCAGACTGTTAGGTGCATGACGTGCCATGATCCAGCTCAGGGCTACAAGGTCAGCACCGCGATCCCGGATCACTGAGATGGAGTAATGTGCCAGACGCAGATGGGGTGCCGTTTGCCGAAGACGATGCAGCAGCAAGACGCCGACTGGTGTACCAGCGCGGGCGATGGAGACGACGGTGAGCTCGCAGCCCACTGCGGAGGCGGCCAGCGCATCCGCGAGGATGGCGATGTCTCTGGCCATACGCATTCCATTCGTCACCAAGCACTCGCGGAATAGGCGCAACCGCTCGCGAGTGGGTGCGTCCTCGGGGCCGATCATCTCGCTGTAATGGCTGTGGCCGCTTTGAATCTGCTGCTCCCTCTGCTCCAGCGGGGTCGTCTCCAGATGCAGGCGACGAAGGAGAAAGGTCACTTCATCTGGTGCGTAGCTGCCGGAGAAGGGCGCAGAATCCAGAGGGATGTTCATGAGTTCCAAAGTTCTGTCAAGGGTGATCCGGCCGGGGTGGCGAGTAGCCCGCCTAATCTCATGAAGGCTAGATCAGGTAGCTGATCTCCGAGGCAGAGTAGTGGAGCCTGCCCACCAAAGTATCGCTGCTGAACGAACTGCATGGCTGTAGCTTTGCCCAGTCCTGGCGGCAGGATTTGCAGCTCATTGCCGAGCACTGCTACGCAGCACTCCGCTGTATCCTCAGTGGCCATATTAGTGAGTAACGTGGTTCCTTCCGCGCAATGCCACCAGCCTTCAGGAGCCTTTGCCACGAGGTAGGCGGACATCGCCGCCGGGCCAGCCACCAAACGAGGACGGGCGATGTGACCACTGCGCTTGATGAACACCTCGCACAACCGCTCAAGGCGTTGCTGCCATGGGGCGAGCACTCGGGAAACCTGCGTCACCCATTGCTGATCAGCCCCACCGTCTGGGTCGAGCACGATGGCTCCATTCGCCAAAATGGCTGGGCCGCTGAGACGCAGCCCAGACACAGACACTCGCGAAAACGATGCCTCATCACGAGCCGTCACTGGCACGATGCAGGCGGAGATCGAAAGTGCCAGCAGCAGGCGGTGTGTCTCAGGCGGCACCCAACTAGAGGGTTCACGCTTCGGGCTGCCTCTACCGATTTCCCGCCAAGTGCCAGGCACAGCGCCCACTCCAGCCCATTGACGAGAGAAAAGCGTGCCATCTAAGTCTGTGGCTACCCAGTCGTGATTTTCGGTCTGTATGTTCACGTTCATACTAGCACCTCCAATCCAGGCACCTGCCATATCGGGTGATCCAGCGCTGGCGGCGCGTCTTCCAGACACAGCAGCACACGATCATAGCCATGATGAGGCGGCACGTTATAGAGATGCTCATCATGCCCTTCGCTCGACAGCGCAGGGAAGCGGCGCAAATGCTGGATGGCCCCACCGAGCAGGATGGGTGAGCGTGTAGTCGCCTGTACCCAGGCGGAGACTCCCTGCTGCTCTAGCCACTCAGCCAGCAGTAGAGGCTGAAAGCCATATTCGCCTTGGCCGATGACCAGCACGCGCTCACCATGTCGTGCGGTCACTTTCCAATGTTCTGGTAGCGTCTCCTGGCAGATAGTGCCGTGCCGCACTCCGCGCCGCGCGGTCACTTGCATGTCCAAAGCTTGTTGCACGACAGGCGGCGTAGAAAGTTCGGCCTGCGTGTGAAACTCGAAGGCACCTTCCGCCAGACTCTCGATCCCGGCTAGTCCGTGTGGCTTTGTTACTGACTGACGATGCCAGGAAAGCAGCACAGCCAGAGTCACAGCAGGCGATCCATCACCTCCACGCCAGAGTCGGAACTGCTCCGCAAGCGCCGCAGCGGTGAGGGCCGTCGTAGCCTCATCATCCACGATGATTGCTTGTGCTGCGGTTTGAAACCAACCGTGCGGATCTTCCTGTGCGCTTGGCAAATGCACGGCATGGGCCGTCGCGTGCGAGTGCACTTCGGCAAATTCAAAGGCTAAAGGCCCACCAGTACGTCTGCGCGTAGTTTCGATGTAGAGGCCGCTTCCACCGAGCGCCAGCCATTCACGGAACACCGCCTGGCCGAGCGTGGTTGCCGTCTCTGCCATGCCGATGAAGATCACGGGTTCACTCTTGAGTTTCAAGATAAGCTTTTCCGCAAGCTTTCGCGCCACCTCGAGAAGGGCTGCTGGACGCACCGGACAGTGGCGGCCCAGCACTTTGCTGACAAAGAGAAACCTGCGCCGTGAATTATGCCGTAGCGCTACATCACAAAGCACACGCAGAGGCAGTTCCTGTTTGCTCATCGCAAATTGGAAACATCCGCCTGGCAAGCGTGCCTCGAAATGGTGGTCAGCGCAGGCAAGCCAGTGGCTGGCTGGCGGCGTGCTGAGGTCAGGCATCACAAACATCTCCGACCGCTCCTGCACCCGCAGTGGCAGCCGAGGCTCAGGCATCTCTGGCCAAGGATCGCCCGCGCCACGCAGAGCAGCCTTGACTGCCAGCAAGGGAAGATTCAGACCGGATAGGCCCACATAAGGCAAACCACCAGACATGCGCCCGTTTATCTCCAAAAGGCACGGCTGCTCGGGACGCTGCGCGCGGCAGCGAAACTGTACATTGATAAGACCTCCGAGTTGGAAATGTGCCACCAACAAGCGCACCATCGCCTCCACCTCAGGCTCACGAGCCATTAATTGCGATGTGCCCTCGGCCACAAGCTCCGTGCGTGAGGTGCCATCGATACGGATTCTCCCATTCAGCGGCTTTCGGCGGCAAACCATCGCCTTCACTTCTCCTGCCTCAGCCAACACATCCACGCTGAATTCCGCACCGCCCAGATATTCCATGACCAGCAGCTCGGGGAATATCGCAGCCGGTTCCAGGACGGCTCGTAGCTCACTTTTGGAAATGCGATGAGCTTCGCTGTGGAGCAACCGTTTTAGCGAAGTCATACCCTCATCCAGCACATGGAATCCAAGCCCAAAAATGCCAGTGGCTGGCTTAAAACATACTGTTAGGCCATCGCGCTCCAAGTCGGCACAGGCGACTGCAAATTCCGCCCAACTGCGCACACGAGAGAAGCGATGCAAACGTACTCCGGCGGGCACCTGCTCCAAAAAACGTCCTTTATCTTCCAGCAGCTGCATCGTTGCACCATCTCCGGCGACGATGAGCCGCGTGCCAAGCGCTTCAAAAGCCGCTCGGTGGTCTGCAATGTCCATTTTCATACGTCCTGGCACGAAGACCTGTACCCGCTGTAGGCGACAGAAATCCAGACACCAACTGACATACGCAGTCGAGGAAAGTCCGTCCGGTTCTAGCTCTACGATACTACATTCTGACAAAGGACCAAAGTCGGCGCGTGTGTGGCTGCCGATGAGCACCAGCCCGCTTCCCCAGTCCAAACGAAGCTGCCTGAGCACGCCATGGATGCTTGACGAGCTTTTGTTGAACCAGACTCGTGTCTCCTGGGACCTCGCTATTGAAGCTCCGGCTGAGGCAGATGAGATCGGGTTTGCAGGTGCTTCTGGTGGCATGTCAATTAACCCAGCGTTGAATCCAAGGGTAACGGATGAACCTGCCTTGTTTGCACTCCAGTGCAGCCACGAGCATCAGCACGAGAGCCGCGATGATTGCCAGTGGCATAGCGAGGGCAAAGACGATGCCGATCAGCGGGATGTAGCAAAGGATGGATGCCAGTGTAAGGACACCAGCCACACAGATCTGAAAATTCAGCACCTCTAAGCCAACAGCACTCAGGAACACGCTTTGACCACGCTTGATCTTCCAAAAGACCAGCGGTGGCAGGATGGCGAAGAGCCAAAGATGCGGTGGCACCAGCGGGCCCACAATCGGCAGTAGATGAACCATAGCCCCTAACAGGCGCTCATCGTTACTTTTTGGCACAGGGTCAGGGCCTCCAGACGAAAGAGGGGGTGGAAATAGCTTTGTGAGGTTGATTTTGCTGCCGAGAAACATGGGGAAAGGTTTGATGATGATCCTCAGGAATTGCTAAGCTCCTGAAACTTGCGGCGGAACATGAGTGGCTTTGCGATGTCGTAAAACACCTCACGAGTCCCCCCAGTGCCGATTACGACTATAGTGCCATAGCCAAGGAGACGGGCGAGAATGCTTTGATTCACGTTTACAGACTCGATCTTCGAAAGATTCATTTCCAGCGTGCGGCGGGATATGAGGCCAATCTTGATGATAATACGCTTATTTGTGATGGCGAACTCGCTGGTGGCTCTGCGGATGAAGGGCTGTATCCAAAAGCTGAACAAATTGGTCGGAGACAGGAATATGATCCAGTGCAGACGTGCCTCGTGGGCGACGTGCTCATTTGGTGTGAGGACTTGATGGACGTAGGAAGACATGTGTAGTTTAGCCGCCGCTTTGCCGCACATTGAAACCCTTCCCGTCTCCCCCCCGTGGATCTCTTTTCAAAATATTGCCGCAGCCGGGACAGGTCGTGTCAGTCCTGTCGTTCATATCAGAACAGAAAATGGTGCCGCAGTTTCCACAAGAACCGGCACCAGTCCTTTCGCACCAAGGGCAGGCTGTGGCACCGTTAAGGAGCTGGCTGGGGATGTCCGGCAATTTACCCTGGCTGGCAGTTTTGGCATCCTCTTCGCTAAGGCGGTGGGCTTTGACGGGCTGGTAACAGCCGACCATGGAGTCAAACTTGTAGCGTATCAGATAGGGAAACTTTTTCGTGGAACAGCGTGCGCGGAGGAATGCCTGACGAGGTGGTCCGTCTGGCAGTGGTTCCGCCTTTGCTGTGACTGCTTCGACATTGTTGGGCAGCTTTTCGAGTTTGATTTTACCGTCGTTAGTTTCGCTGACTCCCTGGCTGGCGCTTGAGACGGAGGCGGTAAGCCAAACAAATAGCTTTCCGAAAGACTCCGGCCCCATGTCATCCATGCGCAGGACGACATCGGTGATGCTTTGAAGCACGGAGTAATCGACATCAGTGCCACAGCCAATGGCGTAGATGTTAGCGGGGCGTGGTTTGACTTGGGCACCGATGCGGGAGAGCGGTGTTTGCCAGTCGTCGCCAGGCTGGCCGTCAGTGAGCAGGAGCACGAGCGGGCGGTAGTCACCTTTAGCGTTGTGGGAGGTCTTGTGCACCTCGTTTTGGATTCGGTCGGCGAGTAGTTTGAGAGCTCCACCGAGAGAGGTGCCTGGCTTGATCGTGAGCGGAGGCTCTTGAAAATCGAGAAGCGGTGTCATCGGCACGACCACCCGTGCTTCAGCATCAAAGGTAATGACACTGAGATACACGGTGTCCAGCGCGTGTGGATCACGCCGCAACTGGCTGATCATTGTAGTGATTCCAGCTCGTACAGCTTCGATGCCGCCGCCGATCATGGATTCAGAGCAGTCTATGAGTAGATAAACGGGGAGACGACGGTTCATGACATTATTATTGAAGCGAGATGGTGAATAGTAGCAGGAGACAAAGGATGGCTCCGCAGAGGCCCAACAATACAACAAGGCAACCTCGTGTGGTGCGGTTGTAAACTCGGTTGTAGAGTGCGCGTTTTGGATCGGTGAGCCAGCCCCATCCGCGTGGTGCTTTCAGTCCTAAACAATGGCGGACGACCCGCGCTACCGAGGTGCGTGCTGCGATACGTTTTTTGAGCGAGGGGATGCGCAGGCCAAATTTCATAGACTAAACGATTCATGCACCGCGCACCATTTGTACCTGCACTAGACGGCAGTTATCCTCGGGACTGAGTTGGAGTTGGAGTCCGTCTCTTAGCTCGACTTTGGAGCCAGGCGGCACATCAGATTTATTCGTAATGTCTTTGAGCGCTGGGAGGGTTTGGTTAATAAACCACCAAGTGCCTTGATGGAGGACGAAATAGCCGACTGGCTTCTTTTGCTCCGGCGTGAGCTTCTCATTTGGGGCGATAAGGCGGTTCACATGCCAAGGGTAGAGATACTGGTCAGTATAGACCATGAGGCGGTGATTGTCAGGCCTGTAATTGTCGGCTGCGCGGCGGCGGGAATAGAGATTCAGCACAGGCAGAAGTCCCTTGTAGGCGGTGCCGCAGAATGGGCATGCTGGTGCGGTGCTGTTATCGAAAACATACCACTTCTGAGCACACTTCGGGTTCGCGCAGGGCTGGATGAGGTCCACGGTTTTCACGAGGGCCGTTTCCCATTCGCCAGCGCTAGGACGCAGGTGAGGGGCGTGAAGGCCATCTACGAAAGCTTTTTGGAAAAGTTCGTGAAGATAGGGGCCGGTTATCTTCGCTGGAATTTTCCCAATATCGGCAAAGGGCAGGTCCGTGGGACGTAACCCACTGAGATTGGGCCGGTTAGTCTTGTCGGATGGATGCTCGACGAACAGCGCCCTCTCGCCCATGTGAAGTTCCTCATCCCGGCCTGGATCAGGATCGTGAATCTTCCCGCCGCGCAGCGGGTGGCGGTAGAGCAGATACATGTAAATGAGCACTGCTAAGGCGTGGCAGTCTGTCGCGATGCATGGCAGCGAACGATTTTTGTCCGTAATGGGCAGGGAGAGAGTCCGCAGCACCTCGGGCGCGATGAAATCAGGTGTGCCAATTACATCAGGCGGAAATCTCTGGGGAACAACGAGACCGTCGATGTCGATGACGGAGGCTCCACCAGTGAGGGGATCTATCAGCACGTTGCGATAGGACAAATCTGAGTGAGCCAAACCGGCCGCGTGCATCCGTCTTACAGCTCGGGCAATGCGGATGCAGAGGCCGAGGTAGTTCCGCCAGTTCCCACGCTCGCGTTCATCCAGAAAGCGCTGCTGGTGGTGGGCAGTGGCGAACCACTTGCCTTCTTTGTCCCGACCTTTGATGCCGAGCATGTCGTTGTTCGTGGAGCCGAACTGGAAGAAAAATTCCTTCCGATAGACAGGCGCAATCAAGGCGATCTGTCCGGTGGTGGGCACAGTGACGATGTCCGTCGGCCAACAATAGACAGTTTCCCAATACTCGCCGCCGACTTGGTTGAAGATATTTTCGCGAAACTTGCCAACGATATTTTTCAGGCGCTCCATCGAGTTCGCGTCCTGCTTTTCTTTGAAAATCTGCACTACATAGCTGCGATCTGGGGCAAAATAGACCTCCTTCATCGCGCCGCTGCCAGCGTGCTTGTTTTGATCAAATTGATACTCCTTGCCGGTGGTGATGGATTTGACTTTGACGAGGCTCATTGCGTGTCAGGGGCGGCGGGTAGAGATGGCAGGACGGCAACGAGGGTGCGGTCATCGTGATTGCCAGGGGAAAAGAAATTCATCCAGTCGAGCAATGCCTGAGAACTAGTCAAAGCGGGCTGGAGCTCGGTCCATAGTGCTGCCCACTGAGCAGGATCGGCAAATGCGGCATCGCTGGGGAATTTAGGATCAGTGATGCCGTCCGTCATGGCGAGCGCTCCGGCGAACTCTTGGGTATGCGCTGAGTGGAAGCGGCTTTCTAGGTTAGCCTCGGAGTTTGCCACAGTGGAGTCAAAGGTGAGGAAGATCGTCTGCCCGGCATGCTCGCCTGAGTCTGCTTTGGTGAGGGGGATGCCCTCGCCTACGTGCGGCAGTATGCCTGCGCCACCATCACCGATGGAAAAGGTGGCGGCGATGCAGCCCTCACCGGTTTTTTTCATGACGAGCAGGATGAGTGTGGTGTCGTAATTTCTGAGCGTCGGAGGTGGCGCCAGTGTCTCGGTAGGCTGTGCGACCTCTGCGCGCAGCTTGTGGTGGGCTAGCAAAGCGGCCTCGTAGAGACATTGGCGCAGGGCCTTCTTCACCTCTGGGTGCTGCCAGTCACGATGCTGGAGGTAAAGCGCCTCTGCCTGATTGTGCTGGGCGCTGTTGAGCACGGTGAGCAGCCTGGTCTTTGCCACATCACAGGCGATCTGCGAGCCACGCCGAGAATAGATGGCCGACCCAGCTCCGTCCGCGACGACGATGACGAGCCAGCCAGTCTCCTCAGCGTAGCCGATGGCATAGTCATCATCGCGGAACTCACTCTTGTTTGCATGGGAACGCCCACGACGGCTGGCGGCGACGATGCGATACGGTCCGAGCCGCTCTTCACTATGAGCAAGCACTGGCTTCTGATACGGCGCGTCGGCTGGTGGTGGCAGATCCTTCCAGAGCGAGAGGGGATCGGGATTGATGAGAAGCGTGACTTTCGCAGTAATGCTGCTGGCGCTCAGACTGGGCACATAGTCCAAGCTGAGTTCTTTATCGAAGGCGCGAGTGGGAACACCGCTGATGGCTCCAGTAAGTTGATCAAACGCAAGTCCGCAGTCTTCGGGTAGTTGCAGATGGGAGATGCGCGCACTGGTGGGATCATGACCGAGCGTTTCGGCTATCTTACTGGCGATCACACCCGGTTCGTAGCTGTAAGGCTTGCCTACAGTTGCATTGCGGAGGGCGATGCGGACGGCTGGCATCTGGTGAGCAGGTTTGACTAAAGGAGTGCCTGAATTGCCGGCGGGTTCAGGTTCTAAAACGGATTCAAGAGCAATGGGTGTACTCAAGGCTCTGCTCAGATCAGAAATGCTGACACGAGGAGTAGCGTCTTGTTTGGCGAGTGTTTCGAGTAGCTGAAGGAACTCGGTTGGCCATTCTTTGCCTTGATGATGCGTCGCCATGAATGGCTGGGCATTTGCTGCCGAAGTGCCAGCGATGACGCCGATGCAGTAGGTGGCGAAGCAAAGTACATCCGCCTGAAGCGGGTCGTCTGGCAGTTGATCAGCAGGTTTTGCAGCAGCTCTGAAGCGCTCTTCATCCAGTGAGTCTTCCGTGGTAGTGAGCCAATCCTTGAGCGCTCCTTCGACGATTCCACCGTGTGCCCGCTGCTCAACGTGCATTTTTTCCAAAGCCTCGGCCATTGCGCGAAGAAAGGCTGGGATGTCCTGAATATTTGGACGCTGAGGCGTGAGCTGCATGTGGATAATAGGATTAGACGACGATTTGAATTTCTGCCGGTGGGGGTGGTAGCGTGATGCTGCTGGTCGCACCCATGCTGCGATTCCCCGACGAGACGGTAGAAGACACCCACTGGAAAAGCCCAGCGAAAGAGTGACCGTCCATCGTTTCGAGGTTGAAAACGTTTGCAGTGAGCTTTCGCAGTGGTTCCACTTTGGCTCTGGCCCCAGCGGCGCAAGCGATGATGGAAGCGAAGGGGCGTTTCTGAACTTCTGGGATCATTTGCGCATACAGAGCGGTATCGTTCGGCCCACCATCAGTCATCAGAAAAGCGATTGGCCGCCAGTCGCCCTTATGATCAGCGGTAGTCCGCTGCACATCCCTATCCACGCACTGGCAGAGCATTTCCAAAGCTGCACCTGTCATCGTGGGACCTGACTGCGGGCACTCGATAAGAGGCATCTGGAAGTCCTCAAGGCTCTGCAGTGGGCTGAGTACGCGCGCTTTTGCGTCGAAGGTAATGATGCAGATATGCACGGACTCCAGTGCATGGGGATCCTGCCTTAACGTGGAGATCAGCGCCTGCACTCCTACTTTAAGCGCCTGGATCGGCTCTCCACGCATGGAGCCGGAGGTATCGAGCACGAGATAGACAGGTAGGCGGCGGGCAGACATGGGGGATCAGGGGAAGACATGCTCCATGGCGGAGGCAAGATTGATTAAAAAAGCCAGATCTCCCAGGTAGCAAAAGGCAACGGCAAAAACGCTGAGGTGCAGCAATCCTAATCCGATACGACCAAACATCGCTTGCCCAAGTCCCGGCACGGCGAGACTGCTGAGCACGCGGAGCATAAGCTGGAGGCTGTTTCCAAAATGGAATGCCCTGCCTGTCGCGCCGCATCGGAACTGCATCACTTTCACGCGAATGAAGATCAGTAATCCGAATATAGCCAGTGCGGCCAGGATGGATGGTAGCTCCTGCATATCACTGGTGTAGCAACTTAAACGACGACCTGGATTTCTGGGGGTGGAGGCGGCAGTTGGTTCAGTCCTTCGACTTCTTTGCCTGTCTGGACGCTCTTGCTGGAGGTGCTGATGGACGCAGTGACCCATTTGAAGAAGGCCTCTAGTGCCTTGGCATCCGCCGTGGAAAGAGTGACTACTGCCTCACCCGCGATCTGCTGGAGCAGGCTAACATCTGCGCTATCCACACCGCAGGCTACCACAGCACCCCATTTTTCCTTCTTGAATCGGGCAAGCCCTTTTTGAAAATCATCGGTGGGGCTGCCGTCAGTCATGATGAAAACCATCGGACGCCAGTCAGCTTTTTGAGTCGCTGAGGCCGTCTTCACGTCACGTTTTGCGCAGTCAGCTACGAGTGAAAGCGCCTCCCCCAGCGCGGTCGTGCCAGTAGCGGCAACAGTCGGTGCCTGAAAGGAAGGCAAATCGGTCAATGGCACGGCCTCTTTGGCCGTGGAATCAAACGTGATGACACTGAGGAAGGCCGTCTCAAGCGCCTGCGGGTCTTGGCGCAAGGCGGAGACAAGCATCTGCACGCCATTATTGACTTGCTGAATGGGTTCGCCGGACATGGAACCGGAGGTGTCGAGGACGAGATAAACGGGGAGACGGCGCATGATATAGATGTGGGTTGGTTATTGGGGCAGGTGCTCTTTGAGTAGATGAACAAAGCTGTCGTACGGGTGGGCATCACCGATGGCACGGAATTTCCATCCGTCGCTGCGGCGGTACACTTCGCCGAAGACCATAGTGCATTTACCGTCGTAGGCGGATTCGGAGCTGAGGGAGTAGCGTGCCATTTCTTTGCCTTTGCCATCCACGGCACGGATATAGGCTGACTCCACTTGACCGAAGTGTTGGCCCTGCTTGATACCCTGATAAATACAGACGAGGAAGAGGATGCGGTGATATTTCGCGGGTACTGAGTTCAGCTTCACGATGATCTGCTCGTCATCATTTGCTCCCGTGCCACCAGTGCGGTTGTCACCGCTGTGAATTACCGTGCCGCTGGGGTGCTGGCGGCTGTTAAAGAAAACAATATCGCCGCCAACAAGTTTTTCGGCTCCGCGGTCCTGCACTTTGTCGTTCTCGTCCAGCATGAAAGCTACGGCGTCGAGATCGAACTCCGCTTCATCCTTGCTACCGAAGATACCACCCAAAAAGCCTTTCTTCTTCTCACGCACCCTCCACCCAAGACCGATTGTGATCTGGTCGAGGTCATTCGTTTCTTTGCGCAGATCAATGGTCTGCCCCTTCGTGAGATTGATAGCCATGTGTGGAAGGGGTGATGAGTTCAGCTTTTGCCGCGCATCCGATCCCAGCGTGCCTGAATCACTGAGCCGCTTTCCTTGCGCGTGTTCCAAATAATCGTTTCTCGCCCGCATTGAATGCATTTTGCTCCCTTGCGCGGTTCATGCTGGCGCCGGCAATGACCGCAGAAAAACACTTCGTCGTCAGAATAGCTGCTCATGTGTTTTGATTGGTCATAGGTTTAGGAATAGGCTTGGGCATACTTCTTCACGAATGATCCCAAGCCACCAGTGCCGGCCGTACCAATCGCCTCAAATCGCCAGGAATCGTTACGTCTATATAGGCGCCCAAACTCAATGGCCGTTTCGATGGAGAAATCCTCATCCAATTCGTATTTGCACAGTTCTTCGTTGGTGTCCGCATTGTAGATGCGGATGAACGAGTTTCGCACCTGACCGAAGTTTTCACCGGTCGTTTCAGAATCGTAAATCGTCACCGTGAAGATGATTTGCTCAATTCGAGGATCTAGCTTGCGGATGTCCACTTTGATTGTTTCGACATCACTCGAGCCGCCTGCTTTTTCGTCACCTGAGTGCTTCACTGCTAGGTCTTTCGATTCCAGATTACCGTAGAATACGAAGAATTCTTCGGCGGGAACTTGGCCGTTTCCGGCCACCATGAATGCCGAGGCATCCAAGTCCGAATCACCCGTCCAGCCAAGACCGACCGCCAGATTTTGGAGGCTGATATCAACGCGTTGTCCTTTCGATAGGTTAATTGCCATAGTTATGTGTCAGTGGGTTTTGAAACTCATGAATAAAGGGCCAGTAACGCTTCCAAGCCACCTTGATGTCCGCGTCCGATTGCCTCAAACTTCCATGCTGCGCCACGGCGATAAAGCCGGCCAAACTCCACGGCAGACTCGGTAGAAAAGTCCTCATCCAACTCGTATTTGCAGATTTCCTGCGCGTTGGTTTGGTCATAGATTCGGATGAAGGCATTGCGCACTTGTCCGAAGTTTTGTTTGCGTTCTTTCGCGTCATGAATCGTCACCACAAAAATGATCTCTGTTACCCTCGAATCTACGTTAGCAAGATTGGCAAAAAGAGTTTCGTCATCTCCCTCCCCCTCTCCATCTTTGTTATCGCCGCTGCTTCTAACTGCGCCGTCAGGTGATGTTGGCTGGTTGTAAAACACAAAAAAATCACTAGCGACTAGTTTGTTGTTTTCTCCTAACATAAAAGCGCTAGCATCCAGATCGTAAGGCTCAGAAGACGACCCGTTGCTCGGACTCCAGCCCAGGCCTATTCCGGCCTGCTGAAGTCCAACATCTATGCGCTGCCCCTTTGTGAGATTGATGGCCATAGTTAAATACGCGTTAGAGTTTATTGTATTCCTGAGTGATTCGAGCGACCGTCTGCGCTACGAAAGCGTCCTCGGTGGGATCTCCGATGGCAGCGAACTTCCACTCGCTGCCCTTCCTATAGAGCCTCCCAAGAATCAGCGCACGCTTGCCTTTGTATTGAGCTTCAGCGGCCACGTTGTAAGAGGCGAAGACCTCCTTAACCTTGGTTGGAGTTCCTTCGAACATCCGAATCTTTGCGTATGGAATTTGGGAGAAATCCTCTTTACCACAGTTGTTCAGGAAAAAGAAAATCTGGCCAATATTTGCTGGCACTAGGCCGAGATTCACTGTGATGATTTCATTGTCCAAACCGTCATCACCTCCAGAATCACCTGACTGATCATCTCCTGTATGTTTCAGGGCACCATTGGCGGCAATCAGCTTTCCAGGTGGCAGCCCAAACTGTTTGAGGAGTTCTGGTTTGTAGAGTGGTGAGTAAATGTGATCACAAAGGGCTCCCTGGGTGTCAAGCAACGCAGCGCTAAGGTCGAGATCTACATTTTCGACCTTCTTTGTCAGCCCCATGAAGCCCCTAGATTCGATGCCGCCCCAATTCACACCGACACAAAAATCAGTGAGTTCCGCACCGCTCGATTTACGCAAGTCGATTCGTTGTCCTTTTGTTAGATTGATTGCCATAAGTTAATAAGTTAGAAGTGAATGAATGATCTTTAAGCAGCTGAAGGCTTGCTTTTAAATAGGCCAATGATCACCTTGAAAGGTAGTAGGATAATCTTCAGCACAAGACCGACGAGGGTAGCGACGAGCTTCATTGGGCCATAACTTAGTTTGAATAGCGGCTTCAAAGCATTCTGTATGACTTCGGATTTTGAGTAAAAAATTGAAACAGCTATGATAATGATGATGCCGATGAATTTCTGACCTGCACTCACATGCACAGGCCCAGGAAGAAGCTGGAAACCGCTGTTTGGATCACTCAGCAGTTCATAGCATAAGATGAAACCGACATACCCAATCAACAGAAACGCAGTGTCTTCTAGAATGGGAAATTTTTCGATTAGCTTGATGCATGCGCCAGCTACAAACCGCAATGCTAAAATGCCAATGAACACACCAAGACACACCACCCAGAGCTTTGGACTCATGGCGACAGCAGCAACGACATTGTCCACGCTGAGGCTCAGATCCATTACCTCGATGGCGATGATAGTAGCCCAAAATCCGCGCTGATTGGGAGAGTCGGCCTTTCCGTCATTGTCCTCATCACCGCCCCCCGTGAAATGCTCACTCATTAAATAAACTAGGTAGGCCGCGCCGCAGATTTTTAGCCACGGATTTTCAATGATCCATGCTGCGAAGGCGAGACATACACCGCGAAACAAATAGGCTCCGAAGATACCCCATTTGAGCGCCTGATACTTCTGTTTTCCTGGCAAATGATTCGCCATGGCCGCAATGGCGAGCGCGTTGTCCACACTAAGAAGCCCCTCGATAACGATTAGCGAGATGATGATTGGGATTGCCTCTACCAACTCTGGAGACGTTGGGAATGCAAAGGCGGCGATTAGGTTGTAGGGGAGGGCATTCATGGGAGTCTAAGAACAGTTCTCGTTTTAAGGATTTTTGCGGACACTGCAAGAAGTTATTCCAATCAATCGAAAGTATTAGCAAGCTTGAGTGTCTGGATTATGGCTCCCACTCTATTCAAGCCACGCAGATGGTGTCGCTAGCGCAGCAGATCTCATACACTTTAAGAAAGTTTAAGTTAGAGGTCAGGGCAAACGCATGAAATGAATAACTGGGTATGGATGGAAGCCACCCTTATCACCACTGAATCCCTCGACCCTCAAGTCAGAGCCGACCTGCAAGAGGTCCTTCGGCTCAAAGAACTCTTCGCCACGCTGCCTGATCCCCGTGTG
>JAIXOU010000075.1 GCA_027486585.1 Verrucomicrobiaceae bacterium | reverse complement strand
TAAGCCGCTGCGGACGACGAAATGATCGTCAATGATGAGGAGGGTGATCATGGGGGAATGTCGAATGAGTAAAACCTAATGACCAAGGAATGTCGAAGTCTGAATGACGAAAAACAGGCAAGGCAAGGAGGTTCGACATTCGGCATTGGGGCCTGCTTCGTTATTCGGGTTTCGTCATTTTATCTTCGACCGCGACCTCTGACCATCAGCGGAGTTTCATGCCACCTCCAACTGATGAAAAACATCTTTGCTTTCTTGCCCACCTTCCTACTGCTCACCAGCATGCTTCAAGGCCAGACGATCGTCAGCTTCGGCAGCGGCAAAATCACTGGCTCCGTCACGGGGTTGAGTTCGGCGAATCCGAATGTCTCCGGTCTCAGTGCGGGCATCAGCTTTGATCTCACGATCACGGCCTCAAATGCCACCACCGGGCTGACGGTGGCACCCCACAACGACGGTATTGGCGTTTACAGCCTTACCAATGATTTCGAATTGGAAAATCGCAACAATACCAACGCCGCGGATGATGAGTCGCTCGTTTTCAGTCTGAGCAATGTTACCGGCCTTGCATTTGGGCAGTCGCTGCTAATTTCCGGCATCGGCGCTCGTTCGGGTAGCAACAGCACGACCAAGCAATACGCCATCTTCGACGGCACCACCTCTGTCAGCAGCGGCTCGTTCACTGCCACATCCTTTGCGATCTCCGTGCCCAATCTCACCAGCGCGAAGATCATGGCGACGGGACCCACCACTGCCCCCGCCTTGAATTCGCGGTTCCTCATCAATCAGCTGCTCCTCACCGTCACCGCAGGCGGAGGCACTGGCGGCAGCGCCAATGATGCGGCGAAGATCACCCAGTCGGGCATTGATGGCAGCAACCATCCATTCTTCACCTTCGACAGCGTCGCGGGAGAGAGCTACGAGATTCAATGCTCCACCGATCTACTTTCGTGGACACCGATGGCCACACTCTCGGGCACCGGCGGCTCTGTCACCTATTCGGACGAGTTTACCCATGCGCCGAGCGTGCCGAGGAAATTTCACCGCGCCAAGACCGTGCTCACTCCGAATGGGAACCTCGCCAACACCACGCTCAGCATCACGCAAACGTGGGATCAGGAGCCGAACGGCTACGCCCGCACCGCCGTCGTCCAGGTGCCCGCAGGTGCCGGGCCGCACCCCGTCATCATCATGCTTCATGGCAATGGCGGGACAGGTGCGAACACTATTGGTGCGCTCAATCCGTATGTCAGCAACGCCATCCGCGTGGCACCGGATGGCTACCTCACCAGTTGGAATGTCAAAAACGAAAACTCCAAAGCACCCGATGTCGCCTTCATCCGCGACCTCATCGCGCTGCTAAAGACCTACGACAATGTGGATGCGGGCAAGATCTCCATCTTCGGCAACTCCAACGGCTCCGCCTTGACCAACCGCCTGCTGATTGAGCTCGATGGCGCCGCCTTTCAGAATGCAGCCTGTCAGGTCTCCCAAATGCTCGCCGACATGCATCACGACGGTGCCTTTTGGTTCAATGCCACAGGCAGCAATGACTACGACCAAACAATCGTGCCCGCCAAACGCCGACGCATCATCAGCCTCAGCGGAACCTCCGATATAACGGTCCCCTATACCGGCGGGATGCTCAACAGCATTGGCACCTTCATGACCGCCCAAGAGAGCATCTACCGCTTTGCTCAGGCGATGGGTGAAACCGGCCCGCAACTGGCCGATGCCGCTGGCATCCCCCACACTAGCGCGCCACTTTTCGTCAAATACACCTATCGTAGCGGCCAAATCGTCCACTACAAACTCATCGGCGGCACTCACGGTCTCTCCGTCACCGGCAGCAGCACCAACTATGCGACTGAAGGCAAGCAACTAGTCGCGGCGTTTCTTTTGCAGTAGCGCTGCCGTGACCTGCGAGTGCACCTGAAAGCGGATTCCAAAGACTCATCCAAGCCAGAGCTGAGAGGGGTGATCCACTCCAGACACAGACATCCTGACCCGCCACCTCAAGGGTCATGCCCTCGCAGGAAATCGAATAATCCTTTTTGGCAGAAAAATTGGGGCAGAAAAAATTGAATCCTCTGAATTTTCCTGCCCCAATTTTTCTGCCTAACTCACGGTCGGGTTCATGGTCATTCCTCTGGGGTAAGGACGTCTGAGACATGGATTGCTGATTTAACCGCTGATAAGACGCTGATTTGACGCTAATCCCAATCCTCTGATATCAGCGTCTGATGAGCGCCAAATTAGCGGTTTTTTCCGTCTGTCGGCCAACGCCAAATGCACCGCAGGTCAGGATGCGAAGCCAACACGCTTGCCGCCCCGATTGCTTTGCTAGAGCGTGCCGTTGCCCGCGAGATGCTGGGTGATGAATGCCTCTGGCGTGATGGGCTGGGGTTTGTAGCCTGCGCCTGCAAGGGAGCGGAAATGCCGATCCTCGGTGATGACGTAGTCGGCATGGGCGGCGATGGCGCAGTCGGCGAATTTATCGTCATCTGCATCGGCAGGGATGGTGAGGAAGCGGTAGGCAGGGGAGAGGTAGCGGATGACGCCGCGTGTCTCGTCCACCAGCTCAATGAACTCCAGCAGGGTCATGGCCTTGGCGGCACTCATCTCTCGGGTGAAGATTTCCTCGTATTCCAACACAATCTCATTGGATAGGGCCCAGAGGATGCGTCCATCAAGCAATGCCTGACGCAAGGCCAGCCACGGCGCACGGCGACCGAACATCCCGACGAGGACATTGGTATCGATACAGACGATCATGCGCGGCGGTATGGATGCGCGGCACGGTGCTCCGCCACGGCAGCGGCGATGCGCTCGGGCGTGAATCTCCCCTGGGCACGGGCATCATCAGCGGCGTCATCCAGCTCGGCGGTGATTTCTTGCAGCCTGATCTCTAGTAAGAAACGTCGAGCCAACTCCAGAGCAGCATCCGGCAAAGAATCCACCTGCGAGTGCAGTAGCGGACGCAGGACTTTGGGGTCTTTTGGAGTCGGTGCGTTTAAAGTGATCATGCTGGGGATTTTGTCACAAGCGTGGCATGCTTGCAAGGTAGCGTTGAGCTTCAGCTCGCGCGGGTTTCGGAATCGGCTCCTCTGACATCAGCGTCTGATTAGCGTCAAATCAGCGATTTTATCCGTCTGCCAGCCAATGCGAAATTCACCGCATATCATGATGCGAAGCCAAACGCCCGCCGCCTCGACGACCCGCAGCCAAGGCTTGATCTCAGGCCGCTTTTCCGCTTCCTTCGGAACATGGATTCAAAAACCTTTCCTCCTGACATGATCAGCTACTACGGAAGAAGGGCCAGCGAGTATGAGCAGATCTATGCCAAGGTAGAACGTCAGGAAGATCTTCGGCGAATACGCGGAATCGTGGCTGCGGCATTTTGCGGTCACGACGTGTTGGAAGTTGCGTGTGGCACTGCCTACTGGACGGAAGCCTTCGCTGCGGGGGCAAGATCGGTCTTGGCATGCGATCTCAGTTCAGAGGTGTTGGAGATTGCACGCGCCAAAGACTGGGGAACCGGTTCCATCGAGTTTTGCCAAGCCGACGCTTATGCGCTGCCAGCGTTTAAGCGCCATTTTTCAGCTGCTTTCTCTGGATTTTGGTGGTCGCATATTCCGCGAAGCAGGCTCGTAGGCTTCCTCGACGAATTTCACCAGAAGCTTCAACGAGGTTCCAAGGTGATGTTCATCGATAATCGCTTCGTTGAAGGAATCAGCACCCCAATTGCCCGGACCAATGAACATGGAGATTCATTTCAGCAACGCCGTTTGGTAGATGGCAGTGTCCACGAAGTC
Source organism: Verrucomicrobiaceae bacterium (assembly GCA_027486585.1). Lineage (GTDB taxonomy): Bacteria > Verrucomicrobiota > Verrucomicrobiia > Verrucomicrobiales > Verrucomicrobiaceae > Prosthecobacter. Next base: position 1,008 of record JAIXOU010000075.1, on the reverse strand, counting down.
CTCAAGAATTTTCCTTCGGAAAGTGACTTGTTAAGTGCGGTCTCAGACTCAGTTTCAACAGCAGAGGTTCTGCTAACCGACTACTTTTGGATTCTGAGCTACCAGATCAAATAAACAAACAGCCCAACATGAAAGGGGGCTGGGCTGACGATGAGCTCGTTGCCTAGATAAATCCAAACAACGTACACCTCCGTCTTTGGGTATTCGGTAATCATTCGTGATTCGTGAATTCGACCTTCGTTATTTCCCAGGTGGCAGCGTAACACACACCGCCGTGCCATTTCCCGTCTCGCTTTCCCAGTTCACCTCGGCCCCGATTTTCCGCGCTCGTTCGCGGATGCCGATGCAGCCGAAGTGGCCAGGTTGGCCGTGAGTTTGGGCGCTGGGGTCGAAGCCTTGGCCGTTGTCGGTGATGCGGAGGGACAGGAGTGAGGCGGAGGGGGGGAGTGATGGAGTATTGGAGTGATGGAGTGGGGAAGAGGCAGGGGTGGCGGAGAGGTGGAGTTGGATTTGGGTGGGGTGGGCGTGTTTGAGGGCGTTGGTGATGGCTTCCTGGGCGATCATGCGGAGGTGGTGGGTGACGTGTGGCGGGATGGGGCCGATGGGGTGGAGGTCGAGCGTGATGGCGATGCCTTCGGGGGCGCGGGTGGCGAGCAGTTGCAGAGCCTCGGGCAGGTTGGTGGCGTGCGCGGTGTCGTCGCGGAGGTCGGAGACAAGGTTGCGGGCTTCGCTTTGAATACGGGAGACGAGGTTGCGTGAGGTTCCGAGAAGGCTGCGGGCTTTGTCTTCAAGCGGACGCGTCAGGGCTGCATCGAGCCGGAGTGAAAGGCCGGTGAGTTCTTGCTCCAAGGTGTCATGAAACTCGCGGGCGATGCGCTGGCGTTCTTCGAGCGTGGCTTGTTCGACGATCCTGCGTTCGAGTCGGGTGATTTGGCGGCGTTGCTGAGTGATCCAGAACAAGCTGAGCGAAACGATGGCACCGAGGATGCTGATGGTAATGACGAGGCG
>JAIXOU010000041.1 GCA_027486585.1 Verrucomicrobiaceae bacterium | reverse complement strand
GTGTGGCTCATCAAGGACGGCCAGAAGAAGCAGGTCGATGCCGGCATCAAATTCGCCACCGGCATGGCCTTTCGCCCCGATCAATGGCTGCTCAGCGTTGGTGAAGGCCACTCGAAATGGGCCTACAGTTATCAGATAGCTGATGACGGCTCGCTCATTAACAAAGAGCGCTTCTTCCACCTCCACGTCCAGGATTGGGACGACGACGCCGGTGCGGAATGCCTCTGCTACTCGCAGGAAGGCCGTCAATTCATCGCCACCAAGAGCGGCATCCAAATCAGCGCCGACGACGGCCCCACCCAGGTCATCCTCACCGTCCCCGACAAAGGCCGCGTCACCGCCGTCGCCATCGGAGGTAAAGACAAAGACACCCTCTACGCCTTCTGCGGCAACAAGATCTGGAAACGCAAAATCCAGCAGCATGCGCTCGGTGCATGGAGTCAGTGGACGAAGGTGGTGCCGAACAAGCTTTAGCGTCCATTGGCAATCGAAGCCGTGAGAAGCACAAATACGACCCCCATAGGCACCTGTTGTCAAAAGCAGCGGTTAGGCCATCTTGTTCGGCAAAAAAGCTGCCATCAAAGTCCGCGCTGCCGGAGCCTAATGCCTGCAATTCTTCAATCATAAGCGCAAAGAGATATCCCAAAATCTCGCCGACTAATCCCTCATGAAACCACTGCTTCTCATCCTCAGCCTTCTCCTGTCCATCCACCCCCTCGCCGCGCGACCTGAGGCATGGATGGAACCCTTTCCACCTCACAAGATCGCTGGAAATCTCTACTATGTCGGCTCGAAGGACCTTGCGTCCTATCTCATCGCCACGCCAGAGGGCCACGTCCTCATCAACAGCAGCTTCGAGGAGTCCGTGCCACTTATTCGCGCCAGCATCGAGAAACTGGGCTTCAAATTCACTGACGTGAAAATCCTGCTTATCAGCCATGCGCACTCGGATCACTGCGCGGGCAGTGCGGAGATCATCAAAGAGACAAAGGCTCAATACTTCGTCATGGAGCAGGATGCCGATGCCGTGGAGAACGGCGGCGCGAAAAAATCCCGCATCAAAGCCGACTACACGCAGTTCACGCCCGCCAAAGTAGATCGCCGGCTTCAAGACGGCGACGAGGTGAAGCTCGGCGGCAGCACGCTTGTCGCTCGCCTCACAGCTGGCCACACCCGTGGCTGCACGACATGGACGATGCAGATCGCTGGCCTCAATGCCGTCATCATTGGCAGTCCAAACGTGAACCCTGGCTACATCCTCGTGAATAACCAGGACTACCCCAACATCGCCACCGACTACGAGCGCACCTTCCAATTTCTCAAAGAACAGCCCATCGATCTCTTCCTCGGGGCCCACGGCAGCTACTACGACATGAACGCGAAGTACGCCCGCCTAGGCATCAACAACACCAATCCTTTCATCGACCGCGAAGGCTATCACCGCTACGTCGAGGATCGCGAACAAGCCTTCCGGACCGAACTGGCAAAGCAGAAGACCCAATAGATCTTCGCGCATTCATGCCAAGTGTCTCCCGCATCGGCAGCCGCACGCCCGCGCATCTGAATCAGGGCTTTGTGGCGCTTGCGTTGATGATCCGGCCTTTGCTAGCCAAGCTCAACCTTGCCGCCTTTGGCGGAATTGACGCTGGTCCTCGTGCCTACTACGAGCTCACGGTGCTGTGCCTCTTGGAAACGAAGAGCGACATCCAGTGCGCACCTTTTAATCTGCAGTGAATCACAGTTCCTTAATGGGGCTCAAACGGCCCGCATTGAGTTCTTTCCATCCCTTGAAACACCGTGCTCGTAAGGCACTGTGCGTTTCCCCCCTTTTTTACCATGTCACGACTCCCACGCATTCTCGCTACCTGTCTCGCTGTCTCCACCTCAGCTCTCGCGCTAACACCGCAGGAGATGCAGCAGCGTCTGCAGCCAGTGCAGACGAAAATGCCGGCGATGAAAAATCAACCGGAGCCGTTTTCGGGCGTGGTGAAGCATCCAGGTTATGCGGCACGCACTTGGGTGCGGTTTCCATTCGTGCAAAATCCCGGCAGTTTTGGCATTGATCGCAAAGGCCGCGTGTTTGTCGCCGAGGTCAATCGCTTTTGGCAGGGCGTGGCTGATCTGCGTGGGGTGAACGAATTCATCCGAGGTGACTTCAAATCGGCGACGCTGGAGGATCGCACGAAGCTGCAAAACTCCATTCCAGGCCGCTTTCCGGAAGGATTCTGGACGAACACACCAGATCGCTTGATCCGACTGGAAGACAAGGACGGCAATGGTGCGGCAGATCAGCGCACGGTATTTGCCGACAGTTTTTATGAGCCCCTGGATGGAATCGGCTTCTCGGTGCTGCCGGAGGATGACGCGTTGTATTTCACCTGCATCCCGAGTCTGCGAAAGCTCACGGATACCAATGATGACGGCATTGCAGACACGAATGAAAATCTGGTGACGGGCTTCGGCGTGCGCATCTCCTTCATCGGTCATGATCTGCATGGCATCGTTCGCGGACCTGATGGACGCTTGTATTTCAGCGTCGGAGATCGTGGCTTTCATGTCACGACGAAAGAAGGCAAGGTGCTCGCCAAAGGTGGCGAAGGGGCCATCTTCCGCTGCGAGTCCGACGGTTCAGGCTTTGAGGTATTCTGCACGGGCCTGCGCAATCCCACCGAGCTGGCTTTTGATGAAAACGGCAACCTTTTCACCTTTGATAACACAGGTGACATCGGCGACAAAGCGCGTCTCGTTTATGTTCTCGAAGGCAGCGAGTCTGGCTGGGACATGCGGCATCAGAGTGCGCATCAATATGTGAATGCCTTGGACTGGGAGGACTTCCATCCGGCGAAATCCATGTGGGTGGCGGAGCGCATGTTTGACACCTTCAATGAGGAGCAGCCGCAGTGGGTGTATCCACCCGCAGCGCATGTGGCACGCGGGCCTTCTGGCGTGACCTGGGTGACGGGTGAGGCTGCGCCAGCGGACCTTCGTGGCAAATTTCTGCTCAGTGACTACGGCGGCGCTTTGCAGAGCTGCGTGGTCCATGCGCTCGGCGTCAAGCCTGCTGGCGCGGGTTACACACTCGCATCCCAAGAGGTCGTGGTGGAAGGCGTGGGCGCGAGCGATGTCGAGCTGGGTTTTGACGGCAACGTTTACCTCTGCGACTTTGGCGGAGGGTGGTCGGTGAACTCCAATGGAGCCATTCATGTGCTGTCCCTGAAAGACAAAGCCTTGCAGGCAAAGGCAGCAGAGATGGCAGCTCGCTTCAAGCGTGGTGTCGCTGAGGACAAGGTGGACCAACTCGTCGATGCACTGAGATCACCAGATCGCCGTCTGCGTCAGATGGCCCAGTTTGAACTGGTGAAACGTGGAGACGCAGGTAAGGCCGCCCTGATTGCTGCCGCCAAAGACTCGAGGCAGAAAACAACCACGCGTTTGCATGGTGTTTGGGGGCTCGGGCAGCTTGTGCGTCAAAAACAAGTGGATGCCGTGGATGCACTGATCGAGCTGAGTCGTGATGCTGATGCATCGCTGCGTGCCAATGCGGCTCGTGTTCTCGGTGATGCCTCCGGCGAAGCCACGCGCGCTCGTTTGCTGGAAATGCTGACGGATGCCGATGCTCAGGTGCGCTCGCTTTCCTG
>JAIXOU010000009.1 GCA_027486585.1 Verrucomicrobiaceae bacterium | reverse complement strand
TCGATGTCATTGACATCCAATCCACGGGCAGCCACATCCGTCGCGACCAGCACTTCAATGGTGCCGTTGCGGAAATTCCGCATCACGCGCTCACGCATGATTTGGTTCAGATCTCCATGCAGACGGTCAGCGGCATAACCACGGGCAGTCAGCGCATCCACCGTGTCATCAACGGCTTTCTTGGTGTTGCAGAAAACGATCGTCAAGCGAGGGGAATCCATGTCCAACACGCGGCAGAGCACTTCGGTCTTGCTGCGGCCCTGAACCTCATAATAACGCTGCTCAATCGTCGGCACCGTCATCGCTTTTTGCTGAATCGTGATCGTGGCCGGATTGTTCGTGTACCGATCAATCAGGCGGCGGATGCGCGGGTCAAAAGTGGCCGAGAAAAAGATCGTCTGACGCTCTTTCGGCACGGCCTGCATGAGACGCTCGATCTCGTCTGCAAAGCCCATGTCCAGCATTTCATCAGCCTCATCAAAGACGAGGGTTTTCAGGTCATCCAATTTCAGAGTGCCGCGATCGACAAAGTCGAGGATACGACCTGGAGTACCCACGACGATCTGGGAGCCCATCTGCAAGGCGCGGATCTGGCGGTCATAAGAGGAGCCACCGTAGATCGGCGTGGCGCGCACACCTTCACGGAAGCTGGCGACCTTATGAATCTCAGCGCAGACCTGCATGGCCAGCTCACGTGTTGGGCACATGATCAGCGTTTGAGTCGAGCGGCTGGTAGCGTCGATCCGCTGAACTGCAGGCAGACCAAAAGCCAGTGTTTTACCAGAACCTGTCTGGCTTTGACCCACAACGTCGCGACCTGTGAGGGCAACTGGGATAGCTTCTGCTTGGATGGGGGAGGGTTGTTCGAATCCTTGGGATTCAATAGCTTTGAGGAGCTCGGGCGAAAGGCCGAGATCGGCGAATGTCTTTTCCATATCTTATCTGTAAACCCGGCGCGGGTTGGCTTCCGTGAAACGGGCAACCAGTCGCCGTAAAAGCGTCCAGCATCAGCGGGACGGGATCACCGTCTAACAAAGACGGGCTACAAGACAAACATCGGCCCCAAGGGGGGAAGCCGGTCAAAACCGGCGGGTACATTTCCACAGGATAAAAGAAATGCAAGTCTGGATGTTAGGCCGACGGAGGGCTGCGAGGCAGAGCGGCGATCAGCCATTCCCGTTTTTAGCAACCTTCTCCTCAATCACCAGAACGCGCAGACTCGAGGCAGCAAAGAGGGCTTTCAGGCTTTTGATCTGGGCTGCTTTGAGCGCCTTGAGCGTGGCTGGCACTTTCTTGCCGCCCTTTATCCAATGGCGTAGGACAGCCTGAAATAGGCCGGAATGAGCCGCCGCTTCGATGCCCCAGTCCTCAGGGAAAACGGCATCTAGAATCGAAAGGCCAACATCGGAATACTCCTCCAGCTCGAGTGTCCAGCGCATGACCGTTTCCAAAGCGGCGTCTTCAGGAAAGCGCTGGGCCACAAGTCGAAGAAGCTCGGCGCGCGTGGAGACATTCATGAGCAGGGCCAGAAAGAAACGGTGTTCGGGCTCGGCGATGGTTCCGCGCATGCTTTTGATGGCGTCTCGCCGGACGCCTTCTTCCAGCGTCGCGGCAACACCTGCGGCTAAGGCTCCGTGCTTTTTCTCAAAGAGACCCAGCGCCGTTTCGAAGTCGCCCAAGTCACCCAAAGCGCCCATGCAATGCTGCAAAAGATAAAAGCCGCGCTCAAAGTCCAGTTCCTCGACCATCTTCAGGACCAGCGCAGCATAGCCTGGCACCTGCATGTGTTCGAGCAGATCTAGGAGCTGCTTCCGGCGCATGGTCAACGTGTCATGAAACATGGGGTCCACAGCCATGTGTGGCGGTAGATAATTGAACTGCGGATTCATCCCAGGATCATTCTGTGTGCGCACGACCACGGTGACCGAAGGTGTATCCAAATGAAAGAGGGAATGGATGCAGCTTTGCCCAGAAATAATGGGCACCGTGCGGCCCGTTTCTAGGAGCTCAATGTTCTGCATCCTCACCTCTCCCATGCGGAGATGGGGCGTCACCGACTGCGCTTTTTCAAACGTGTAATGCGCATGAATGCTAGAGCCTGACATGACATGAAAAGCCCCTGAGAATTCATGCTGATGGATGTCTGTCGTCCCGTCCATCCACACCAGGATCTGGATGTAAAAGCGTGGGTGATCATAGGCCACGAGTTCGGGCTGGCCAAAGCCTGACTGGGTCTGCAAGGGCTGGTCATCGTTGAGCAGGAACTCCTGGATGAAAGCGGACAAATCCACATGCTCTGAGGGTAGCTTCTCCTCAATGGCTAAGCGGGCGATTTCGGGGAACTTCTCCAATGAAAAGTTCTCCTGCTTCCACCGTTCCAGAACTTTACCACCCAGCTCATTAAAAAAGGCATCCATCATCATCCTTCCGCCATGAGATGCTTTTCACAACAGGGATTGATGTTTACTTGTTGCCAAAGCAAAACGCGGGCGATCTTTCGATCGTCCGCGCTTTGAGTGAGGGTGTTCGTAAAAGCGATCAGTTGCGCTGCAACTGCATCGGTTTAGTAGCGGTAATGCTCAGACTTGTAAGGTCCATCGACGGCAACGCCGATGTAGTCTGCCTGATCCTTGGAGAGGACGGTGAGTTTGACACCGATCTTGGCAAGGTGTAGGCGGGCAACTTCTTCATCCAGCTTCTTCGGCAGGACAGTGACGCCGATGGGGCGGCTGTCTTTGGTTTCCCAAAGCTCGATCTGTGCCAGGGTCTGGTTGGTGAAGCTGTTGCTCATGACGAAGCTTGGGTGGCCAGTGGCGCAGCCAAGGTTCACCAGACGGCCTTCTGCCAGCATGTAAATGCTGTTGCCAGCAGGGAAGGTGTACTTGTCCACCTGGGCCTTGATGTTGAGCTTCTTGAGGCCTGGGAGCTTCTCAAGTTTGTCCACTTGGATTTCGTTGTCGAAATGGCCAATGTTACAGACGATGGCTTGATCCTTCATGCCGACCATGTGCTCGACGGTGATGATGTCTTTGTTACCTGTGGTGGTGACATAGATGTCGCCAGTGCCGAGGGTGTCTTCGATTGGCATGACGCGGTATCCTTCCATGGCTGCCTGCAGGGCACACACTGGATCGATTTCAGTGACGATGACCTGAGCGCCCATGCCACGGAGGGCAGCAGCACAGCCTTTACCCACGTCGCCATAACCACAGACGACGCCGACTTTACCAGCGATCATGACGTCGGTGGCGCGCTTGATCCCGTCTAAAAGGGACTCGCGGCAGCCGTAAAGATTGTCGAACTTGGACTTCGTGACGCTGTCGTTGACGTTGATGGCTGGGAACAAGAGCTTGCCTGCATTGGCCATTTCATAGAGGCGATGCACACCTGTGGTGGTCTCTTCGGAGACGCCTTTGAGATCTTTGACGATCGTGTGGAAGATCCCAGGCTGATTCTTGCCGATGTCACGGAGCAGGTCTTTGATGACCTTGACTTCGTGATTGTCAGACGGGGTGTCGATCCATTTGTCGCCGTTTTCCATCTCATAACCCTTGTGGATGAGGAGGGTTACGTCGCCACCATCATCAACGATGAGTTGTGGGCCGAGTTCGCCTGGGAAAATAATGGCCTTCCAAGTGCACCACCAATATTCTTCGAGGGACTCACCTTTCCAAGCAAACACAGGTGTGCCAGTCGCAGCGATAGCAGCAGCGGCATGGTCCTGAGTGGAAAAAATATTGCAGCTAGCCCAGCGCACGTCAGCACCCAGGTCCTTGAGCGTTTCAATCAGCACGCCAGTCTGGATGGTCATGTGCAGGGACCCGGTGATACGAACGCCAGCAAGCGGCTTCTTCGGACCATATTTTTCACGAGTGGCAACGAGGCCGGGCATTTCATGCTCAGCTATGTCGAGTTCTTTGCGGCCAAAATCGGCGAGGCCGATGTCTTTTACTTTATAGTCGGACATGTGTGGTAGGGTAGGTTTGGTTTAGTCTAAAATGAAACGAATCATCGTATCAGGATGCGATGATATGTTCTTTAGAAGTAGCAGAGTGTCAATCGGCGTTTTGCCCATAAATCGGGAATGCAAAATCGTTGAGTTGAGCCAGGGCTTGTAGATCCAGTGACAAACGCAAATCGGCGCTAAGCCGTTCCCATTTTAGAGGTTCCCTCGGTTTCCTATCGGCACCGATGCTAATACAACTGAAAATGCACAGCCGCCCAAATGAGAAGTCCGACAATGACAACAATCACTCCCAAGGGCAGGCGAAAAAAGATACTTTGCATTCCTGAATGAATCGCCATCTGGATTAATCGCTGAACAAAGCCTCGAAGTTCTGGGGTCATCTGCATATTAAAGTTTCTTTCTTTAAATAAGGCAACCCCGAGAAACAACAAAGAGCCCTGGCTAGACACGGAACCACAAAAAAGCCCTGTGAGGATTGCTCCCCACAGGGCTTTTGAGAGGTGAATTACTTCACCGTGGTGGCGATCTCAGAGAGATCGCATGGATTATTTTTTCTTAGCAACTTTCTTAGCAGCTTTCTTGGCTGGAGCAGCCTTCTTGGCTGGAGCAGCTTTCTTAGCTGGAGCGGCTTTCTTGACGGCTTTTTTTGCAGCTTTCTTGGCCATAGTATTATTTCCTTTTTTTGTTGTTGTTGGTTGCTTTGCTTTTTTTGCCGGAGCAGCGCTTTTGGCACTGCTACGGACAGTTTTTTCAGCGGGCTTTGCAGCAGCACGCTTTTCCTCGATCGCAGCCTGTGCAGCAGCAAGGCGAGCGACGGGAACACGGAAAGGACTACAGCTGACATAGGAAAGACCCACCTCGTGGCAGAACTTCACACTGTCTGGGTCGCCACCGTGTTCACCGCAGATGCCCAGCTTGATGTCTGGATTGGTCTTGCGGCCTTTTTCGATGGCGATTTTGATAAGCTGGCCGACGCCGGTGGTGTCCAACGTAGCGAAAGGATTCTTCTTGAAGATTTCAGCCTCTGTATAAGGCATGAGGAAGGCACCCATGTCGTCACGGCTGATGCCGAGAGCGGTCTGAGTGAGGTCATTCGTGCCGAAGGAGAAGAACTGAGCGGTCTGAGCGATTTCGTCCGCAGTGAGGGCACCGCGAGGTACTTCGATCATGGTTCCGACAAGGTAATCAAATTTGATCTTCTTCTCGGCCATCACTTCTTTGGCGACGCGATTGACGATTTCCACCTGGAGATCAAGCTCGCGCTTGAATCCGACAAGAGG
>JAIXOU010000037.1 GCA_027486585.1 Verrucomicrobiaceae bacterium | reverse complement strand
GCAAGGCATCGAAGAACACGAGCGGATACATCTTCTCCAAGGGCCGGTTTTGCCACTCGGTGACTTCGGCGTGAACGGCGTCGGTCACGCTGCTGATGAAGTCGGGACTGACCTCAATGCGGTATTGCTGCTCGAGCATCGCTTTGATGTCGCGCACGGTCATGCCGCGGGCATAAAGGGCGATGATCTTGTCCTCAAAGCCTGGCAGCTTCTTCTGCCACTTGGGCACCAGGAGTGGCTCGAAACTACTATGTCGATCTCGCGGCACTTCGATGTCCATCTTGCCACTATCGCCCAGCACCGTCTTTGCGCTGAAGCCATTGCGGCAGTTGCCGTTGGGCTCAGCGCGTTCGCCTTTCTCATCGAGAACGGTTTCGGTGGGGCTGCGCCCAGTTTTGAGGTGATGGGTCAACTCGGCTCCTAACACCCGCTCGACCAATCGCTTGGTGAGCTGTGCGAGTAGGCCTTGGTCGCCCATAATCGCTTCCGGTGAATGACCGCTTTTGGCGATTAACACGTCCAGCGCCTCATCGAGAGCTTTGTCTTCCTTCGTCTTGGGTCTTCTCATGTCTTCCTATCCTCGGGTTTGACCCTCCACACAAACTTTCTGACAGGCTCAGTTTTCCAGCGTGTTACCAGTTTGGGTACCCCTCGGAAAAGAGTTTTCCAGCATGTTGCCAGTTTATGCCCCCTCGAAAAAGAGTTTTCCAGCATGTCACCAGTTTAGGTACCCCTCGAAAAAGAGTTTTCCAGCGTGTCACCAGTTTGGGTACCCTTCAGAAAAGAGTTTTCCAGCATGTTACCAGTTTGGGTACCCTTCAGAAAAGAGTTTTCCAGGCCTGGGGTACATTCCCTTCCTTCCAGAAAACTATTGGCTCTAGAATCAATAGTCATACTTTTCCGGCGAAAGCGCAGCCTTGGCGCTCTACGAGCTGCGCGGCAATCCCGGAGAGACCTATGACGACGATGACGCCGTCACCATCGCCACGCTAGAAAAGTCAGGCGAGTGGTCTTCGACACACACGCACCTGCCACCCCGTCTCCAAGTCACCCCAACTCCAAGTCTCATCGTCTTCCCATCACCCCACCGCCTTCTGGATGATCTCCAGCCACTCCTGGGCGTCGGCGAGATGGGGATGCACATAGCCCTGCTGCTCCCCGCTGCGCTGGAAGATGCCCACGGCACGCTGGATCAGAGGCAGCGACTCCCCAGAGCGGTTCAACTCATGCAGCACTGCGGCGAGGTTCGTCAAGCGCAGTGCCACGCTTGGATGTTCCGGCCCATAGCTCTGCTCATTGATGGCCAGCGCCCGTCGATATAACGGCTCGGCCTCTCCCTTGCGCCCGCTGGTGTCTAGCAACCCGGCGAGGTTGTTGAGGCCGGTGGCGACTTCAGGATGCTCCGGCCCGTAGCTTTTCTCGAAGATATGGACCACTCGCCGAAACATCGGCTCGGCCTCCTCCAGCCGGTTGGTTTCCCGCAGCAACTCGGCGAGGTTGTTGAGGCCCTTGGCCACTGTGGGATGCTCCGGCCCGTAGCTCTTCTCAAAGATCTGCACCACCCGCGGATACATCGGCTCGGCCTCCGCCAGCCGGTTGGTTTCCCGCAGCAACCCGGCGAGGTTGTTGAGGTCGATGGCGACTTCGTGATGCTCCGGCCCGTAGCTCTTCTCATCAATGGCCAGCGCCCGCCGATACATCGGCTCGGCCTCCGCCAGCCGGTTGATGTCCCGCAGTAACCCGGCGAGGTTGTTGAGGCTGGTGGCGACGGTGGGATGCTCTGGCCCGTAGCTCTGCTCATTGATGGCCAGCGCCCGCCGAAACATCGGCTCGGCCTCGGTGTGGCGGCCGGTGACGCGCAACAACACTGCAAGGTTGTTGAGGCCGGTGGCGACCTTGGGATGCTCCGGGCCGAAGGTCTGCTCAGCGATTGCAAGCGCCCGCCAATACATCGGCTCGGCCTCTGAAAAGCGCCCAATTTCTTGAAGCACACTCGCGAAGTTGTCGAGGCTAATGCTAACTGGTGAACTTGAAGGTCCAAAAACCGTCTCGGCAAGCGCTAGCGCGCGTCGGAAGTAGCGCTCTGCCTCCTCATAATGTCTTTGGTCACGAAATGCCTGCCCAACTTCGTTCAATAATTCATACAGTTCCTGACCGGAACCCAGTTCGATCTCCGCTGCTTGCAACGCTGCATGAAGTTCTCTTTCATTGATCGGGGCTTGCTGGATGACTCCACGCACTCTAGCCGCCGCGTTTTGCTCTTCGGGGAGCATGGGATCAATGATGCGACCTGCTTCGTGAAAGTCGGAAGCCAATAGCCGGACGACCGTCTCAAAGGTGGAGCCGGGAAGCTCTTGGTCGGTGAGGCTATGGGAGAGAACCGGCAGTGGCTCGCCAAAACTAAAGCGGGTGATGTAAGGCACTTTGGTTTTCTCCAGCATTTGCATGGGCAGAAACGGCTTGGGAAGCCAGTCGTCGTAGAATGGCTTCAGATCACGGGCAAAACGTTGCAGCCAGGTGTCTGCGAGGGAGATCTCATCACGGCGGTCAAAGCGGCTGAGCAGCGGGAGCACCGTGAGGGGCGGCCGGGGCACGTCGAGATGCCGCCGTCCGAGCTGTGCACTGTTGGCGATGCCAAGCGCGCCCTCGAAGCTCTGATCATTGGCGGTGAAGACCAGAACGAGGAAATCTGGCAGCAGGATGGTGCAGACGCCGCCAGTGTCAGTAATCCCCGTGCGCGAGTCCAACAGCACGAAGTCGTACTCCTTTTTCCATTCGTCCCGCCAGCGCTCCAGAATGCTGCCACCCTCCTGCTCCTCGAAGAAATGTGCCCAAGAGAACGTGCGGACTTTGTTCGCGTAGTCTGGGGCAGCGACCCCGCTGGGGATCACTGATAAAGTGTAGAATTCCTGTGGCGAGAGGTTGTCCGTCTTGACTGTGACAGATTGCACATGGGAACGCCAGTCGGCGGAAGCGTTGGCTGCAGCTTCATGAAGAAGGTGAATGCTTCCTTTGTTCACTGGAAAGCCCTCCTCAAGGTAGGGGCGGAAGTAGCGATCTAGACCAGGTGCCTCCAAGTCCCAGTCCATCAAGAGCACTTTCTTGCCGCGCTTGGCCAGCAGAACACCAATATTAGCGAGAGCCAGGGTGCGCCCAACGCCACCTTTATAGGAATAGAAGGTGATGATGCGGCTCATGGCGCGGGGGCAGTCCCTCCGATAGGAAGCAGGAAGAGGCCCGGCAGCGTCTTTTGCTTTGCGACGTGAATTCGAAACGCTTCTTTGAACTGCTCCTGCGCCGTTTGTTCCCAAGTCGGGTCGAAAGCGGGAATACCATCAAGCGCGCTTTGAACGCGCGGGCACCATAGCCGCAGTTTCTCGGCGAATAGCTCGTGCTTTGGAGTGTTGGGCAGATTCCACGGGCTCGCGAAGTCATGGATGGGCTCTCCCTGCATATCTTGCACCTCGGGCGGGAAACAGTCTCCGTCATCTATTACGAAGGGCAGAATCAAGACGCTGGGATTGCCAGGCGTGCGAAAGCCCGCGCACTGCTCGCGGTGATGCATGAGGGCGAGTTCAAGGCGGCACCAGTCGCTGTTAAAGTAGTCGCGGCTCAGAATCGGGATGATGAGCTTTGAGCGCGAGTGAGCACGGGCGAGGTGCGCGGGCCATGAGTTGCCTGTTTCGATTTGACTATCCACGAAGATCTTTACGTCTCCCAAGGCAGGGCGAAGCAGCGAGCGTAGAGGCTTGACGAAATAGTCTAGCGTCCAACGAACCCAATCCGGGTCCGAGCGGCGGTAGCTGATGAAGATTTCGTGCTCGTAGTCAGACATGATGGCAAGGAAGGCGCGCGCCGATGATACATGAAGGCAGATGCTTGTCTAGAACCGGACGCTCACCAATTCGTCCTTTCGGAGCAACTCATCGCGCACGGCCTCGCGATAGGAATGCAGGCCCTTGGTGGTGGCGGAGATGAAGATGCGGGGTGTGCTGGGCATGGGCGGTTTTTAGCGCAAGTGGTGGGAGTTGGGAAGCGTGGAGTTTGGCGCAGGCGGCGTTAGGCGTGCAGCGACCATTCCTGCTCGTCCTCGATTCTGCCGCAGCGCTGACACGTAGAGGCTCAGACCGATGGCAAAGAAATGAGCTAAGAAGGGGGAAGTTCTTTGTGCTTGGTTCCTCGTTCTTGGTTCTTTTGCTCATTCACCGGGATCGGTGGCTCGTTGACCGGATGCTGCAGTAGTTCCAGAGTTTGGAGACGAGGGCGCCGGGATTGGTGGCCATGCAGGATCAGGTCGCGCTCATGGCGAAGGTTTGCATCGGCGTTGCACGCACGCCTGTCCGCAGATGTTTCGCGATCAATTGGTTCTCCAGCACATCAACGTCGTTCGCCATCGCCGTGGCATTAGGGCCAAAGGTCAGCAGCCCCTCGCGCTGGCGGATCAATTCTTGGTAATCACGTTTGGCTCCCTCTACGTGGAAGGTGATGCCAGAGCCCACACGCATCATCTCTTCCGCCATCTCGGTCACCGCGCGTTCGTAATGCTTCACATCAAGATCGGGAAAAAAATCCTGCACCCGGGCAGCACAACGGGTGTCACAGCAAAAACGAAACTTGCGCGCCGTCTCGCACCACAGCGCGAATCCCACGTTCACAAACTCGCCGCCGTCCGGATCGGGACGAAAGCGCAGCAGTGCATAGTTGCAGACGAGAGTCGGAGTGTTCATGCCCAAAGTATGTCCGCAGCGTGCTCAAAGCGCCAGAGCATTTCTTCAACTTCCGCGAGCTTCAGGCTTTCGAAGTCCAGCCACTCATCAGGCAGTGAATTCCAGATCTCCGGAAGTTCCGACATCGCCGCCCTCATGCGCAGTGCAGCCTCCGCTTGAAATGGTTTGTCCCACGCCGAATGCGCGGCGCTGAAGACGTGGTGGGATTTCAATGCGGTCAGCGGATCATTCTCAAAGGCAAGATTGTGATCGATGAGATGCATCCTCCCGTCGCCGGGCGTCCATAGCACGTTCGGATTGCCACCGTGCTCAGACAAGGTGCGATCACCGTTGATCACCCAGCAATCGAACAGCAGCGCCCACGCCTGCTGGGTGAGCGGCACACTCCGCACATGCTCGTAGCGCAGTTCCTCCGCCATCGGCACCGCGCGAGAGGCAAAGACCGGTCCCGCACCTAGGTCACCGATGTCTTCATTCACCGAGCCACGCACCAGTGCGCGCGGCACTTCCGCGATGGCAATGGGCGGCACTGGCAGAAGAAGCTGACGAGCCAGACTCCCCGCCACCCACTCGGCGATCAAGGCCTTCCATCCGGCTCCGGCCCCCTTCACATAGTAGAGTGCGCCGTCGTCACCACGACACACGAACGGGCGTGTCACACCCTGATCGCTGCGCCGAATAATCTCAATGAGTTGAATCATGCCAGTGTGGAAAAACGCGAGAGTTCACTGTCTTCAATCGAAGGTGTTTGATCAAAGAGAATCTCGACCAGCCTGCCTAAAGTGATTTTCTGTGACTCAGCATCCTTGATTTTGACCTTCCGATAGCCTTCGCGATCTCCACCGCTTCTCTTCTTCGCCTTTGGTTGATGGCTAAGGGATCGCATATTATCGTTACCACGCCCGCCCATCAGGTGGTAATGCAAGGGGCGGAACGTCTCCCGGTCATAGCATATCCAGACAATGCATCCTCCCGGCATCCCACCCAATGACTCGGCGATCGCATAAGGATTGCTTGTCTTCTTGTTTGCCAGGGTTTTCAACTGGATGTGCCGGGTGACATGACGGCAGGTCATGACCAGATCGATCCCAGCATCATCCACTTCTGCGGTCGAAACACGAACCATCTCCGGCTCCTCCCTTAACAATAGCAAACGCGATACCTCATACACGAAGCGGTGACGCATCAAGTTTTCGATGTATCTCGACTTCTCGTAAAGGAATTCAGGTGGGATCGGCATCACAGTTCTCCGGTAAATGCTTTCTGAAGCACCGACTGCCGCAGACGGGTGGCGCGTTGGAGGTTGGTGGTGACCACGGCTTCCAGTTCCTCCACCGCGCTCAACCGCCGCTCCACTTCCGCCATGATGCGGGTTTGTTCGGCTGTATTGAAACACCATGAACCTACATGTTGGCTGAGGCTGAGCCCAACGGGCTTGCGGCTTGTGAGGAGCAGGTAATCACAGCGGCCAAACTTCAGTGGAACCTCACGCAGAACGAAGCCGGAGGAAGCCGAGGGATCGAAGGCCTTGTAATCCTGAACGGCCCAGCCTGCCGCCGCCAGCATGGCGTCGATGGTTTGGCGGGCTTGCTGTTCGGGGAGGGCGGCCATGGGGTATTTTACCTATCTAAGCGGAGGGTGAGACTGATGGCAAAGAAATAAGCTAAGAAGGGGGAAGTTGTTCATCCTTCGCAGTGCCTGCTTCGGAGAATGGATTCCTCGTTCCTTGTTCTTGGTATAGACGCGTCGCGCCCGACGATCCACAGCGGCTGAGGGACCATCCGCCCTACCTCAAACAAAACTGCAGGCAGGAAAGCCCGCAACACTCTACGGTAGCCCCAGAACCACAGAACCAGAGCCCTGACCTCTGACTCCTGACCACTGGTTCCTTGCTTTTGGTTCCGTGGAGAGGGGCTCGTCCACCGGGATCGGTGGCTCGCTCACCGGGATCGGTGGCTCGCTCACCGGGATCGGTGGCCCGCTCACCGGGATCGGTGGCTCGTTGACCGGAAGCGGTGGCTCGTTCACCGGGATCGATGGCTCGTTGACCGGAAGCGGTGGCTCGTTCACCGGGAGCGGTGGCTCGCTCACCGGGATCGGTGGCTCGTTGACCGGGATGGGTGGCTCGTTGACCGGGATCGGTGGCCCGTTCACCGGAAGCGGTGGCTCGTTTACCGGGATCGTTGGCTCGTCCACCTGGATCGGTGGCTCGTTCCGGGAAAGCACTGGCTCATCCAGGGGTACCACTGGCTCACGCCGGGAAAGCACTGGCTCGTCCAGGGGTACCACTGGCTCACGCCGGGAAAGCACGAACCAAAGGATGAATGAGGAAGGCTGAAGGATGAAGACAAAGAACTGGCCCGTTCAGAGAAACCACTGCCGACCACTGCCGACCACTGCCAACCACTGCCTATTCTTCGATCCGGGCTTTCCATTCGTCGGAGTTGCCTTTCAGGTCGGGGGCGTACATGGCCTCAATCTTGGTCGGTAGGGCGCTGAAGCGACCGGGGATCTCGGCTTTGACGCGATAGCTGAGGTTGTGGGTGCCTCGGGGGAGGTGCTCGGCAAAGAAGGCGACTTTTTCATCGCGGAATTCTTGGTAGCTGGTTAGGCCTTCGTAGCTCCAGCCGCTCTGAACTTCGATGGGCTCGAATCCGGCAGGCTTCATGTCTTCGATGAGCACGTATTCGTAGTCGTTCTTGCTGTCGATGCTGAGCTCCACTTCGATGAGGTCGCCGCTCTTGATGGGGGCATCGCTGGCGATCTCTTCTCGGCGGTATTTAAGGCCGCGTTGAGTCACGACTTGACCGCGTGAGCCTGCCACTTGCTGGTCGGGTTTCTCTTCGATGAGCTTGTAGAATTTCCGTCGAGCTTTGACTTCTAGACCGGCAGCAGGGATCTGGTCCTCTTGGGAAAAGACGGTGAGGTAAGCGCTGGCATAAAGCGGCGATTCTCCCAGCTTGCGCAGCTCGATGCTGTGCTCGCCGGTGGTTAGGGCATCGCCTTCGAGGATGAAGCTGCCATTGAAGGTGAAGAGGTTCTCTTTCGTGATTTCCACCTTCGTTTGGGATTGGCCATCGACGAGCAATTCCACGGTTTGCGTGGGTGAAGATTCGCCGCTGGCTTTCATGAATTCAGCCAGTGCTTCGATGACGGCTGCGGTGTCCTTGGTGCTGTTCCAGTAGCTGCCGTTGCGGCGATTATTGAAGAGGTATTTGGCGATGCGTGCGGCGGTCTCGCCCTTGGGCTCAGCGGTCACGAGCAAGCGTAGAAAGGCGGCCTGCGTCTCGATGGCGTCATCCCACCAATACCACCAGCCGCTCTGAGGCAGCTCAAGCCAGGCGGTTTGGTTTTCGTCATCCTGTTTCAAGAACTGCCGAACATTGCGCAGGCACATGTCGCGCCGGTCTTTTTCGCCGACGCTGTGGCAGGTGATCCCGAGTTGGCAGAGATTGTAGTGCGCGAGGTTGCTGCGTTTTTCATAAAGCAGGTCGCGCATGGCTTTATTGCCCATGTCATGTTCTGCGAGAGCACAATGAACAAGCGCGTCGAGATTATCTGGGCTGGCTTTGTGGCCCTTTTCCTTTTCGGGTAGCTTCAATCGACGCAGTTGCTCGCGTTCATGGTTCTGGAGAAAAGGAATACCGATGATTCCCAATCTGCCTGCACCCTCCAACCCTGCTTTCTCCGCCGTTTTCAGCCCATGCAGCACCAGCGCTGTGATGTAGGGCGATGATTCCCGACCGCCTGGGAACCAGCCCCAGCCGCCGTCAGCGTTGCGCATGGCTTCCAGTTTTTTGAGTCCGGCCTTGGCCATCTTCTGCACTTCATCCTCATCAAAGACGGGATTCCGAGTGTGGTGCAGCCGTCTCGGCTGCTTCTGATCCGCAGCCGGGACGGCTGCACCACGCTTCTTCACGTCCTTCAAATCCACGCCCAGATCTTTGAGCACGTTCAGGGTGATCACCGTGGGCACAAAGCGGTTCAGGGTCTGCTCGGTGCAGCCATACGGATAGTCGGTGAGGTAGGGCAGGGCATCCATCAGGGCTGTGGCTAGGGTCGGTGAGAAGCGCACTTCCAGTCGCGACTGCTCGGGCTTTCTCTCAGCAGGTACCTTCACCGTGATCTTGCCACTGGCTTGATCGGGGCGCAGCGCGAGACTCCAAGAGTCTGTTTTCAGCATCCCATGCGTGTAGGCTGGGAAGGTCATCTCCATGGCGTCACTGTCTTTTTGAGCCAGAGCTTTAACGCGGATTTTGGCTTCGCCTTCACCGGTGACTTTGACTCGCCAGTCGAAGCGATGCTCGGAGTGGGCTGGCACAGATCGGACGGATGGGACTGATCCGTCTGATGCTTTGATGAAAGCCAGAACGCCACCTTCAAGCTCCAGCACGGCTTTGACCTCCTGAGCCACGTCCATCTCATTGTGAACGTTCGCAGAGATCACGACCTCGTCCTTCTCCACAAAGAAACGAGGGGCTTGCAGGCGGACCATGAGGTTCTTCCGCGTGATGACTTCCACAGCAGCCTCGCCGACCTGTGTCTGTGGTCCCATGACCCAGGAGCGCAGCTTCCAAGTGGTGAGGTTTTCTGGCAGATTAAAATTCAGTTCGCCTTCGCCTGCCGCATCCGTGGTGAAGTCCGCCACCCACACCGCGCTATCGGCGAGGTTGGTGCGGATCATGGGTTGGGGGCCGGGTTCTTCGCCACCGCCAGCAGCACCCGGAAGTGCTTTAGCTTCGGCCATCATCGGGGCAGCTGCGGGTGCAGGTGCCGAGGCAGGCAGTGCTCCGCCTGCGGCATAGGAATCAGCCATCGCCATGGGTGCTGCACCGACTGGCTGACCTCTCAAGAAAGCAGCAGATACTCTCTTTCTGACTGCGAAGTCTCGTGAGTTGGCAGGATTTAACGACCACACGTCCACATAATCTGGGTTGTTTTCACCAAACACCCCAAGCGCTTCCATCCATATCTCTCCCTCTTTCTGCATCCCGGTTTGTATCCCACGCAGTGAGTCCTGCACTTGCGGATAATGGCTGCGTTTCCAGCCCCAGAAGAAAGGACGGATGTCTTCCTGATTGCTGCCACCAGAGATATACTCCAGTGCCCTGTCATAGGCCGTGAGCACGACCTGCCCAGTGAAGGGTTTCCCATCCGCATCCTTGACCCGC
The DNA here is from genome assembly GCA_027486585.1 of Verrucomicrobiaceae bacterium. Taxonomy (GTDB): domain Bacteria; phylum Verrucomicrobiota; class Verrucomicrobiia; order Verrucomicrobiales; family Verrucomicrobiaceae; genus Prosthecobacter. Next base: position 4,039 of record JAIXOU010000037.1, on the reverse strand, counting down.
ACTATGACCTTTGCCCCCTGACCCGGCAGATAAGTAGCTGCGTCCTGCATCAATTCCACGGTGGCGATTCGCTTCTTCGGCGGCACGATGATTTGGCGTGTGACTTGATGCACTTTGGCCTCACTGACGGTGTAGGCGTCGATGAATACATTGGGTTGATCCGCCTCCGTGAGTTTGAAGCGATGTGTGGTGCTCTTGCCTTCCAGTTTCAGCCAGATGGGCTCTGGATAGGTGCTGTTCTGTGTGCGCAAAAACAGCGCGACGGTGCTGCCTGTGCGATTGGTGTGGAGGGTGATTTCCACTTCCTCGCCTGGAGCATACTCGTCTTTTTGAGTGATGAGTTCGAGGTCATCAAAACGGAAATCCTTGCCTTCCTCGAAGCCCTCGCCGCGAACGGTGAAGAAGGTGGTGCCTTCGATCTCGTGCCCGGCTTCGTCTTTGAGTTTCGCGGAGATGCGGTATTGACCACCTTTGGGGAAGGTGGTCCGCACAGTCTCTTTGCGGCCATCGTCGTAACTCAGCACCAGCTTCTCCGTGAAAACAGCCTCTTCGCTCGGTGTCCCATCTTTGCCATAAGTCAGCCGATACATCACCAGTTCACCCGTGGCTTCGACCACGCGACCATCCAGCGTTCGGGCATTGACGCTGACTTCACCGCTATCCCCGGTGTTGTAGTAACCACGATCCAGCGAGACATAGACTTCAAAGGCGCGTCTTGCAGCCAGAACGCTGCCTTTGCCAAAGATCGTGCGGCGGGAGGCGTCGGTGACTTCGGCCTCGATCTCGTAACGGTGGTCTTCATTGCCATGCAGTTCCTTGGCCAAAGCGGTGTCGATCTTCACACTGAAGGTGCCGTCTTCTTTGAGCGCGGCTTCACCTTCGGCGACGAGTTCGGGCGGATCACTGTGCCAGCGAATCCATGGATAACGTGGAATGCAGAAGCACCAGTTCTGCGCGCCGGGATACCAGTCGTAGTAGCTGGCCCGCCAGCCATAACCGCTGCCAAAGAGCCAGTCCCAGCGCCCCATCGGGAACCAGCGCTCCGTGTGCGCACTGCGCTGCACTTTGTATTTCACTTTGCCCTGCTTTACCGGCCCGCCGAAGTAGTAATCCGCTTTCACTTTCACCTCGAAGCTGTCGCCCAGCGCTACCGGTTTCTCAGGAGCTTCCACCTTCACTTCAAATTCGGGTTTCTTGTATTCTTCGACACGGAATTGGTGCTGCCCAAGATGCTCGTCTTCCTTCAGCGTGCGCTGCCAGACAAACTGGAGGCTGTATTGTCCGAGCGTGGCTTCATCGCCTAGCATCAGCACATCATCGATCGCGCCTGAATCATCGGCCTTGTAGGTTTTCTTCAGCAACTCTTCACCCTTGGGATCGCTGATCGTGACTTGGATCGATGCGTTAGCAAACTTGTGGGTGTTCAACTTGGCGTCATAGCCGACGACGCGTGCCCAGGCCTTCCACTTCACTTCCTGATTGGGCCGATAAACGGGTCGATCCGTGATGGAATAGAGGCGTGTCTGATCCCTGAAACTCTCGCGATTATCATTGAAATAAAGACCTTCAAAGCCCATGAAAGCGAGTCTGCCTTCAGTGCTGCTGGCCCGGATAAGCCACTGGTATTCGTTTACTTGGCTGTCCGTGATCTTGACCACGCCATGCTCGTCGGTGGTGGCTTGGATGCTTTTGAATTGGTAGAGCATCTTCTCGCTATTGAGGATGCCTGGACGGGCCCATTCATGCTTGTAGCCAAAGAAGTTCACCGTGGCTCCAGCGATAGGTGCCCCCGTCACCGCATCCGCCACGAAGTAATGCGCCGCGTTTGCTTGCATCGTTTTCACGATCACCAAGCCCTCTAGCCAGACGAGCGCCCGTGTCTTACTGCCACCTTCAAAAGTGCCTTCGACGAGATAAGCCCCGGCGTCTTTGAGTGGCGTGGCGACTTCGACGCGCTTGTCCCAGTGATTGGCCCGAGGTTCGAGATCCTGCGACCACTCAGCGATGGGTTTGCTGAGATACTTCTCACCATCCTTTTCTAAAAGACGCTGACCGATGGCGCCGATGTTCAGTCGCTGCCAATCCTGTTGCTGCGGTTCGCTTCGCAGATAAGCCTCCGTGTCGGCAAGCAACTTCGTGACATCTACCTTCCGCGCCGTGAGACTGATCTTCTTGGCATTGCGGAAAACAAGCTGGAGCTTGGCTTCTGTGCCCGCTGGCATGGCACCTTGTGGCTCGAAGCGGCCCCAGTTACCGGTGATTTGGTTGAGCTTGGATTCAAAGCCATGCGAAAGACTTACGGCCTTCCGAAGAGCTTCCGCAGCTTTTGGGTATTGTCGCCGATTCGTGAGTTCCTCTGCGATCTGATACCAAGTTACGGCTCGCTTCTCCGCCTCAATTTTTTCGTTATCGGCTATTTTCCTCCAAAGAGCTAAAAAGTCCCATTCCTCTGGAAGAGTGAAACGCTTCGGTCCAGTGGCTAACTTGGCGATGGTCTCATTGTTTTTTAATGTATGCAGAGCCGCAATGCTACTTTTGGTGCTGCTTTCATTTTCTGCGACGTCAAAGTGTAAGCCGTAGTCAGATAGCGTTCGCACAGAGAACCAACCTGCCGCCATGTCTGCTCTAGATTTTATTCCATTCGTGTCTGACGGGTTTAGCTCGCTGAGGGCATGTGTAATCCAAAGCAGACGTTCGCCATCATTTTTGGCGGTTTCCCAACTTGCTGCTGCTTTGAAAAAGATTGGATCGCCATTTTCATCGACTGGATAGCCCTTGGATGGCTCATCAAGACCGCTCTGGTCATCGTAGTCAGGCAATTCACTGATGTCTGTCAATGCCAGTAGAGTAGTGGGAGAAGATTGATCTTGTCCCGCTGACAATGAATTGTGCAGAGCGCAGAGGACTGCTACTTTTTGAATCTTAGTTCCTTCCAATTTTACAAGATCCCAGGCTGCGAGGTGGAGTTGTATTGAACGCACTCGGTCTCGTAGTTTCACGGATTTGTATTCGCCTCCATTGGCAGAATTTCCTCGATAGAACTTCCCATCGAGAACTCTACCTGAGTGTTCTAACTGCATCGCAGGATCAAAACTTCGATCCACTAGGTATGCCATATCGTTTGGAGAATAGGCCTTACCGGCTGATACGAGAACATCCCACTTCTGAGGATGTGTCTTCACCGCCAATTCTACAACATCTGCCATTTTCATATCCTCATCTAATTTCCTTAAAGCTATCAAGGTCGCCTCCAGCAAATCCCCCGTCGCATCCGCCTTTGCCAGTGCGGCTTTGCCGAGGTCTGCCGCTTCGCGGTGGTTGCCTTGCTCGGACAGTTTTTTCACTTGGGCCAGTGATTCGGCGGCTGTCTGGGCTCTCGATTGAGTTGGCATGAAGGTGAAAAGAAGAATGGAGAACCAAAAGAGATGTTTCATAGCCATGGGCTGGTTTAATCGAAGGACGTGTGGCAGACAAGGCTGGTGTCCTTTGTGTTCGTAGATTTACCCCAGAAAAGCCGGGCCACTGTAAAGCGCGGGTAAATAAATCGAAATAACCAAACTTTTTTGAAACTCTGGGAATGGCCCTGCGTTTCAGGACTCGCACAGGGATTTGGATTCTGCCAAAACCCCAAGCATAAACCAAACTAGATACCTACCGACACTATCATGAAAGCGATCACCACGATCCTCTCCGTTCTGGCCCTGGCCAGCTTCGTCAACGCTGCTGAAGGCGACGCCAAGAAAGAAAAGCCAAAGATGGACCCAGCTAAGGCTTTTGCCAAGATGGACGCCAACAGCGACGGTTCCGTCAGCAAGGAAGAATTCATGGCCACCCCACAGGCCAAGAAAGACGCTGCCAAGGCTGAAAAAGGCTTTGCTGGTAAAGACAAAGACGGTGACGGCAAAATCACCAAGGAAGAATTCACCGCTCCTGGCAAAAAGAAGAAAAAGGACGCTTAATTTCCACTTTTGAGTTCGGCGACCCAACCCGCTGACTCAGAAACGCGAGCCGCATCTGGTAACAGGTGCGGCTTTTTTGT
>JAIXOU010000095.1 GCA_027486585.1 Verrucomicrobiaceae bacterium | reverse complement strand
TGGTGCAGGTCACGCCGCCGAACCACTGATCCTTCTTCCGGTAGCAATTCTGAATGCCGTGAAAGGCCATGAACTCCAGATCATCCTGATGCGCACCCAACCCCAGGTGCGTGATGCGCTGTAAAGCAGCTTTCGTTTCGAGCCGATCGGGAACAAAAACGCGTGCGCTAGGATGACGAAGAATCAGCGGCAGGGCTTCTTGGGAAAGGGTAGTCATAGGATAAATCGATCTCTCGCGTGGATCACACAAACTTCGTCACCCCAGGGATCGGGCGCGGTGTGGGCTCGAACTTGTCACCCCATTTCAGGGTCTCTTCGGGCGCGAGGTCTTGTTTGGACGCGAGGATCTGCTCCCATGTGAGACGCTGGCCGGTGTAGGCGGACTCACGGCCCATGATCGCGGCGAGCGTGGAACGCATCATCCAGTCGCCGTCAAACACGGTCTTGCCGCTGCGGATGGCGGCAAAGAGTTCGTCATGCTCGATCTGATACATGTTCTTTTCCTCGCCACGGAAGCGCCAGCGTTTGGCACCTTCGGCAAATGGGGCGCTGCCTTTGCCAATGACCAGCTTGGCTTGAGAACACTGGATGTAGTCAAGGTTCTCGTTGGAACATCCCGTCATCTGCCGTGAACCAATGTGTCCCATGACGCCATTGGCGAACTCATAGGCGACATGGAAGTGATCGAAGATGTTGCCGCCCTCGGCAGGCGTCTGGCGACCACCGGTGGCGATGCAACTCACTGGTGGCTGGTCATTCATGGCCCACATCAGCTTGTCCACCGAATGCACCGCCTGCTCCACGTAGTTGTCACCCGACAGCCAGGAGAAGCTGTTCCAACTGGCAAGCTGCCAGGCCAGATCGGTCTGCTCTGGCTGCCTTGAGGAAGCCGCAGGCACGGGTCGGACCGGGCTGCCATAGTAAGTCCCGAAGTAGCCCATGAGATCGCCAAACTGCCCGTCCTTCAGCCGCTTGAAGCTCTCCCGGCGTGAGGTGTTGTAGCGCCAGCAGAAGCCAGCGGTCACATTGAGCTTCTTCTCCTTCGCTTTGGCCAGCGCCGCCATCGCCACGTGGTAGCCTACCGCGTCCACCGCCATCGGCTTCTCGCAAAAGAGGTGCTTTCCAGCCTCGACAGCCGCCGTGAGATGCAGCGGACGATAGCCCGGCGGCGTGGCCAGGATCACCACATCCACCTCCGAGGCCAGCAGCTTTTGATAAGCATCCAGACCGAGGAAACGATGCTCCGGACTCACCGTCACGCGATCCGGCGTCTTCGCCGACAGTGAGGCGATGCAAGTGTCCATCTGTTTCTCTGAGACATCCGCCACCGCCACCAGCCGCGCATTGTAGTCCGCCTGAAGCGCCTGTGATGCAGCCCCCGTGCCACGACCGCCGCAGCCGATCAAACCGATGCGCAGAGTTTCGTTCGAATCGGCCTTCTGCTGCGCCCGCAGCGTGGTGGCCGCTGTGATGACGGCCGGAGCCACAAGCGAAGCGCTGCCAGTGCGGAGAAAATGACGACGAGAAAGCGTGGATGAAGGAATATTCATAGCCAGAGACATACATCCACGGATCGCATTTTTGCGGTTCGGATTTTACAAATCTTCCTAATGGGCATTCGTTGCAGCCTAATGACAAAGAAATCTGCTCCCACCAAATCGCCAGCACGCCGCTACTTCAAAGAAGTGCGCTTCAGGCAGATTCGTGCTCTTGTGGCATTCGCACGTCAGGGAAGCTTTGCGTCTGCGGCAGCATCACTCGGTCTCGCGGTTCCTTCGGTATGGCAGCAGATACGTGCGTTGGAGGATGAGTATGAGGTGCCGCTGGTGGCCGCACGGGGCTCGGTCGTATCACTGACTGCCGATGGGCAGATCCTGGTGGACCTCGCCGCGCCACTCGTGGAGGGATTTGATTCGCTGCGGGAAGTGTTCACGGATCGCCACAGGAAGCAGCCGCGCTCCTTGAGCATCGTCGCACCAGCCGCCATGTTTTCCGGCCCGCTCCGGTCGCCAGTGATCCAGTATCGCAAAATGCATCCCGAAGTGCGGGTGAGATTAATCGACCGCCCATCCTACACCGTCCGCGAAATGATGGAGGCCGATGAGGCGGATGTCGCCATCATGGGCATCGCCAGCGGAGATGATTCGCTGCCTCAAATGCAACTGACCGCGCTGGCCCATTATCCTTTCCATGTCATCTATCCCGAAGGCCATCCATTGGCAGACAAGCAACGGCTCACGCTGGCGGAGCTGGTCAAGCATCCGCTCGTGCTCAGCGGCCATGCCTCCTGCTCGCACAGGCAGATTCGCCATGCTTTCACTCAAGCCGGACTTGTCGAGAAGCTAAATGTAGCCATGACCGCGACCAATCCCAGCCTGCTTCTCAGCTATGTCTCCGCAGGGCTAGGTGTGTGCATCAGAACGAATGCTTCACCCACGAAACTGCCACGCCCGCTGCCTGGCGAACCCGCTCTGCTCATGCGCGATGCCACCAACCTCTTTGGTCACGAAGAAGTCTTCTTCGTGCAACGAAAAGGCCGATTTGAGCCAGCCCACTTAAAAAGCTTCCGTGAACTGGTGTTGAAAGGCATGGCCAAGAACTGACCCACACATTCCGTAAGGCCCTATTTCACTAACGAATGACCGCCTCAATTTAACCAGCAGACAAGTCTTGAGCTGAAGGGCCAATGTATATCCAGCCTCAGCCGAACTTGCTCAATCCACACCGCTCTCGGCGTTACTGCAAGCACCTCAGCAACCGCATTGCGAATGCGCTCGGTGTAGGCGCCGTTGATGCCGCGGTCGGCCATCATGAGGCCTTCGGCGTCGCGGGCAATGAGGGCGCGGAGCGGGATGTCGTAGGGCTTCGCTGATCATGAAGCGGTGAGTGGCTGCGCCTGAACCGCGTTTTGAATCGATTCCGCTCAAGCCGAAGCCACTTTGCTATTCCTGGCGCTGCAAGTCGAGGCTAAGATCATAGCCGCCATCTTCGGCGACAGGATCGGCCTGCAGGCCTAGGGATAGCATGCAGTCGTTCGAGTTGCCGATGGAGATGGTAGCTTGCTGGCCGGGATAGCTCACCACGGTGGGTGTGCTGAGCATATCGACTCCGCGGGTGTTTTGCAGTGACGTTTGCAGCTCACGCAAGCGTTCTGGGCCAATGGCGCTGTAGTTCTCGAAGTCAAAGATGTCGGGAAACAGGTCATGGGCCTCTGCATCCGACACGGCGGTATCGGAGAGGTGCAGGAGCTTGGCGGACATCTTCACATGCCCTTCGGGCGTCGTCTCCGGCGTGACGATGGCCATGCCGTTCATGCCCGGCGCGATCTCCCAATACCCCAGCACCGCCGACTCACCCGGTTTCAGCCGCACTTTGCCTTTCGAGGCGATTTTCAGCGGTTTTCGAGCTGCGGGAGCTTTTTCGACTTTGGGCGGAGTTGGACTCGAAACGCTCGTCGAAGTTGTGGCAGTCGTTTTACGCCCTGAAACCGGCTCTTTCGTCCCAAAGGCTCTTCGCATGAGCCAGAAGGCAATCAGGCACAAGATGAGACAAAGAAGGATGATGGAGCGACGCATGAATGACAGGGTTTCGGGCTCTTCTGCGTCGTCCTCAAAACTCCGGCGGGCCGTTGAGATGCTCGCATTTCTCAGGCTGGCCAGGGATAAAATCAACAACCTGATGCTGCGCTCGGAGTTTGTCCTGCAAAGCTGGGACGTTTACTTTTTGAACATCGCTGCCATCCTTCAAAGCCATCGCAGCGGCGATCCCCGCCGCGTGACCAGTGATCATCCACACGCTTTCCAAACGCAGCGTGCAGAAGGCCACATGCGAGTAGCTGGCGGCACCAGGAACGAGGAGATTCGTGCATTCGGCGGCCTTCGGAGTGAGCGCGCGATATGGGATCTGGTTCGCATAGCCCATTCGCCAGATACGGCCTTCATTGACGAACTCGTTTTCATTCACGGCCACACGCTGGACGTGATGGCTGTCGATGAAATGGCTGATCATGCCGATGCTGTCAGGCTTGCGGCGATTCTCCTGCACATCGTGCTGCGTCATCACATACTCGCCTTCCATGCGACGTGCCTCGCGGACGTAGAGTTGATAAGGCAGGTTACCGTTGTCGACGAACTCATCTTTGTGCAGCCCAATCTTCTTCATGTCGGATCGCACATGCTCGGGCACAGCCTCATCATTGGCGAGGAAGTGCAGCAGGCCAAGTGTGTAGTCCATGTGGTCGTTATAGATTCGTGTACGCTGCTCGTAGCTGGCATCTGGCCAGTCAAACTGACCACCGAAATGGCCGAGCGAGTAAATGGCGGACTGCTTGTTGTTCAGCTCATACTTGCCATTCCTTCGACTGTAGAGGTCCAACACATCTTCGAGCTTTGTTGGCATGTTCTTCGTCGCTTGATCACGAAACCAATCACCGAGCAAGGAGTAGCGTGCTGCATCATAGTTCTTCGGAGCAGGAATCGGCACTTGTAGCTTCGGATCCTTCGCGACGGTGAGTCGAAAGTTGTAATTCATCGGCGAACGGTGCGCATCTCCTTCCTTGAGATCCTTTGCCCAAGCACTGATGCCGGGAAGCAGCTTGCCCTGCGCATCAACGGTGCGGGCTTTGCGCGGTGTCTTGTCGAATCGAATGCCCGCCGCATCCTCGCCAAACTCCGCCTTGGACTCACGGCCCACGGCATACTTCACGCCCGCTCGCGCCATGAGGTCGCCCTCGTAGCTGGCATCCACGAATACCTTTGCCGTGAGCTTCGTGCCATCGGTCAAAGTAATGCCCGTGATCTTTGCACCGACCTTCGTCACCGTGTCCACACTCGCGCCGAAGTGCACCTCCACGCCTGCTTCTTTGAGCATCTCCAAATATACCTTCTCCGCGACGCTGGATTCGAAGAAATACTCCGGTTGCCCAGTTCCGTAGTGCTTGCCGAGTTGCCGATAAAACTCATCCGCAAACCCACCGATGGTCCACTTCAGCATGTGCTCGCTCTCCGCCGTGTTGATGCCGCTTGTGCTGAGTCCACCGACATGTTTCGTCGGCTCAATGAGAACGACTTTCACTCCTTCTCGCGCCGCAGTGATGGATGCCGCAATGCCACACGGCACACCTGAATAGACAACGATGTCGGTCTCGGCAGCGTGGGCGGAGGCAAGTAGCAGTATTGAGATGTGAACGAAGAGTTGTTTCATGGTTTCGATTGTATGGATTTGCTCAAAGCTGGACGCAACACCTTCCCCACGGCCTGAATGCGCGAATCATCTGGCTTGCCATCAGCACCGAGCGTGGGCTGGAGCCAGCCGCCTTCGTCGTGCTCGTTCCAGGCGTAGAGGATGATGGCATTGGCGGGATTGAGATCGCGATTGGCTTGGGTCCACGCGATGGCTTCGCGGAGGTGCGCGGCGATTTCATCGGGCGTGGCGGTGGTGGCGTCGATGAACGGCTTTTGCTGCGCGGGCGGAGTGGGATCGGGCGTGGCTTTCACCCAGGAGCACCATGACGGCGGGCGTTCCTGACGCGGACGGGTGTCCCAGCCTGCGGTGGCAAAGGTGATGCATGGGGTGCGCTCGCGCCTCCATTTCTCCCTCAGCTTCTCGTGCACATGATACGACGTGAGCCGCGCGTAGGTTTCGGGATCGGTGGTGTAGCCTTTGCCTGCGCAGGCATACTCGGAGATGGCATCAAAACCGAGCGCCTCGCGGTCCTGGTCCGCATTCCAACCCATGAGCACGAGATACGGTGCCTTCAGGCCTGCGGCGACGGTTTGCTTTTTCAAGTCATCCCACTCGGCCTTGCCGAGCGTCGTGGTCTTGGCGAACAAACACAGCAGCGGTCGGCCATCGAGCACCGTCTGGTAATCGGGATGCCGGAAGTGCTCCACGAGCTTGCTCCACTCTTTGACGCCCGCCTTGTCGAGTCGCGCACCTTCTTCGACGAGGCAGTAGCGGATGCCCTTCTTGCCCTTCGCCGCGAGGTAGCGGTTCAAGCCGATGCTCATGCCCGGTGCTTCATCCAGATAGTCGAGAAAAGCCCAGTAGTTGAGCCCCGCCTGCGCGGCATACGCAATCTCCTGCTCCATGATGGCTTGTGAGTCGCCATTGATGCTGACCTTGCCTTCGCTCATCACGTGAGCGAACCACGGCAGACGAAAGTGATACTTCGGCTGCCCCAAAGCGTGCTCCACGGCCTTCACCACACCACCCTCGCCATACCAGCCGTCCCAGCGAATGGCACCAACGATAGGTGGCTCATCAGCCGCAAGCGTTGCAGCCAATGAACTGAGCAGCAACGCAACCAATGTGAGAAGTCGTTTCATCGGAAGATCGGATCAACGGTGACCATCGGCCTTGCTCATCATCGTGTGCAATTTGTCTGCAAAGAGCCGTCCGAGGTCGATTTGGCCCTTCGCGGTGAAGTGTACTTCATCGTCGCCAACTTCGAGCGCATCGCAATCCACAAACTCCGAGCCGTTTTCCTGGGCCTGACGCACCAGATGGGCGAAGGGGAACTTCTCCTTCGGCTGCCCGGCACGCAGACGACTGCACACGAAGAGCAGGTTCGGCGTCTGCAGGTCTTTTCGCGCCGCCTGAATCCACGCCTGAAGATTCGCAGCATACGCCTCGGCTTTCTTTGGGTCCTTCGAGTCGCCCGAGCCTTGCACCATGATCAGGCCGATGATCGTGATCGGCCGCGCCTTGCGTGCCGCCTCCACTTTGCGAATGAACTCCCAGTAGAGCGAATCCGGCGTCACGGGCGACCACACGGTGTCGAGGCTCGTGCCATGCGACGAGTGCTTGATGATGCCGATGGTGCGCCCGAGCTTCTGGCTCATGCTCGCGGCAAACGACACCTCGGAGCCAAAGCCTCGCTTGTTCATTTTCTCCGCCGACAACGGCAGCCACTGCGTCCCGTCAAAGAACAACGCCTTCGCCTGCTCGCCCTTCAGTTCCTTCGGCAACTCCTCCAGCTTCGAGCGCCCTCCACTCATGTTGCTGCCACCCACGCAAAGAAAGACCGGCAAAGGTTCGTCCGCTGCTTGGGATGGTGTCTGTGTGCCGAGGATCGAAAGCAGCAGAGTGAGGAGGGTGGAGAGGCGTTTCATCAGGGTTGGGTTGTCGTAGCGATCACGTGAACGTCATCGATCTCGATACCTTTCTCGCCGCCATTTTGCATCCACAGAAGCTTGCGCTTGCCTGCGTTGAAGTTTGCCCGTCTCAGCGTCTTGCTCCAGAGTTTGCCATCAATGCTGAGGCTGACTTGCTCGCTTTGGAAGACGAGCTTCACCTCACGCCATGCATTACGAGAGAGATCCACTTTCTCTAAAGGAAAATGCTCATTCAGTCGATAAACGCCGCTGACCTTGTCCGCTGGACGATTGTTCTGACGCAACGGATGATTCACGTCTTTGGAATGCGCATCCACCTCCAGTTGCACGCCCTCGCGTAGCAACTTCACACGCAGCATGTGATCCTCGCTTCCAAAGCCATCATCGCCATCCACGAAGAACCACAACATGCCGCCATAGCCGAGATGCCGGTATCGGAAGGAGATGGTGAGGTCCTTGCCTTCCACACCCAAGTAAACCATGGGCGGATACTTCCCACCGCTGGAGCCACGCGTCCACAACACGCCATCACGCACCTCTGTGTTCTTGTTGGGGATTGGCGTGATGAAACGCTTAGCCTTGAAGTCAGCTCCGAAGGTTTCGTGGATCGGCGAGGGTATTGAATCGGCAGCTTGCATTGCTGAAAGCGGTCCTAGCAACAGGGCGATGATAAGTGTGAGATGTCTCATGATTGATGTGAACGCGATAGATTTTGAAATTAACGGCTCCTCCCGCGTACGAGGTCCGCCTTCAGCGCGGTGAAGAGTTCTTTCGCTTTGTCTGGCTCCTGCGAGAAGAGATTCGCGGTCTCGCTGGGATCGGTGCGGAGGTTGTAGAGCTGGAATTTGCTATTCGGGCCTTTGCCGGTGGTTTCGACGAGGTGGTCCGGGGTGAGGGTGCCGTCTTGCGCGACATAGACGTCTGAGGGCAGGATGAGTTTCCAGTCGCCCTCGCGGATGGCAAGCGTGTAGGAGCCGTAGTTCACATGCACCATGCCGTGGCGAATGGGTTGCGCGGGTTTCTCGCCGCGCAGCAGGGGTGAGATGTCGAAGCTGTCCTCGCCAGCGTCGTTCGGGAGTTTTTCACCGAGCAGCGCCGCGATGGTGGCCATCATATCGCTGAAGCAGATCAGCTCGTCGCATGAGCTGCCTGCTTGGATCTGACTCGGCCAGCTCGCGATGAAGGGCATGCGATGTCCGGCTTCGCTGAGTGCGCCTTTCATACCATTCCAAGGACCAGCGGCGCGGTGACCGAACTTCTCGATGTCCTGCGCATACCAGACCGGGCCGTTGTCGCTGGAGAAAAGGACGAGCGTGTTGTCCTTCAGCTCCAACTTCTCCAAAGTTGCCAGCACCTGACCGATCATCGCGTCCACGTTCATCACATAGTCGCCGTATTGACCCGCGCTGCTCTTGCCCTTGAACTCGCCCGCCGTCGCCCACGGCGCATGAGGCGCGGGGATGGCGTAGTAGAGGAAAAAGGGGGCGCTATTCTTGGTGGGTGGTTCTGGGTTCTGAGTTTGCTTTTCGAGCCACGCATCCGCCTTGCTGGCGAGGGTGGAAAGGTAGCCCTCGAACTTCCAATCCGGTGCGGCCAAGCCTTTGCGCCAGTGCGCTCCCTGCGTTTGCGGATTCGTCACGTCTTCGCCGAGATGATCCTCGATGGTCTCGGTCGGCGCGACGACGAAGCGTTTGTTTTCGATCCACGCATAAGGCGCTTGTTCTGGCGCATCGAAGCCGAAGTAATAATCAAAGCCAAAGTCCAGCGGCGTCATCTTCAGCGTGCCATCCGCCTCGGCCTTCGTGGACATACCTTGATGCCACTTGCCCACGCAAGCCGTCGCGTAACCCTGCCGCTTCATCAGCGTCGCGAGATTCAGCCGACCCGGCTCATGCTGAATCTGCGGCTGCGGAAAGTGCTTCTTTTCCAGGGCGCTCAAGTCGCCCTTCTTCGTCCGCTTTGCCGAAGCCACGTTCCAATTGCGATACGGCATCCGCCCGCTCAGCAAGCTATAGCGGCTCGGCACGCAGATGGACCCTCCGGCATGAGCGTCAGTGAAACGCATTCCTTCTGCGGCCAGCTTGTCGATGTGGGGCGTCGCGATCTTCGATTCGGGATTGAAGCAGCGCGGATCACCATAGCCCATGTCATCGACGAGGATGAGGAGGATGTTGGGCGGAGCCGAGAAGGACGACTGCACCATGCAGAACGCCGCAAGCAGGAGCGTGAGGCGTTTCATGGCTTCGCGACGAGTGGTGGAAGCTTCATAATCTGAGTCGTGAGTTCCGCGACGACATCGGCCTGTTGCGCGGAGACATCGTGAAGCTCCTCGGGATCGGTTTCGTGATCGTAGAGTTCAGTTGGACCATCGCTCCAGCGGGTGAAGCGCCAGCGGGCGGTGCGGATGCTTTGGCCGTGAAGTTTGTCGCCACGCGTGACGAGCGTGAAGGCGGCGTCTTTGATGCTGGCGGCGGGATTGGCCAAAACGGGGCGCAAACTGGCTCCGGCGGCTGTGTGAGGCATTTTCAGGCCGCAGAAGTCCGCGACGGTCGGATACACATCGACGAACTCGGTGAGCGAGCGCGTCGTCTGGCCGCCTTTCAGGCTCGGCGCGGCGATGATGAGCGGCGCACGGCAACTGCGCTCAAACAGCGTGTTTTTGTTCCACCACCGCCTCTCGCCGGTGTGGTAGCCGTGATCGCCGACGAAAACGACGAGGGTCTTTTCCCAGAGCTGATGCTTGTCGAGCGCATCCAGCACGCGGCCGAGCTGCGCATCCATGAAGCTCGTGCCCGCGCAGTAAGCGCGAAACAGCTCCCGCCACTCCTGCTCGGTGAATTTGCCAAAGGCGGTGCCGTAGTCGCCAAAGCCAACGCTGTCCTTCCGCACGGGTGTCATGTCAGCGGGATCGCTCCAAAGTTTCAGTGAGTCGGCGGGATAGAGATCGAAGTATTTCTTCGGCGCGATGAAGGGATCATGCGGCTTCATAAACCCGCAGCCGATGAACCACGGCGTGTCACCGAGCTTCTCGATCATCGCCACCGTGGCCGCGGCGATCTGACCATCCGGCTGATCGTCATCCGTGCCATCCGCCGCGCCCCATTGGCACCATTTCAGCGCTCCGCCGGTCACGTCACGGCCTTCGAGCATCTTGCGACCTGCCTTTGTCGCTTCAAAAGCCTGCGCCGTATGCCAGGAGCGGCCCGCGTCCATCCAGCGCTGCTTCGCTTCCACATTCTTGCCACCGCCGAGATGGAAGAGCTTTCCAAACGCATGCGACTGCCAACCGGCGTCTTTGCAGAGCTGCGGCAACGTCACAACCTCCGGCATCTTTTGTCGCAAAGGAATGTCATTGCCCACGATGCCCGTCTGCTCCGCCCGCAGTCCGGCCATCATGCTGCTGCGGCTCGGATTGCACACCGGATACTGCACATACGCCCGCTCAAACGTCGTGCCGCGAGCCCGCAACCGGTCGAGGTTCGGCGTCTTCACGACCTCCTTGGTAAACGCCCCGCCAAAGTCGCGCAGATCGTCCGCCATGATGAGCAGGACGTTGGGCTTCGCGAAAGACGCGAGCAGCGGACAAAGGGCGAAAAGGGTGACAAGACAACGCATGGGTGCGCTGAAACGAAGTAGCACGAGCTTTCTCACGGCTACTTTTTCATGTTCTGCCGCTTCACCCGCTCCTGACGTGCTTTCACCGCCTCGGGGCTCACATCCGTGGTCCACAGCGGTTCCGGCAGCGTCGCCGCCCACGCGTTGTAGGCGTTTTGCAGCTCCGCGAGCTTCGCGGGCTCCTTCTCACTTAAATCGTGCAGCTCACCCGGATCGCTCGCGAGATGGATCAGACGCGGTTTCGGCTTTGCGGCAGGCAATTCATGCCAGCCGTTATGCGTGACCAGCTTCCAATCGACCATGCGGATCGCCCAGATGTCCCGCGCCGTCATGCGCCAATACAGCGCTTGATGCGGCCGACCTTCCTTTTCGCCAGTGAAGTAAGGAATCAGATTCACGCCATCCAGCTTGGCAGGCGCTTCCGTTTTCGCCGCAGCGAGCGCCGTCGCACTGATGTCCAGACTGCTCACCGGCTGCTCATACACCTTCCCCGCAGGCAGTTTGGCTTTCCACTGCACCAGATACGGCGTGCGGATGCCCCCTTCGAGCATGAAGCCCTTTTCGCCACTGAGCGGCGTGTTCAGCGAGGCATTGCGATCCAGCGGCCCGCCGTTGTCGCTGAGGAAAAAGATCAGCGTGTTGTCCTCCGCGCCCTGCGACTTCAACTCGCCCAAAATCGCTCCCACCGCGTCATCCAGCGCACTGACCATCGCCGCGTAGGTGCGACGCTTTTCATCCGCGATGCCTGCGAAGCGGCTCAAATACTTCTCCGAGGCCTGTAGCGGCCCGTGCGGCGCATTGAAGGCCACATACAAAAACCACGGCTTCGCCACATCGCCCTTCCGAATGAACTCGCAAGCCGCGCGACCCTTAATGTCCGTCAGATAATCGTTCTCGAACTCGAACGGCTTCCCGTCCCAGCCCTCCAGCGCATACGTCGCCCCTTTGCCACCATCCTTGGACGCAAAGTAATCATGCGAGCCGCCGATGTGGCCAAAGTAGTCGTCAAAGCCACGCTGCTTCGGATGAAACTTCGCCACATCACCGAGGTGCCACTTCCCCACGCAGCCGGTGCGATAGCCCGCGGCCTTCAAATGATCCGCCAGCGTCTTCTCCGTCACCGGCAACCCTCGCAGGCCCGAGTCATCGCGACCTTCCCAATTGATCTCATGCCCAAACCGCGACTGCGACCTCCCTGTCAGCAGCCCCGCCCGGCTCGGCGAGCACATGCACGAAGAAACATACCCCTGCGTGCACCTCACGCCATTCTTCGCCAGAGAATCAATGTTCGGCGTCGGAATGTCCTTCGACCCCTGACAGCTCAAATCCGCGCTGCCGTGATCGTCGGAGAACAAAATGAGCACATTCGGCTGCGCCGCGAAGAGCACCGGAGACAGAAGAAGAAAAAGCAGAGAGCGCATGGCCGCGCTGAAACGACGTAGCACGAGTTTTCTAGCTTGTGTTTCCAGTCGTGGGTCAACCATACTTCGGCTAGCGAGCCTCATAGCCGACTCGAAGTAATCTCAACCATGAAGCAACCGTACCTTTTGATCGTCCTGATGACGCTGCTCCTCAACGCGAGAGCCGAAGATGCGCCGCCGAAGCACAAACAGGCACCTTTGGTAGCAAGCAAACCGACGATCCAAGAGGTATTCCATGCCGATAAACTCGCCGAGCTGGATGCTGAGGTCACGCAGGCGGTGAGCGATGGCATGATCGTAGGCGCGGCGGTGTGGGTCGAGCGGAATGGAGTGTCTCATCACAAGGCCTTCGGCTATCGCTCGATTAAGCCAACGATGGTGCCGATGACAGAGGACACGATCTTTGACGTAGCGTCAGTGACCAAAGCCGTAGCGACGGCGAGTGCGGCGATGCTCTGTCTGGAGCGTGGTTTGATCCAGCTCGATGACCCGGTGTCAAGGCATCTGCCGGAGTTCACTGGTGAGGGACGGGAGAAGATCATGATCAAGCATCTGCTACTGCACAGCTCCGGGTTGCAGGTAAATCTGAACGGCACGAAAGCCCCATTTAGCCGCACACCAGCAGAGGCCTATGCGCAGGCCTGCCGAGAAAAGCCGCTCTTTGAACCCGGCAGCGCGTTTTCCTACAGCAGCGTGGGCAGCATGGTTCTGGGCATGGTGATTGAGAAGGTGAGCGGACAGACCTTTGATGCGTTTTGCACCACTGAAATCTTCCAACCGCTAAAAATGCACGACACGCAGTTTCGCCCCTATAGCGAGACCTTAAAACGAGTCGCGCCAACGAGCGCACCTCAGCTTGGACTCGTGGATGACACGGTGGCCCGCGAGATGGGCGGCGTGAGCGGTCATGCATCGCTTTTCACCACCACGGGCGACCTGGCGCGCTTCGCCCGCATGATGCTGAATGGTGGCAAACTGGATGGCGTGCGCGTTCTCAAGCCGGAAACGATTCAACTCATGACCCGCGTGCAAAGTCCTGAGGCACTCCGCTCACCCGATGCGAAAAACCTGCCTGTGAAGCGTGCGCTCGGCTGGGACATCAACACACCCTACCGCACACCGCCGCATGACTACTCGCTCGCGCGTGGGGAGCTGTTTCCCATCGGCAGTTACGGCCATACTGGCTGGACCGGCCAGATGCTTTGGATTGATCCATTCTCGAAGACCTTCGTCATCTTCCTGTGCAATCGCTACGGCCCCGATGGCAAGGACACGCGCTCCACCGTGTCGCGGCTTCATCACCGGATCTCCACCCTTGCCGCCGAAGCGGTAAAGGGCTTTGATTTCAACGACGCTGCTTTGAAAAGACCGCACAGCGCACAGTGACTCTAAACCACACGATGACACAAAGGAGTGCAATCATGGTGAACAAAAGCATCTACTTCAGAGCCGCCATCGCCTTCTTCCTGAGATCCTCCACCAAATCGGCCAAGTAACTCCAATACGCCTCCTTCACAATCGTATCGCGGACGGTGGCTGCGGGCAGAAAGCGGCGCATTTCCTTTATGAAATCCTCGCGCATGGCGGGCTGGGTTTGCAGGGCAGCCTTTCGCTCGGTGAGCAAGGTCACAACTCCATCAACACCCGCAGCCGATCTTCGACCGTCGCCATCGTCGTCGGTAACACGTTGCCCCAGCGGGTGATGAGGCGGTCTTTGCTGATGGAGCGGACTGCTTCGCAAAGAAGCGCGGAGGCATTGGTGAGGCCGCCTTCGGGTGGCTGGACGACGACATGGAAAGGTATGTTTCTCAGCGTAGAGGTAATCGGGATGATCACCACGAGGTCGGCACGGCTATGATTGAAGGGATCAACGGAAACGACGAGGACGGGGCGACACCCAGCCTGCTCATGGCCGCAAACGGGATTCAGATCAGCGAGCCAAATGTCGCCTCGCGCGGCAGCGGGTCCTGTAGGCATGGATCAGGGCGCGTAGGGTTGGAGGCCGTCGGCGCTACTGCCGTCGAGGTCATTGATCTCCCTTCGGTAATCACTGGCTGCCGCTGGGTCCGAGGCGAGGGTTTCGTAAGCGGCTGCGGCCTGGGCAAGAAAGCGGTGGCGACGATAGGTCTCCAACGCTGCATCCAGCACGACGGTCATGCTGGTGTCGGCCTCGCGAGCGAGTTGAGCGAGAAGGCTGCGACCTGAATCTGAAATGCGAACGGTGGCTGGCATAAATGCAGTTTACATTTAAGGCTACATTTATGTCAACATGGATGTTGATTCATTGAGGACAACACGGTGACTTGTCAATCTTGCGGGGTTACGCCATGAAGATTGAAAGCGTCACTTTCAGATTTCATGGATAAAGTGGCTGTGGCTTTAGCCGCAGATGATCTGATGATTCGGCTAGTGCGAAGCCGCGAAGCGAACCCGAAGCCACTTTGGACAGCAAACATCCTCCATCACTTCTTGCTGCGAGGCTTCGTGAGCGCAGGAGCATCCCGCAGCTTCTCCCCATCCAGCGTGATCTCTTTCGTCGCTTCGAACCCCAGCACGCGGCTGCCGCTGACGGCATCGGGTTGCGTGTGATTTTCGGGATCGTGGAGGGTGTTGGCTTTCACGGTCACGCTGCGGCTGTGTTTCAGCAGGATGGCCTGGCGGTCGGTTTCATCCTGCGGCTTGGCGATGACGGAGGCGCGGACGGGCGAGTCGATGTGATTGCGCTCGATGAGTGAGTCCTGGATGCCGATGAGGCTCATCGCGGGGCCGCCGGTGCGGGTGAAGGTGTTGCCGGTGATGCGGAGGCGCTCGATGGGCGGGACGCCTGCTCTGCCTTGGGCGTTGTGAGCATGGGCGTCGATGGCGGGATGATGGGGGCGCGGGCTGACGTCGATGAAAACGTTGTCAGCGATGGTGATGTCGCTCGGGATGCCGCCGACAAGGCCCATGCCGGTGTTGAGGCTGATGTTGCTGCCCATGCGGGTGAAGGTGCAGCCGCGCACAAGGCCGGGACCGGACATGATGAGCAGGCGCTGGAAATTGTCCTCCCAGCGACAGTTTTGCACCACCCAGCCCGCGCACTCGTGGTCGAGCCACTCCGCCTGAGCCTCAGCGAATGGCGTGGCGTCTTGATCCATCGTGAGTTCGAAATCGCGATGCGCGACGAGCTTTGCCTCGCCGAGAAAAACGCCCGTTTTGCGATGGATGAAGCGCAAGCGATCTCCGGCACGTGCATTTTTCAGCGTGGGACGAAGTGATGCATTCGTCTCCAGCGTGAGTTGCTTTCCCGACACGGATATCACCTTGCCCCAGATGCCGTGGAAGTTCTGCAAATCATCGGCGGTGTGTCGGATGGTGACGTTATCCATCGTGGCGCCGTAGCGCGTGGAGCGGCACAGAAAGCCGTCCGCGCCCTTCCACTGGCTGGTGCCGGGTCGCGGGCCGAAGTAGCAGTCCTTCCACAGATGCGCACCATCGCCGCCGCTCTCGCTGGGGCCGCCTTTGGCCACATAAACGCTGACGCCGTGCAACGTGATGTTTGCCGAATCATCGAGCACGATGGCCCCCGCCCCGGTATAGAGACATGAAAGGCCGTCGCCCACGCGCACCACGCCGAGGTCGCCATACGCACGCTCCCAGTTCGCATCGTGAAGGCGCTCCATGAGCTGCGGTTCGAGCATGTTCACCCAGTAACGCCCGCCCTCGGAGGGCGTGATGTCTTTGTAGCGCAGCTTCCGCACACCGGCCTGCATGTCATAGAGGGGCACGCAGAAGCGGCCATCGCTCTTGAAGGGAAACAAGCGCTGCTCGTCGGCCCCTTTGTAGCTCACCGGCACCTCGACACCGGGCGAGGGCTGGATCTCAAAGCGGTTCCCCTCGCGGTCGATGCGCGTGATGCGGCCCTCGATGCAGCCGCGTGTGCCGCGATCAATGATGGCACCACGCAACACGATGTTGCGGCAGTTGCGAAAACCCACGCAGCGATGCCCCGGCGGCATCTGCTTGTCATCCAGGTCGAACCAAAACGTCGCGCCCGTCGCATCGATCACGAAGGGATGCTCGGCATCGCGCTGCATGTCCTCAAAGCCGAGCGGGCAGATCACCTTCGCCCCCTGCCAGAGCTCCTGCCCGAAGCGATAATCCCCCGGTGGGATGCGCACGCTCTCCGCACCACTCTCAAACGCCTTCATCACCATCGGCATCACGCTCTGGCCCAGCTTACGCTGCGCCGCCTTCTCCGCCTCGGTGAACTGCGGCCCGGCGGGCAGATCAAAGCTGAAGCGATACTCCTCCGGCGGTGGTGACTTGGACTCTAGGATCACCCGCTGGTGTGGCGAGAGATGCTCATTGCCTGCGGCGGAAACGAATGGCGCGAAAACAAGTGTGAGAAGGAATGTGAGTGAGAGCTGCATGATTGAAATCGCGTTATTTGTTCAAGAACGGGCGGCTATTCTTGGAGCCGTTTGCCATCGAGCGTGATGTCCTTGGTGCCTTCGGCTCCGAGTAGCGTGCTTTGGCTGTGGGCATCGGGCTGCGTGTGGTTTTCGGGATCGGTGAGCGTGTTGCCTTTCAACTCCACGCCTGTGCTGTTGCGCAACACGATGGCTTGGCGGTCGGCCTCATCTTCAGGTCTCGCGATGACGGTGGCACGCACGGGCGAGTTGATACGGTTGTTCTCAATGCGAGAGTCTTTAATGCCGATGAGCTTCATCGCGGGGCCGCCGCTGCGGGTGATCGTGTTGCCGGTGATGATGAGGCGCTCGATGGGCGGCACGCCATCCTGGCCTTTGGCGTTGTGAGCGCGGGCTTCGAGCGTGGGGCGATGAGGACGGGGATTCACGTCCGTGAAGGTGTTGTCAGCGATGGTGATGTCGCGAGGGATGCCGCCGACTACGCCAATCCCCGTGTTCAGTCCGATGGCGTTGCCCATGCGCGTGAAGACGCAGCCTCGCAGCATTCCGGGGCCGGACATGATGCCGAAGGTCTGGAAGTTGTCCTCAAAGCGGCAGTTTTGCACCAACCAGTCTGCACACTCGTGATCAAGCCATTCAGCCT
>JAIXOU010000084.1 GCA_027486585.1 Verrucomicrobiaceae bacterium | reverse complement strand
GCTTGGAAGCGCAGGAGACGAGACCGGCAACGGCGAGGGCGAGGATAGCGTATTTCATAGTATGTATCGTGGTGTTTGTTTTTGCTCTCATCGTCGCTGTTATAGCGAGAGAGAATTCTGGAGGCATAACGATAAATCGAGACTTTGCAAACGCACAAATCAACTAGATGCATCTAAATGGCTGTTTGATGCCACTGGGATTGGCCTTATTGGTCGCCAATTGCATTCTTGAGTCCACTTGGTGGCGTGAGTCCAACCCCAGGTGTCTTCGGGGCTTCCGGCACTGGATCAGGCCTAGGCGATGGCTCAAAAGCAGGGACCGCACGCGTCACTGGAGTGGCTTTTGGCACGGCAGCCTCAATCGCGTGCACGGGCTTTTTAACTTCATTTTTTAGCCATGTGGCATCTCCAGACAAATGCGCGATGATGCCCCCTAGAACCATTGAGCCACCGATAAAAACAGCCGCACGTAACCAGAACGGCACAAATTCATCTGGCGGCAACAAGGACTCATGCGGATTGATCGTCGGTGGCGCATCGACAGCCGTTTTAGCCCAATCGGGGCCTGAGGCAGGTGACGTCTCACTCGTGCCACGAAAAAGTAGCTCAGCAAAACCGACGGATGGTTTCTCGGCCATGGGTGCTAAGCCAGTGGTCAAAGGCGCCAAGGAGGCGGAGATCTCTCGGTTCTCAACCATGGGACGTGTGCGAGAAGCTTTACTCCTGATAGGCTCCAGAGGTTCTGAAGCTGGAGCGGCAGCAGGCTTGACCAGATCATGGTGCTGCACCACACGGGCATAGCGTGCCAAAAAGTCCCCGCGTTTACTCGCGCTGCCCTGGCGGGCTTTCGCCAGCTCGTCGTCCAGGAGCCGTGCCACCGTGTCAATTTCACGTGTGTTTGCAGGGGCTTCAGAGACAGCTCCAGGCAGTGGCTCTAGAGCTAACAAAAAGCGGCCGACCGACGAGAGCCATGCGGCGTTCCAGCTCCTAGATCCATCCTTGGGTGCCGGCAGAATCAGGGCAGGATCCGTGCCGCGTCCGGACATCGCAGCGAGCGTTGGGTGGGCACGCAGCATGACGGAAAAAGCAGGCCAATCCGTCAATTTGGTTAGGAGTAGCTTCGTACTCCGCGCATCTTCACGGGGGAAACCCGTGAGCAGATGAATGTCCTCCAGACGCAAACGGCGGGCCTCTAAACCTGAGTTTTCCAATTGTGAAAGCGCCCCATCCAGACCCGCTAAAACAATGTATGTCTCATGCACACTGAGGGCGCGGCGCTCGCGGAGAAGATCTGCCAGAGTGATGCCTTCAGCCAACTCTTCAGCCACGCAGGTCAACCCTTCAGC
The DNA here is from genome assembly GCA_027486585.1 of Verrucomicrobiaceae bacterium. Taxonomy (GTDB): domain Bacteria; phylum Verrucomicrobiota; class Verrucomicrobiia; order Verrucomicrobiales; family Verrucomicrobiaceae; genus Prosthecobacter. The sequence continues at coordinate 39,236 of JAIXOU010000084.1, read as the reverse complement.
CTCATGCAAAAGGGCTACTGAAATGATGGCTGGGAAGTCACGCTTTTTGTCCAAGCGATAGGCCTTTTCTGCGGCTGCCGCGATCACCGCAGGAGCTAGACGGGAGGGTAGAACTTGCTCCACCAGGACCTGGCGGCCTGTCTTGGTCAGAGTGCCACGCATGGAGTAGGGATTGGCCATGTCCAGGCGCTGACTCTGAATGCGAATCCGATTCACGACAGCGCGCGCCACTTCTTGGTAGCTTGCCAATTGCTGAGCCAGCAGGGCACGTGGTTTTTGAGCAGCGGGAATTTCACCTGCTAGCTTATCGGGCACCAACTTTAAGAGTGCTTCTCGGAGGCTTTGAATAGCCGAGACGTTTTCTGGAGCAGCTGCGTCTAAACAAGCATTCAGCAGCTCGGTGAAGTCGGCTGTCGGTAGCACCGCATCTGGCAGCGTTGGCCCGCCACCGGATTGATCGACGAGGAAGCTGCGCAGAAATTTGGCCTGTTTTTCAAAGGCTGCTTTGAGACCACGCACCTTTTTGGCTCCACTCGGCAGCAATCGATAATCCGCCACCTGAACCTGCAAGGACTGCGGGCCGATCTGAAGCAGACGCAGGCTTTCCAAGGGTTTGCTAGGCATGAGATCAATCCGCGACACCAGCGCCGCCACGGCCTCTAAGGCACGCGTGGCGACCATCACTGCGAGCCAGCCCGGAAGCTCGGTCTGACGAGACAGGTAACTTTGCAGTGTCTCACCGTCCACATTGGTCGTGATGTAAAAAGGATTTCCCTCATCTTCACCAAAGTCCGTCAACCGCGCCAGCAATGGATGACCGATCTGTTGCAGCTTTCGGCAGTTGTCCTCAAACAAAGCACGATCTGTCAGCGCTTTTAGCAGCACGTGACAATGCACAAACTCCATCTGAACAGTGTCACAGGCCATCACATTGACCTGCTCGTCATTGCGAGTCAGTTCGACATGATTGCCTTCTGTATCTTGGACGATTTGATAGTGCCTGAAAAGACTGGGTTCCGGCATAAGGTACTGCGGGGGAGAGAAAGAATTGAGCCAAGTCTCGCCCGAGTGAAGCGTTTGACAAGGACGGAATATTAACGCCACACTTGCCAAGTCACCCAGTCTTTTGCTAAAGATACCCAATTCACATGAAAAGCATCGTCTCTGCCGCCTTCATTTTCGCCATCGCCCACTCTGCTTCTGCAGTGGAGTATGCTCAGATTAAATCCATTTTCTCCCAGAAATGCTATGCTTGTCATGCTGTGAGCAAGGGCAAAACCAAAGGTGACTTAGCTTTAGACACGCCGGAAAAACTCGCTGAGGTCATCAAGCCCAACGGTCAAATCGTTCCTGGTGATCCCGCCAAAAGCAGTCTGCTCACTTCCTGCAAGCTTCCCGATGACGACGATGACTCCATGCCACCCAAAGGCAAGAATCGCCTGACGCCTGCGGAGATCACGGCTTTAGAAACATGGATCAAAGAGGGGGCCTTCACCGGCAGCGGACCAGCCCCCATGGTCGCCCCGACCGCAACCGCAGCCCCCCTTCCTGCTGCAGGCAGTGTGCAAAGCTGGACCAGCAATGATGGCAAAGCCATCCAAGCCACATTCATGGGCCTGCAAGGTGATGGCGTCCTGCTGAAAATGGCCGCCAATAACGAGGTCTTCCTCGTCCCTCTGGCACGCCTTTCTCCAGAAAGCCAAGCTCAGGCTAAAGCGGCTAAGTAAAAGAGCTTTACAATCACCCTCAGTGCGCGTCCCCTGTGGTAGGGCGGAAGAGATACCCTGAAGTTAGGAAGATAGATCGTCGCCCCTCACCCGCAGGATTGACCGCTGCCGCCATGCACTTCAAAGTGCCCTCATGGCAAAGAAACCCTCCGCAGCGGCTGCAAAAACACCTGACCTCATCGTCAGCAAGCCCATCTCCTTGTTGGAAAGAGAGATCAAAGCGGACATCGGGGGGCTGTTTAAATCTCTGGGGGCTGCTGCTGCCCACATCGGCACCAAGAAATACTACGACCTCGCAGCCGATGCAAGCTCCGCCCTCTCGGCGCTTAGCTTGAAGCCGGATGCAGGTGGGCTGGCCTGGCTGCTTATCCGCCGCTCCTTGCTGCGGGCCATGCAGAATCTCACGCAGGAGTCATGGCTGCATCGTTCTTCCGAGCAGACACCCGATGCCAAAGCCTTGGAGGTCGAGCTCGACAGAGCCCTGAGCAAGGCCGAACTGACCGTCAGCAAAGACTTCTTCCGTCGGCCCGGCAGTCTTTCCCTGCTGCCCGAGTGTACAGACTGGTTCCACCAGTGGCTGCTTCAGATCGGTTTTGATCAGCCAAAGGCCACCTCCATCTGCAGCCGCCTGCCCAGTTATTTCGTCTATGCGCTGAATCAGGAGTGGCGGGAGCACGCGGAGTTTTATGCTCCCATCATTCCTGCCGCCACCACGCCCTTCACTCCGGCGGGCGAGCGTGAGCGCGCTTGGGAGCAATACCGCGCCTGGCTGGATCAGGAGCTGGACAGCCCTATGTTCGGGGAGCCCTTCTCTCTGCGCCAGCTGTATGTTCCCCTGCGGGCTTACTACGAGCGCCTGCCGCAGGGCCAGCTAGACATGCCTACCGAGCGCGGCGTGGAAAAAAACCGCAAACGCATCGCGCTTAATTTTACCGACCAGCTGCTCACCTGGGTGCAGGCTCAGAATAAAAATGACGCATGCCGTGTCGTCAGTGGCGGCCCTGGCAGCGGCAAGTCCTCCGTGGCGAAAGTGTTCACCGCTGAGGTCCTAGCGCAGACCGGCTGGCGCGCTCTCTACATCCCCCTGCATCGGATCAAATACAAAGGCGACATCATACCCGCCATTCACCAATACCTCAGTGATACCGGCCTCCTGCCAGGAGCCTCCACGCCACTGGATCGTGAATCTGGGGAGCCCCAGCTTTTGCTCATCTTCGATGGTTTGGATGAGCTGGCCATGCTGGGCAAGATCGCCCAAACCAACACCCACGATTTCGTACGTGCCGTGAAGGAACTCGTGCAGGATCACAACACCACCGCCCTGCGGCTGAAGGTCATTCTCACCGGCCGTACCGTCGTCATGCAGGGACTGGAGTCCGAATTTCGAAAAGAAGGCTCCGTGCTCCACCTCTGCCCCTACAAGGTCGCTGATGAGGATAAAGACCACTACGAGCGCGACTGGGAACTGCTCGCTGAGTCAGATCAGCGCCAGGACTGGTGGCGTAAATACGGTGAACTCACCGGCCAGAGCTACACCGGACTTCCTCAGTCTCTGAACCGCGAGGATCTTTTGGAAGTCAGCGCCGAGCCTCTGCTAAATTACCTGCTGGCGCTGGCCTACCAGTCAGGTGGCCTCGATTTTAGAAAAGAGGTCACGCAAAACCAAATCTACGCAACCCTCATCCATGAGGTTTATGACCGCCGCTGGGCAGGTGGGGAAAACTTCGCCGTTCGCGGCATGGGAGCGGTCGAGTTTCACCGCGTGCTGGAAGAGATCGCCGTAGCCTCCTGGCATGGGGACGGCAGGAAGACCACCGTCAGAGAAGTCACCCAGCACTGTGCCGATGCCCGAATCACCCCGCTGCTAGAGATCTTCCAGGACGGCGCAGAGAATGGCGTCCTGCGGCTTTTCACCGCCTTCTTCTTCCGGAAGGCTGGGGATCGGGATCAGGACAATGCCTTTGAATTCACCCACAAGAGCTTCGGGGAGTATTTGGTGGCCCGCCGCGTGGTCAGGCTACTGGCAGACATGCAGGAGGAACTGCTCCGCTATGAGCAGACCTACCGCGGCTGGACCCCGCAGCAGTGCCTGGAGGAGTGGGCCCGCCTCTGCGGCCCCACCGCTATGAACTCACGCCAATGGGATTTTCTGAAAAATGAAATCCATTTGCCCACCGCCCGCCCGCAGGAATGGCAGACGCTTTTAGTGAAACTCATAGGCATCCTCTTGCGCCAGGGCATGCCCATGGAAAAGCTGGCTTTGCCAGACTTCCTTAAGATGCAGTGTCAGGCACGCAATGCCGAGGAGTCTCTACTATTGACCCTCAGCGCGACGGCTCAAGTAACCCAGAAGCTCAGTGACATACCCTGGCCAGAGCGCACCTCGGCAGCGGCTTGGATCAAGCGGCTACAAGGTCACGCTGATCAGTATGAGTCGATTTTAGCCGTTAAGGCTCTCAACTGGATACGCTTTGAGAATCAAGTTATGTTTATGTCAGACCTATTCGAAGCTGACCTTAGTGGAGCCAACCTCGCAGGAGCCGAACTCAATGGAACCAACTTCAGCGAAGCCGATCTCGGTGGAGCCAACTTCAGCGACGCCATCCTTAGTAGAGCCGACCTCAATCAAGCTTTTTTAAATGGAGCCGACTTCAGTGGTGCTGACTTAACTGGAGCTTATCTCCGCGGAGCCAATATTTATGAAGCTGACCTCAGTCATGCCGATCTAAGCGATGCTGATCTCACTCAAACAATCCTAATTGAAGCCGACCTCTCTGATGCCGACCTCTCTGATGCTATCCTCGCTGGAGCCGATCTCAGTGGAGCCAATCTGGATAGTGTCAAAGGCCTCCCCAAAAACTGGAAAGGCATCGTCGCCTTCTACTGAAACTATGTCAGTGGCATCAAAGGCCTTCGCAGATGAGACTGCACGCTGGCTGTTTCAGGGGGCGCTGCGCAGGGCTGAGCATTCTTTGTGGTCATGTCACAGAAGAAAATAAAGGGCCGTTGAGTTTTTAGCTTGCCATTTACGGCCAGACTCCCTTAGCCTCGTGGGCATGAGGGGAAATTCGTTTATTAACCATTCCTTGCAGACCTCCGGGCGCGATGACCCGTATCGCACGTCTGGCCCTTCATTTCATAGGGAAGGCTGCTTGGCAGCAGTTAAGTTCTTCTTGGGTGCTACCTACGCAAGGGGACAGCGCAGTCTGAGACAGTTCCTCCACGCTCTGCGGAACGTCTTCTGTAAGCAGCGACCATGCTTTCCAACTAACCCTCCGCACCCATGAAAGTCGCCACCTTTGATTCCAGCCTGAAGAGGGGGATAAAAACCTGCTCTGGGGTTCCCCCTTCGTGCTGCTGAAGCCGGGAGACGAAGGCTACGTTGCTGATCCTACTTCTGCCAGTTCCCCCCACGCAAACGAGTAAGAAACACAAGAATCACGGTGGGCGGTTAATGCCACCCCAAACGCCCAGACACAGCGAGCGGAGGCCATGGGGCTCCCGCTCTGATCCTGAAAGAATCTTCAGCTACAGCAGCACCCAAACAGACACACCCCCTAAATCAAAACCGTTATGCCAGAAAATGCCGACAAAGAGTATTGGATCCGCGAAGGATTCAAAGACGAATACCTCAAACGCTGGGTGGTGGACCTGATCTACTCTGATGGTGGACCGGATGAGGACTTCAGATATGCGATCTATCTCGATGAGGATTTGAGCATCCAGTGGTTTTTTAAAGATCAGACTGAAGGAAGGACCCTGCCGCCAGAGCGCTTTTTTCCCAAAGATTTTGGCCTGATCCTCACGGACGTGGTACACTTGGAGACCCTCTCGGAAGGCCTGCGCCTGCAGTTCCGTGACTGGTTGCACTGGGCAGGACGTGAGTCTTCCATAGGAAAAGCCGACAAGAAGGATGCACAGGGAGAATCTCTGAAGGCCGATGATGTGTCCAGTGCTGTGGCTGAATGCGATTTCTCCCAGCTGCGGCGTCAGCAATCCACGCTGCGTTCCTGTCGGCGACTGATCGCGGAAGCCTTGGCCCGCGCCATCGAGGACTGCCCGCCGCCACCACCGCCAGTCGATCCCAATCAACCACGCCCTGCTGACCCACGAAGTGAGGCGGCTCGCTCAGCCCTGCAAAAAGCACAGGAGTATGTGAAGGGCCGCTCATCAGATCGCGGTCGCAAGAACGTGCTGGCCGGAGCTATGATGGGACTGCTGATGTGCCTGCTGATGCTGGCTTTCTTTAACTATGCTTTCACTCAATCACCCGAAAGCCCTGCGTCAAAGTCAATCATAGAGAAACTACAGAAAGCGCAGGATGTGCCGCAGGATTCGGCAGCTGGCCCGTCCGCAACTTACGAAGCTTTGATTCTGGCGGCACAATCATGGAGTTGGATCAGTCCAGAAGGTTGGGATGTGATCAAGTTTTCCCTCATCGGTTCCCTGGGGGCGATGTTGTCGCTTCTGATGGGGGCATCTACCCGCCAATACGATGCGGGTGCGGGGCAAACCATCAACATGATCGAGGGGGCATCACGAATCATGGTCGGCGTGCTTGGAGCTGCCTTCATCACGCTGGGTATCAAATCCAAGTTTCTGCTCGGCTTCATGACGCTGCCCAATTCAATGGATTTAGCGAATCAGGACACGGCCATGTGGCTGCAATTCCTCCTTGGATTTGCCGCAGGCCTGAGTGAGCGGCTCGTGCCCAGTTTTGTATCCATCGTCGAATCCCAAGTGCAGACGGTGACCAAACCTCAATGACCTCTCAAGAGTCCCTCGCCTTTTCAACACCTCACATCATCCCCACCACGATATGCCCGCCAACCGAAAAACCCTCCACGGCAAAGCCCGCCTTTTCGACGTGCGCCCTGACCGCTACGACGTGCGCGACCGCAAATACCAACCAAAGCTGGTAAACCTGCCCGCAGTTTATCCCTCCACCGAATTTGCGGATAATCTGCTGATGCTCTACAGCAAGCTGATACTAGACCAGGGAGAGGAAGGTGCCTGCACCGGCTTTGGGCTGGCGGCGATGATCAATTACCTGCGATTTCGACAAGCGGTGTTTCCCGATGGCAGGGTGGTCGGGAACGCGGAACTGCCTGACAAGGTGAGCGAGCGTATGCTATACGAGCACGCCCGGCTTTACGATGAGTGGCCTGGTGAGGACTATGACGGATCGAGCTGCCGTGGGGCGGTTAAGGGCTGGCACCGCCATGGTGTGTGCCTCAAGAAAACTTGGCCCTACCTCGACAAAAATAAAAATCCCGGCAAGCCGAAACCCAAATGGGCTGTCGAAGCCGCGCAGATCGCCCTCGGTGCCTATTACCGTGTCGAGACGGACGACATCACCGCTATGCAGAGCGCGATTCAAGAGGTGGGTGCGCTGTATTGCAGCGCGGACGTGCATGACGGCTGGGACTTGAAAGATGTGACCGAACATGTGGGCAAACTGCCCGTGATAACGTGGAAACCGGGCAGGAAGGCACCCAGCGGTCACGCTTTTGCCATCGTGGGCTACAACTGTCGTGGTTTCATAGTGCAGAACTCATGGGGAAATGGCTGGGGCTATCACGGCTTTGCTCTCATGCATTACGGAGACTGGCTGGAGAATGCCACGGATGCCTGGGTGGCCACCATGGGCGTTCCCGTGATTCAAGATCAGGTGCCGACAACATTCACTACCCGCGCGCTTCATCGCGTTTCATCCAGCTCGTCGTCTGACTCCACCTCAGCCACCTCTGACAGTCTCACTTCGCCCTGGAGCGAGGATCTGGCCCGCCATCACTCCGTCGTACTTGGAAATGATGGCGTGTTGTTGCGCAACTCCGGCGCTTATAGCGGAGTCGGATTTGCGCAGGAGGTCGTGTTCCAAAAACTTCACGACTGGATGAAATCCAGCCCCAAGAACCGCAAGGTGGCCATCTACGCCCACGGCGGGCTCAATCATGAAGAAGACGGCATCAAGCGCGCTCAAATCATGGCCCCCTATTTCAAGGCGAACGGCATTTACCCCATTTTTGTCGTTTGGAAAACGGGCTGGAAAGAAAGCCTCCGAGACATGGGCATCGACGTCCTGAAAAAAATCCTCCCGGATAGTGGGGCACCCTCCCAGGCCCGTGGCATTGGCGATTGGCTGAAGGAGCAGGTCAGCGACGGAGCGGACTACACCGTGGAGACGGCGCTCGGTTTCCTCGGCAAATCCCTGTGGCACCAGATGAAGCAAAATGCGGAAGCCTCCGGCCGTGAGGGGCATGGCGCATCCGTCTTCGCCACGGAGGTCGCCTCTCTCCTCACGACCTATAAAACTGCCGAAATCCATCTCCTCGGTCACTCCGCCGGCGCGATCTGGCAGGGACACTTTATCTCCACGCTCCACAAGGCGGATAAAAACGTCACCTTGGCCTCCTGTCATCTCTTCGCTCCCGCATGCACCGTGTCTTTTGCCAACGAACACTATGCCCGCGCCATCAATCGCGGTATGCTACAGGGCCCTCGCCTTTACGTCAGCAATCTCGACAACACCGCCGAGCTGGAGGACAACGTGGGCGGCTTTTACAACAAATCACTTCTCTACTTTGTTAGCCGCGCGTGCGAGGAATGGCACAAAACGCCCATCCTCGGCATGGAAGCCGCCTGGAACAAGGAGTTCGACGACAAGGATATCTTTCAGCTCTTCAACCGGAAGAAAGTCGATGAATTCGGCTTCAACGAGGCAGTGCAGAAGTGGCGCGCCACCGTTGCTGCGAAAAAAGTCCCTGCCTTGTTCCTGAAAAAGTCCGGAGAGACCGTGCATGACGGCAAGGAACAAAAGCAACCCTCCCACGGTGGCTTCGACAACGACACCCTCTACATCACCCGCACCATCAACCGTATCCTCGCTCAATCGGAGGACACCACTCTGCCCGCACCCGTCACGTCGCTGGCGGGATTCTGAGCATTCAAACTTTCAAACCTATAACCACCCACACTAAATATGAGCACAGGGATCCGAAACAATAACTACCTCAACGTCAAGAACAGCGGGTCTGCATGGCTTGATGCGAATGGCAAAGCGTCCAAAACCGATGAACGCGGCCACGCTGTCTTCACGGATCCTGCTTACGGAGTGCGTGCCGGCATCATCCTTCTTCGGGTTTACTATACCAAGCACAAGCTCACAACGATCGCCAAGATTCTGTCGCGCTGGGCTCCCGCAACGGACACGATCGGTTCGTTACCAGGAGGTCCGAAAAACTCGCCCAAAGCGTATTCGGAGTTTGTCGCTGGCAAGATGGGAATCGGGCCCAATGACAAGCTAGACCTTTTTGACGAAGAAGGCGACATTGAGGAGCTTGATCAGTTGAAAAAGCTCTTCTTCGCGATGGCGATTTACGAGATAGGCCAAGTCAATGGCAAGTCTTTCAAGGTGCCGGAGAAGGATTGGAGCGCTGGTGTTGAATTGGTCGAACCCAACATCAAAGCTAATGGAACAGAAACAACAGACATCGCAGCCGATTCCCAAGTCGAGACAGCCATCGGCCCTCAGATTACCAGCTCTGTTGGCGACAAGTCCAAGGGGGCGACGAACGCTAAATCTGATGTTCTTGTGGTGCAGGAACTTCTAACCAAAGCTGCCGTTATCTTAAAAAACACAAACATCGATCCCGGCGGCATTGACGGAAAAATCGACGCAACAAAATCGAATACCGTCAAGGCTATCGTGGCGTTTCAAGCCCGGTATTTCACCAATCCAGACGGTCTTATCGAACCTGGTAAACGCACTTGGCGTGAACTCACTGGCCTCGTATCTGCTGGGAAACAGGCTAAAATCAAATCAGGCGTGAGTCTGACGTCGAGCAATATTCCATCCACTGGCTACTGTCTCTATCTGAAACGTGTTAGGCAGGAGACGCGTTCGGGAATGAGTTACGCTCGTACAGTAGGAGACTTCGAGTGTTTTTGGAACGGCAAGTCCACTGGATTGAGCGGTCAGATCGTCGAGCGTGGCGGTCCAGGAAACAACACTTATAAAATCGGCAATCTTCAAGACCGCCGGATCAAAGCCGGCAGCTACCCGCTGTCGATTCATGCAGGCGCGAAGTATCGAACACACAACTATGACTCGGATGTCACCACGAGCGGAAAACCTAAGCCAGGCCTGCTGTTAAATAGCACTGGTGAGCGGACTGCAATCCTCATTCACCCAGGAATCAACTACGTCAGCAGTGTCGGATGTTTGAACCCGGCCACAGGCCTCACCAAAGCAAGTTCGAAGATTGATTTTACCACCAGTCGTGCTCTCACGATAGCAATCATCTTGGACATCAAAGACAAGCTTGGATCTAGCTTCCCGGCTTCTGGTGGAATTCCAGGCGCGACGATCTTGATCGAAGGTGAGCCTGTTTGAACCGCAGCCTAGGCAAAACGGCCGCGGTGAGTAAAAGGAAAACAGAAAGCAGCTTCATAGCTCTTCAGCCATACTCTCAGCGGCCCCGCGTCAGCTTTTTGTTTCGGTCACGACCACGACATCACCATCCTCCAACGAAACGCGGTGTTTTGCAAATCCAGCGGCAGTGTCTTTCCTTTTCCCTTCAACTCGGCCTCTTTCGTATTCGCACGCTCGATAAGTGTAGTTACAGTTATCCCACTTCCAGCTTGCCCGTGCTATCACCGACGGTCTCAGCGCGCACTCCCATGCGCTCTAGCATGGAGACGTAGAGATTGGTCATGGGGGTCTCTCCGGGAAGCATGACGCGCTTACCTGGCGTCCAGGTGCCGCCGGCGCGGCCAGCGACGACGATGGGGAGATTATCGTGGTTGTGGCGGTCAGGGTCACCGATGCCGCCGCCCCAAACGATCATGCTATTGTCCAAAACGCTGACTTCTCCTTCTTTGATGCTCTTCAGTTTATCGAGGAAATAGGCGAACTGACGGAGGTAAAACCGGTCGATTTTGCCCAGTTTGGCCAGCTTTTCAGGATCGCGCTGATGATGTGAGATGCCATGATGTGCATCTGGAACGCCGATGTCTGGGAAGCTGCGATTACTGCCGTCATGCGCTAGCATAAACGTGGCGATGCGTGTCGTGTCGGTCTGAAACGCTAGAGCCATGAGGTCAAACATGACGCGGATATGCTGCTCGTAACTTTCAGGAATCCCCTCGGGCACCTTGAAGTCTTTCGGCATTTGAGTGGCGAACTTTTCACTGCGTTCGATGCGCTGCTCGATGTCGCGCACGGATTCGAAGTATTCATCCAGCTTGCGTTTGTCACTGCCGCTTACTTTGCCTTGCAGAGACTTGGCTTCGTCCAGGACGGTGTCGAGAATGCTCTTTTGAAGCCTCTGCCTGCGTGCGCCAGCTTCTCCCTGGGCTCCAGAAGCGCCGTAACCAAAAAGACGCTCAAAAGCCAGCCGAGGGTCCATCTCGGGAGCCATGGGCATGGTCTCATTTTTCCAGGCAAGATTGAACTGGTAGGCACAGGAGTAACCACTGTCACAGCGCCCTGCACTGCGCTGGCCATCCGCGCTTAATTCTAAAGAGGGCAGACGCGTCAGATGGCCGATTTTTTGTGCCGCGATCTGATCCACCGACACGCCGAGTTGAATGTCTGATCCAGCTGTCTTCTTGGGCATGCAACCCGTCAGGAATGTGGCCGTTGCCCGCGCATGATCGCCGCCACCGTTGCCGTGAGAACGAGCAAAGTCCTGAGCCAAGCCGGAAACCACCATGAAATCATTGCGGTGGCGCTCTAACTCTTTGAGTGACGTGCTCAACTGATAGCCTGTGCCTTCCCCGGTGGGAAACCACTCATCCACATTCACCCCATTCGGCACGTAGAGCCACGCAGCCCGCAGAGGAGCTTTTTGGGCGGCTGCCGCTTTTGCCTTGCCTGCAAAGGTCTCCAGGAAGGGCAGAGACATCATTGTCCCCAGTCCGCGCAGCACTTTGCGACGGCTCATTTGATGAGAAGCAGTGGAAGTTTCGTGGTAGAGGTTCATGGGGGGACTAGATATACGACATACGCCTGACCTAACTTTCGCGACACTAACTTGCACCCAGAGTGCCCTGACAGGCGAAAAAGGTTGAAATTGTGTGTCGGCAACGCCCGATTAGCATAGTTCCCCCCAAACATACCTCCATGAAAAAAATAGCTGCTATCTCCGCCCTTTGCCTGTTCACCTGCGCTTTGTCTGCCCAAGAAGCAGATGTCGCCATCATTGAGATGAAGCCACATGCATCCAATCCACTAGGCTATGCCACAACGGACGTGACTGTGAAAGCTGGTCAAAAAGTTAAACTAACCCTGAACAATACTGGCAGCATTGCCCCGCAGCCGCATAACTTTATCCTGATCAAGCCAGGCAAAGAAATGGCCGTCGGTGCCCAAGCCAACGCCATGATGACTGACCCACAGGCCATGGCCAAAAGCTATGTCCCAGATGCTGCCAAAGACGACATCATCGCCAACACCAAGCTCGTCATGCCAAATAGCAGTGAGACCATCGAATTCACGGCACCGGCTGAAGCAGGTGACTATCCTTACATGTGCACCTTTCCAGGCCACTGGCTGCTGATGAAAGGCGTCATGCACATCACCAAATAATTCATTGCAGAAGACCCGAAGGCGGACTCCGGTTCGCCTTCTTTTTTGATACCAACCTCATCCACAGCCAATCATGAAACTTCTCTCCACCCTTCTTACCATAGTTGCCCTGACCTCCAGCCTCAGCGCGGATGAAGGTAAACTCACCGTCGCCGGTTTAAACTTCAGCTACCCGACCACCTGGACCTCAGTTCCCCCGACCAGTCCCATGCGCGCTGGCACTCTACAGATCACAGTTGAAGGCTCTGAAAAGCCTCTGGAGGCTGTCTTCTACTACTTTGGCGCAGGCCAGGGTGGCGACTCCAAAGCCAATGTGGATCGCTGGTTAGGCCAATTTGCCAGCCCACCCGAATCCAAGACTGAAGAGCTGGATGCCAATGGCACCAAAGTCACGCTCGTGACTGCGACGGGCACCTACAATGACGGCCCAATGATGGGACCCAAGACACCCAAGGACAATTACACCCTGCTCGGTGCCATCGTCCCAGGCAATGATGCTCCCGTTTTCATCAAGCTCACTGGTCCAAAGGATGCTTTGGCGAAAATCTCCGAGGAATTCAAGTCCCTCACCAAAAGCCCCTTCCCTGCGAAGTAAGCTTTTCAATTCATCCTTCAACCGACAAAGGCAGATGGCATTACCATCTGCCTTTTTCATGATCACTCTGTGGTGATCACAGGCAGTTCATCACACAACGCCAAAGCTTTTAAAGCCTGACAGGTCGCAATGTAGGTGATGTAGTGGTAGTTTCCGCGGTAGAGCGAATGCATCCACCAGCGGCCGGAGATACGCTGTTCATGCTTCAGCCATGCAACAGCTCTTTGAATCCGCTCATCTTTGGCGGGCACGCCGCTTTGACGCATGAGCACGACAGCCAGTGCGGTCATGTAGGCATCGCTTTCCGGTTTGGTGGCATCGGCTAGGCTGGTGATCAGCTTTTGGACGGTTTCGCTGACTTCGAAGTGCCAGTCCTTCAGTGCGGAGAAGTCGCGCGTGCTCCAGCCGCCGTCGGCGTGTTGTTTGGAGGAAAGTAGTTTCATCGCAGCATCGCGTTTTTCAGCGGAAACAAGCTCTGGCAGGTAATTGGCGAGTTGCAGGCTCAAGACGCGATCCCAATCATTTTTCGGCTCGGTGGTGCGCAGCCAAGTTTTGAGCTTTTCGACCTTCGCGATCAGTTTTTCGTCCTTGAGGCCCGCGAGCCAGCCGGGAGCTGCGGTGATGGTGCGCATGGCTTGCAGCGAGAGTTCGAAGTCCGTCGTGATGTGCGGGATTTCGACCTCGCCATGGCTCACGAAGGCTCCGCTGGCCGATTGGCGCTCAAACATGTCGCAGATGGAGCGTTCGGTGTGCTCGGAAGTTTTCCCAGTGACATGCTTGTCCCATTCCGCTAGGCCGAGCGAACGCCACACCGCCGTGAACGCTCCTGGCATGTGCTTATAGCCGCTCTTGGTGGCCGTCTCCTTCACCTCTTTGACCTCCTTTGGCACAAACTCAATGAAGTCCGCCACGATTTCCTCGCTCGGTTTGCCGAGTTGCGGGATCAAGGCGGGCCGCTCGCTCAGGTAAGGGCCCGTCGTGTGGCAGTTCACGCAGCTTTTTTCACGCACCCAGGACGTCGAACCGTCATTGAGATACTTCACAGCTGCCTTGATTGACTCCGCACCGAAGTGCGTCACGCGCCGCTCATCGGCGGTGGGGAGGCTCACTTTGATGTCGCCGGATTCGTATTGGAATGCGAGCTTTGGCTTCGGCGCGGGTGAGGTCGCGGCAAATAGGACCGAAGGGATGAGCAGGACGGCTAGGACGTGTTTCATGCGGCAAGTATACGCTGCCGATCTGCGGGTCATTACGTTTACAAGGTTGGTTTTCCATAAGCACGTTCTACCTTGGCGATCCGCAGTTGATAGTCAGCATACCATGTTGTCTTCCCCGTCTCCTGCGCGATTCGGTGCTCAGCGTTCGCCTTCCAGTTCGCGATGGCTTGTGTGCTCTCCCAATACGACACCGTGATGCCGAAACCGCCCGCACCGCGTGCGCTCTCCACACCGAGAAAACCCGGCTGCTCATGCGCCAGCTCCACCATGCGATCAGCCATGTCACCATAGCCCTGATCGCCCTCCGTGCGCTGCGAGCTGAAGATCACGGCGTAGTAAGGCGGTGGCGAGAGTGTTTTGGCGAAGGCGGACATCAAGATTCGTGGTTAAGAACATGGATTTCATCACCCAGGCGAATGATGCCATCGCTCAAGATGTCGGCTCGCAGGCCACCGCGGTCGGCGAGAGGTTTTAGCAGGGTTTTTCCGGTGACTTTGTCCAAATGCGTGCACGGCGGGCAGAGACGAATGCCCTCAATGAGCACGTCGCCGATGCGAAAGCGCTTCCCGACGAGGTCGTTTAGCCGCACACCTTCGGTGACGATGTTCCGGCGTGCCTCAGCAGCACTCAGGCCGAGTTCGGCGAGCACCTCGCCTTCGATCAGCGTGAGTTCACGACCAGGGCCCGTTGGTTCCCAATCAGAAAATGTGCCGCAGCCTTCAAAGTAGCGATCTCCAACGAGGCCACGATGTGTCCGCGCCACCACCTCATTCACTGCATGCGGCAACACGGTGGCGGCTGGGCTGATGTAGATGGCAGTGACTTGCGCTGGCATAGTTGATCTTGCCGCCAACTTCTGGCAGGTCAACCGCTGGAAGTGCTTGAGTCAATCAGGGGATGCGCGGAGTGATGGTTCCATGTCCGTTGATACTCATTCTTTGAATCAGCCGTTCGGCGAAA
Source organism: Verrucomicrobiaceae bacterium (assembly GCA_027486585.1). Taxonomy (GTDB): domain Bacteria; phylum Verrucomicrobiota; class Verrucomicrobiia; order Verrucomicrobiales; family Verrucomicrobiaceae; genus Prosthecobacter. The sequence goes on along the minus strand of JAIXOU010000084.1, from coordinate 24,146 downwards.
TCGTCGCCGATTGGAAGGAGCCGCCCTTTCCGGCTCACGAGGTGATTCATGGCTACTTTTGCCGCCTAGAGCCGCTCGATGCCGCCAAGCATGCGCAGTCGCTTTTTGATGCTTACTCGTTCGATCCTCATGGCTCCGGTTGGACATACCTACCCTACGGCCCGTTTGAGACTTTTGCGAACTTTCACGCATGGCTGGAACAGCAAAGTTGTACTCGTGATCCGCTTTTCTTTGCCATCGTCGATCCCACGAGCGGCGAAGCCATCGGTCTGGCGAGCTATCTGCGCATCTCGCCGTCCTGTGGTAGCATTGAGGTCGGTCATCTGCATTTCTCGCCGAGACTGCAACGCACGCAGGCCGCCACCGAGGCGATGTATCTCATGATGCGCTACGCGTTCGAACTCGGCTACCGCCGCTACGAATGGAAGTGCGATTCGCTCAATGAACCCTCACATAAAGCAGCGTTGCGCCTCGGCCTATCCTTTGAAGGTATTTTCCGCCAAGCCACCGTCCGCAAAGGCCGCAATCGCGACACCGCTTGGTATGCTGCCATCGACAAGGAATGGCCTGCGCTGCGTGCAGCCTTCGAGCAATGGCTCAGCCCGTCGAATTTCGACGCGCAAGGGCGTCAGAGGGTGAGCCTGTCATCGCTCACGTGGCCAATTTTGAAGTGAGGTTGATACGGATTTGGTTTCGTCAGCGTTTTTCACTAACCATGAAACGCATCGCATTCTTTCTCCTCGCCGCCTTCACCCTTAACGCCCAGCAGCGTTTGGAGGTCTCTCGGGACTTGTGGATTTCTGCTTACTCAAAGGAAGTGGAAGGAAACAATGGTGGATCACACAAATTGAAGCTGAAGGGCATTCAGGAGTTCTTCCTCATCGACTTTGATCCGGCAGCGCTGCGCGGAAAAAAGATCACCAAAGCCCAACTGCATGTGCATCTCGCGTCGCCGGAGGCACCACTAAGGCGCACGACGGTTTCCACGATCTCGCAGGATTGGGTGGAAGGCACCGGCAGCAGCTACGCGAAGACAACGGGTGCGAGTTCCTTTGCGTGGGCGAAAACCGGCGAGCTGCGCTGGGGCAACAACGATCCCGACATCACCAGCGTCGTCTGCGGTGAAGGTGGATCGCTATGGGGCTTTGGCGATGCCTCCGCGCCGGATGCGGAGGGCTGGCAAATCATCCCGATCTCGCCCGACGTGGCCCAGGCACGCCTGGATGGCCGTTCGCATGGCTTTTATGTGATCGACGACATCGGCAATGAATACACGCGTGATGGCAACGCAGTGAAGTTCACGAATTTCGTGAATCGTTACCTTTCGAGTCGGGAAGACAAACGCATTCACAAACCCTACTTCACGCTCTGGTTCGAAGATGGCGCAATAGAGTCTCCGAAAGCCATCACTCAGGTCAATGCGGTCGCTGCTGCAACTTTGCCTCCTGTTCCAGCCACCCCTATTGAAAAGCCCAACCTGCCCGCGAAAGACGTGTTCGGTCGCGAACTGGCCTCGACGCACTTTTTCGCCGCGAAGGGCGAAACAATTGGTTTTTCCGTCACGGGCAAACCGGTCGTCAAAGCGTCTAATGTGGGCGTGAAGCTCTATCGTATGCCGAAAGTGGCCGGGTTCACCGATCCGCTGGTTTTAGGTGAAGCAGAGGGTGATGAGACCTTCATTGAACTGCATGTGCCGAAAAACACGCTTGCAGGTAAGCACGGCGGTACGATCACGGTCGATGGCACGGTGATGCCGTTCACGATCACGGTTTGGAACTTCACGCTGCCGGATCGACTGTCGTTTCTGCCGCAGATGAACGCCTACGGCCTGCCGGGGCATGCGCGTGACTACTATCGGCTCGCGCATGAGCATCGCGTGGTGCTGAATCAGCTCCCGTATGGCTGGACCGGCAAGGTGGACGAGCCTGCACCGAAGCTCGGCGGCGATGGGAAGTGGGATTGGACGAAGTTTGATGCCGAGTTCGGCCCACTGCTCGATGGCAGCGCCTTCGCCGATCTGCCGCGTGGAGCGGTGCCGGTGGATGCTTATTACCTACTCTTGAATGAAAACTGGCCGATGAAGCACGACGAGCACTTCAAGGGCGGCTATTGGATCGAAAGTGCGTTTGATGACGCCTACTGGACGCAGTTCCGCGCAATGTCGGCAGAGATCGCTAAGCACCTCGAAGCGAAGGGCTGGACCGAACCGATGTTTGAGTTCTACCTCAACAACAAGGTGTACTTCAAAAAGGACGACTGGCGGAAGTGCACTGCGGCGTGGATTTTCGACGAGCCCGTGCACACGCAGGATTTCTGGGCCATCCGCCACTACGGCCGCGAGTTTTGGAACGCCGTCGCGCCTTACCCGAAGGTGAATCTCACTTATCGCGCCGACATTTCCCGCCCGCAGTGGCAGCGTGAGTTGCTCGATCACTGCGTGAACGTGGAAGTCGTCAGCGGCGTGCTGCGCACTTACTGGCCGCGCATTCTGCGTCGTGCCAAGGACTGTGGCAATCTTTACTACATGTATGGCAGCGCGAATGCCATCGGCACGCCGAACATCGCCAACGCCGCGTGGTGCGTCGAGGCTTGGTCGCTGGGTGCGGATGGCGTGGTGCCCTGGAACACCATTGGCAAAGCTGACGCTTGGCAAACGCCCGATGAACTCTCCGTGTTCTACCCGACTGAGAACGGCCCCGTTCCCAGCCTGCGCCTGAAGACCTTCCGCGCTGGTCAGCAGCTCGTCGAGTATCTCACGCAATACTGCGCGGTCAGTGGCGAGAACCGCGAGAGCGTCATGGCCGCCGTGCGAGCCATTCCAGGCCTTAGCGCCACCTTGGTGAAGAAGAATGAGGAAGACGCTGGCAAATCTCAGTTCGGCAAAGACACGCAGCCTGCCTTTGACGACCTGCGGATGCGTTTGGGAGCCTATCTCGATGCCAAAGCACCTGCGCCGAAAGAACGTTGGCATGATCCGCGGCCTGCACGGCCCGATTTGAGCAAGGCGCGAAAGATTGTGCCACAGACGCTGCCGTGAGGTGATTTTCGTTGTGGGAGAATGAAAATGACACGCGTGCAGCGTTGGTTTGTGACTGCATGAAAATCATTCTCCTTGTCTGCTTTGGCCTTCTTCACTCTCTGGCATTAGCTCAGACCAAGCCGGTCTTTAAAGCAGGTGCTGCCACCAGCAATATCACACCGCCACTGGGCATGGAGATCGTCGGAAACTTCGCGCCCAGGCCGATTGCGAAGCATGTGCATGATGAGCTGCATGTGCGCTGCCTTGTGCTTGATGATGGCTCCACGAAGCTCGTCTTTGCTGTGGCGGATACGATTTCGCTCGGGCGCGATGTCTGGGACGAGGCCAAGAAGAAGCTCGAAGTCGCTACGGGTATTCCGGTGGCGAACATGATGTTCTCCGGCACGCACACGCACTCCAGCGTCTCGGCCATCACGAACAAAGATCCCGCACTCGATTACCGCAGCTTCATCATCTCACGTGTGGTGGATGGCGTGAAACGCGCTCTCAACCATCTGGAACCTGCCCGTATTGCGTGGGGCACGGGTAAGCTGCCACAGCATGTCTTCAATCGACGCTGGTTGCTCAAAGAAGGCGTCACCCATCCAAATCCCTTTGGGGGACTGGATCGTGCTGTGATGAATCCGAGCAGCCTTTTGCGTCCGCGACTGGCGGGGCCTGCTGGGCCGACGAATCCCGAGGTGTATTGTCTCTCCGTGCAGGCCACTGACGGACGCCAGATCGCGCTCATGGCGAACTACTGGCTGCACTACGTTGGCGGCGTGGTGCCGGAGCATTTGTCAGCGGATTACTTCGGCGAATTTTGTCGCCGCATTGAAGAAAAGACCGGTGCCCCCTGCGTCGGCATTCTGGCGAATGGCCCCTGCGGCGACGTGAATAATAATGACTATAGCGGCAAAACTCCCGCTGTGAAACGCGAGCCCTATGAGAAGATTAAACTCGTTGCCGGCGACCTTGCGCAGGAAGTGCTGCGTGTCCGCGAGACGCTCAAACATCAGGACTGGGTGCCTTTAAAAGCCGCCGCGAGTGATCTGGAACTTGCCGTGCGCCGCCCCACCCCAGACATGGTTGCCTGGGCCGAGGGCGTGCTCGCTAAGCCCAAAGATGCCACACCCACGCATCGCTTGGAGCAGCCTTATGCCGAGCGCACGCTGGCCGCACGCAAGGCGAAGCCGGACACCGTGCAAGCCATCATTCAGGCTTTCCGCATCGGCGAGCTTGGCATTGCATCGCTTCCCTTTGAGGTTTTCACCGAGATCGGTCTCGACATCAAAGCCCGCAGCCCTTTCAAGGACACCTTCACCATCGAACTCGCTAACGGCAGCAATGGCTATCTGCCCACGCCAAAACATCACGACCTCGGCGGCTATGAAACCTGGCTTGGCACCAATCGCGTCGAACGCGAAGCCTCTGAGAAAATCACGGCGAGGACACTGGAGATGCTGGAGCGGGTGAAGTGAGCTTTTCGGGCTTATTTCGCAGTGAATTTAAATACGCGTTGTTGGGCGCTGGCTTCACGGGGCGCTCGGGAGTGGCGATCATGGCGCGGACGCGTTGATCGCTGCTAGCGATGAGATCGTGAATGATTTCGGCTTCAGGGAGGTTCTTCCAATACTTCATCGGCATCTCGGATTGCATGGCCTGAACCTTGAGCCGCGCGGGATTGAAGATGCTGCGGTAGTAAGTGCGCCAGAGGTCGTCATGTGCATCGGCGGCGGGAGCGTCATGTCGGCTCATGCCGGGCATGAAAGTGAGTTTATTCCCATCCCAGCTCGCGCACTCGTCTGGCGTCAAAATGGACCATTCCATGCTGGCGAAGCGTTTTTCAAAAAACGGCGACGCGAGTCGTGTGATTCGATACTCGGGCTCAAACCAGGCGACAAATTGCTCGCGACCGTTTTGCTCATTCACGCCCACAAGCCGGAAGCGCACAAAGGCATGCATCTTGTGAATGTCGCGGCTGACGGCCTTTGCCCACATGGTGCACTGATGCATGTCGCGATCAGAAGGCATGGCGAGCAGGTGCTTTTCACCGCCGAGCGCCAGTCGATGCAAAAGCCGATACAGAATGGCAAAACGCCGCTGGTCAGTGTGGGCGCAGACATTGGCGGCGAGACGCAAAAACTCGGCTGGGACTTTCACGGAGGCGTTGGGAGCGATTTGATACTTCGCAGGCACTTCGGCGAGCAAACTGGCAGTTTGCGAGGCGTCCACCCAATCGACGTTTTCTGGTGCCACGCCATGCTTCAGCAACTCGCGGGCTTTGGAGCGCCAAGCTTCGAAGGTGGGCTGGATTTGGGCGGTGGTGGTCATAGCTGTCCACTGAGCACCATCGTGGCATCCGCAGGTGTGGTCGGAGGTGGGGCGTTGAAGTTGAGTTCGAGCTGGCGTGGGCCGGGGAGAAACTGCTGGCGGAGGTTGGCGTTTTCGAGCTGGGCGATGTGCGGACGGTGATCGGCGGCGATGATGAAGGGCATCACTTTTTTGAGGTTCACTCGCATGCGCTGGAGATCGGCAAGCGTGAGGCTGGCCCAGCGTCTTGCCGCAAGGATGCGTGCGACATTGACGGTGCCGAGGCCGGGGATGCGCCACAGTAGCTCTTGTGAGGCGCGATTGATGTCCACGGGGAAGACGGCGCGATTGCGCAAGGCCCAGGCGAGCTTCGGATCGAGGTCGAGATCAAGGTTTGGGTCTTCCTTGGGCAGCAGCTCGCCGACATCGAAGCCGTAGAAGCGTAGCAGCCAGTCGGCCTGATACAATCGATGCTCGCGCACGAGCGGCGGCGGCTTGATGGGCAGCAGCACACTGGGCTCCGGGATCGGGCTGAAACCGCTGTAGTAAACACGCCGCAGACGGCAGTCGCGATACAGTTCATCGGCGCGGTGCAGCACGAGTGCGTCGGTGCTGTCGTCCGCACCGACGATCATTTGTGTGCTCTGGCCAGTGGCAAAGGCGGGTGCCTTGGCTCGTGGGCGATTCACGATCTGACGCGCGGCCTTTTTGGCATCCACGTTCTCGTCGATACGCTGGCGAATGCCATGCATGGCCTGCATCGTGTTCGTGAGGTTTTTTTCCGGCGCGAGGCGGTCGAGGCTCTTCTGCGAGGGCAGCTCGATATTGATGCTGATGCGGTCGGCATAGCGTCCGGCTTTGTCGATGAGCGCCTGCGAGGCTTCGGGGATGGTTTTGAGATGAATGTAACCGCGGAAGTGGTGAACCTCGCGCAGCTGTCGCGCGACTTCGATGACCTGCTCCATGGTGAAGTCCGCGCTGCGCACGATGCCGCTGCTAAGGAAGAGTCCCTCGATGTAGTTACGCTTGTAGAAGTCGAGCGTGAGCTGCACGACCTCCTCCGGGGTGAAACGTGCCCGCTGCACATTGCTGGAGCGGCGGTTGATGCAGTAATGGCAGTCGTAGAGGCAGGCGTTGGTTAAGAGCACCTTCAGGAGCGACACGCAGCGGCCGTCCGGGGTGTAGCTATGGCAGATGCCCATGCCGCCGGTGGAGCCAATGCCTTTGCCATCGCGCGAGTCCTTCCGCGCCGCGCCCGAGCTGGCGCAGGACGCGTCATACTTTGCCGCGTCGGCCAGGATTTCGAGTTTGCGTGTAAGTTCCATGAGTTCGAGTGAACAGTAGTTGAAATACGCCGTCCGTCATCAGCGGAGAACGAAAATTTTAAAAGACCGATGTTCGCAAAGTCCTTTGAGTGGTCAAAGGGAGCAAGGCATCCCTCTGGTTCGCGTATCTCTGTCATGCGTTTTCTCCTGATCTTGTTGTGTCTCGTCATTCAGTCGTCACTGCTGGCAAAAGAACTTCCCAAGCTCGACTTTGGCAGCGTGCGTGAGGAGCACCTCATGATCCCCATGCGTGATGGCAAGCGCCTCTCAGCCTATGTTTTCTTTCCACAGGGCAAAGGGAAGTGGCCGGCGATTTTCGAGCAGCGCTACGCGGATATTTCCAGCGCAGGGTCACGCAAAGCGGCGGCTAAATTTGCCGAGGGAGGCTTCGTCATCGCGCTGGTCAACTACCGCGGCACGCATCTGAGCGAGGGCGTGTATCGCGGCTACCGAGGGCTGCAATGGGGTGAGCTTCGCGATGGTTACGACGTGTGCGAGTGGCTGGCCGCTCAGCCCTGGTGCACAGGCAAGATCGGCACGTATGGCGGTTCGCAGGCTGGCTATGCACAAAATTATCTTGCGGTGACCCAGCCACCTCACTTGGTCGCACAATACATGACCGACACCGGCTTGAGCCTGTATCACGAAGGCTACCGAATCGGTGGCGCGACGAAGCCGCAGCGCTTCCTCAAGGGCGGCGCCGTAGCGCGCGACATCAAGGATAACGAAGCCATGCTGCTGGAGTGGGATCAGCATCCTGATTATGATGACTTCTGGAAGGACGAAGATGCGTCGTTGCATTTCGACAAGATGAACTACCCTTGCTTCACCATCGGTAGCTGGTTTGATTTCATGTGCCAGGGCAGTGTCGCCAGCTTCATCGGTCGCAACGAGAAGGGCGGCCCCAATTCACGCGGCCAGCAACAACTCATCATCGGCCCCTGGCTGCACGGCGGCTATTCGAAGTCGAATAAGATCGGCGAACTGGTGTTCCCAGAGAATGCCTTCTTCGATGTGTATCCGCACATGACGAGGTGGTTCAATCACTACCTCAAAGGCGAGGACAACGGCATCGAGAAAGACTGGCCCGTGAAATACTACGTCATGGGTGCCTGCGGTGAAGCCGGGGCTCCTGGCAACCTCTGGCGCGAGGCCAAAAACTTCCCGCCGGCGAGTCAGGCTGCGGACTGGTTCCTGCAACCCGATGGCAAGCTTGCCGCCCAAAAGCCAATCGTACCCAGCGCCAGCACTTCATATGCGAGTGATCCTGCGCGTCCGATGATTCTGAACACCGTGGGTTTCCCCGGAGCCAGAGACGCACGCGCCTTTGAAGAGCAGGCTGAAGTCCGCACCTGGACCAGCGATGTGCTCATGGAGCCGCTGGAAGTCACTGGCCGAATCAAGGCCGAGGTCTTTGTTTCTTCCACAGCAAAGGACACTGATTTTGTTCTGCGTGTGACGGATGTGTATCCCGATGGCCGCTCGATCCTGCTGGTCGATTACCCACTGCGTGCGCGTTATCACGAAGGCTTTGATCATCAGAAGCTGCTTGTGCCTGGTCAGGTGACGAAGCTGGCCTGGGACATCGGCTGGGTGAGCATCATCTTCAACCAAGGGCACCAGGTGCGCGTCACCATCGCCAGCACGGGTGCTCCGTATTTTGAGCCGAACACACAGACTGGCGGCCCGATTACCCATTTCGTTACTGAGCCCGGCATCGCCGCAATCAACACCATCTGGCACGATGCCAAACACGCCTCACGCGTGATCTTGCCGATCGTGAAGTAATCAGGGCTTCGTGCTGGTCGGAAGCTCCTTTGGATCATACTTCGAGCCTTTGGACACCTGGATCAGGGTCATGCGTACCTTCGTGGGGAAGAACTTCTCGGGATCGGGGCGCTTGTGGGCATGAAGGTTTTTGTCGTCCTTGAGCACGAGATGCATCTCTTTGATGCCTTGGTTCCAAAGGATGTCGTTGTTCTGCCAGAAGGTGGTCATCGAAAGGTCTTTTTCGATCACGCCAGTCTTTGAATAAGGACCTGTCCCAATGCAACCATAGCCGTGGTTTTGGCCTTTGTAGGGGATGTAACACACACTCCATGAGGTCGGCTGATCTCCCGCCGGTTTTTCGAGGACTTCGAGGCGCAGATGCACCGTCCCATTGCGGTAATCGACCGGCGAGGTCCAATCCTTCGGACGTTTTGGATTGAGGCGGTCGTCTTTGAGGTAGTAGTGCGACTGACTGGGTTTCGAGTTCAGGGCGTCTTCCTGAGTGAAGGTAAAGGTGACATCAAAAAGCACGAACTGCTCCGAACGAGCCATGGAGGTTAGAAAGACAAAAGCGAGTAGGACGATCAGGCGGTGAGACATGGTATAGTGAGAAGATGAACTTCATTGAACAGCTTTTCACAGATTCAAACAAGCCAAGAAATTGGCCGATCGAGCTCACTTAGCTCCATCAGTTTTTCCAGAGAATACGGGCAGCGAAAACAGAGTTGTCCGCACCAAAAGCATTGTCTGGAGGGATCACGATGTTCGGTGACCAAGTCTGCATCCACTCGGCGACGGTGACCCAGGTCTCTTTCTCACTTACCTCTGTGATGGCGAAGTTGCCGAGTCGTGCCCCGCGCTCGGGTACGAGGATGCTTTCGGTGTCGCGTTTCACTGCGAGCGTTTTTTGATCCACCTCAGCCATGAAGAGGGGGGCCCGGTGACGCGCGACGTGGTCGTTGTGCGCGCCTTTGCGATTATAGACGAGGTAAAGACGGTCGCGATGGGTGACCCAGTGCTGCTGAGTATTGTAATTCCCGAGATCGCTGCCGTCGTCGAACTTCCATGGGCGAATGGGGGCGAAGTGCAGGCCATCGCTGCTGGTGGCTACGTAGCCTGCGGTGTCGTTTCTTAATGTGAGGTAAAATTGACTGCCGCAGCGTGTCAGCGAGGGTTCATACAAGCCGCGCCCGCTTTCCAGCGTTAGCTCGGTGCCATGTTCGATGTATTTTAAGGTCGTGCCGTCAAAGGAACAGCGTAGCACGGTGGTGTGATAGTATTTGTCCTTCTCTGACTTGAAGTAAATGGGCAGCAGGATGTCGCCGTTCTCGAGATCGAAACGCTGTACACAGCCTGCACCTGAGTTGAAGAATTTAGCTTCTTTCGGCATCGCCAGCGTCGTCCAAGCCGTCCAATTCCGTGTCTTGTCATCATAGACCGCGTAGCTTGCCTCGCGCTGACGATTTTGTACGACCTTATCTCCGCGATACCTGACGGTGTGGCCAATGCCGAGAAGCTTGCCTGACTTTGCATGAAACTTTGGGGTGAAGTCGCAGGCAGCAACAACGATGTCATTACCTTCGTTTCTCCTTCCGAGTGTTTCCGCGTGCTCCTTGATCGGGCTCCACGTCTCGCCCAGATCATCCGTGTGAACATCATTGAGCGCGTAAAAAATGTCGCTGCCTGTGAGGAGCAGTTTTTGCATCGTGAGGACGACGCTTGGCTTTGGGCCAGGGATCGCACCTGCTCGCGGATGCACCCAGCAGGTCTTGCCGTCATAGCCTTTTGTCAGGGTGGTTAGCTTGACCTGATAAGGCAGGTTCGCTGGTGGTGGCGGCACGAGTTGCAGGTGCGGGCGTAGTTCTGGCACCTCGCGTTGCAAGCCCTCGGCGACGAGTCGCGCCATCATGCGTGCGCCTTCACGGGAGAAGTGTGATTTGTCCTGCACTCCCGGGCCGTAAAGCTGGCAAAATGTTTCCCCCATCTGCTGGAACAGGGCAAAGCTGGCCCGATGCAAGTCGATGACCGGCACCTGCATTTCTCTGCCAACTGCTTGTGCCGCCTGCACATAAGGCGTGAGGATCGTCGTCATCTTACCATCCACATAGACACGTCGCGCCACGGAGGTGACGAGCACTGGCTTTCCTCCACTCTCGCGCACCTCACGGATAAAGGCTTTCAAATTGTCGCGGTAAGTTGTGGCTGGATCCGTGTAACGCTTGGGGTCTGCCGTCTTTTGATCATTGTGCCCAAACTGAATCAGCACCCACTGCCCCTTTTCTTTGAGCGCACGATCCCACAATCCTAGTTCACGAAAGCTCTTCGTGCTTGTTCCTGATCGCGCGTGATTCACCACGGTCGTCTTTGGCAAAAATTCGCCCAACATCTGCCCCCAACCCGCGAGATCTGGCCTTTCTTTGGGTGGACTTGCAACCGTTGCCACCGTCGAATCGCCTGCGAGAACGATTTTGAGAGGAGCTTCTGCGTAACATGGGATCACGCAGAAGAGAAAACCGAGAGCCGAGAAGATGGGATGCATTCATCATCAAACGTTGATCATGGAATGTTCAATTCATGGACTCCCTATTTGCTTTGGATAATTTCACATCCTGTAAAATGATGCCCAGAAAGAGGACCCGCAGTGCGTAGCAGTCACTACCTTCTGCCATGATTAAAATCGACGGGCTTTGAGACTGACTTTGCGCCGACGTTGTCTGCAATGGAACCGCCGACACAGGTGGGATCAACAACCAGCACCACGGGATTGCCAACACGCGTACCACCTCTCTGGAATGTATTTCCGCTGCACACAATGTTGTGCCCATTAGGTGCAAACGTTACGGCTTCATCCGGGCAGTGGTCACCGAGCTGGAAGATGTTGTCCTTCACGATGATGGGGCCGTAGGTGGCGTTGGGTTCGTAGAGGGTGAAGTAAAGCTCGGGAAACTGGCCAGACTTGGCGGTTTGAAAAGCGATGCGACCACGGCGCAGATCAGGTTCATTCTTGGTGGTGTTATTGATGAAGATGTTGCCGGTCATGATGAAATTGACGGGCTGATTAATCCAAGCGCCTCGTCCGCCATTACGGAAGGTGTTGCCAGTCATGGTGACGTGCGTGCAGCTCTTCTCGACGCTGATGACGCGGCTGCCGTTGGTGCCATCGACGAGGTTGCCGGTGATGCTGGCATTCTGACAGAACTCAGCCAAAAAGAACGCGCCCATGCGACTGCCGAGAATGTGATTATTCGCGAAGACGATGTTTTGGCAGCGCTGAATGTGCATGGTATCTCCGATGGCACTGAGCTGGCAACCGGTGACGCGCAGGTCGCGAGCACCGGTGATGTCGAAGGCGCCTTTGCCTGGTCCGCTGCCGGTCGGGGCATACGCGGCGAGGTAGTGAGCCTGAACGTTAAAGGCTAATGTGCCGCTTCCATCGTCCTCGAAGTGAATTGGAGCGCCGCCAAGGTTTTTAGCTATTTTGATGTGGGTGGGCGTGGATTCGATGACGAAGTATTGCAGGCCACGCACAAGGTTCTTGGGCAGGTTTTCACCCATGAAGGTTAAAGCCTGACTGGGTTCTTCACTAGCGCTCAGAGAGATCGGTTTGACCGAGTTATCTAATTTAACGAGTTCACCGCTGAAGGTTGCCTCACGCATCAGGTCGGTGCGGAAGTATTTCTTCGCCCTCTCGACCTCCCAGGGTTCATAGGCCTCAGGGAAAGTCATGATTTGCCAAAGGTAGCCGTAATCCCACATGAACTTGCCGCTGCGCAGAAGCGTGCAGCTTTCCACGGCCACACGCTCCGCATATGCGGTGACTTCACTTTCGTTTTTGGATAAGCCATGGACGCCGATCACCGCGGCTGCCATGTCATGGGACTTCACCTCGCGAAACAAGAGGTCGTGTGTGCCGCCTGCCAGGGTGGTGGTAATCTCGATGCCTTTCGTGTTTACGTTTGGCTCCCAGGTGTTGTCTTTCTTTGCTGGATCAAAGACATGCCCGATGAACTCGCCGCCATGCCAGGCAAAGTGGGCGATGTTTTGTCCCGCAAAAATCACCAAGCGTGCTTTGTCCGGTAGCATTTCCGGCAGGATAAAACGTGCGCCATGCGCCATGACGGTCGTGTTCGAGCGCAGCGGGATTGGCTGCGTGCCATCGAGATGGTAGTCGCCCGCAGGTATTGTCACGGTGCCGTCTTTGGCAAAGAGCGCGGCGAGTTTGGCCGTGTCGTCGCCACGAGCCAAAGTGATCAAGGTGAAAAACAAAAGCGGGACCCATTTTATCATGATTGGATCTTAACGTCATGAAGCGAGCCGTTTCCACGACAAACACTGTGCGAAATACGGCTATCCCAATGGGCCAATACCAATGGCCATTCCGAAGGAACAGACGATTGCGCGCAAGATGAATTTGGCATAGGATCTGGGTATGAATCAGGCGATTGATCCGAAGCTTCTAAATGATCCTGCCTTTCAGCGGGTGCTCAACGATGCCTTGGCGATTCAGGATAGATTTGTAGCAGAGCCTATCTATGCCAAGACGGGTAAGGGTTTTTTGAGGAGTGCAGGTGTGACAGAGCTTAAAGAGATAAAGAAAGCCCTGACTAACAAAACCAAATAGTAATGCGATGAAGCGTTCTTGGCTGATGAGTTACTCCTGGCCGTTTGTGACTGCTCAAAATGCTCTGCTTTGTGCGGCTAAGAATGCATTACACAAACCCACCTCAGACGGCCATGATTCGACCAAGAAATTATGGGAGTCTATTTATCAGCAAGAAATGCGTTTGGATGAGGCCGTTGATCTTGCACGCCGTTGTCATCGAATGGCTCCATTTTGCTTTTACAATGGTAATACCTTTGCGGCGATTATTCGTGATGTTGTTAATCAGCTCAATCTAGCCCCTGATCGCGCTTACATCGTCCGCAGTCTAGCGGGCCATATTGTAGCAGGCGTGGCTACGGACGAGGAGGTGAAGGCTTTTCGAGACTTTTGCGATGGTATGGTGTGAAAATAGGGTGACTCAGCTTAGCTTGACCTCTCCGCAAAGGCTGACCTGCAGGCCGAGTTCGGCCATGGCGGCGGCTTTGATGCGGGCGGCGCGGTGGGCTTGTTTTGCATTGGGGCAATAGACGACTTGGATGTGATTCGACTGGTGGCGGGCCATCATTTGATCCCTTGAGACGCCTTTCATCACGGCATGCATGATGGGCCATTGAGGAGTGGTTTCTTGCCAGCGGCGCTGGGTCTCTGCCTCAGGTAACTTGACCACTTCAGCGACGCCGATGTCGGCATGAAGAGCGCCACCTTTGACGAAGATGCGGCTCCAGACGATATGGCCAGGTTTACTGATGCCTTTTAAGGTGCCGCCGCCGAGGCGGAAGTACATGGCAGGTTGCCGCTCGCTGCTGGCTCCTTTCCAGCCACCTCGAAAGTGCGCTGGAGGAGCCGCACCACTGATGAGGAGAACCCATACAAAGTCGCCGTCAAAGTCGGCTCCCCAGCGTAAATCGTGCAGCGTGTTTTCTGGGGCGAAACCAAGCTCGCGCCAGAGTCGGTAGGTAAGCAATCCATCCAAGCCAGCGCATTCATCGACTTCATTGAAATGAGGTAGAGCCTCGCCTTCAAAAAGGATGCGTTTGCCATCAGCGCTGAGCACGGGTGGACGATCAGCATTATTGAGCATGCCTTCGACGAGGTCACTGGCTGGCGTCAGATCCTTGAGCCCTTGTTGATACTGAATACCGATGGCGTCACAGCCAAACTCGTCTGCTAGGCGCAGGGCAGCGATGTACATTTTGCATTGGAGAAGCACTTGAGATTCGGTGAGGTCATGGGCTTCCTCCGTTCCAAGCCGCAGTTGAAGGCCTTTGCGTCTCAGCCAAGCAAGCACGTCTTGTGCATCGGTATCGCTCACGAGCTGCATCGCGGCATAGAGACTGGACTGACTGAGACGTTCTTTGAAACAACCCGTCTGATGCAGGAGCTCGTCTGGGATGATGGCGTTGTACATGCCCATGCAGCCTTCATCAAAGACTCCGAGGATGGCTTTATGCTGACGGAATCGGCGCCCGAAGTCGTTTCCCAGCCGCTGGTCCTCTGCGGGTAGTTTGAGCCGAGTTAGATCGCGCACATGGGACTGATCATGGCAGATGTTTTGAGTCGTCAGCCACTCATGCAGACCTTCTTTAAAAAAGCGATCGGTGAAAGTCTCACTCCAGAGTGTGGAGTAGCGCACGCCTGCTTTGGTGAGGGAGGCATTCAGGTTCAAAAGGCCAACAAGGCCTGGCCACTGACCGCTCCAATTGGCGATTGTCAGAATAGGACCGCGATGCGTACTGAGTCCGGCCAAAAGATGATGGGAATACTGCCACACGGCCTCTGCGACGATGAGTGGTGTATCGGGATCAATGCCGCGAAAGACGTCGATCCCTTCACGCTGACTGGCGATGAAACCGTGTTTCTTTCTGGCATTGTAGGCATGCGCACGCTTGATAGTCCAGCCTTCCGCTTTCACTGCTTTAGCGAGAGCTTCCTCCATGGCCTTTTGGGCTGGCCAACAGGTTTGATTGGCCGCAAGACGTAGATCACCACTAGCGACGAGTTGGATGGTTTTGGTGGGCATGCAGTATCATGAATCTGGATGCTACCGAGGTACAATGCCGCAGCGCTGCCGATCCTTGGTGGCTGCTTGACGATCTTTGACCACAATCGCCATTCGACAGGTTTCGTTCCTTCGCCAAATTAACCACTCTCATGACGCCACGAGTATTAATCATCGAAGACGAGTATGCCCTAGCGGCAGCGCTCTCGACTGTGGTGCGCCGTCTAGGATCGGAAGCTGTTGTGGCAGCTTCAGGCCAAAGCGGACTTGATAAAGCCAAAGGCCAAACTTTTGATGTCATTTTACTCGATATTGGTCTGCCAGACATGAGTGGCCTGAAAGTGCTGTCTGCGCTCAAAGCTACGGGTCAAGAGGGCCCCGTGCTCATCATCACGGCTCATGGTACGCTGGAGAATGCCTTGGAGGCTAGACGCCTGGGTGCGCATGATTATTTTTTAAAGCCGCTGAACTTGCCGGAGATGCAGAGTTGTCTGCGGGCCCTGATTCAGCCGGTTTCCGTCGAATCAGCAAGCCCACCATCGGTGGAGAAAGCTCAGGTTTTGATGATCGGGGTTTCTCCAGGCATGCAGCGTTGTTTTGCCACAATCGCTCAAGCCTGCGCCGCAAATGTCCCCGTTTTACTCAGCGGCCCTCGCGGATCTGGAAAGACGGCAGCCGCGCAAGTGATTCAGCGGAATAGCCTGCATGCCAAATCCAGCTGTGTGACTTTCCGAGCCGATGAATGGCCAGAAGAAAAAGTTGCATCTGGATTACAGACTGCGCTGAAGGAAGCACGTGAAGGCACCTTGATCGTGGAGGAAATCGCCGATTTAAGTCTGCCTCTTCAGGCGATGTTATCGCGAGCCATAAGCACTGAAGAAGTGCGTGTTTTGGCTACTAGTTCAGTGGTGCTCACCGATCAAATATCAGCAGGGCGTTTCCGCGAAGATTTGTATTATCAGTTGGCGGTCCTGCAGTTGAATCTCCCTCCCTTAAAAGAGCGCATTGAGGACATTGAGGCCTTGAGTTTCTTTTGGTTCGCCGAATCTGCTCCGCATCGCGACATGGTGATCGCCCCAGAAACACTGGCTTGTCTGAAAGCTTATGATTGGCCAGGCAATGTGCGTGAATTGGTGACTGCGATGCGACACGCTGCTGCAGTGGCTAGCGGCCCATTCTTGCTGCCACGTCATTTACCTGAAGCGATAGTTGCTGCAGGACAGGCAGAGGTCAGCAGTCATCGTGATGAGGCTCTGATGAACGCATTAACTTCTTGGCTGGATCTACAACTCACCGTCCCAGAGGAAAGCCTGCCGCTATACGATGATTTGTTGGCGAATGTCGAAAAACAAATGTTGGTTCGTCTGTTGGCTCATTTCGACGATAAGCCGACTCGCATGGCCGCTGCCTTAAACATGAATCGAGCCACACTCCGCCGTAAACTGCGCGAGCTTTTGGGGCGGGACTAGGATTAAAGTCCAGGTGGGCGATCTGAGATGTCACGACCGCCGACTTTGGGAATGGCTGGTGGGGGAGCGTTCGGGTTGAAGTATTCTCCGCCCGCGACCATGACGCCGCCTTTGTTAGTCTGCTGGAGCATGGGGCGATCACTGCCTTTCTGCTTGTAGTAGGCGAGCTTTTTTAACGTGCCGTCTGGGGCGATGGTGGCATAGGCAAAGAGTTCCGGCTTGGCCAAGAAAAGCACTTGAAGCTGGTTTTGGGCATCAATGGTGATCTGCGGATCATAGACCATGCTCAGTGGGCCGAGGCGGTAAGTGCGTAGCATCACTCCCGTTTTGTCATCCGTCATGCGGAAGTAGAGTGTGGTACTGTTAACGTCGAATAGGGGATGCAGGCTGTATTTGCGGGTTTTGCCAGCATCTTTAAATCCGGCAGGCACGCCATAACTTTGCTGCCACATAGGCTTAGCATCCACGATGCTGAAACGTGTGCGGGCACTTTCATAATAATCACCGCTCGGGGCGTGAAAAACGCGAGCGGTCATGGCATAGTTACCAATGTCCGTGGGAGAGTAAGCATCCGTCACGGTTACACGCCTCTGGATGGAGCCACCGGGCTGAATTTGCACCAACTCGGCACCAGATACATTCATTGAGGCTACCTCGACACCATCACTGGTCTTCATGTTAAAGGATAACCAGTTCGCACGCCCAGGACCACCGAGCACGGCAACGGCACCTGTGCGGTTAGTGATGACGACGGAGGCACTGATGGCCTCTAGCGCCATGTAATTGGAGTGCGGCAGCTTCATGGAGATGTCGAACTGGGCCTGAGCACAGAGTGTGCTGAGGGTGAGGAGGCAGAGGATCAGACGCATAGCAGTTGGGGGGATTCGGAGATTGAATCTGGAATTCACGGAAAAGGAAACACTAAAATGCAGCCATTTTCTCAATCACCCAGTCCGTAGGCCGAGCCAACGACCTCGCCGTCCATTTCATCAAAACTAATGCGCATGGGGCGACAGCAGACTTCGCAGTCATAATCTACATCGCAAGGGATCTCTGAAAAATGCGGTGCAGGCACCTCAAACTCCTGACAACAACTGGGGCAAATGACTGGTGTGGTGAAGGTCATGCACGGGAAGCCGCCAGACGTTTATTCCGCTGCTCCAGCACTTGCTTGACGATCCGCACCAGATCCCGGCTGTCGTAAGGCTTGGGCAGCACATCGGCAAAGCCATGCGCGCTGGGCTGGAGCATGGCAGGATCCGAGCGGTTCCCACTGGAAACGATGGCATCTACCTCAGGATCGGCCTGACGCAGCAGTTCCATGGCGCGTGCACCGCCCATGCCGAGTGGGATGGTGAGATCGATGAGCACGAGATCAAAGGGTTTCCGTGCGATCATGGCTTCGCTGTAGCGCTTCACCGTATCGCTGCCATCGGCTGTCTCGACGATTTCAAAGCCTTCGCCCTTCAAATTCCGGACAATGAGATTGCGCAGGAGTACATCATCCTCCAGCACTAGGACGCGCCCAATGATGGGTTTTGACGATGGTGCAGTCGGCATCCGCGAGATGGGAGCGGCGGCAGGTGCTAGCGGTGTGGCGGTCACTGCCTGCACGGCTTGTTTAAACTCGGCAGCTGAAGCAAAGCGTTGATTGCGGTCTGTTTTCAGGGCGCGCACGATCACAGCATCCAGACGCGTGTCACATCCGCAAAGGACGGAGGGTTGCTGCCATGAGCCACGCGGCACGGTGCCTGTGAGCATTTGATAAAGCATCACACCCAGAGCATAGAGATCTGCTCGGTGATCGATGTCTGCCTTTGAATCATACTGCTCTGGAGCCGCATAGTCTGGAGTGCCCATGGCCATGTTTGACTGCGTGAGCATGGTGGCTTTTTGGTCGAAGCGTTTCGCTAATCCAAAGTCGGCCACTTTGATGCGACCGTCATTTGCGATCAGGATGTTGGCGGGTTTGATGTCGCGGTGAACGATTCCCTTGCCATGAGCATAGGTCAGAGCGTCACAGACTTCTTCAATGATGGTTAGAATCTTTGGGATCGTCAGTTTGCCCATGCTGACGCTGTGATGCAGATCGGTCCCCTCCACAAACTCCATGACGTAGTAAAGGTATTCCCCGACAAGACCAAAGTCATAGACGCTGACGATGTTTGGATGATTCATCTGCGCCAAGGCCTGGGCCTCACGGCGGAAGCGTTCAGCATAGGAGTAGTCACTGCCGTGATCACGATGGAGAATCTTAATGGCAACGGCACGTCCCAAGTTCAACTGCCGACCAGAATAGACACCACCCATGCCGCCTTGGCCGATCATTTTGTCAAACTGATAAAGCCCCGCTGGCAGCATCTGCGTCAGTTCCTGTGGCGTCGGGTAGGCCTGCATCGGAACCCAACCAGCAACACCTTCTGAAACGGTCGGCTCCTTCGGCGGAGGCGTGCGCTTAGCAAAGGCGAATAAACGTTTCATGGGCAGAACAATAAGGGGCAGGAGAGAGTCCTAGACTTTCTCAGAGACGAGAGGTCGCGCAAGTCTTGTGTGCATCTGAAAGAAGGTTTATTTGAACCCTCCATGTCATGAGTCAAAAAAATCACGCAGTTCACATCGCCACCTTGGCTTCGTGAGTCATGGGCATGGCTTCGATGGCCGGGGCAGTTTTGGGTCGGCCAAAGATCGTGCGCAGCTCAGCGGTGAGCCAAAGTCGGATGCCCCAGCGGATGAAGCCGAGCGGGCTGAAATTCGGCGTGTAGCTCAGCGCGATGGTCAGATCCATGCCATTGTTCCAGGCCCCATAGGTGCCTTTCTCCAGGCGTTTTTTAGCCATGGCGGCCAGCCTGCGATTGTAGAATGACATGAATTTGGCAAAGAAATTCCCCGCAGCACCATCATAGGGCAGGCGGACCCACTCGGATTCTGGGTGATCATAGACTAACCGGACCGGCCCCACAAAGTAGGTGGCCAGATCCATGAGGAAGGAAATGCGCATCAGTTCAGCATCTCCCATGTAGTTGTATTTACCTTTGTAGAGGCTTTCAAACCACAGCCGGTAACTGCGCTTGTAGGCACCTTTAAGGTAATTCGTCGTAGCGCTGACATCTTCCCCCATGCGGTCGCGCTTAATCAGCTGCGTCACGGCACTGACAGTGTGTCCACAGTAGTCCAGCCCTTGACTGTAGAGTGGATCGATAAAGCCTGCTGCATCGCCCACCATGGCCCAGCGGTTCCCCACCATCTGTTCTGTGTAGTAGCCTAGGCCCTTGTAATAAAAAGTGTCGTCTTCGATTGGCTCGGCGTTTTCAAACATGAGCCGCCCTATCGGATGCTGCATGACATGGGCATGCAGACGAGCCGTCATCGAGGGGCCTTCGGGCATGGTGAAGACGCTGCGGTCCCAAACTACGCCGACACTGTAGTCGCCATTGGATAGGGGAATCAGCCATACCCACCAGCCTCGGCCCATGAGATGGTTCGTGGCGTTGCTGCGGGAGGCACGCACATGCTCCATGAGAATGGGGTGACGCGTGCGGCTTTCATAACTATCTAGCGGATTCACCTTCCGGTAACGGCACCAGATAGCAGAGGTGGGGTGCTCGTCCCCCAGTTGGCGGTGCAGGCCGAGTTTTTTAGAAAGTAAGGCCTTGCGCCCCGAGCCATCAATCAACCAGCGTGCCGTGTAAGTGCGCTCTTCACCCGAACTGGTTTTCAGGCCAATCTGGTGATCTTCCCCAGCCTCTGCCAGGGTGATGTCTCGGATCGTAGCTGGCCTGAGTAGATCTACGCCAGCCTCCACGGCTAAATCCAAAACATGCTGATCCAGCAAAGAACGATCCAGTTGAAACGTCGGCAGTCGGCTTTGAAATTTAGGCCCCAGTTCTGTGCAGTCCTCGACTCGGTCAGTCGGCTTTTTGTTGAACCACATGCGCAGCCCATGCTTCTGGTAGTGATGGGCGTTTAAGTAGTGCCCCAGGTGCAGAACGCGGGTCAGGAAGCAGGCACCCACCTCTGAGGTGCTCTCACCCACCTTACGACTGAACTCTGTGGTACGCTCCACAACCAGCACTTTTAAACTGGGCGTCTGCCGCTTCAAAAGTAGCGCGGAGGAGGCACCGCTGAAGGCACCGCCGATGATGATGACATCGTAGTCTGTAGGAGCTGGGACGTTCATGTTTTGACTCGACTTCCGGTCTGGGCAAAGGTTCTGGCAGGTGACGCTGAAAGCTGGAACATCGGTTCCAACAGACAGGCAACACCATGCAGCCAATGACTCCCGAAGAAACCTCCAATCCGCCTAGCGCGCAAGCGCCGCCTCCACGAAAGTCGAGTCTGCATGGGGCTTTTTTGACTACGCAACTGCTGCGCGTCATGCGCTTTACCCCGACTTGGGCAGCCTTGATCTTGGTACGGCCGATTACGTTGATCGTTTACCTTTTGGCAGGATCTCAGCGCCGAGCTGTGATCGGTAACTTGAGCGCCCTGCGCCCTGATTTCAGCGCCGCAGGCTGCTGGTGGGCTGGTTATCAAATGTTCCTTCAGTTTGCCCTCACCTATCTGGATCGCCTCTGGCACATGCATTTTAAGAAGGCTGTGACCTGGGACATTCCCCACCGAGAGCGATTTGACGCCATCCGTGCTCTGCCCACTGGCGTGATTATCTTTACCATTCACAGTGGAAACTACGATATCGGGGCCAGTTTGTTCGCTGAAAAATTTGGCCGCACGCTGCATACCGTCCGCGCTCCTGAGCAAAGGGCAGACATGCAAAAGCTGCGCGAGGCTGAGCTACGCCGCACCGAACAGGAAAATCCCCTCTTGAAAGTCCATTACAGTGAGGCTGATAACCACCTCGGCATGGAGCTCTGCCGCATTCTCCGAACGGGTGAGGCCGTAGCTGTGCAGGGGGACCGTGTCATTGGCAAAATCTCACCCGTCGCCATGACCCACGCTGGCCGCACCTATCAGCTTCCGCGCGGGCCGCTCGTGCTGGCAGAAATCTCCCGTGCCCCCTGTTTCCCCATCCTATTGGAACGTATCGGCTGCCTCAGCTACCGCATCCACGTCTTGGACTGCTTCTACGATGGCGAAACCAAAATCCGCGCCGATGACCTCGGTAAAATCTGGCTACCAATCATGCACGATTATATTCATCAGCATTGGGCCCAATGGTTTGCTTTTGAGCCACTGGTCACGAAGAATGAAACGCACTGAAATTCTGTCTTAGCCCTCAAACAATCTGCGGCTTGATCACCATGACTTGCATGGGCTCCAGAGCTGCCTTCAGCTTTTCAAACATAGCCTCGTCTTCGTAAGTGCCGACGATGGCGCCGCCGCTGCCGGTGAATTTGGCACTGGCACCGCAGTCGCGGGCGGCTTCGACCATGGCAATGTTGCCTTGGCTAAGCTTGTAAAGGCGGCGGCGAAGATCGAAGTTTTCGTTGAGCAGAGGACCAATCTCTTGGCCACGACCAGCCAGCAGCATGTCACGCACGCGCTGGGCAAGGTTTGCCCACTGATACATGGCGCTGACGATTTCACGCTCGCCACGGTTCCAGCGGCCTCGGATGTCGTTGTGAAAGACTTCGGTGCCTTCACTTAGCTTCGTGGTGTAGGCCACGAAGACGGGCGGCAGCAAAGCGGGGTCCAGCTCCTCATAAATGCCGTAACCGAGTTTTTCGATGCTGGCACGATTGAAGTCCATGAAGACGACGCCTTCATAGCCCTGGATGACGCGGTCTTGCAGTCCAGCGGGGATGCCGAGTTCATCATTTTCAACGCTGAGGACCAGGCTGGGTAGCAGATGCTTGGGGACTTCGACACCGTAAAATTCAATCAAGGCACGCCAGCAGGCGGTGATGATGGCGCTGCTGCCGGCCATACCGACTTGCGGCGGGATATTGCTGGAATAGCGCAGAGTGAAATTGCGTCCATGCAGCGGTAGATGATGCTTGGTGCAGTATTCATAAAAACGCTTCACACTGGCTTTCAGCAGGCGAATACCGCCGTAATAACCAAACTGGCGCACATCGCGTGCAAGAGCGTCGATACTGCCAAAGCTGGAATGATCCCGCTCATTGGGTTCGATGGTCAGCTCAGGAGTTTCAAAAAGGGTGACTTCAGCGCAGTAGTTACGGATGATGAAGGAGATCGTCTTACCGAAGTAACCGTCTGACGGATTGCCTACAAGACCGGCGCGGGCATAGGCTTTGGTGCTGATAAGCATGAAGTAGGTTGGGAAAAAGGGCTTTGCTAAGAAATGGCAGCTGCTAGGGCAGCAGAACGGCAGTCTAAAAGCTAAAGGCTGGTGAATTTCAGTGCAAGAAGATTGGCTGTCACATACAGCTCAAAAAGAAAGGCTGACGTGGGTAACACGTCAGCCTGACTCAAATCATTTCAATGGATCGGCTCAACCATCCTGCTGTGGACGGCCACGGAAGCCGCCACCTTTGTAGCCGCCGCCACCACCACCACCGCCGAAGGGCTTGCGAAATCCTCCGCCACCACCGCCGCCGTAGTTTCCACCACCGCCACCGCCTTTGAAGCCACCGCCGCCGCCACCACCGTAGCTAGGCTTGCTGCCAAAACCGCGTGGGCCAAAGGTACGTTTCGGGCGTTCTCCGCCGGCACCGTCTTGACGGTCGGCCAGATCAAGGCGGACACTGCGACCCCGGAAGTCGGTTCCGGCCACGGTATTCATGACGGTTTCGACGTGATCAGAGGGCACTTCGATGTAGCTGCATTTTTCAAAGACTTCAATGCTGCCAAGGCTACCGCTAGGGATCTGCGCGGTGTTGTAAATCATCCCTGCGATGTCACCTGGACGGGCATTGTCCATACCGCCGACGTTTACAAAGAGACGAACCATGCCGGAACGCGGACCCTTTGGACCTGCTGAACGGGAGCGCATCGGCGCTGGGCCAAAGTCATCACGACCTTGCTGATCGGCTGGCGGTGCGTCTGGGCGGCGCGGTCCCTCGTCTTCATAGGAAAGTGATGGATCACGTGGAGCCTGAGGGCGCGCTGCAGCTGGGGTAAAGACACGTGCGGGGAAATCGCCAGCATTGGCGGTTTGGCCTACGGTCGCGGGGCGTTCACTCGGCACAAATTCACGCTGCTGTTGCTGCGGGCGTTGTTGGGCACGATCCTCGATGATCTGCTCGCCTTCACGGGAGAATTCCTTCATCCACAGATCCATCACGGCGCTCATTACATCCGTTGGATTGAAACCAGCATCCAGCAGGCGCTGAACGGTGTGCTCATGCTTGCCGTAAGTGTTGGCTTCAAGAGTGGCCTTGAGTTTTTCAAAGACCTGATCCACGCGCGTGGCTTCCAGTTCTTCCTGTGACGGAACCTTGGTGCGGGTTACCTTGGCATTGGTGAAGCGCTGAATCCGCTGCATGAGATAGATCTCACGACCTGCGACTAAGCTGACCGCGGTACCTTTACGGCCAGCGCGACCTGTTCGTCCAATGCGGTGAACATAATCTTCGGTGTCATACGGCAGCTCAAAGTTCACGATGAGGTCGATGTCATTGACATCCAATCCACGGGCAGCCACATCCGTCGCGACCAGCACTTCAATGGTGCCGTTGCGGAAATTCCGCATCACGCGCTCACGCATGATTTGGTTCAGATCTCCATG
>JAIXOU010000078.1 GCA_027486585.1 Verrucomicrobiaceae bacterium | reverse complement strand
TTGCTGGGTCGGCTCATTCAAGGACTCGGAGAGGACTCTGAACCCATGCCGCAAGCCGCTGCAAAGTCTTCCAAAACCACACGCATCCAGCGCTGAATCATCATGAAAAAGCTCACTCATTTCATCGCCCTCTTCATCGCCACCAGCCTCATATCGGTGGCTATCTGCCATGCGCAAAGTCCCGAGAGGAGACCTCGGGCGGCTGCCTCCTGGCAGATGCCTCCGGTGAT
Source organism: Verrucomicrobiaceae bacterium (assembly GCA_027486585.1). Taxonomy (GTDB): domain Bacteria; phylum Verrucomicrobiota; class Verrucomicrobiia; order Verrucomicrobiales; family Verrucomicrobiaceae; genus Prosthecobacter. The sequence continues at coordinate 118,164 of JAIXOU010000078.1, read as the reverse complement.
AGGGGCGAACCTGCATTACAACACATTCGAGAGCAAAGCGGCAGGCGAGAAGGTCAGCTATCTCATCTACTTGCCTGAAGCTTATGAGAAAAACAAAGACGAGCACTTCCCCGTCGTGTTCTGGCTTCATGGCGTTGGCGGTTCTCAGCGGGGAGTTCCGCGAATGTGCGAGAACTTCACCGCAGCCATCGCGCAGAAGAAAATGCCACCCGTCATAATCGTGTTCGCAAACGGCATGGTCGATGGTTTCTACAACGATGCTCTGAATGCACCGCGTCCGATTGAGACGGTCATCATCAAGGAACTCATCCCACATGTGGATACGATGTATCGAACCCTTGCTAAACGCGAGGCCCGGATGATCGAAGGCTTCTCGATGGGTGGTTACGGTGCCGGACACTTCGGATTCAAATACCCTGAGCTATTTGGGTCCATCTCGATGATCGACGCAGCAGTGGTGGATCTCAGCACGATGAAGAACCGCCATGCCGAGATTTTCCAGCGCATCTTCAACGGCAAAGACGCTTTGTTCACCGCCGCGCATCCACTGGCACTCTTGGAGAAAAACGTCGCGCAGATCAAAGGCCACACGCTTATCCGCCAAGCCGTCGGCGCGCTCGTCGGGCCAAACGTCACGCTCCACGAGAAGATGAGCACACTAAGCATCGCGCACGACTACGATCACTTTGAAGGTATCGGCCACAACCTCGCGGCGATCTATGAGCGCCTCGGGGACAGGAACTGGGCTTTCTACGCGAAGGCTTTCGCCAAAGCAAAATAACACCTTTCGCTCTGACTCATCCGCCATGAAAATCCACTTCATCACCGCACTCCTCTGGTGCGCCTTTGCCACCGCTCTTCATGCGGTTGCCCCGCTGATTAGCGATGTGCCTGATCAAGTCATCGCGCAGAGCACAGACACTGGCACGCTTTACCTCACCACGGGAGATGCTGAGACAACCTTCACCTCTCTAGTGGTCAATGCCACATCAAGCAATACCACGCTGGTACCGAACAATGTGGCGAATCTACAACTCGGTGGCACCACGGCCCAGCGCACCATCAAGGTCGTGCCGGTTGCTGGGCAACAAGGCACGTCCATCATCACACTCACTGTCACAGATGGCGAGTCCCTAACTGCCAGCAGCACCTTCACAGTCACTGTCACCGCGCCAAATACCGCACCCACGCTTACAGCCTTGCTGGGTTATCAAATCGTCAGCCCAGGGCAGACTCCGGAAGCGATGACTTTCACCGTCGGTGATGCGGGGACATCGCCGACAGCGCCGGGTTCATTAATCGTCACAGCCTCTTCTTCAAATACCGAGTTCGTGCCAAATACCAGCATCACTCTCGGTGGAGGCGGTGCTAGCCGCAATGCACAGGTGACACCCGTCGTGGGGCAAAAAGGCAGCGCGGTGATCAAGCTGCGAGTCACAGATTCGCTCGGTGCCTCGGCCCAGAGCGAGTTCATTTTCAGCGTATTCGATACCGCTTCAGCCAATAACAGTTTCAAACAACCACGCGGCATCTATGTGCTCGATAGCGTGGCGGGCACCAGCATTGGCGGTGTGCCCATGCGCGATGGGAACGTGCGCAACAGGCCCTTCGTGGATGGCTATGTGCTGCGTACCGAATGGGCCACGCTGGAGCCGACGGATGGCGTGTTTGATTTCACCATCATCGACAATATCTTTGCAAAGCTGCCCGCCGGACAAAAACTCTCGCTCATGGTCGCTAGCGGCTTCCTCCCGTCATGGCTGAACACACTTCCAGGCGTCACCACTTACACCGCTGGCTCTCCAGCCACCACACTGCCTATCCCGTGGAATACCACCGTGCAGGAGCGCTATCGCCTGCTGCTCGTGGCGCTCAGCAATCATGTCGTCGATGGCGTACCGCTCCGCAATCATCCGCGTCTCGCCGCACTGGACATGTGGATTCCAGGGCTCAAGAGCGGCATACGTGCGCAGACGTCGCAGATCCGCGACATCCCAGGCTACACACGTACGTTGTTCGAGGGCGGCGTGCTCACGCATCTGGCGAACGTGACTGACAACTTTCCAACTGCGCCTGTGATGATTGGCTTCTGGACTTACACCGACACCACCGCCGGCCCCACCGCGTGGGAGTCGCTTCGACAAGCCATCCTTGCTCAGCAAAATGGCACCACTCGGCCTCGCGTCGGTTTCTGGATGGAAAATCTCGCCGCCAACCGAGCCAGCGCCGATAGCGACCCGTGGATTGGATTGCCCAATCTCAGCTTCACTGCTCCGCTCTACAACTCGCAAAACCAAACCTTCATCGGCTATCAAGTGCTCGGCTCATGGGCTCGACCTTTTGCCTCGGAACACGTGGACAACAATCTCAACGGCAGCCCTGAAGACGGCATGGACTATGGCTTCAATGACTTCCAATGCCGCTACTACGAGCACTATCAGGCCGACATCGATTTTGCCAACTACACGCCCGAGTTCCAGCGCTGGCATGATTTCATCGCCGCTTTGCCAGGCCCGCCGTTGCCACTTATGTTTAGCAGCAGTCAGGGCGGTGTTGCGATGTCCGCAGCGCACGGCTCCTCTATCAACATCACGCTCAGTGCCACGGGTGGCACGGGTGGCACGGCACCCTATTCGTGGAGCATCATCAGCGGCACATTGCCCAGTGGCGTCACCTTGAGCAGCGGCGGCGTGCTCAGCGGCACATCCACTCAGACAGGCTCACAAACCATCACTGTGCAGGCCACTGATGCAACCGGAGGCACCGCTACTCAATCATACACACTCACCATCAATGCTCCTGCCAGCCCGCCGGTCTTCAATGCCACCACCGCACGCAATTTGGATGGCAGCGTCACGCTCAGTTGGCCCACAACCATCGGCGCATGGTATCAAGTCGAGTTTAGTAGCGATCTTATCAACTGGGCCTTTGCCGACAGCTCTGTCGCCGCAACGACCTCGGCCATGACGTGGACTGACAATGGCACGCAAACTGGCGCGCATCCTTCGACTGAAGCTAGGCGCTTCTATCGAGTCCGCGACTGGGGCAACTTCACAGTGGCCTTCTCCGGCAATAGCTTCACCTACAACGAGCCCCTGACCAACTACACCGTCACTGGCATCTTCATCAAACCCACAGGCACGGGTCCGTTTCCCGCGCTCATCATCAATCACGGCACTGGCGGCAATGCCACGGGCTTCTCGCGGACAAGAGCCAATGAGATGAGTCCATGGGGCCTCGTTTGCATCGGAGCCAATCTCACGCATCAGTCAGGACAAACCGAAGATCTGCAAACCTGGGGTTACTCTCCCGAGAACCTCGCCCGCAATCGTGCCTGCCAAGCCGCACTCTCCACACGCAGCGATGTCGATCTGAACCGCCTAGCCATGTGGGGACACAGTCGTGGCTCCTTTGCCTCCATCGGCATCGCATCTGTCTTTGGCAGCGACCTCAAAGCACTCGGCTTCACTGAAGGCGGCATCCTTGAAAACACTGGCATCGACGACCGTGATGGCCAACCTGAAGCCAGCTATCCGACAATTATGGAATCCATTGGTATCACTGCAAAGACGCTCATGTTTCATGTCGTTGGCACACCAGGGGATACAATCGTTGTTCCTGCTACCTCGCTGCGGCTGCATTCCCTGCTCACCAACATAGGCGTCATCAACAACCGAGTGACCTATGACGCCACGTCGCTGAACCTTAGCGGATCGGCATCGCATAACATTTACACCACCCCATTCTACGCCAGTGTAACGACAGGAGTGCTTGATCAATGGCGCGCGTGGCTGATTAGGTATGGCATTTTGGAGTGAATCTTTGCGAGTTGGCACCAGTGCCTTGCGTTTTCGTTCTCTAGTGAAACAGCTGATTCTTCTCCTGGCCCTCTCCCCTGCTCTTTTTGCAGCGCAGACAAACTTTGTCATCATCCTCTCAGATGATCTCGGCTATGGTGACATGCAGGCGAACAACCCGGAGCGTGGCAAGATCCCGACGCCGAACATGAACCGCCTCGCCGCCGAGGGCATGCGCTTCACGGACGGGCATTCGAGCTCGGGTTGCTGCTCGCCGTCGCGCTACACGCTGCTCACGGGGCGCTATCATTGGCGCACCACGCTTCAAAGCGGCATCGTCGGCGAGTGGGGGAAGCCGTTGATCTCGGCTGATCGGCTCACGATTGGTAAACTAGCGCAACAGCATGGCTATCGCACGGCTTGCATCGGCAAATGGCATCTCGGCAGCGATTGGCCAATCACACCGGAACAAAAGGCGCACTTTGTTGGGTTCGGAGGCAAGGCTGGCGGCGGTGGCGAGGTCTCGGTGACGATCACCGATGCGCATCGCGCGACGTGGAAGGCCGTCTTTTCACAGCGCATCGCTGGAGGGCCGACGGAGCGCGGTTTTGACGAGTATTTCGGCACCGATGTGCCGAACTGGCCGCCCTATTGCTTCATCGACGGAGATCGCACCGTCGGCATTCCAAGTGAGTTACTGCCCGCATCGAAGCTGGTGAAGAACCAAGCCAGCAAGCAAGGCCCTGCGTTGCCGGATTGGCAATTGGAGGGCATTTTGCCCGCGTTGGCGAATCGCGCTGAAAAGTTCATCCAAGTGCAGTCAGCGGCCAAGAAGCCCTTTTTGCTCTACCTGCCGCTCACCTCGCCGCACACGCCGCTGGCCGTCAATCCCGAGTGGAAGGGCAAAAGCAGCCTGAACAGCGATTACGCCGATTTGGTGATGGAAACCGATCATGTGCTTGGTCGCGTGCTGGAGGCGCTCAAGGCAGGTGGCGTCGAAAACGACACCCTCGTGCTTTTCACCAGTGACAACGGCTGCGCGTCCTACATCGGCGTGAAGGACATGGAAAAGCAGGGCCACTTCCCCAGTGGACCGCTGCGCGACTACAAAACCTCCGTCTATGAAGGCGGGCATCGCGTGCCTTTTGTCGTGAGATGGCCCGGCGTCGTCAAAGCAGGCAGTGTTTGCAAACAACACGTCCTTCAAGCCGACACCATCGCGACGATGGCCGAGATCCTCGGTTTCAAACTGCCCGAGAATGCTGGCGAAGACAGTTTCAGTTTCATGCCGTTGCTGAAAGGCGCAGATCGCCCCATCCGCACCAATGCCGTGAACACTGCCTGCGGTGGCACACCGAGTTTTCGTAATGGCCCGTGGAAATACATCGCCCATGCCGAGCCAGAACTCTACAACCTCGACGAAGACCTCGCCGAGTCGATGAACGTGGCCCCGCTTCATCCCGACCGCGTCAATGCCATGCAAGCTGGCTTTGAAAAACTCATCCGCGCCGGTCGCAGCACGCCCGGTGCTCCGCAGAAAAACGACATCAAAGTTGTGCGCTACCCCAAAGCCGCTGCATCGGCGAAAGCGAAGAAGAAATCGTCATGAAACTTGCTCTGCTACTCCTCACCACACTCTTCCTCGCCGCCAAAGCGGAGGAATCGCCAACGCTGATGACCATGCGAGGCAAGTTGCTCGCCAGTGAAGACTTTGCAGCAGCACCAGCTCCGTTCACGGGCAAGCCTGTTGGCTTTGCCAGCGGATTCACCGGCTGGCGCTACAACAGTAGCAACACGGGCGGCAAAGGTGGTCGCTGGGAGATTGCAAATGGCGAGTTCCGAGGCATCGAGACACCTGGCGCGAATCACCCGGCCACGGCTTCGTTTGGCATCGCTTTTCAAGACGTGATCATTCAGTGCGACGTGCGCTTGAACGATGTGCCGGACAATGGAAGGAAGTATCGCTCGCTGTTTGTGAAGACCACGGATGCGAAGGACTACATCATCTCACTCAGCCTCGGCCAGGGCGGACTGTTTTTGACACCGTATGACGCTGACAAGATCAATCCCGCCACGAAACAACGCGAGAAAGGCACCAGCGCGAAACTGCTCACACCAATCAAACTCAACGACTGGCACACCGTGGTGCTGGAGATCCAAGGCAATGAAGTCGTCGGCACGCTGGATGGTCAAAGCATCACACTGAGCAATCCGCTCATCGGCACCGCCAAACACAGCCTCATGCTCGGCGCTGCTACCGAAGCGAGCTTTCGCAAGCTTCGCATCTGGGAGGCGCTGCCAAGCGCCGTGTGGGCGAAGAACAAGGCAAAACTCAACGCTGCGGTGAAGCCATGAGAGCGACGCTTTACCTCTGCCTCTGGAGCGCGTTTGTCTTCGCGGACGAACTGCCGAAAACGCTCCATCTCGATCTTCAGCGCCCGATTGACCCACGGCTCGCCAAGATCGAATCCGGCGACTTTGGCAGCGGTAGGGTGCATGTGGCTAGCGCTGCCATCGAAGTGCGGGCTTTGTCCGGGAAGCTCAAGCCGGGCGATCAACTCGTGCTCGCCGCCGACGGAGCATGGAAGGATGCGCGATTCACGTTTGAAGGTCTTGGCACTGCCGAGGCACCGATTTTGATCCGGCCAGACAAGCTGGGCGGCGTGAGTTTCACAGGTGAATCCGCAGTGACATTTCATGGCGAGCATCTCATCGTACATGATCTGACTTTTCGGGGCGTGACGGTGTCAAGGAACAATGAGGTGCTTTTCCGCGTGGGCAATGGCGTGGAGAAACCGGCAAACCACTGTCTCTTCAACCGACTGCGCTTCGAGAACTGCGGCTCCACGAACCCTACCTACTGGCCCAAACTTCATCTCTGGCTCATGAGCATGCGCGGTCGTGGCAATACGGTGTCGAACTGCATCTTCAGCGGCTTCAAACATATCGGGCAGATGATCGGGGCGGCGGAACTGCCCAAGGACGGCCTGCAACAACTGCACGTGCTCAACAACCGCTTCATCGACCGCCCGAAGATCGACGATCAAAACGGCTACGAAATCCTACAACTCGGCTGGAGCGGTGAAAAAGCGGCCGCCACTGGCTCGCTCATCCAGGGGAACACCTTCGAGCGCTGCGATGGCGAAAACGAACTTATCACCCTCAAGGCCTCCGACATCGTCGTGCGAGGGAATCGCTTCATCGCCAGCCAAGGCGTGCTTTGCCTGCGCACCGCTCGTCGGGTGCTTGTGCAGGACAATGTCTTCGACGGCCAGGGCCGCGAAAACACCGGCGGTGTGCGTTTGCAAGGCGACGGCCATGTTCTCATCGGCAACACCTTCCGCAATCTGAAAAAACCGAAGGACTACTACTCCTGGCCGATCTCCCTCATGGCCGCCGATCTCGAAAGCTACGGCGAAACCGACCAACTCAGCGGCTACGGTCGCACGCACGATATTCTCATCACTCGCAACCGCTTCGAGCACTGCGACAAGCGCATCGCTGCGGGCATCTACGCCAGCAAAACGTATCCGCTTTTGCCGAAGAACATCGTCGTGCGCGAAAATGTATTCACTGGCACGGTCGATGGCCGCGCTTTTGATTTCATCGCCCAAGACCCGAGCGGCGAGTTGCAGAAGGAACTGCGTGAGTTCAGAAACACCTTCGAGCCATGAAACACCTGCTGCTTTTTCTCTTCGCCTTCGCCACCTCCATCATGGCGCAAACGATCCCATTCACCGTAAGCGAGACGGCAGGTTTGCGGCGCTTTGGGTATCCGGTAACCGTATCGCTGGAAACTGCCGAAGGCATGATTACAGACACGCGGAAAGTCCGCTTGCTCGCTGCCAATGATCAAGAAGTGCCCGCGCAGTTCACCGTGATGTCGAAGTGGCCAGATGGCAGTGTGCGTGGACTTGATGTCGATTTCTCACCGAGTCCGGGACCGCAGGAGACGCAGACGTATCGCGCAGAGATTGGGAAGGAACCCGCGCAATCTCTGCGTGCAGGATTGTCCATCACAGAGACAGCCGAAGAGCTCGTCATAACCTCCGCAGCGATTCGCCATCGCATTCGTCGTGATGGGAAGCCGCTCCTCGCGTCCATCACATTCGGTGACAACGAGTTCATCGGCTCTGATGGCATCCGCACCAGTCTCCAGCAGGGCACGGTCAAAATCGTGAAGTGCGGTCCCTTCAACGTCACACTAGACCTCGGCCCCGTGCAGCTCGAATACGTGAACACCAAGTCCTGGGTGAAGATCACCCAACACGCCGCGAGTGAGCGCGAACTCACGGTCGATGCGCATTTCAATCTCACCAAAACCCCGCTGCTCTGGGACTTCGGGGCCGGAAGCTGGCTGTATGGCAACATGAGCAAACCGGGCCAATCCGTGACGCTCGAACATCGAAACGCATCCTGGGACATCCTCACCGCTCCCGACGCAGTTTTCGCCACCGTTCCAACCTTTGACGGCTGCGGTCACCTCGCCGATGCGGAAAGAGTCGCCGCATTCGGCATCATCAATGCGGCAAACGACATCCAAATGAAACTCACCGCCGAGGGTCGCATCCACATCGCTGCCAAAAGGAGTGACCTTACCGCCTATTTCCATTTAGTAGGTCAGCCCATACCGATGACCGCCGTCACGAGTCCGCAGGCAATGATCAGTCCGCTTGTTGTCAGCATTCCGAAATCCTCTGCTACTCCTCAATGATCTACCGTCTTCTTTTCCTTCTCGCCGTCTACCCCACGCTCTTCGCGGCACAGCCGAACATCCTGCATATTCTGGCCGATGACATGGGATGGAATGCGTTGAGTTGCTACGGCAATAAAGACCTGCAAACACCGAACTTGGACCGTCTCGCGGCTCAAGGCATGCGTTTCACCCAAGCGTATGCCGATGCGCAGTGCTCACCGACGCGTGCGGCTTTTCTCTCCGGGCAATACGGAGCTCGCACAGGTGTCTTCAAAGTCCTGAACGAGAAGGAGCCGTCGTTTGCGCCAATGCGCTCGGCCGAGGCGAAGGATGCTCTGGGGCCAGAAACCGCCACGCTGGCGACCACCTTACGCAAGGCCGGCTACGCAACCGGAATCAGCGGCAAATGGCACATCGCGAACAACCACGCCGTGGCAGCCCTGCGGAGGCGTGAAGGTTATTTTGACTCCTACGGCTTCGACTTCGCAGGCCCAGCAAACAGCAACGAGCATCACGAGGATAAAACCGTCACCGCCATCACGGACGACATCATCAGTTTCATCGAATCGAATCGCAGCAAACCCTGGTTTGCCTTCGTGTCGCACTTCAGCCCGCACACGAAGCTGGAAGCGCCGGAGGCTTTGATCGCCAAGCAAGTCGCTCGCGGCTTCAAACGGTCGGCGGACGACGATGGCAAGTCCACCGAGCGCCCCATCGCCAACTACCTCGCCATGCTGGAGCATCTCGACAACGAAGTGGGCCGCTTGTTGGCGAAACTCGACTCCCTCGGGCTCGCGGAGAACACGCTCGTCATCTTCACCAGCGACAACGGCGGCCTCTCCCGCGTAACGAACAACGCTCCGCTTCGCGAAGGCAAAGGCTCGCCCTACGAAGGCGGCATCCGCGTCCCGCTGATCGTGCGTTGGCCGGGCAAAGTGAAGCCTGGCAGCGAGTGTGACGCGCCAGTGCATGTGGTGGATTTTCATCCGACGTTTGTGAGTGTGGCTGAGATCAAAGTGGCTTCAGCTTTAGCCGAATCAAAACAACCAGATGCGGCTAAAGCAGCAGCCACTTTAGATGGCGAGAGCCTCCTGCCGCTGCTCACCCAAACCGGCACGCTCCATCGCACCGCCTTGTTCTGGCACATGCCCACCTACACCACGAACTACGGACGCACGCCCTGCGCCGTCATTCGCGAGGGCGATTGGAAGCTCATCCACTGGTTCGGCGACTACCTCGACACCACCGGTTTCACGCCCGATGACAAACCCTACGGTAAACTCGTCGTCGGTCCGCGCACCGAGGTCTTCAACCTCCGCGAAGACCCCTACGAAACGCGCAACGTCGCCACCGACCGGCCAAAAAAGACCACCCACCTCACCAACGCCCTCAAAGCCTGGCTCAATCGCACCAAAGCCAAGCTGCCCACGCCAAATCCCGACTTCAATGAGAAGCGGTGGTGGATGTCCGCAGGCAAGCCAGTGAAGGGCGAGAACTAAGCCGCAGCACTCCAGCCGCAGACAGTTCAATCCACTCGCCTATCTGATGAGCCAAAACGGATATGAGCTGGGCCACGAGCTTCTTGGCAGTGGCGATGTTTGTTGGCAAACACCAGGGTATATGCGGTCGCCATCACCGGACTGTCGATCTACGGCTTCATACCCGTATCTTCTGATGTCAATCTGATGCCCATCTCTGCCAGGTATCCGACAGCCGTTACCGCGCCACGGGTTATAGCGCGCTGAACATGTTCTCCTGAATCGTCGGCAGTGTTTGAGGGGATGCGCAGATCAATGTCAACACGCTGTTTCAATGCGCGGCGGGTGGGCTGCTCGTTTGCTGTGTTTTGATGGTGCGGCCTTCCAAGGGCGCATCTTGGTCCAGATGCAAGAAACCCATGTTCCTAGAACGTTGGTTCCAACTCTCATGCACAGGTCTTCGTCCCCTGCAACATCGTTGCCACATATCGTCAGCCTTTTTTGGCTGCTGGTGGGACTCAGTGTGAACGCAGCGGATATGACGGTGGAGCAGCGCAGCTTTTTCGAGAGCAAGATCAGGCCTGTGCTGGTGAAGCAGTGTTACGAATGTCATTCCCAGGAGGCAAAAAAGCTCGGTGGGAAGCTGCTGCTAGACGCGCCTTCAGAAATGATCGTCGGTGGTGAATCCGGACCGTCTTTGATCGCCGGGAAGCCGGACGATAGCCTCATCGTGCAGGCCGTGCGCTACGATGGCCTCGAAATGCCACCCAAGAAGCGTCTGCCGGATCATGTCGTGAATGATTTCGTCGAATGGGTGAAAATGGGCGCGCCTGATCCGCGTGCAGATTTGCCTAAAACCGTCAAAAAGACCCCGCAGGAGCCGCTGTGGTCCCTCAAGCCCATTTCTGATCCCAAGCCTCCCAAAGTCCAAAACAGCGCCTGGCCCAGCAAAAGCCTCGACGCCTTCATTTTGGCCAAACTGGAGCAAAAAAACCTCCAACCTACACACGATGCCGAAAAAGCCCTTTTGAAGCGTCGACTCTCTTTTGATCTCATCGGCCTTCCGCCATCCGACTCGTCTGACATGTCAGACACGTCTGACTATGTTGATTTGCTTCTCAACTCTCCCCACTTCGGAGAAAAATGGGGACGTCACTGGCTGGATGTGGCACGCTATGCTGAATCAAATGGCAACGACGGCCTCAGCCGCAATCCCAGCTTTCCGCATGCATGGCGTTACCGCGACTATGTTATCCGCGCCTTCAACGAAGACCTGCCATATGACCGTTTCATCACTGAGCAGATCGCTGGAGACCTGCTTCCAGCCGATTCACCGACGCAGCGAGATCGCCAGCTCATTGCCACCGGCCTGCTCGCACTCGGCGCGAAGCCTGCGAAGGCCATGAACGAGAACTTCGAGATGGATGTCATCGCCGATCAAATCAACGTCATCGGCAGCGGCCTCCTCGGGCTTAGCGTCGGCTGCGCACGCTGCCACGATCACAAAACTGATCCCATCCCGACGCGCGATTACTACGCGCTCGCAGGCATCTTCCGCAGCACCGAGACGATGTGGGGGGCGGCCGCGATGCAAAGCCTCACCGCGCCACAAACACCGCTGCATGAACTCCAAGCCGCGACCGAAGTCATGCCTCGATCCGAATTAGAGCCGATCATCAAAGCCAATCCACCCCACCGCCCGCCCGCGAAACCTGCCTTCAAGTATGCCTCCGACGCTCCCCTCGCTATGGGTGTTCGCGACGCGAAAAAGATCGAGGACTGCAAACTCAACATCGACGGCGAATCCAAAAAACTCGGCGCACCTATCCCGCGAGGCTTCCTCAGTGCCTGCGGCGGCGGCACGGTGACCGATTTGAAACAAAGCGGCCGCCTCGAACTCGCCAAGTGGCTCGCCAGCCCGCAGAACCCGCTCACCGCCCGCGTCTTCGTGAATCGCGTGTGGCTCCAACTTTTCGGCGAAGGCCTCGTCACTACCCCGAACGACTTCGGCCTTTCCAGCGAGCGTCCCACTCATCTCGAACTTCTCGACCATCTCGCTACCCGCTTCATGCGCGAAGGCTGGAGCATCAAAAAACTCATTCGCAGCATCGTCCTGAGCCGCACATATCAAATGGCATCACGCAGTGGCAGTGCGACGATGTTTTCACATCACCTTCGCCGCCGACTCGATGCCGAAACGATCCGAGACACCATGCTCTTCGCCACCGGCGACCTCAATCCGCAGCCCGCGATCGGTTCACTCATTCAGCATCGCGATGTGCTCATCAATGAGCTGCCCTCGCTGCATCAGCCCAGCTCGCAGCGTAGCGTGTATCTGCTCATGTTGCGCAATTCGATGCCGCCGGAGCTCACGCCCTTCAATCTGCCCGACGCCACCACCGTCATGGACCAGCGAGACACCGCCGCGCTCGCCACGCAGTCGCTTTATCTGCTGAACAACGCCTTCGTCATCGAGCAATCCCGCCGCTTCGCGAAACGACTGTTCCAAACACCTGCGGAGTTCGAAAAACGCATCGCACAGGCTTATCGCCATGCATTGGGCCGCGACGCCACCGCCGCCGAACTCCAGCGCGGCCTCGATTTCCTCCGCGAAGCCGACGCGATGCTGGTTTCGACGCAAACCGACCACCCACGCCGCGAACTCGACACCTGGGCCGCGTTTTGCCAGGCCCTGCTCGCCAGCAATGAACTGCGCTATGTGGACTAACCTTTCCGTATGATTCCGCCCATGAACGCTCTCTCCCGTCGCCAGATGCTCCACACCGCCTCGTGTGGTTTTGGCTATCTCGCGATGACCGGTCTCGCTGGCGCCAGTTTGACGGCCAAACCGCCCAGACTGCGTGCTCGGGCGCAGCGCGTAATCTTTTTGAACATGGCAGGTGGGCCTGCGCAGCTGGACACCTTTGACTACAAGCCGCAGGTCGGGAAGAAGCCGCACGCAGGCTCCATCGCGGAATTCAAGCGGCGTGGTGAGAGCGGGCTGTGGGTGAGTGAGCTGCTGCCAAACATTGCACGTCATGCAGACAAGCTCTGTGTGCTGAATGCGATGACGGCGGACACGAGCATTCACGCGCAGTCGATGCTGCAACTGCACACCGGCGACCGGCTGCGGCCCTGCCCGAGCATGGGCTCCTGGGTTGCGTATGGTCTGGGCACGGAGAACATGAACCTGCCTGGCTTTATCAGCTTCAACACCGCGAAGCCTGCCGAATACTCCGCCGCGCAACTCCCATCTGTCTTTGGCGGCACGCCCATCGGCGTTAATGGCGAGGACATGAGCAAGGCCACGATCAGCAACATTTTCAGCGATCACCTGCCCATGAGAGTGAAGCGCCGACAGCTTGATCTCGTCCAGGCGATGAATCACGATCATCTCAGCCTCCGTGCCGATGATGCGCAACTCGAAGGTGTGATTCAGACCATGGAACTCGGCTTCCGCATGCAGGCGGCTGCCCCTGCTTTGCTGGACCTCAGCCAGGAATCGAAAGCGACACTGGAGCGCTATCGCGTGGGTAAAAACTTCGCCGCTGGCACCTGCAAGGCGAGCGACTTTGGCCGTCAGTGCCTGCTGGCGCGGCGCTTCTGCGAGGCGGGCGTGCGCTTCATCGAAATCACGCACGGCAGTTGGGATCAGCACACAGATCATCGCCGCGATCTCACGGCGAACTGCGCCACAACCGACGCGCCCATCGCGGCGCTTCTGGATGATCTCGATGAACGCGGCCTGCTGGATGACACACTCGTCGTCTGGGGCGGCGAGTTTGGTCGTCCGGGTCTCACACCGGGGGCGGATAAAGACCAAACGGGGCACCAGCATCGCGCTTTCACCTTCTGGATAGCTGGCGGTGGCGTGAAGGCCGGTCACACGCACGGCAGCACCAACGAGGACGGCAGCACGGTCGTCGAGGGTGCGGTGCATTTCCGCGATCTACACGCGACGATCCTGCATCTGCTCGGCCTCGATCACGAAAACCTCGCCGTTGTCAGTGGCGGACGGCGTATCCGCCTCACCGGCCTGCAAGGCGGCAAGGTGGTGAAGGAGATCTTAGCGTAAGTTGCACGATCCATTGGTGACAAATATTGGCTTGTGACAGAACGTTTGGTTCCAATGACTCGCCTCTTATTCATCCTCCTCGCCCTTGGCTCCTCGCTCCATGCTGCGCAGCCGAACGTGCTCTTCATCATCGTCGATGACCTCACGACGACGTTGGGCTGCTATGGCAATCAAAGCGTCCGTACGCCGGGGATGGATGCACTGGCGGCGCGTGGGGTGCGGTTTGATCGGGCTTACACGCAGTTTGCGTTGTGCAATCCATCGCGGTGCTCGTTTCTCACGGGCTGCTATCCCGAGCGGACAGGCGTCATGGATCTCACGACGAGCTTGCGTAAAGCGCTGCCGGACGAGGTGACATTGCCACAGCACTTCAAAAACAACGGCTATGCCACGGGGCGTGTAGGTAAGGTCTTCCATGTGCCGGATCCGAAGACGAAGCTCGATGTCGAACTCGGCTCCGCGCTGCACAAGGACAACGAAATCCTCGTCGAGGCCAAAACGGCGAGCGATCCCGATGACAAACCGCGCTCGAAGGCCAAGGGCGAGAGCTACAACCGCACTTACGCGGCTTCAGCGCGTCCAGCGGCGGATTTCACCGATTACGCGATCGCGGACGATGCCATCGCGACGCTGGAGCAGTTCAAGGCGAAGCCGTTTTTCCTCGCGGTGGGCTTCATCCGGCCGCACACGCCGTTTGTGGCTCCGAAAGCGTTCTTTGAAGGCATCGACAAGACCCAGCTCACGCTGCCGCCTTTTTATCGCGAGGGTGGTGAAGACCTCGCGCCTCTGCCCAAAGCCTCGCTGCGGCCCAACAACAACGTTTTCCGCTATGCGGCACCGACAGCCGATGAGGCTCGCGATGCGATGCGGGCCTACCTGGCCTCCACCAGCTTCGTGGACTCGCAAATCGCCCGCGTACTGGAAAAGCTGCGCGAGCTGCATCTCGACGATAACACCATCGTCGTGCTCACCGGCGATCACGGTTACCAACTCGGCGAACATGGCCTGTGGGCCAAGCAGACGCTCTTTGAAGGCGCGAACCATGTGCCGCTCATCATCGCCGCGCCCGGCGTGAAGCCCGGTGCCCGAAGCGGCCTGGCCGAGCAGGTGGACATCTATCCCACGCTCTGCGATCTCGCCGGATTGCCGAAGCCCAAGCACCTCCAAGGCCGCAGCCTGAAACCGATGCTTGATGATCCGAACGCAAAAGGAAAGCAGGTGGCTATCAGCACGATGATCGCCCCACACACCAAACAAACCGGCCACAGTGTGCGGACGGATGCGTTTCGCTACATCGTATGGGAAGGTGGCGAAGAACTCCTCTACGACCTGCGCACCGATCCCGATGAACTCAACAACCTGGCCGACAAGCCAGCACAGGCTGAACGCATGTCGAGGATGCGTGAGCGGCTAGCAGCGCATTTGACCGTTGTAACGAAGTCTTTGTCGTTTCAAAATCGGTGATTGCCCATCATGAAACTCGCACGCCTCCAACCCTCTCAATACGATGAGCTAGCAAAGCTGCTGCATGCTTCGCTGGATGTTTGGCATCGCACTCGGTTAAATGTGGCTCGTTTTGGCAGCGAGTGGGAGCCTTTTCGTTTAACCATAGATGTCTATGAAGCGCTCGACCCTGGTTGCTGCGTGGTGGCGACGGATGAATCCGGCGTGCTGATGGGTTCTGCTTTTTTCCATCCACGCGAGACTCATGTCGGCGTGGGTGTCGTCACCGTGCATCCCTCTGCCTTTGGTCGTGGTGTAGGTCGCGCATTGATGGAGGAAGTCATCCGTATCGCCGAAAGTAAACCACTGCGGCTTGTCTCCAGCGCGATGAATCTCGATTCCTTTTCGCTCTACACACGCCTGGGTTTTGTGCCGCAGATGATGTTACAATCCATGACGATGCAGGTTCCCGTGGAGGGTCTGCCGGGCGCTACAAAGCGCATGAGAGCCGCTACCATGGCCGATATCACAGCCATTGCTGACTTTGAGTTTCGGCAAAATGGAATTCGCAAAGAGAAGGATTACCGCTTCTTCATCGAGAACCAATCTGGCTGCTGGCGTCTGTCCGTGATCGAGAGGGATGATGGCACTCTGGCGGGCTTCTTAGTCGCGTCCGCATTCCCGACGGACAACCTCCTGGGTCAAGGCGTGGCCGAAGATGAAGCGACGATGCTAGAACTCATGAAAGGAACGCTAGATCAGCATTTTCGCGGAAAAACGGTCGCTTTTATTCTCCCCTCAATGTGCGCAACGCTTGTCAAACAGGCTTATGCCTGGGGTGCGCGGAATCGTGAAACGAATCTGCTCAGCGTCCTCGGTGAAGCCCCAAGGATGCACGGCGTCACTCTACCAACTTTTTTGCCAGAAAGCGGCTAAGCCGAGCTGCACGCGGTCTCACTAAAACCCCATGGACCTCTTCCCAACCGATCCCAGCGTCAATCTGCTGCCTTGTGATGGCACGGTGAATTATCACGGGCGGATCTTTTCGATGTCCGAGGCGAATGATTATCAAACGGCGCTGCTGAATGACGTTCCATGGCAGCATGATGAAGCCATCATTTATGGGAAGCATATCATCACCGCAAGAAAGGTGGCTTGGTATGGCGACTCTGACTTTGCCTATGCCTACTCAGGCATCACGCGTCAGGCTTTGCCATGGAACGAACATCTATTGAAATTAAAAGCCACCGTAGAGGAACATTGCCAAACACGCTTTAACTCCTGCCTACTCAATCTCTACGATCATGGTGACCAAGGCATGTCCTGGCATAGCGATGATGAAAAGTCATTGGCAAAGCATGCCGCCATCGCCTCGGTTAGCTTCGGTGCAGAGCGTCGATTCTGTTTCAAGCACAAGCGCACAGATCAAACCACGGAGATTATCTTGGAGCATGGATCACTGCTTGTGATGAAAGACAGCACCCAAACCCATTGGCTGCATAGCATCCCCAAATCCAAGCGCATCACTGAACCCAGAATCAATCTGACCTTTCGTGCTTTTGTGGATCATTGAATGCTCCAAAGCAGAAACAGTAAATGACTCAACTGTTCTCTTGCTGAATGGCGCTGCATTGCTCATTCATGCGGAATGTCCGCCTTCTCTGATCCTTTTCAAAAAGCCCGCGCCGAATCTGGCGTGATGCAGTGCCCGTTTCATGGTGAAACTATTACCATGATCCTGCGCCATGAAGATGTGAGGAAAGCAGCAAAGGATTGGCAGACCTTTAGTTCGGATGAGCCCTTCCGAGTGCCGATTCCCTCTGAAGAAGAAGTGCGCTCCATGCGCCAGCTTCCCATCGAAACGAACCCGCCCGATCATGGTGATTACCGCGAGATCGTGGAACCCTTTTTCCAACGTGCCAAAGATCCCGCCGTGATCGCGCAGGTCGAAGCTTTGATCAGCAGCATGATCACACAGGCGCTTGAGCGCGAGTCCATTGAGATCGTCAACGAGTTCGCGCTGCCCGTGCAGTCGCGTGCTTTGACCTACTTGCTCAATGTGCCAGAGTCTGAAGGGGAAACTTGGATCGGCTGGGGTATCCATGTTTTCAAAGTTACCGGTGGCGAGTTCAAAAAAGGCTCTGTCTTGGAAGACTACCTTCACGCAGCCTTCGACCAAGCCGAGGCCAATCCTGGAGCAGACTTTTTCAGGGCTTTGACACAAGCCACTTTCCAAGGTCGCAAGCTTACGCGGGAGGAATGCATGGGCTTTGCCAACCTGGCCTTTGCCGGTGGTCGTGATACGATCATCCATACCATTTCCTGTGCCCTAGGACATCTCGCCGAGCATCCTGAAGCACTCGAATACCTGCGCGCCGATCCCAAACGCATCACCTTGGCCAGTGAAGAGTTTTTCCGCGTCTTTATGCCGCTCACCCATATCGGCCGCGTCTGTCCTGCGGATACCGATGTGAATGGCATCACCGTCAAGGCTGGCGAGCGCATTTCTCTAGCTTGGGCTTCGGCCAATTTCGATGAAGCCGCCTTCCCTACCCCGCAAGAGATCCGCCTGGACCGCAAACCCAATCCGCACATCTCCTTTGGTTTTGGCACGCATCTCTGCCTCGGCGCGCCTCATGCGCGTCTGATCCTGCGCACCCTTTTGAAGCTCTGCTGTCAACGTATCAAAAGCATCACCATCCTCAAAGCCAATGAGCGCGTGGAGCATGAAGCCAAATTCGATCGCACGCTGGGTTACGAGACACTGACGGTAAAGCTAACGGCTCTTTGAGTCCCCTGCTGGACAAGACTTAACTTTTTGTGAGATGTTTGGGCAGGGTGCTTCGTTACACGCATTTCCATGAAGCGCTTTGCCTTTTTTCTCTTCGCTGCCTGTTCGTCGCTTCTTGCGGCGGATAAGCCCAACATCGTCTTCATCCTGGCCGATGATCTCGGTCAAATGGACATCCGAGCCTTCAATCCGAAGACATTTTATGAGACGCCAAACATCGATGGGCTGGCGAAGCGCGGGATGAAATTCACTCAGGGTTACGCAGCCTGCTGCGTTTGCTCACCGACACGTGGCAGTATCATGACGGGGAAATATCCGCCCCGTTTTGGCATCACAAATTTCATTCCCGGCGGCAAGTCGGGCAAACTACTGTCCGCTCCAAATGCAGGCCAGTTGGCACTGCAAGAAGTCACGATTGCCGAATCCTTGAGAGACGCCGGCTATGCGACCTTCATGTCGGGCAAGTGGCATTTGGGCAATGAAGGCTTCATGCCAAAAGATCAAGGCTTCACGAACGATGCAAGCGCCGCAACAGGACCGAAGTCTGATATCAAAAAAGGTCCAGATGACCCCAAGAAAACAGACCGCATCTGTGACGACGCCATCGCATTCATCAAAGCCAACAAGGACAAGCCTTTCTACGCCTACCTACCATTCAATGCACCTCACGTGCCCATTGGTGCACGCGCTGACTTGGTCGCGAAATGGGAAGCGAAGGCCAAGCAAGCCCCCGCTGATACTTTTGGCAACGAAGGCAAGAACATGGTGCGTTTGGTGCAAAACAACCCCGTCTATGCTGCCATGCTAGAGCAGTTCGACACCGCCATTGGTCGTGTGCTCTCTGCTTTGGAGAAAAACGGACTCACCGAGAAAACAATCATCGTTTTCATGTCTGACAACGGTGGCCTCTCCACCGCTGAAGGCTCTCCAACATCCAATCTCCCGCTGCGCGCAGGCAAAGGCTGGCCTTATGAAGGTGGCGTGCGGGAGCCACTCATCGTGGTAGCTCCAGGCGTGGCCAAGCCAGCAAGCACCTGTGATTCGCCCGTCATCAGCACAGATTTTTACCCCACACTTCTTCAACTCGCAGGTCAGCCTTTGAAACCTGAGCAGCATCTCGATGGCGTGAGCTTTGTGCCGCTGCTCAAGGGCGAATCTACCGCTCGTGGTAAGCCGCTCTTCTGGCACTACCCTCATTATGCCAACCAGGGCGGACCACCCAACACCGTCATTCGTGAGGGCGATTGGAAGCTCATCGAGTGGCATGAAGATAGCTCGCTAGAGCTTTATAACATCGCCCAGGACCTCAGCGAAAAAACCAACCTCGCCACCCAGCAACCGGACAAGGTGAAGGAACTGCACATCAAGCTCATTGCCTGGCGCAAAGAAGTCGGTGCGCTCATGCCGACACCGAATCCCCATTTTGATCCCAATGCCAAAGCGCCGACCAAGTCACCCAAGAAGACCAAGAAGAAAGCTCCCAAAAAAGGCGCGCCGAGCAGCTTGAAGTAGGTGGCTGAAGAATCATGGCAACTGCGCGGCAAATCGGATCGTGAGACATTCGCTCACCGATCATGAAGCGCATCGGTAAAACTCAAACGTGCCTGTATGAGGCCATCTTAATGTCCTCATCACGCCAGCATTTGCATCGCTCCCGTTGAAAGCTACTCTGCACGTCCATTCATGAAGCTTGCTGACATCTCGAGACTGCCAAACCCTGAGGACAACTGTGCCATCGCTGTTCAGCGGCTAGAGGCAGGAACGGAGCTGTTGTCGGAGGCGGGAAGTTTCCTACTCAGTCACACAGTGCTCGAAGGTCACCGCTTTGCCATAAAGCTGATTGAAGTCGGAGCTGAACTGACCTCATGGGGCCTGCCTTTTGGGCGAGCGGTGCGTCCGCTAAAGGCGGGCGACTACGTTTCCAATGAAACGATGCTCACCGCTCTTCGCGCTCGGCATGTCGGATTTGCGGTGCCAGAGTCGCCTAACTTTGTGGACTACTTTCAGCCTTATCAGCTCGATGAGTCCTCTTTTTGTCCAGCGGAGCAGATGGCGCTCTATGAAAAGCCGCGTACCTTTGAAGGCTACACGCGCATGGGTGGTCGCGGTGCCGGCACACGCAATCATGTCATCGTGCTCGGGACGAGTTCGTTGACGGGAAGCATGGCGCGCATGGTGGCAGCGAGTTTTGCCAATGCACGCGAGCGATTTCCAAATGTCGATGGCGTGGTCGCCATCGCGCACACCGAAGGTGGCGAACAGGGCGTGCCGAACAATCTCGACCTCACCCTGCGGACGCTTGCTGGCTTCATCACAAATCCAAATGTCGGCGCGGTGCTCGCACTCGATTTCGGATCGGAACCGGTGAACAACGACGCGCTCGCAGAATGGATGCGGTCCCACGATTCTCCGCTGGATGCTGTGCCGCACCAGTTCATGCATCTCGGTGGCGATCACACCAAAAATCTCGCACGCGCCAAGGCGGCGGTCGAAGAACTACTCGCCCAGGCCAATCAAACACCACGCACGCCCCAACCGATCCGCCATCTTAAAATCGGCATGCAGTGCGGAGGCTCGGATGCTTTCAGCGGCGTCTCCGCAAATCCGCTGGTGGGCATCATCGCCCGCGAAACAGTGCGCCACGGCGGCGCGGCGAATCTGGCGGAGACCGATGAGCTGATGGGAGCGGAGCCCTGGGTGCTCGCGAAGGTGCGCGACCTCGCCACGGCGCAGAAGTTTCTTCAAACGCTCGCCACTTTCGAAGAGAAGCTTAACTGGCACGGTGCCAGCGGCCAGTCGAATCCCAGCGGCGGCAACATTTATCGAGGTCTCTACAACATCGCCATCAAGTCCATCGGTGCCGCGCGGAAAAAGGACCCGCAGATGCGACTCGACTGGGTCATCGACTACGGCGAGCGGATGCACGAGCCGGGCTTCTACTTCATGAACAGCCCCGGCAATGACTTGGAGAGCATTGCCGGACAAGTCGCCGCAGGCTGCAATCTGATCGTCTTCAGCACCGGCAACGGCTCCATCACGAATCATCCCTTTGTGCCGACGATCAAGATCATGACCAACACGGGCCGGTTCAATCTCCTGAACCGCGACATGGATCTCAACGCAGGCCGCTATCTCGAGGGCGAGCCAATGGAAAAGCTCGGCGAGGAAGCCTTCGACTACTCCATCGACATCGCCTCCGGTCGCCGCAGTGTCGGTGAACGCGCTGGTCACTCACAGGCCCAGCTTTGGCGCGAGTGGCGGCAGACAGCAAAAACATCCGCGACACCAAAACAGGATCGCGTGAAACCCGATGGCGTGCCGCTTGCCTGCAAAGTGATCCCCAACGTGCCATCACTGCCTGCCGAACTGCGACAACCCGCCGCCGCAGCCAATCGCATTCGTTTGATCATCCCCACCAGCCTCTGTGCAGGCCAAATCGCACGCATGATCGCCGACAAGCTTGATGCGACTCGCCCAGCTGAAACTCCCCGCTACGTTGCACTGCCGCACACCGAGGGCTGTGGTGCTTCCGGTGAAGCCATCGACATTCTCGAGCAAACCATCGCCGGTTATGCCGTACATCCGCTCTCTGAACGCGTGCTCCTACTTGAGCACGGTTGCGAAAAAACGCATAATGACGCCATTCGCAACTTTCTCGGCACCCACAACATCGATCACACCGCCATGGGCTTCGCCAGCATCCAGCTCGATGGCGGCATCGACCGCGTAACGGAGAAGGTGACGAACTGGTTCGCATCGCCTCAATCCAGCGAATCATCTCACCAATCCACGCTCTGCCTCGGCCTCAGCGCGCAGGGCGACGTGCCATTCGAAACCGCTATCGCCTTAGCAACAGTGGCCGCATCCATTGTCACAAGCGGCGGATCCGTGATCATTCCCGAAACATCGCCACTGCTTGGCTTGGCCGATTTCACCTCGGCGCTATTCGTCGCCGTCCACCACCCTACGCTGTCCTATGGCGAGATCATCCAGCATCGCGGACTGCATGTCATGGCCATGAGCGGCGATCACCTCATCGAATCCCTCAGCGGCATGGGATCGTCCGGTGCCAACCTCTTCCTCGTGCACGACAGCAACCGCCCCATCCAAGGTCATCCCTTCATCCCCACCGTGCAAATCGCCTCCGGCCCCTCCATCAGTCTCAGCGACCAAAATCTCGCCGACCTCCCTTCAGAGCAACGCACCGCAGCCATCCTCGCCACACTCTCGCGCGTCTGGGCTGCCCAACAACGTCCCCAAGCCCAATCCATCGGCAACGTGGACTTCCAAGTCAATCGAGGCTGGTTTGGTGTCTCGACGTGAGTTTGAAGATTAAAATCAAGACCGCCTCGTGGAACCAAAGCCGGAATGCGCTAGATCGGCCGACGAGCAAAAGGCTACAAAGCCTGACTCCCCAGCGCACTTCGCCGTGAGTACCGCTCAAGCTTCATTGCATGTTTGAGCTCCAAAAGGAGAGGCAAAGTTTCATGCTTCCCCTTTAGCTTAAAGATGATGGATCTGACGACACTCATCACGGATTAGAGATTTTATGCTAAAGTGAGACACCCTCTGTGAATCTTGAATTTAACGAAACACTTCGTTACCAGCCCCTTAGAAAACCGTTAAATAAGCGAGCTCCAAAAACTGTCTCGCTTCTTCCATCTCTCCTTTCATGAAACCAGATAAAACTTTCTTCAGCGTTCTCGTCACGCTCATCGTTCTATCAACCATCTTCTTTGTGATCGAGCGCATCGCTGGGCGTGGTCGCAATCGAGTCCAGCCGGTTTTTCGCAAGGGCTGGTTCACGGATGTGGTCTATTGGTTTGCGACGATTTTGCTTACGAAGCCATTCGTGCGAATGATGCTGATCCTGCCCGTGGGTATCTTGATTTTAGCCAAGGTGACCTCAATCGATGTGATGAAGATGGGCACTTACTCGGGCTATGGATTCCTGAGTCGTCAGCCGATTTGGTTGCAAGCGATTCAAATCTATGTGCTCGTCGATTTCACCGCTTACTGGACTCACCGTTTGTTTCATCGCGGCAAATGGTGGCCGTTTCATGCGGTGCATCACAGTTCAGAAGATCTGGATTGGCTGGGCAGTCTGCGGGTGCATCCGGTGAATGATCTGGTGAATAAACTAGCGCAGGTCACACCGGTACTGCTCATGGGTTACAACCCGACTGTCACGCTCAGCACGGCACCCATCCTAACATTCTATGCCATCTTTCTTCATGCCAATGTGAACTGGGACTTCGGGCCTCTGCGCAGTGTGATCGCCACGCCGGTGTTTCATCGTTGGCATCACTCGAAAGATCGAGAGGCGTGGGACAAGAACTTCGCGGGACTATTTCCGATCTGGGACATTTTGTTTGGCACCTATTTCATGCCAAAGGGGCGTTACCCTGAGAACTTCGGCATTTGCGAGCCTATGCCGAAAGGCTACTTCGGCCAACTTTGGGAACCGTTCGCATGGATTCTTCGTCGCGAAAAAAAAGTGAACCCTCAATAAACAACTCTGATGCAACTTCAACACTCATTGTCTGCGTTTGCATTCACTCTAACTCTCTGCTGCTTGGCTCGTGCTGAGGACCTGCCAGTTTATGCCCCCCCCTCAGCCTCATTGGAGGTCGAGGTCCTCAAGCTCGAATGGCAGGATAAATCACGAGATCGAGTGGTGCCTGTGAAGCTCTATTTCCCCAAAACCGGCAGCGGACCTTTTCCGGTCATTGTTTTCTCCCACGGACTCGGCGGCTCGCGGGAAGGTTACGAGTATCTTGGGCGACACTGGGCAGGGTGCGGTTATGTCAGCGTGCATCTCACGCACATGGGTAGCGACGACAGCTTGTGGAAAAACGTCCCGGCGGCAGAACGCGGCAACGCTTTGAAGAAAGGTGCTGCGAATCTGCAAAGCGCACTTGATCGTCCGCCCGACGTGCAGTTTGCGCTCGATGAGATCACACGGATGAACGTGAGCGAGTCCTCACCTCTGAAATCACGCCTCGATTTGAAAGCCTTGGCCGTCGCTGGTCATTCCTTTGGCGGCTACACGACACTCGCACTTGCAGGTCAGACTTTCATGCTGCCGTTCTTCCAATCGAAACGCTATGACGAGCCACGAATCAAAGCTGCCATCCAGATGAGTGCCCCCGCACCGACGATTCGCCGAGATCTCGATGGCACCTATGCCACTATCAAAATCCCCGTCATGCACATGACCGGCACGAAAGACTTCCTCGAACTCCTGCCGCAGACCACGGCTGCCGACCGACGGATCCCCTATGATCACATGAGCCAAGCTGAAACCTGCCTCGTCAACTTCGTTAACGGCGATCACTTCATCTTTTCTGGCCGTGTAGGCCTGCCTGGAGCCGCCGAGCGAAAAGCCCAGGACACCCTCTTTCAAAAACTCATCTGCGCCAGCACCACGGCGTTTTGGGACGCCTACCTCAAAGGCAACGCCGCCGCGAAAAAGTGGCTACTTGAAGGCGGCTGCGACAAGCTTCTGGGCAAAGAAGCCAGCTTCGAACACAAAACACCGACGAAGTGAGCGCCATCGATTCAATGATCTGCCAAATCGGACACACTCTTTGCTGAGATGTTCCTGCATTTTCGTCGTTTCAGAGAACACCATGCCACGACTTAGCTTCTTTTTATTGGCTCTCTGTTCGTCACTCTATGCCGAACTGAAGCAGCCCCCCTCGTCTGTCGCACCATCTAAGAAACAAGCAGGAGTGTCTATTTCACGGCCCAACATCCTCTTCATCTACATCGAGGATCTCGGCTACTACACCAGTGAACGCGCTGCCCGTGAACCAAACACAAGCATCACGGGCCTCAAAACGCCCAACCTCGACAAACTGGCTGCTGAGAGTGTCAACTTCACACGCACCTTCTGTGGGCAGAGTGTCTGCTCACCGAGCAAGTCGGCGATTTATAGCGGGCTGCTGCCGCATACCAACGGCATCTGGCGTAACTGCCATAACAATCACCCCAAACATGGCAATCCGGACAAGTGGATCCCGTTGCCTGATCCAATCACCAAGGAGAATGATCCAACCAACCTAGCTGCTGGAGGCATGCATGGACATATCCCCAACCTCATCCAGATGCTCAAAGCCAATGGCGTATATTGCGCACTTTCAGGGAAGCTGCATCAGCAACCAGTACGAAATTTCCCGTATGATATCTTCGTCGATGAAAGCGACCTTACCACCGTGATCAGAGCCGCAGGCGATAAGCCCTGGCTTTTCTGGTGCAATCCGGGGGACACGCACGCGCCTTGGTGGAGGCATGTGCAAAAGAAGCTCATCAATCCCAAAGACCGCAATTCAGCACCCAAAGATGTGGATCCTGCTGCCATCAAGATGTTGCCGTGGCTACCAGACACACCTGCGGCGCATATCGATATCGCACAGTATTATTCCTGCATTCTAAACATGGATGCTTTCGTCGGCGAGATGATGCAGAAACTCGAAGCCAGTGGTCAGGCAGACAACACCATCGTCGTGTTTACCGGCGATCATGGCATCCCTGTAGCACGTGGGAAAACGAGTGTGTATCCCGCAGGGACTCATGTGCCCTGCTATATCAAAGGTCCGGGCGTCAAAACCGGACGAACCTTGACCACCCCCATCTCGCAGATGGATTTCAATCCGACCTTTCTCGAAGCCTTTGGCATTGCCCCGCAGCCAGCTTGTCATGCAAAGTCGCTGTGGCCCATTCTGTCAGGCAAAACCGATGCATTACCGGATCGGACGACGATCATGACCGAGACGAATCATGGCTCATCTTCGGCTCCCAAAACCCTCAACCCGACTAAGGCTCGGGCTGTCTGTGACGGACGCTTCTACTACATCGGCAACGTCTATCAAGACACCTTCAAAGGCCCGGCCGAACAAGCGATCTCTATCGGCAGTGGCAGCGGTGAATACGGCGACCCCGGACCGCAATACGGCATTGACCTGCATGACGACGCCATCCGCCACAAATCCGACCAACCTCTGCCTTACGAACTGCTGCGCCAGCTTTGCATGGCCGACGCCCCGAAAGAAGAACTCTACGATCTCGATGCTGATCCCTGGGCCGTAAAGAACCTCATCAACGACCCAAAACACGCAGAAACCCTCGCAAAATTACGCCAAGAGTTCACCACCTGGCGCGCGAATACCCAAGACAATGACCTACCCTTCACTTCTCGCAGCGGCAAGATGACAAAATAAATTCGTCATGGATTGATCGCCATTTTTATCTCTGCGGCGAAAACTGCGATCGACTGGCCAATCCTATTACCGCAAAGAAGCAAAGGTGCAGAAGTCCCGCAATGGTTCTGCATAAGGTCACTCGCGTGACCAAAAAAGCGGTGACCTCCACATGGGAGTGTCACCGCTAATCGATTACTTTCGGGCAAAAACCTACTTCACGAACATCGCGTGGTCTTTATTGCCACCGCTGAGGACGTAGGCGAGGAGGTCGAGGACTTCTTCCTTCTTGAGCATAGCTAGAAGCATCGGTGGCATGAGAGAGACGGTACTCGGCTCGATGCTTTTCACTTCTTTGCGGTCCACATTGACGCGCTGGTTCGGATCACTGAGATCGGTATTCAAAGTCACGCTGTCACCACTGAGGTTCACGACAACTCCGCTGAGGATCTCACCATTGTTCTTGGTCACAATGATCGGCGCAAACTGTTCATTGATGACTTTGCTTGGATTGATGATCTGATCCAGCAAATCGTGTGGACTGTAGCGGCCACCAGCACCGGTCAAATCAGGACCTGTCATGCCGCCTGCATTGCCAAAGCGATGGCAGGTATAGCAGGCAGCACCCGAGAACATTTGACGACCCTTGTCAAAGTCGCGGCCTTTCATGCCCGTTTCGGCGGCTTTACTGAGCTCTTCGAGCGTCCACATCGTCGGCGTGCGACCCACAAACATGGCTCCGACGTTTTCGATGGCAGATTTGATGACTGGCTTCTTAGCGATAAGTTCGGCGAATTGCGCTGTTTCGGCAGGCGTAAAGGTTTCCAGCGTATCCTTACGGATGAACTCGATGAAAATATTGAAACTGCTACCACCCTTGTAGTTAGCGGCTTTCAGGAACCACTCGAGCTGTTGCTTGCGCAGCTCAGCCGTCCAGCCAGTCTTTAGGAAGCGCATGCTACGGGCGTATTCGACCTGCGGCTCTTGGCTCTCCGCGGCGGCGATGAGGGCCATGCCTTTAGCTGCCACGCTAGGTGCTTGCAGGTGTGCCAGCGTCTCAATGAGCAACCAGTTCAACTCAAAGTTATCCGCAGGGAAACTTGGATCAAGCTTGGCAATGATCGCAGCCACTGTGGCATCATCAGGATTGCCAAAGCGATGCAACACAATCTCCGTGAGACGAACATAAGCGAGGCGTTGCTCTGGTGTGAGCTTGGCGAAGTCATGCTTCAGCAAAGCCGCCAGGATAGAGTCACGCATGGCCGTATTCACAACATGATCTGCCGCGCGATGTGTCGGGCAGACACCCGTAGCGCGCGTGAGCGAAAGCAGTGCTTCCAGCTGTGCGGTAACATTGGTTTCAGCCAGAGCCTTGGCCTGCCATTCGGCTAACGGCTGATGCTCCAGCACCGTGCGTGCAGCAGCGCGGATGTAGCGGTCTTCACTGCTGAGGTGCGGCCAAGCGAATTCGACGGCTTTCGAATCGTGTTTGCCATGGAAGGCTTCGAGGGTGTGGCGGAGATCACGAGCTGCCACTTCAGGAATTATTTTCCCATTCATGTCACGCGAGCCACTGCCAAACCCAGGGTCTGTAACATGGATCTTTTCGCTGCCCACATAACTCACCCGATACAATCCACTCTGCACTCTGCGTCCACCGATGGTGAAATACATCGCACCATCTTTGCCGATGATGGCATCCGAGACAGGAAGCGGGCCACCGGTCACAAATTCTTCCTTGGTTGCCTTGTAAGTGCTGCCGCTGGGCTTCAGATGCACCGCGTAAATTTTACCCCAGCTCCAATCGAGCACATAAAAGGCCTCTTGGTATTTTCCTGGAAACTTGGCTCCGTAACCAAAAGTGGTGCCTGTCGGTGAACCTGGTCCAATGTTCAGCGTGGCGGGCAGGTTGTCATAATAGAACTCAGGATACTTGCCTGCTCCGTTGCGCCAGCCGTATTCGCCACCGCTGACAACGTGATTCACGCGTGTAGGACGATACCATGAGGTATTGAAGTCATACTCCATGTCGGCATCGTAAGTGAAGAGTTCGCCATCGCGATTCACACCGGCATCAAAGATGTTACGGAAGCCACTGGCGAAGATCTCCATGTTCTTGCCATCAGGATCGAGGCGGTAAATGATACCTCCAGGTGCCATGACGTGGCGATTGTGGCCACGACCATCAGGCATGCGCGTCAGCAGGTGGTCATCCCCCCAAAGCTTCGCTACCGGTGAGCTGTCGGGAGCTCCGACCTTGGGGCCTTCTTTGAGCGCCGCGTTGTTTCCGGTGATGAGATAAAGTGATTTACCATCTGGCGTCGGGACGATGGCATGCACGCCGTGATCGCCACTGCTATCGAATTCACGAAGCATTTCGACCTTATCCGGCATGTCATCGTTATTACTGTCCGTGATGCGGTAAAGACCGCTGGGGATCTTTTTCTCGTAATCGTTCACACCCACATAAAGGGCACCAAAGGCAAAGAGCATGCCATTCACTGCACGGATCTCAGCTGGCACTTTCTGCACGTCTTCAGGTTTCAGGACTTGGCCTGCGGCAGGAGCTTTGAAGCGAAAAAGACCGCCATACTGATCGCTAGCATAAAGACGGCCTTTGTCATCGCTGCAAAGGTTCACCCAGGAACCCTGATCACCACCGGGGACAGAGTAAAGAAGCTCCACTTTGAAATCAGGCAGCGTTTTGATGTTGCTGATCGGCGTAGCGACATTAGCCCCAATGGCAGGTCCAACTGCATCCGGGCGTTTTGGCTTGGACTCTCCCTTGCCTTTGGCTTTGCCTTGACCTTTAGGACCACCCTTTGCCGGGACCGCTGCAGGCTGTGCCTTTCCCTTGGCTTTACCGCCAGGTCCCTTAGCCTCGATGATCTGGGCATCGCTTGGGATGGCTGACTTCTCAAAGGAAAGCCCTTCGCCATCTGGCAGCTCTTTAAGCATCACGTCCTTAATTTGCACCTGCATCGCTGGACCACGATGAATCTGGAAGGCGACAAGTCCTTCCATCGAGCGCTTAGTCAGCTCGAAATCGAGGAGGTCGATGGTGACTTGGCCATCGATCTTATGGATCAAATGATTGCCTTGAGCGATGACGGTGTATTCATGCCAATCGGCTATGTCCACGTTCACCGGCTCATGCTCAGAGGCTAGCCAACGCTTCGCCTCAGGATCAATGACCACACCCTGACCATTCTGCACGATGATGCCACGTCCGCCTTCTTCATACATCATTGCACGGTAAGGCGCGTTCGGATGGATATCGCACTGGTAACCTCGGATGGACCATTTCTTGTCAGTGTTTTCGCTGCTGCGGTATTGGATGCCGGTGTTGTTGCCCTTCTGGCGGATTTTTGCCTTCAACTCAAAGTTTTTCACCTTCCCGCCGCGCCAGATGAGAAATTGATTGTAAGGGAGCTGCTCTGGCCCCGTGGTGTTGCCGACGATTTCGCCATTCTCGACCTTCCAGAGTTCAGGATTGCCATCCCAGCCAGTGAGATCTTTGCCATTGAAAATGGGTTTAAAGCCATCCTGAGCAGCAGCCGAGGACAGCAAGAAGAGAGATAGAAGGTAAAGACGTTTCATGATCATGCGGTGCAATAGAACGCCGTTCTCTATCCAATCATACCAGCAAAATGTGTGTCTTATCTAGCAACTCATGATTTAGGCGTGATTTGGTTCCGACGGTGAATGCCCCGCATCTCTAAAACAAGCAAACACGTAGAGTAAATATCATGTATCTCACCCAATCGTTTAAATTTCCGAACTCACTTACTGGCTTGAGGCAGCTCGGATTAAACGTTGGACAGACAGCCTAACAAGCCATGAAGGATGCGCCGTTATCACGCACTGATGCCTTAGCTGCGTGGCAAGATTTTCTGCCCCGAGCTGCCGACTACGCGACTAAGCGAAATCACGTTGTGATCGGTCATCCTCATGTTTCCCGCCTCAGTGCGGCCATACGTTACCGACTCATCACGGAGGATGAGGTCATCAAAGATTCGTTGCTGACGCATCGTTTTTCCAAGGTCGAAAAGTGGCTACAAGAAGTCTGTTGGCGGCGCTACTGGAAAGGCTGGTTAGAAATGCGCCCAGATGTATGGACCAGCTGGCGGCAGCGCGTTGCCGAACTCAGACGAAATCTACCTCCTGAAGTTTTGAGCAAGGCCGATGCCGTCGCAGCGGGTCAAAGTGGCGTGGCCTGCATGGACGCCTTCGCTCACGAGCTCATCCACACGGGCTACCTCCACAACCATGCACGGATGTGGTGGGCCAGTTTCTGGATTCATGCGGAAAAGCTTCCTTGGGAACTGGGAGCAGACTTTTTCTTCCGCCATCTTTTGGACGCAGATCCGGCGAGTAACACCCTCTCCTGGCGATGGGTCGCTGGCCTGCAAACGACTGGAAAGACGTATTTGGTGCGACTCTCGAACTTGGAAAAATATGTCTCAGCAGATCAGCTCAAACAAACGGCGGGTAGCGAACGAATCGCCGATGGTGTCGTGACGCCCTTTCTACAAACAGATTATGCAGACCGCAGCAAACAGTCTTTACCAGCCTATCCTTCCTCCTACATTCAGAAGAATCAGCGCTGTGGACTATGGCTTCATGCCGATGACTCATCTCCAGAGATCGGTCCGCTGCAAACACTGCGACCTGTAGCAGTGGCTGCGTTCAACAATCCGTCTGTGTATCAAAACCAATACCGACTCAGTGATCAGCGCATCGCCTGCCTGCGCAAGGTTTTAACAGATGGCATCACCCGCTCAGCAAGTCACTATGCTTGCCCAGCGACATTGATCGAGTCCTCGGATACCGTTCTCAGCCTCAGCGAATGGGCTCAAGAGCAGCAACTCCAGGAAGTCGTGGCGATGGCACCGACGGTCGGTCCGATCCATGATTTGCTGCCTAAAATCAGGCAAAATCTTAACAAGCTCGGCATTCAGTTGACCTTGATTCGGCGTGAGTCAGACACCCATGCCTTTGCATTAGCAGGAGCTGGCTTCTTCCCGTTTTGGGAAAAGATGAGCCGACATCTGCAAGCCACAGCCAACGACCAAGCGCATTTTCCATTCTTTGAAACGTCCCATGCCCTCTAATGAATCCATGACTGATGTTCTGATCATCGGCACAGGTGTCTCTGGCCTCATCGCTGCACGTGAACTTCAGCGGGCTGGACTTCGCGTGCTCTTACTGGACAAGGGCAAAGGCCTTGGTGGCAGGCTAGCGAGTCGTCGCATAGGCGCCGCGACCTTTGATCATGGGGCACAATTTATCACCACTCGGGATGCCCGATTTGCTGAGATCCTCAAGGAAGCAGCCAAAGCTGGCAACATGACCGAATGGTGCCAAGGCTTTAACGCCGCAGCTGACGGACACACACGCTGGCGTGGACAACCTGCCATGACAGCCTTCGCCAAGCATTTAGCCAAGGACCTCGCCATCCAGATGGAAACGCAAGTGTCAGCGGTAAAGCAAGCCGATAACAGCTACACAATCGAGACCAGCACAGGAACCATCTACTCAGCTTCAGCCGTGCTCCTCACGCCACCAGTGCCGCAGTCACTTGCGCTGCTAGAGGCAGGGGGAATCCATCTCGAAAGCACCATGCACACACGACTTGCAGCCATTCAATACGAGCGCTGCATCGCCGTTATGGCTGTGCTGAAGCAGCCCTCTTTGATTCCGCCACCAGGAGCCGTTTTACCGACCAGCGGACCCGTTTCATGGATTGCTGACAACCAACTGAAGGGCATTTCCGCCGATCCTTCGGTCACGATTCATGCCAACCATGAATTCAGCCTTGCGCATTGGGATGAGGATCGAATGCTCAGTGGACAAAAGTTGATCGATGCCTGCCAAGAATGGATAGGCACCGAAGTGCTCAGTTATCAGGTCCACGGCTGGCGCTACAGCAAGCCCATGCAAGTGGATGAACAGCCATGCGCACTTTTACAGTCAAATCCACCACTCGTCATGGCTGGCGACGCCTTTGCTGGACCAAGAGTTGAAGGCGCTGCCTTATCAGGATTTGCTGCCGCCGAAACAATTCTAACTCACCTTTCCCAATCATGAATCCCCAGTCCCCCGCCCCGCGCTGGATGCGGCACACTTTATTAGCCGCCGGTATCTACAATGTTCTCTGGGGCGCTTTTGCGGTTCTCTTCCCATCCGCGATCTTTCAGTGGTTGGAAATGCCTCAGCCAAACTACCCACAGTTTTGGCAATGCATCGGCATGATTGTCGGCGTCTATGGCCTTGGTTATGCCATCGCTGCCTTTGATCCGGCAAGACATTGGCCCATCGTGCTGGTTGGTTTTCTGGGCAAGGTATTCGGGCCTCTTGGCATGGTCAAGGCGCTGTGGACAGGTGAACTTCCCTGGGGCTTTGCACTCAATTGTGTGACGAACGATCTCATCTGGTGGATCCCCTTTGCGATGATTCTGAAATATGCCTGGGATCAATTCCAACAAGACACCGGAGCCGCGCCACTGCCTGATCTGGCCACGCTTTTAAAGGAAGCCCAAACCACTCAGGGCAGCAGCCTGAGCCAACTCTCCATGCAGCAACCCATGCTGGTTGTTTTCCTCCGACATGCGGGCTGCACTTTTTGTCGCGAAGCCTTGGATGACCTGTCAGCACGCCGGACTGACATTGAAAAAAACGGCACACGACTCGCCCTTGTTCATATGGGCACAGCCAGCGACTTCGCCAAGTTTGCCGACAGCTATGATCTGGCAGATGTGGCAGCTATCTCAGATCCCGAGCGTCGGCTTTATCGTGGGATCGGCCTTCGGCGTGGCAAACTACTGCAACTGCTCGGCTGGGAGGTCTGGCTGCGCGGAGCACAGGCATTCTTTTCTGGTCATCGAGTCAGCACGCTAGCAGGCGATGGCACTCAAATGCCTGGCACCTTTTTACTCCATCAAGGGCGTGTCGTGCGTAGCTACATTCACGAAACCGCCGCTGATCGTCCGAATTATGTCGATCTCTGCCAGCTGCCTTCTGCCTCATGAAACAATCACCTCTCCTTTGGATCTTACAGCTTGGCCTGCTCAGCTCCTGTGCCTCGACGCAGATCTGCACTCGACCACTCACTCAATCTCAGCCTAAAGCACAAGCCCTTGTTCTAGCTTCGCAGAAAGCTCATGGCAGCGCTGATTTCGCCCAAATTAAAGATCTCAGTGTTCGCTATGAAGGCAAGTGGGCTGCCATCGGCCCGCGCTTCCAGCCAGTGCTGGTGGATTCAAAGTTTCGCGGCGGCTCCGAGGAAAGACTGATCCTCGCACCACGAATCATCGCCCAATCTCACACAGGACCTAGAGGCATCAAAAACGTGCTACGTCAGCCTGATCAAATCGCCATCTCCTACAATGGAACTCTCTCCAAGAATGCCGAAGCCAATGCAGCAGCGGCTCTCGTGGCAGATGCCTATACCCTATTTCTGCTTGGCCCGTTCTATTTCCAGCAAAGCGGCACAGTCTTCACCATGCAGGGTGCGTCCGTTGTCGATGACGCCCTTTGCGATGACGTACTTGCCGTCCTGCGTCCGGGTTTAGGCATGGCGAAAGAAGATCGCGTCGTCCTCTCCATCGACCGCAGCTCCAAGCTGCTACGCCGAGTTCGCCTGACTCTCAATGGTCTGGAAAGCACCCGTGGAGCCGAGGTCGATGTGACCTTTCGTGACTTCAAAAAAATAGGTGGTGTGCTCTGGCCCACTGACTTCGATGAACGAGTGCGTAGCCCTTTCAAACTGCACGCCCATCATTGGAATCTGCGCGGCCTGGAGATCAATCGTGGCCTAACCATTCGCGATCTAAAAATCAGCCCATGGAGCACCAAGGCAGCTCAACCGACATCCGCACTGATACCTTAATCCTCATGGAGACCAAACAGGACAGGCTCACAGGACTCGCCTTCGGCAGCTTTATTGGGGATGCCCTCGCCATGCCAGCTCATTGGTATTATGACCGCTCAGCGCTGCATCAGGACTACGGCGTCATTCGGGACTATCTGCCCCCTAAGTCACCTCATACCGGCAGCATCCTTTGGCGCTCAGAATACACCGCGCTGAACGAAAAAGGCGATATCCTTCATGATCAGGCCCGCTACTGGGGACAGCGTGGCATTCACTATCACCAATTCCTGCGTGCAGGAGAAAACACCCTGAATCTACAGCTTGCCAAGGTCCTGATGGACTCCCTGATTGCCTGCGGCAGTTACGATGCCGATGACTACCTCACACGTTACATCGACTTCATGCTCACGCCCGGGAAGCACCGAGACACCTACGTCGAAGAATGCCACCGTAAATTTTTCACCGCCTATGCCCGTGGCACGGCTCCACGCAAATGCGCAGGCACAGACATCCACATCGGTGGCCTAGCTCATGTCGGCGTGCTAGGCGCCTATTTTGGCGGCGACCTCAGCGCCACGCGGGAAGCCGTACGCCAGCACATCAGTCTGACCCATCGCTCACCTGAAGTTCTCAGTGCAGCCGATGCCATGGCCAGGATCCTTTGCGACCTCAGGCAAGACGTGCCCTTGCGTGAGGCCATCCTCGTCAACAGCAGCGACTGGTTCTCGAAGCGCAAAGCACTGGAATGGTCCAAAGATCCCGACGAAGTCGTCATCGGCAGGCGCGTCAGCCCGGCTTGTTATATTGCCGAAGCCTTCCCTGCTTCCCTTTATCTTGCCTGGAAGTATGCCGATGATTTTGAAAGCGCCGTCATCTCCAACACCAACGTCGGTGGTGACAACTGCCATCGCGGAGCCGTCATCGGGGCCCTCGTTGGAGGTGCCGTCGGCCTTTCTGCTATTCCACCAAGATACGTCGATCAAATCGACGACGCCATCCACCTCAGAAGTCAGATCGACGCCATCGTCACGCATTCATGAAGACCACCCTCACCCGCGAACAAGCCTCCCACATCGTCCGACTCGCCTGGGAAGACCGCACCAGCTTTGAAGAGATCAAAGAGCGCACGGGATTCGTCGAGAGCCAAGTCATCGACATCATGCGCCGCGAATTAAAACCCAGCAGCTTTCGCTGCTGGCGGAAGCGTGTCAGTGGTCGAGTCACCAAACACCGCAAGCTGCTTGAATTAAGGCTCAAAGGTTAGGCTCAACCGAGACCGAGCAAGGCATTGGCTTTCTGACTCACCTCTTGAAATCTCGCCGCATTGGCTGGCAGCTTGATGTCCTCGTCGTAGGTTGGGATCATCTCTTTCATCCGGGCATGGCCTTCAGCCGTGCTCAGCAGATGCGGGAAGCATTTTTTAATGACCTCCAGGATGATATTCACCGAAACCGATGCTCCGGGCGAGGCACCGAGCAGGGCCGAGATGCTGCGCTCGGCATCGGTGATGACTTCTGTGCCATAATGAACGATGCCTGCTTGACCATCTGTTTTCTTGATGGCTTGAACGCGAATGCCTGCGTCGATTAGACGCCAGTCTTTGGCCTCTGCCGCTGGATAAAAGACATGCAGCACCTTCATCCGATCCGCCATGCTTTGCAGCCCCTGTTGAATGAGATAGCGGACCAGTTCCAGATTGCTGATACCGATGTTAATCAGCGTCGTTAGATTGTCTGGGCGGATGGAAAAAGGCAGGTCCGTGTAGCTGCCTTTTTTATGCAGAAACTTCGTGGTCCAAGCAGCAAAGGGACCAAAGAGCAGCGTCTTTTTACCGTCCAACATCCGTGTATCCAAGTGTGGCACAGCCATAGTCGGGGCAGCATCCAGAGCTTGACCATAAACCTTTGCCTCATGCTTCGCCACGATGTCTGGGTTATCGCAGATCAACCATTGGCCGCCAATGGGAAAGCCTCCCAAGCCCTTCGCTTCAGGAATGCCAGACTTTTGCAGCAGTCCCAGACTGCCACCACCTGCGCCGACAAACACAAACTTGGCAGAATGGGTGCGCTCTTCGTTTGTCGTTAGATCACGCACCAGCACTTCCCAGCGACCTGCCTTTTTAGTTAGGCCCACCACCCGATGACCAGAGGCCACGGCACAGCCTTCCTGCTTACTCAGCCATTTCAACAGCTTTCGTGAGATCGCTCCAAAGTTCACGTCCGTGCCGCCATCCATCTTAGTGGCAGCGATGGGCCCATCGCCACGTCCCTCAAGCAGCAGCGGAGCCCAACGGGCGATCTTGTCGCGATCCGTCGTGTATTCCATCGAGCTGAAAAAAGGATGCGCCGCCATGCCTTCATAGCGGGCTTTGAGAAAGTCCACCTGCTCTTGCCCATGCACAAAGCTGATATGCTTCAGCGGATTGATGAACTCCGAAGGCCTCTCCACCATGCCGCTGCCAACCGCGTAACTCCAAAACTGCTTCGAGTGCTCGAACTGCTCAAAGATTTCGATCACCTTGCTCACATTCACGCTGCCATCGGCCTCACGTTTCGGCGTGTAGCTAAGCTCACAAATGCCCGCATGGCCCGTGCCTGCATTGTTCCATCCGTCCGAGCTTTCCTGCGCCAATCCATCCGTCACTTCAAAAAGCTGAATCGTCAAAGTCGGGTCCAACCGCTTCAGCATCGCGCCAAGATTCGACGACATGATGCCGCTGCCGATAAGAATGACGTCTGGGTTTTCGATAGGCTTCATGATGATAGGAGTTTTGGATTACGCCACGCCCACCCACGAATCAAGCATCACTCTCCCACACAACGATTACTGAGATGCACTCGATGATTCCAGGGTAGGCTGCTGAACTTGACCCCGCCCGAAGATGAGACCCACAACGGCACCCACGCCGATTAAGGCTACAGGAAGAGTTGGAGGGCACCAGAGGAAGTTGGCTTGGAAAACGAGGAAGCTAATCACTAAGGCGGCGAAGATCAGAGCAATGCCGGCGTGAAGGGCACGGGATCGACGAACGCGGAGCACGATCCAGGCAGCAGCAAGCGAGGCGAGCCCCCAGGCGATCCATTGCTGGATCTGAGTCAACCTTTGTAACCTTGGCAACGAAAGCAGGTGGGTGAGCGCTGCTGCATGAAGCCTTGCAGTGGACGGTGCCTGCCCAGCTATCTGGTGATCAGAGCCAATGACAATGATCTTGCCCTTTCCCAACGTGGCCCGATCGGCGGCACTAACGCCATCAGCCAATCCGCCGGTCATGAGATCAAGGGCGTTCACGGTAGCCACTTGGGTGGAAGGCTGGCTTTTCACGCTGCCGTTTATTTCTAAGGGCACAAAGAGCCCCTGCCCCAGATAAGCCCCTGCCCCTGGTCCAAGGCGCAGGCGGTGAAAGGCATACGGACTGCTGCTGTATCGGGCTAAAGTCTGCGCTAGGACACTGGGCATGAGCTTTTCCTCTGCCCGCCAAGCATAGGGCAATGCGCCGTCAGTCGTGGCGGCGGCGATGCCGAGTTCGCTCTGAGAGCGCAGTTTGGGATCTGGGGCCGTAACGAGCGCAGAGAAGCTGGGGGCCGACTCCAGAGGCCCGTCCACGCGCTGAAATCGGGGTAACTGATCGTCGATCCCCCCCATGAAGGGCGGGGTCGTCTGAGGCCCGTCCGAGCCTTGAGCCTCGATGCCCAAAACGACGCTGCTAAAGGGCAGAAGCGCCTCACTGACCGCAGGAACGAACTCAGGCGCGGGATTCCCCCAAAAGAGGGGCTCTGGGATGACGACGACACTGGGTTCAAAGGGTTGCAGCCCCTTTAAAATGGTCTGCCAATCCAGGGGAGGGACGGGCCAGGCGGCATACTCAGCCTTTTGTTCGGCACGCAGGCTAACCAAAACCACAGGGTTTTCTGGACTGGCGCCGGGCTGAGTCAGGCGATCTCGGGCATTGGCGACGAGGAAGTCGAGAAAGAAATCGTCCACGCGCTGGAAGCGGCCAGCACGCTGCTCGCGCTCCAGATACCAGCCAGTCGCGCCCAGACAGGCGCTGAGAATGAACAAACGAACCCAAATCATGAGCAGACATTGCCGCGACCTGAGCGAGGATGCCAGAAGAAAACCCATCTTGTCATTTTCTTTCCCTGAGAAAACTCTGTGCTAGACGCAGATGGCAGTTTATTTGTATTCTCACCCATTACTCCGCTTATGCGCCTGTTATCTAAAATCCTCTGGTCCCTTGCTTTCATCGCCGCCACCTTCGTTTGGATGGTGCTATTTGAGCATGGATTCAGCGTCGATGCCTTCAACAAAGGTGTTCGTGAAGAATGGCATGCCCTAACCGCCATGGCCCCAAGTAAGGCCAGCAAATAAGGTTTTCCCAACCCCTCAATTCATCTCACCCCCCCAATACAACCCGACCATGATCATCAAAGAAGCTGAACTCGACCCCAAGAATATGAACCTTTGGAAAAAGGGCATGTTGGCTATCGAACAGAAAAACTGGGAATACGCCGTGAGCCTGATCCTGCCAGTCGTGCTCGACAAACCAACCTTTCTGGATGGCCGCATGGTCCTGCGCCGCGCTGAAGGTGAAATGTCAGGCACGGCCAAAAAATTCAGCTTTGGGTTCAAGGGCAGTTCAAAAAAAGATCCCTGGGAAGCCATCGCTGAGCTGGAAGAGAACACCTTCCAAAAAGATCCCTTCAGTGCCAACGGCAACCAGCAGCTCTACGATCTGGCCATCAAGGCTGGGTTCCCAGACCTGGCCGCTTTTGCTCTGGAGACGATCCGCATGGGCCAGCCTGAGAATACCAAGAACATGCATGCTCTGGCCCAGCACTACATCACCTATGAGCAGCCAGACAAGGCCAGCGCCGTTTACAATGCCGTCTTGAAGATCGACCCACGTGACATGATCGCCGCCAAGGGTGAAAAAGACTGCGCAGCGCGCTCGTCCATCACGCGCCAAGGCTTCGGTGATGGAGACTTCCGCAAGAACCTCAAAAATGCGGATGAGGCCAATGACCTTGAAGCGATGAACAAGCAGGGCATGACCAAGGAGCAGATGGAAACTGTTCTTGCCAAACTCATCGACAAATACAATCAAGATCAGACCAACCTGATTACCGTCAAAGCCATGGCGGAAATGTATGAAAAGCTGGATCAGCATGAAAGTGCCCTCATGTTCTTTGAGTACGCGCTGACTCTGAATCCGAGTGACGTGGCCCTGAAGCGCAAGACCGAAACCATTAAAGATAAGGTCCAGGAAGCCCAGATCCAGCAGATGCAGACGGACATCGAGAACGATCCTGACGCTCCTGATGTGGAAGAAAAACGCGCCATGCTGGCCCAGATCCGCCTGGATCGTGCCACGGTCGTGATCGACGAGTGTAAGACCCGCGTGGACCGCAACCCAACGGATAAGACGCTCCGCTACGAACTTGGCCAAGCTTACTTTGCAGCAGGACTCTTCACCGAGGCAATCCCAGAGCTCCAGCAGGCTAAAGGCAATCCCCACATTCGTATCAAAGCCATGCTTCTTTTGGGTCGCTGCTTTGAGCGGAAAAACATGAATGACCTGGCCAAAGGCTCCTTCATTGAAGCCAACAAAGAGCTGGCCATCATGGACAACACCAAGAAAGATCTGCTCTACGATCTAGCCCTTGTGTGCGAAAAAATGGGCGACCAAGAAGGCTACCTGGAAGCGCTCAAAGAAATCTACAACAACGACTACGGCTTCAAAGACGTGGCCAAACGTGTCGAATCCTCCTACGCTTAAGCGTATCGATTCATCCGCATCAAACCAGCAGCAGCCTTCATGGGCTCTGCTGGTTTTTTATATTATGCCGCATCCACCCAGTTCCCCGAACGGAAAGCGGACGGCGTCATGGTGGTGTGGCGTTTAAACCAAGC
Organism: Verrucomicrobiaceae bacterium; assembly: GCA_027486585.1. Taxonomy (GTDB): domain Bacteria; phylum Verrucomicrobiota; class Verrucomicrobiia; order Verrucomicrobiales; family Verrucomicrobiaceae; genus Prosthecobacter. Next base: position 77,900 of record JAIXOU010000078.1, on the reverse strand, counting down.
TGTAAAATGCGGCGGATGACGAAAACCAAGATCAAAAGCGATTTCTTTAAAAGCGGTGTCTTCGGTGGATAACCGCTGGCGCGCGACCTCTAAACGACGACGCTCTAACCAGGCTTGAGCCGTCATCCCAAGATGACTTCGAAGTCGATCATGCAGATGCCGCGTGCTTACGTTTGAATCCCGAACAAGCTGATCGAGCTTCAATGGCTGATCCAGAGGCCAGACAAACAAAGCACTCAACCACGCCTCAAGCTTACGATCCTGAGCTTTAATGCGCGGCTGCGGCTGAACTCCAGAAGCCTCTAAAGTGGCGACATAAACACTGAACCAGAGCCGAAACGCAGCCTCGACTCGACACCATTCTAAAAAGGGACGTAGAAAAATTTCGATGCCAGTTCGGTAAGTCACCTCGGATTGGTTGCCATGAACGGAGGTGAAAAGAGAACGCGTAGCTTCACGTAACCCAGCCGTTTTTGCCTGACTCATGACCAGGTTTAGATCCGCCTTGTGCAAGGGTGATCCATCAGGCCACTGGCAACGAAAGCCGACGCTTAACAATCTTGTGCCAGCCTTAAACCATTGACGGCGTGTGCCCGGTGCCGTGAAAAAGCTCTGACCTGCTTTGACGCAGACTTCATGACCATCAGCCTGAATCTTCACCAGCCCTTTTTCCACCCAGAACCAGCCAGCTGGAACCGTGATCTCAGGCGACCATTCTTGAACCTTCGGCACATGCCCATGATAGACCCAAAGCCAATCAAAGGACAGGCCCTGCCAGACAGTGGATGAAAGCAGCGGTGTTAGAGGTTTGGCCATGGAGATAAGCGTAAGCTATTTCCACGAAGCATAAGCGGCAAGTCTTGCCATACAGTCAAAGTTTGTGCTTTCATCAAGCTATGAATCGAATCTTTGCCAGTCTCCTCCTTGCCACAACCCTGCTCCATGCGGAAGAACCCCGCCAAATCAGCGGCATCTATCCGCATTTAGCCATGTTTAACAATGAAGGTGAATGCGGCACGGGGGCCGTGGTCCCCTGGGCAGACCGCCTTTGGGTCATCACCTACGGGCCACATCTGCCGTTTGGGTCCAGTGACAAGCTCTATGAAATCACACCAAGCTTAGAGCAAATCATACGACCTGAAAGCGTGGGTGGCACACCTGCCAACCGGATGATCCATGCAGAAACCCAGCAGTTACTGATTGGCCCTTATGTGATTGATGCTGACAAAAAGGTGCGTGTCATCTCACCGAACAAGATGCCAGGCCGCCTCACGGGCAATGCGCGTCATTTATCTGATCCAGCCAATAAGGCCTACTATGCCACGATGGAAGAAGGACTCTACGAGGTGGACCTCAAAACACTTCAGGTCACAGGTCTGATCAAAGATGGCAATACGCCAAAGAAGAATTTCTCTCAGGAAAACCATCCTGCCGCACTTGATTCAAAACTGCCTGGCTACCATGGCAAAGGTCTCTACAGCAGCCAAGGGCGCTTGGTTTATGCGAATAATGGCGACCGTGACAAACGTGTGCTCACGGATCCGACAACACCCAGCGGTGCGCTCGGCGAATGGACTGGCAGCGGCGACTGGCAGCTCGTGCGGCGCAATCAATTCACCGAAGTCACCGGCCCCGGCGGAATCCAAGGCAGCGATCCAAACGAACCCGTGTGGAGCATCGGTTGGGACGCGAAGTCTCTGATCCTCATGCTGCTGGATAGTGGAAAATGGCAGTCTTTCCGCCTGCCGAAAGTCAGCCACAGCTACGACGGTGCTCACGGCTGGAACACCGAGTGGCCGCGCATCCGCGACATCGGCGAGGAGAACCTGCTGATGACCATGCACGGCGCCTTTTGGAACTTTCCAAAAACGTTTTCAGCCGCGAACACCAGCGGCATCCGTGCCCGCAGCGCTTACATGAAGGTCATCGGCGACTTCTCACGCTGGAACGACCGCCTCGTCTTCGGTTGCGACGACTCGGCGAAGTCCGAATTCCTGAACAAACGCAAGGTAAAGGGCAAAATCGACAGTGTCGGCCAGTCACAGAGCAACCTGTGGTTCACCAGCCCCGACACGCCCAGCAAGCTCGGCCCCGCACACGCCAGCGGAGCCGTCTGGCTGCACGACAGCGTCAAAGCGGGCGATTTGAGCGATCCCTTCCTCATCGCCGGATGGAAGCACCGCAGCGCCTGGCACATCGACCACGCTACCGGGGAATCGAAACGCATTGAGATCACTGGCGACGACGAATGGCTTCGCGTGAAGGCCGAAAAAGACTCCAAGGACTTCAGCGTGCTCATCACCCTCTCGAATGGCGATGCACGCGAAAACACCGCCGATCCCATCTTCGCCGGCATCGCCCGAATCGGCGATGAAAACGTCCAAACAGGTCTTTTCCGCCCACGCGGCGAAAACAAGCGTACGCTAAGTTTCGCCACGAAAGACGGCTACTACGAGATGGGAGCCGATTCGGCTCTCAAACGCGTCGAAGACGCCAAAGCGAAGACCTTTGTCGAAAAAGCCGTCGCCATTCCGAAGAACGTCATCACGCTCGATGAGGCCAGCGTACTCGTTGTCGATGATCGCGGCCGTCGCTGGCGCTTGCCGCGGGCATCGAAGGCCTATGACGGCCCCACGAACGCTGGTGAGCTGCGTGTGTGCCGCGAGGTCGCCACCGAGCGCGACATGCTCAGCGCTTGCGGCACCTTCTTTGAACTACCCGCTGAAAACGCCGACGGCTTTGCGAAGATTCGCCCCATTTGCTCGCACGACCTGCGCGTCACCGATTTCGGCGGGTATCGCGGCCTGTTTTTGATGAGCGGCATCAAACCCGATGCCAAAGCCAGCGACCACATCCTCCGTAGCGACGACGGCAAGACCGCCCTGTGGGCCGGAGTCATCGACGACCTCTGGAAACTCGGCAAACCTCGTGGCGAAGGCGGCCCATGGAAGGCCACGCCAGTCAAAGCCGATGAAAAGAGCGATCCGTATCTGATGTGGGCCTATGACCAGCGCAGGCTCAATCTCAGCCATGATCAGAACCAGCCCGTGAGCTTCCACATCGAGCTGGACCTAACCGGCACTGGCCTATGGGTGACCTACAAGCACCACGAAGTCTCCCCCGGCGAAGTCACCAGCCTCACCTTCGAGGCTGCCGTGCAAGCACGCTGGCTGCGTGTGACGACTGACAAAGCCTGCTCAGCGACGGCACAGCTGAAGTACGATTGAGGTGTGAAAGATCAGAAACTCACCCCACCATTCTTATAATCATTGGCCGATAGCGCGAGCATCCCGAACAAGGACGTCGATCTATCTCCATTGCGACGCCATGTCCTTTTCCGATCAATCCAGAAATTTCCCTGGATTGAGGATGCCGTGAGGATCTAGCGCGGCTTTCAGTTGAAGATGAGCTTGGTGGGTGGCAGGGCTGACTGCTTCTTTCCACCAGCGCTTTTTAGCCAGTCCCACACCATGCTCGCCAGTGATGGCTCCATCCCAGGCGATGACTTGGCGGAAAAGCTTATCCAGGGCGATCTCGGCACGCTCACGGAGCACAGGGTCGTCCATGCTGGAGACCATGATGTTCACGTGGATGTTACCATCGCCAGCATGACCAAAACAGGCAACGGGAAAGCCACATTCATCTTGTAGTTTTTCGGCAAAATCCACGAGATCAACAAGTCGGCTTCGCGGCACAACAATGTCTTCATTAAGCTTGATCAGGCCAGTGTTTCTGAGGCTATAACTGAACTCACGACGGAGCTTCCAGAATCGTTCACAAGCCTCGTCTCCAAGCGCTTCTTCAAGGCAGGTGCAACCCAGATCACGCACCAACTTGGCAAGCGTTTGCAGTTCCCCTTTCACGGATGACTCCTGTCCATCAATCTCCACCAAAAGATGGGCGTCACCCTGCGGCGTCACGGATTCGCCAAGATAGTCACGGGCTGCACGCAGGGTGAACTTGTCAGCGATCTCAAGAGCGCTGGGCAGAAAGCCTGAGTTCAAAATGCGCTGCACAGCATTTGCGGCTTCAGCAAAGGAACCAAAGCCTGCGGAAAGCATGGCCCGCATGGGTGGATGTGGAATCAAGCGCAGCGTGGCCTGCGTCACGACACCGAGCATGCCTTCACTGCCGACCATGAGACCGACGAGATCAAAGCCCGTCTTGTTTTTATGACAGCGACCACCAGCCTTCACGATACTTCCATCTGCCATGACCGCCTCAAGCCCCAGCACGTAATGCCGGGTCACGCCATATTTCAAACAGCGTGGTCCACCTGCATTGGTGGCCACATTGCCACCGAGGCTGCATTCTTTGAGCGAGGCCGGATCAGGTGGATAAAACCAACCTAGCTTGCGGACTTGAGCCTGCAATTCTCCGGTGATCACCCCTGGCTCCACGACCGCCACACCATCAGCGGTATTGATTTCCAAGATGCGATTCATCCCCGCTACTGAAAGCGCGATACCACCTTTTAAAGGCACACAGCCCCCGACATAACCCACACGCGATCCCTGGGGAGTCACGGGAATGCGATGCTGATGAGCATAGGCAAGCACTTTGGAAACATCTTCTGTGGATTGTGCATGAACCACGACCAGAGGCGGATTCGAGGCAAACCATTTGTCCGTGCTATGAGTCGTGATGTCTGCCGCAGAAACGGAAATGCGTTCAGGACCGATGAGTGAAATGAGATCTTCTGCCAGAGAGGCCATGACGCACCCTTCATGCAAACCTTGATAAGAGCAAGTGATGCGGCTTTATGAGATCAAAATTCGCCGTCTCAATCACAACTCAATCTTCATCGGCGGTGGAGCCTTGAGCTTGATGATAGGTGCTTCAATGGGTTCACCACCCTCTTCAGGGCCAATAGGAACCGCACGACGGATCGGACTGCCATCTTCATTCACAGGCCGAGCACGCAGGACAGGCTGCTCAGAATTGTAGGGATCATCACCGATGATGATGGGATCACGCATATGAACTGCCTCTAAGTGGGCGTATCGAGTGAGGTCCGCAGGCAAGACTGTCTCCGAAGAGGCGGAGGCTGTCATGTTCTGGTGAAAGGCCGCCAAATCGGCAGGCAATCCCTCACCAGTATGGATGGGGCAATTTGCACTGAAGCTGCTACCTGGACGGAGATATTCAAAGTAGGTGTTACGGACCGAACGTGACACACCATCCGGACCTTTGATCTTTTCATAACAGTAGTCGGTGGCACGCAGGCCACTGGTCCGGCATATCTCAATGCGGTCGGCCGAATCCGGAGGAGTGAATTCTTGGGGCGTATGTCCTTCCACGGAATGACCAATGATGTCGGTCCAGATCGGCAGGGCAATTTTATTGGAGAAGGCTTCTGGGTAGATGGTTTTTTGTTTATCAAAGCCAACCCAGACACCGCAGGTGACAGCCGAAGTGTAGCCCATGAACCAAAGATCTTTGTATTCATGATGTGTGCCGGTTTTCCCAGCTGCTGGGAAGTCACCAAGTCCATACTCTTTCGACTGCGATCCAGTGCCACGATGGAGGGCTTCATCCAAACAGGTATGCGTTTGCCAGGCGGCGATTTCATCCATGGCCCGCACAGTTTGCAGGGAGCCTTCATCAATTTGAAAAACCGTCTTATCATTGGCATCGGTGATCCGCTGGATCAGATGTAGCTTGGCGGGACGCTTACCGCCCGTGGCGAAACATGAGTAGGCGAGACAAAGTTCATCCAGTTTGGCTTCACTAGCCCCAAGACAGGACGAAGCAGCATCGCGCAGAGGTGATGTGATACCGGCATTTTTGACAAAGTCTTTGAAGTCTTGACGCAACAGTCCGCGCTCCAAAATGGTATTCTCACCCAGACGAACGGTCGCTGAATTGTGTGAGGCGACAAGGGCCTCTCTGGCACTGATTTTAGTGCGTGACCATTTTGGGTTGGGTATTTCCATGCCATACTCACCGAGAATACCGGTAAAACCGCCAATCATGACACGATCATTGCCGAGAGGTTCATCGGCCAGCGGCGTCATGGGATAGATATTGGGCTGAGAAAAAGCAGCCGCATAGACAAAGGGAATGAAGGCTGTCCCCACCGGACGCACACTGCCAGAGGCCCGATTGTATTGGCTATCCAGGAAGTCACGTCCTCCGACGAGCGCTAAAATGGCACCGTCTTTATTATCCAAGACCAGCGCGGCTCCTTGCAGATATTCAGGCTTTGGGCGCGGAGTCGCGGGATCGAGCAGACCATCGGTCATTTTCTTCCGCCAATCCGCGAGGATCGCCCTGAATTGGTCATAGGTCTGATGTTCATAACCAGGGTTTTTTTCAACTTCAGCCAGGCGCTTCTTCACCGCCTTTTCAGCCTGACTTTGCAGGTCCTTATCGATGCTGGTGTAGATTTTAAAACCACCACTAAAAGCACGTTCTTCACCGAGCAGCGCCACGACCTCTTCACGTGCTGCATCAAAGGCATAACTGAGCTGCGGATTGATCGCCATCGGCGTTGTGACGATTGGTTTAAGCTTTGCTGCCTCAGCCTCATCGCGCGAGAGATGATTCTCGATCACCATGCGCTCCAGCACCCAATCACGTTCTTTTTTAGCGCGCTCAGGGTGGCGAATGGGCTCGATGTTGTTGGGGCTTTTGATCAGCGCAGCGATGGTAGCCGACTCCCAGAGATTCAGGTCTTTGGCGTCTTTTCCGAAGTATCCCTGCGCTGCCGCCTGGATGCCATGGAAGTTTTTTCCAAAGAAGATGCGATTGAGATAAAGCATCAGGATCTCTGATTTGGAGTATTCCTTCTCAATGCGCTGAGCCACGAAGATTTCGAGGATCTTCCGGCGATAGCTTCTTTCCATCAGACCAAAGGTTTGACGGGCAAGTTGCTGAGTGATGGTGCTGGCCCCCTGCGTATCTCGGCCGGCTTTAAAGTTCAGCCAAACCGCACGAATGAGACCGATGTAGTCCGCGCCATCATGCTCAAAGAAGCGACTATCTTCCTGTGAAATCAGGGCATCAATGAAATGATCGGGAATATCCTTGATGGTCACCGGCGTGCGATTCAGCACATAAATACGAGACATTTCTTCACCATTCCGATCATAAATCAGACTCGCTGATTCTAACTTTTTGATTTCAGCCAAGTCGTAAGTTTGCGCTTTAGCACGCAGTGGCGCTACGATAACGGAGTAAATGCCCAGGGCTGTCAGCGCCAAAAGAAGAATCAAGATCAGCAGAGCGCTGAACCAGACTCTGGTGTAAAATGGCTTCTTGAGCCCGGACTCGCCGCGCCAGTTGGTATTGGGTTTTGGTTCTAGGCCAAACATGAGTGGTAGATCCTTCCGAAAGGGACATTAGTTTAACCTGTTCATCTCTCCACGCCAATTGTTTCCCGTGACTGCCCTGCATCAAATTTTACTCGACCGCCTGAATTCAGGTGAGCCTCTGACCTTTGCAGAGGTCATGACCCAGGCTCTTTACCACCAGGAACATGGCTATTATGGCCCTGGACCACGCCGAATTGGCCGCAGTGGCGATTTTTATACGTCAGTCAGCGTCGGAACTCTTTATGGGCGACTCTTGGCCACTTTAGCCCAGCAGACTTTTGAAAAACTCGGGCAACCCAGCGGTTTTTATGTCGTTGAGCAAGCCGCACACGACGGCCAACTCGCCGAGGATGTCCTGAGTTCTTGCGATTTTGATTACGTCATCGTGGAGCCAAATCCGCGATACGAGGCTGTTCAGAAAGTAAAACTTGCCGCTTTTGGCCATCGCGTCAGCTGGGTCAGCCGCCTAGCCGATCTGCCAGCACGTCCGGCTCTCTTCCTTTGCAACGAACTGCCAGATGCCATGCCAGTGCATCTCGTCCGCTGGGATGGCTCAATTTGGCAAGAATTATGGGTCAAAGCCGATGACCATGGAAGGCTCCAGTTTGATCCAGGTCCGGTTTCAACGGACGAGCTTTCGGCAGAAGTCGCACGACTGCCACTAGATCTTCCCGTCGGATACACCACCGAAATTGGGCTTGCCTCACTCAATTGGCTACGCGAGCTGGCTTTGGCCCCCTTCCATGGGGAAATTTTCATTGCCGATTACGGCTTGGATCATGAAGAACTCTATTCGACAGAGCGACACACAGGCACCATCCGCCGCTACCGTGATCATAAAACGGATGATCATGTTCTAGAGGATCTCGGCGCGTGTGATCTCACCACGCATGTGAATTTCACCCGCCTCATGGAGGTCGGTGAAGCCGCTGGACTGAAACAGCAGCTCTACTCGCATCAGGGACGCTATCTCGGAAAGCTCGGATTACCCTGGCTAGCCACACTGGAAGGACGACCGCCTGACACAGCCACTCAGGCCCTCTTGCGGCAGTATCACTCACTCACCCATCCAGCCTTCATGGGGCGCTCCTTCCGAGTTCTACTCATGGCAAAAGAAAAAACGCCCTGACCCCTAGGGCCAGAGCGTTTTTCAAAGAGAACGAAAGATAAAATTAAGGCAGCTTACGCAGCCAGATATTGCGCAGGCGGACCGGTGGATCATTCTTGTGATCCTGAATGCGGATCGGTGCAGCCGCAGGGAAGGAACCACTGTAGTCGGTGACATTCTTGTGCTTCGTCGGCCCCATGATCTTGGTGTGGACCTGCACACAAACGCCATTCACAAAAGTAGTCACGTAGGCTGGCTCCACGACTTTATCACCTTCCAGCTTGGGCGCGGTAAAGATGATGTCGTAGGTCTGCCATTCACCAGATTTTTTCACCGCATTCACCAGTGGCGGTGTTTGGCCATAAATGCAGCCCGTCATGCCATCGGCATAGGTCGGATTGTTATCGCAATCCAGCATCTGACATTCATAGAGATCCATGAAGAAAGTGCCGCTGTTGCCCTTCTTTTGGGAATTGCCCTTGGTATGCGGCTCGCTCTTCCACTCGATGTGGTATTGGCAACTGGCGAAGGATTCCTTTGTCCAAGAATCACCGCCTTCGACGACGAGTTCGCCATTGTCGATCTTCCACACGCAGGGGATCATCTCATTGGTCGGCTTACCCTTTTCATCCAGCTTCTTCGACAGAAACGCATCTGCATTTTTACCATCGAAAAGGATGATCGCATCCGCTGGCGGCTGGCCCAGCTTCTCCCCAGGAGTCACAGCTTCAGGACGTGGACGGTCGATGTCATGCACCTTCCATTGTGTGCCAGGAATGATCGGCGTATCCGAGTAACCGATCGGGGATGGTTTATCATCAGCTGCAAAAGCAGCCGTGCTGCTCAGGGCAAGCACGAAAAGGAGGCTGGTAGGTTTCTTCATAGAGGGAGGACACAAACGAGCAAGCTTAGCCAATGTTGCAAGAAGGCTTGTGCTAGAATCATCGACTGGCAGAAGAAACAATGGAGACCGTCTGCCCATTGCGAAACGCTTTCAACTCAGCGCCAGCAGCCGTAAAACCCACATTCACACTGCCTGTTATCTCCAGATCAAAGAGATGAATCTGATGCAAAGTGCAATAATCACGCAATCTCATAGGCAGCGTCTCTTCTGGAAATCGTGAATCATTGGAAGTGATCAGCACCTTGGGTTTCGCATGAACCAGGATCTCTGTAAGTCCGGAAAAATCCGCCGAATGCTGTCCCCGAACCACCACATCGCAGGTCAGATCGGTAGAGCGATCTAGCAGTTTCTTTTCCGTGATGAAGCCTGCATCGGCCAGCCAAAGAACACGCATCTTTCCCACATGCAGCATGAGCACTAAACCGCGATCATCTGCCTTCTCAGCATCATCTTGCAGCAATGGATAAAGCACCTCCGCATGCACAGGCATGGCATCGCTGCCCTGAATCTCGATGCGATCCTCTGCCTGATAGCGATGCCAAGCCACGCTATCCACGGGAACTTTTTTCGCCAGCTGCTGAATCGCCGCGAAAGGTGGATCAAATTGCCAAGGCTCATGCACACTCGTACAGAGGCGCGGCTTCCCGAGCCGATACGCCAGATCAGCCGCCCCCACATGCGCCATGTCACCATGAGAAAGGATGACACCCTCGAGCTGATTGATCCCCTGATGGCGAAAGAATGGCCGTAACACGCCACGCCAAGCGCGCACATTTCCCGTATCCAGCAGCCACTGGCGATCCCCAGCTCGCAGATGGCTCGCCGCACCTCCGCCTGAAAGATGGAAGACACGCAACTCCACTGGCGGCGGCGCTTTTTCAAACCGCAGATCCAGTGTAAAATTGGCGAGAGGTAACGAAGAGAACCAACTTGCCAGAAAAACCATCAGCCACGCCAAAAAAGCATTCACGCCATTCACAAGCACCTGAAGACCGCCCGCACCTGCTGCGGCACAGACAAGGCTGGCGCACGATACCCCGATGCTGATGCCCGATATCGGCACTAAGAAAAGATTCGCCAACAATCCAACCGGTGTCACGGTCTGAAAGTGGCCTAACATCAAAGGCAAACTGCCGATCCATGCCGCTAAAGAAACGCAGACCAGGCTGGCTAACCATTGCCGACTGTCCGCACTGAAATGCTGCCATCGGCTCGCAATCGCTGGCGGCAAAAAAGGATCTAGCTCCGTCCAAGGACGCAGTGCCGCTAGCAGCGGTGGCGCAAAAAAAGCGATGGCCCATAGCACCCCGAAGGATAGCTGAAACCCTGGCAGGAAAAGCTGATGACTATCATAGGCCAGCAGGATCAGCACTGCCGCGCCCAGACTGTTTTGCACTGCGGATCGGCGATTCCACCACGGAGCAGCCAGCACCAGAGTGATCATAAACGCTGCCCGTGCCGCCGATGGCCGCCAGCCTGTGATGTAAGCATAACCAAACACAATCGCGATCAGGCAAAACACCGCCCTACCCTTGCCCAATCCCAACCACCGTAGAACAAAAGCCACCACCGCTGCCAGCATCACCACGTGTAACCCACTGACCGCAAAAATATGCAAAGTTCCACTGTCGCGGAAAGCATCCTCAATCTCCTCACCCGCCGCATCAGAGGCCCCCAGCGCCATCGCTAGCAACACTGCCGTATCTTGCTCTCGATCCTCGATCCCCCGCGCCAGCGCCTGACTGATCCACTGCCGAGAAATCTCAGCACATAGCAGCAAATGAAAGCTTGGTGCCCAACGTTCCAACTTTTTTAAAACCACGCTATCGGCCCTAACCACAGCCACACAGCCTGAGCGCAGCGAATACTCCGCCGAATCAAACTGCCCAGGATTCTGCGGTGCACGTGGCAAAGATAAATTCCCATCCAGCTCATAGATCCCTGGCTGTGTAAGCCTGAACTCACGGGGCAGTGCCACTTTGATCCAAGCACGCACTGGCAGAAATAAACCAGTCCGCCCCCAGCGTAGTTCTGTCACATCACATAAGGCCTGAGACTGATCCATCTCAGCGCCCTCAGTCCATGGATACAGCCGCCCCATCACCCCCACAGCTGCTGGGCGATCCGGCATCTTCAACAATCGCTCACGCAAAGGATGTGAAAAAGTCTGATCCAACGACCAGGCATGCAACAGCATGAACCCACAAAACACGCATGGCGCACCCCATAACACCGAGCGCCGCATCCACACAGTCCACAACGCTAGGACCACCGCCCCCACAAGCCACACACTCACCGAAAACCGCATCCAATCCGAAACAATCACCGCCGCCACCGCCACCAGACCTAAAAAAGCCAACGGATTCAGAATCAGCCATCGCCCCAGCCACAGGGCTAAAGCCGAAGAATCAAATCTGATTTTCAGTCCATTGATCATACGCCACGAGGCTAAATCGACGTCCCTCCAAGTAAAACCATTATTTTAGATTCAAAACAGAGCGATCAAAACGACTACAAATCACAGCAACCAGTTGGCATCCCTGCGTATTCTCTCACTTGCCCCCGCTGCACCTCTGCGTGATAGCTTCCCTGACATAGAACACATGCACGCCGCCGGACCCAAAAACCCACTCCATGGCATTACCCTGGAGAGAATGCTCACTGAACTCGAAGCTCATTACGGCTGGGAGATGCTTGGCCGGATGATCAAAATCAACTGCTTTAACTTTCATCCAAGCATCAAGTCCAGCCTCGTCTTCCTACGCCGCACGCCATGGGCGCGGCAAAAAGTTGAGGAACTTTACATCGACTCGCTGCCCGATTTAAAGGCCAAAACGGCCGAGCCGATGGAAGATCAGGTCGCGGAAATTTCCCCTGAGGAAGCTCCTGTCGAACAGTCTCCTCAGGAAGAAGCAATTTAACCCGGACGATCTCCCACAAAGATCGTGTGGGTCTTCCGCTTCGCTTGAGGGTAGGCTTTGCAAGGCACTACCTCGGCTTTGAAATTGCCCTTGGTCAGACGCTTGGCAAAAGCTGTGTCCTGACTCGCCGACCAGAAGGCAACACGCCCACCTGGCTTCAAGGCACGCGTGATCGCCACCAGCCCCTGTCCCTGGTAAAGTCGTGCATTGCCGTCCTGAACCATGGCAATGGGGCCATTGTCCACGTCCAGCATGATCGCATCATAGTGCCCTTTCGGAGCCTCTTCGATGATTTTAAAAACATCCATCATCGTCACTTCCACACGCGGATCATCCAGAAGCTTTCCATTCACTTCTTGCAGATGCTCGCGGTTCCAGGCCACCACTTCAGACAGTAGTTCGGCCACCTGAACCTTGGCATCTTTGCGCAGCACCTCCAATGTCCGCCTTAGAGTGAAGCCAAATCCCAATCCACCGATGAGCACCCGTGTTTCTGGCTGCTCGGTAATTTTGGCGCAGGCTAACTCTGCCAGCACAGCCTCAGACTCGGAGGCATTTGTTCCCATCAACGGTTGACGATTCACCCGCAGGTAAAAATGCCCGTCATGGGAGTGCAGGGTGAGTTCAGCTCCCTCAGGAGTGCGGGCTTGGGCTAGATTGAGAAAAGGTTTCAAAAGGCGAGACTGTCATTCGCGCTAAAAAGGCAACTGTGCATCTTGAATTGCAGTTGCGCATGAGGCATACTCATGCGAACACCTATTCACTTTCCAGTCACACCATGCTTTCCTTTCTCAAAATCCGCAACCTCGCCCTGGTGGAAGATGTGACCTGGGACCTCGCCCCCGGCTTAGTCGGCGTCACGGGTGAAACCGGCGCAGGTAAATCCATCATCGTCGGTGCCCTCAAACTCATCCTCGGCGAGCGCGCTGACCGCAGCCTCATCCGAACCGGACAGGACACCTGCACCGTCGAGGCCAGCTTTCATCTCAAAGACAGCCGTGCCGTGGATGCCGTGCTGAATGAAGCAGGGCTAGATCCCTGTCAGGACGGTGAATTGCTCATCAAACGTGCCGTCAGCGCAGGTGGAGCGAACAAACAGTTCGTGAACTGCTCACCTGTCACGATTCAGGTGCTAAAATCCCTCGGCGAGCTGCTCGTCGATCTTCACGGCCCGCATGATCATCAGTCGCTCAATTCTCAGGAGCGTCAGCTAGAGATGCTGGATAAAGCCGCAGGTCTAGAAGACACCCTCAGCACGTATGAAGATGCCTGGAAACAATGGCGTGCCGCTGTCACTGAGCTCGATGACCTGGAAAACAGCGAACGTGCTGGGACTCAGCAGCTCGACATGCTCAAGTTTCAGGTCAATGAGATCGCCGCCGCGCAGCTAAAGCCTGGAGAGGAAGAAGAGATCGAATCCCGCCACCGGGTCGCCGCCAATGGTGCACGTCTGGCGGAACTCTGCGGAGCTATCACCAGCCGCCTCAGCGGTGGTGAAGACGCTGGCCTGCTTGATGCCCTTCGCGAAATCGGCCGTAGCATCCACGATTTGGAAAAAATAGATCCCGCCTCTGCCAAACTGTTTGAGGGCTTCCAGTCCGCCCAAATCGAGCTCACCGAACTAGAAAGCAGTGTACAGGATTACGCCGAGGACCTGGAGATTGATCCCGCCGAACTCGCCCAGCTTGATCAGCGCATCCACACCATCCAGACGCTGAAACGCAAATACGGCAGCACCGTCCAGGCTATCCTCGACTTCCAAGCTGAGGCCGAGGCTAAGCTGGCCAAGATCGAAAACCGTGGTGAAGAACTTGAGCGTCTCACCAAGCTCGTCGCCGACCGCCGTGCCCAGGTGAATAAGCTCGGTAAACAACTCAGCGACAAGCGTGGTAAAGCCGCCCCAAAACTCGCTAAAGAAGTCGCCACACACCTCGCCGACCTCGGCTTCAAGCGCAGCGTCTTTGAAGCTCAGCTCGACAAGCTAGAAGCTCCCTCCCGTCATGGCTTTGAAGCGGTCGATTTCCAGTTCGCCCCGAACCCTGGCGAACCTTTAAAACCCCTACGCCTCACCGCCAGCTCGGGTGAAATGTCCCGCGTGCTACTGGCCGTCAAAAGCGCGTTGGCCAAGCAAGACATCGTCCCACTCATGGTCTTTGATGAGATCGACGCCAATGTCGGCGGTAACATCGCTGAAGCTGTCGGTAGGAAAATGGCCTCGCTGGGAGCCACGCACCAAGTTATCGCCATCACCCACTTCCCGCAGGTTGCCTCGCTGGCCAAGAGTCACTTCGTCGTCACCAAAGACATCATTGGCGACCGCACCAAATCCACCATCCGCGAAATTACCGCCGACGAACGTCTCGAAGAACTCGCCCGAATGCTCGGTGGTAAGATCGAGTCCGCCAGAGAGCACGCCCGCGCTTTGCTGGCTGGGGCTTAAGCTCAACACTACTCGCTCATGACAAAAATCCTTCTTATCTTATTGGCGGCCACAGGACTGCCTTCCTGCATCTGTTCGACTTCGTATCCTATCGCCACAACGCCCTTGGATACCAATCCGCTCGTGCGCCACAAGTCACCTCCCAAACCACCAGCATCGCCATTCATCGGCCTGACAGAAGCCGAAGCTGGGCTTCAGGCCGACAGACAAAATGTTCCCCATCGAGTCGTTAGTCGTGACGGCGAATCCTTTCCCATGACCATGGACTATTCAGAATCTCGCCTCAATTTCACCATCGCGAATGGTCGGGTGATTCAAGTGACGAAGGGGTGAAATCGCCCGCTGTATTTGAGCGCGATCAAGAGCGAACCGGAGTCTTGTTGTGATTGCATGGCTCCCAAAAACCGAGCTGCGAATGTTTACGAAGACATCATCGAAGACTTGCTGATCTTTTCACAGCGCTATCATGAGCGATGATGAAAACTGTTCTCTGCCTTCTCTTTCTACCCAGTTTGGCTTTAGCCAATGGCGGCGGCTACATCACCGGAGTCAGCCATACGGGGGCTTTTCAGCCAATCGGCATTGATCAAGTGGAGATGCTTTCAGAACGTCTGGAGATCGATCTACACATCGAATACGCGGACATTCGTATCGACTATGTCCTGCACAATCCGGGCAAGAAGGTCAAGATTGAGGCGGGTTTTCCGAGCGCGATTGCGACAACGACTATCACATCTTCGCTCCCCTCAGGCGAAACAACTGCAAAGCAACCGAAGCTGGAAAACTTCAGTCTCACCGTGGACGGGAAAGCCATCAAGGTCGTGCAGACTGATGATAAGCTGGACCTGAGCAGACGGAGCATGACCCATGGCGTGATTGTGAACTCGTGGCACCGCGTGAAGATCGAGTTTGCCGAAGGCCAAACCCGGCAGATTTCAGTTAAATATCGGAACCCGTATTACTATTCGGATTTTTCGATCTCTGACAATGGTGACGCTGAGCCACTTTCTCTCACCTACCTTTTCTCAGCTGCTGGTGCTTGGCATGGCCCCATTGGTCAAGGGATCGTGAAGATTCGAAATGTATCCGTGCCAGCAGGTCAGATCAGCCTTAGCCATCCCAAGAGATTCACACTAGAAGGCAGCACCTACACTTGGAGTTTCACGGACTTCGAGCCAACTCTGGAGGACGACCTCGTTATCATCACCAGACCTGGATATAGCTTTTCTCCAGCCGTTGATACGACGGGAGAAGAAACTCAATGGATCGGCCAGTATGTTGGATTCAATGCAAAGAGAAACCCGAAAACGGGCGAGAAGAGCGGAGGCAAGTGGGAGTTTCAGCGGGATGATTATGTGGCCACAGCTTCTTCAAGTTTAGTGGACACCGAAACACTCAACTACCAACCACCCAATGTCAGCCAAGGCCGTGAAACAGCCTGGGCAGAGGGCGTTAGTGGAGATGGTGTGGGCGAGTCGATCACTCTGACGCTCAAGAAGGCCTCTCCAGTAAAAAAGATCGGGATCGTGAATGGTTACGCCAAATCCGCCGAACTTTACTATGCCAATAGCCGCCCAGCTGAGCTGGACGTGAGTGTGAATGGCGGCAAAGCAAACAGAGTCAAAATACCCGATGAATATTTGCAGCGGGAAATGTTTTTCTTTGATCTATCGACTGGCGGCGAACTGGTAAAATCCGTCAAACTCACCATCGCAAAAGTTTATCCTGGCCTGCAATTCAGCGACACTTCCATCAGTCAGGTCATGCTAATTCAGCCCCTGAGTAAAGCCCCGGTGATCGGCCCCATAAGATGAGGCCAGCCGTCATCGTCGCTATACTGATTTTGTGCCTGGACTCTGCAGCGCAACTGCCAGTGCATCTGGAGGAATCGCATGCAGGGGCTTTTTATCATTTGATCGAGACTCTACCGCTGAAGGAGGCGCACACCCTGATCCTGCTGGATGCGCATAATGATGCGAGCAGCATCGCCAACTCGGATGAGATCAGAACGGCTGTGCGCAAAGGCCCGACATTAAAAATCAGATCTGAGATGTTAGCCCGCTGGAGGGCAAAGGGAGTCATTCAGTGCTATAACTGGCTGGAGCCACTGATGCCTGCTCCTATAGCTGAAGTCATCTGGGTGCCGAAACTTAAATTACAGGCGGGTGAAGCCCATGAACTGGAACAAGAAGCACGGCAGTATCTAGACGGACACCAGGAAGCTCTACCGCGAGAGGCTGGCTCTTTGGCTCAGCGTTATCGAGTGCTCGATATGGAATCTTTGGAAAAAGAAGCGACCACATGGCCGCAGGAGCGGCGCATCGTGGCCAGCGTTGATCTGGATTTCTTTGCTGCCATGGCTGATGCCGAACTGGCTCCAGCCGTTGATCGTGTGATGGGCACGCTACTCAGACTTCGTGGTCTTGTCGATGTGACGGCTGCTATTTCATCTCCCTATTTGAAAAGTGCTGCTCAGGCGGAAATGCTCACAGGTTTATTCTTGGATACCGTTTGGCGAGTGCCACAGGCTAGGGTGAGTTTTGAACCCTTTGCAAAAACAGGTCCAGATCGGTCTCTGATGGCCCAGCTACTCGTGAGAAAAGGGGAGACTCTACCAGCACTGGAACTCGATCAAGCGGGGCCTTTTTTGCGAAGCCTACTTTTACAGCACTGGGATGCGGACAATGTCACGCATGATCCACAGAAAGCACGCGATCTACTTGAAAGCTGGGCTGGAGATCCGTTTCTCCCTCACCTCCAGCTGATTGACATCCCTCAGCGCCCAGATGGCAGCTATGGACTAGAATTAGACGGTAATGCTATCTTGCAGATCAAACCAGATCCCGTCGGCGCCCATGTCCGCTGGCTAACGAAATGTGCAGAAACAGATACTTATCGGCTGAGCCACGCGGACTTTGGCTTTGCCAGTAAGACACCGCGGTGGCTACGGCATATTTTGAAGCCGCTGACGGACGGACCTGCCATGAAGACGCTGCCACAAACCGCCTTGGTGCCCTTCCTCGATCCTGTTTTAAAATGCGGAACGGTCGAAGTCCTAGCAGAGATCACAAGAGATGGTCAAACTTGGAGAACTCCAAGCGTGACTGTTTGTGTCAAAGCCAAAGGCACTCAGGGTGCCCGTGCAGCCTGGAGTGAGCAGTTTGGACTTCCCTACCTCTTTGATTCCAGAATCCTCAGACGAAGCTGGCGCACTGGCCCAGAAACAGGCTGGGGAGCTGATTGTGCCAACTTCATCTCTCAAGGCCTGCGTGCGGAAGGCTTTTATATGCCCTGGGGCAGCCCAAAGGATGTGCTGCCCTATCTTCAACCTACGTCCGACATCCAAGCAGACGGCGCGACGCTGCTACATCTCGACACCCACCTGGCCGCCATTTGGGAAGATCGGCCGCCTCTTGGCAAACTGAATGCAGAGGACATCTGCGTGCACCACCTCGAAAAACGGCCAGAGCTATTGACCTATGCAGCACTTCAAAAAGGCAGACCAAAAGCACAACTGATGCAGGTCAAGAGGCCGAAGAAGCCTCTCAAACTGGTCTTCACTGGCGATCTCATGCTAGGCCGCACGATCGGGGAAAAAATCCAACAAGGTCAAAATCCGCTCATCCATTTAAAACCCATTTTCGCCAAAGCTGATGTGGTCTTGGGAAATTTGGAATGCGTCATCTCTGAAAAATCCGAATCATTCCAAGGTAAACGCCTTCAGCTTGTAGCTCCCATTGAGGCGTCTCATTGCCTGCACTCAGCTGGCATTACAACTCTGAGTTTAGCGAACAATCACGCTCTTGACCTCGGTAAGGATGGCCTGATGAACACGATCTCTATTTTGCAGAAATCAGGTCTTCGCGTGCTGCGTGCTGACACTGAATTCCTCTCGATCACAGATTGCCGTCTGGCTTTAATCGGATGGGACGACAGCCTGCTGCCAGAGCCTGCGGAACTCATGTCTAGAATCCAGCAGGCCCGCAAACGGGCTGACTGGGTGATCGTGATGCCACACTGGGGCACGGAGCACAGCTTAGAACCCAATGAGCGCCAGGTGCGTCTCGCTTCAGAAATGCTGGACTCAGGCGCAGACCTCATCGTGGGTTCTGGGCCACATGTCGTGCAGCGGCTAGACCATGACCCCAGCAGCTGCCTAGCCTATTCACTGGGAAACACCGTCTTTGACGGACCGGGCCCAGACGCACAATGGAGCCATGGTGCCCTGCTGGAAGTCACGCTAGACAAGGAAACTCGGCGGATCTCACGAGCACGTATGATAACGACGCATTGTGATGATGCCGGTGTCGTCAAATTGGAGTGACTCACCACACCGTCTGAAACACTTTGATTTCGATGTGGTATCATTTTCAACGGATATTCATTTCAGTCCGTCGAGAACAGAATTATGCGATTTGAAGACCCTATTTGTTTGGCAGGACCATTTGCGGCAAGGTTGAGATCGGAATGCCTGCCATGTGAGGATCACGATGTACCAAGATGGCTCCGTTTACTGCGGCTGTAGCTGCAATTAAGGCGTCCATGTTTGGCAACCGAGAAGCCGCAGTCTGTCGGAGATGATAAGCATGGGCTGCAATTGCATCATCGACTGGGATGCCTTCGCCTAATAGAGCACGGTAAAGCTCCATAGCTTCGGCGCGCTGAGCCGTGTCAGAAGTTAAATTAGATAGGCGAACATGAAACTCAAGCCAAGTCCCAGAGCTGACACGCAATTGGCATGTCTCATCAAAGATAAGCTGATGCACTAAGTCCCAGCCATTCTCTTTGAGATAATAGGCCAGCAGTGCTGAAGTATCCAAAACATGGGTAACAGAGGCACTCATTCTAGAACACGGCTTCTGAGCTCATCGTCTAGCTCACGTTCGCGGATCAAGTCGCCGACGGCATCTTGTCCTGCCTTTTTGTGTTTACGGCCTAGTTCATGCAAACGCATGACAAGCTCCTCACGGCTGGGCTCGGCCACTTTCACATGAATGACGGTTTCGTTTTCATCTGCCTGCCAGTCTAGCTGAACTCCTGGACGCAGGTCGAGCAAGCGAGCCAGAGTCTCTGGGATAGGGGTGGTAAGGTCAGCGCTAAGTGTCGTGATCATGCTCATTTTTAATCCATCACACTCCAAAAGGCGAGTGCGGTTTTTGTTTCCCTGCTGTGGAATTTCCCAGTTGGAATCTTCATTTGCCTGCTTAATCTAAAAACGGGTCGGCTGGAGTGGTCGCTCGTCGGTTTGGCTTCGGCTGGGCGCGGACGAGAGGAAAGTCCGGACACCGTAAGGCAGCGTGCCGCGCGCAAGCGTCGGAGGTTCTGGGGCAACCCAGGGCAATGGAAAGTGTCACAGAAAAGAAACCGCCCTTCGTAGCTCGTGAGAGCGAAGAAGGGTAAGGGTGAAATGGCGGGGTAAGAGCCCACCGCTCCGACAGCAATGAAGGAGGCAAGATAAACCCCACGCGGTGCAAGACAGAACAGGAGAAAGGCCCGCCTGGCCGCAAGTCCGGTTGCGAAAGCAGCAGGATGGATAACTCCGGGTAATAGTCGCATCCTGCGCAAGCAGGAGTCGGTTCTGAAAGGAGCCGTCAGATAAATGACCACGCCAGAAGTCGAAAGACCGAAGGAACAAAATCCGGCTTATGAAGGCCGACCCACTTTACTTTTTCTGTTGGTAATTACACCTCGGCGGCTACTATCGCGGCCTCTTATGGCGGAAAAACTGAACTGGAACTCATCTTCTCTCACGCATGGCTGGCAGCGTGGCGTGAAATCTTTTTACTGGGGGCTTGGCTTTCAGGAAGCGGACTTTGATAAAGCTCAAATCGGTATCGCGACGCCTCTTTTAGACGGCAATCTCTGCAATCTGCGTGCTCATGAACTGGCCCAACTCATCCGCCAAGGCTGTGAAGAAGCGGGCATGATCGCCTTCCCCTTTGGAGTCAGTCCGGTGAGCGATAACATCACTCAAGGCCACGAGGGTGGAGCAGCTTCCCTTGTTTCTCGCAACATCATGGCCAATGGAGCCGAGATGATCTGTAGCTCACACCGTTACGACGGCATGATCGGCCTGCATCATTGTGATAAAAACGGACCCGCATTTGCCATGGCGCTTGCCCGCATGAACTGCCACGGGCTTGTAGTCAATGGTGGCAGTATCCTACCCGGCTGCCACATGGGCAAAGACATCACGATTCTGGATGCCTATGACTCCCAAGCCCAGTCAAACAGCGGCACAATGAGCTTTGACGAGTCCGAAAAAATCATCCGCGCCGCCTGCCCAGGCGCTGGTGGCTGTGGCATCGCGGCTTCTTTCAATACCTGGGGAATCGCGCTAGAAGCCATGGGGCTCAGCTTGCCTGACACCTCTTCCATCCCAGCCGTGGACGATGCTAAAAAGGCGGACTGTCTCCGTGTCGGACAAGCCATGCGCCGTTTGCTAGAGCTCAATTTGCGCCCGCGTGACATCCTAACCAAGGCCGCGATCACCAATGCCATGACCGCCATCGCAGCCATGGGCGGCTCCACCAATGGCGTGCTGCACATTCTGGCGCTGGCCCATGAGGCAGGGGTGGACTTCACTCTGCGTGATGCTCAGGAAATCTGCCGCCGCACGCCCGTCTATTGTAACTTTGCTCCACGGGGTCGAGGCACCATGGCAGATCTGCATCGCATCGGCGGCACGGCCATGCTGCTGCGACATTTCCTCAAAGCTGGTCTGCTGGATGGGTCATGCATCACGGTAACAGGGCAGACTCTCGCAGAAAACGTCGCTCACTGCCCCGATGTGCCCGAGGGACAGGAGCTCATCGCGCCCCTTGGCCGCCCCTTCAAAGATTACGCCGACATCCAGATCTGTTTTGGCAATCTGGCTCCGCACGGCATGGTCTTTAAAGTCTCCTCTAGACTGAATCCTCAGTTCACAGGCAAAGCCATCTGCTTTGACAAAGTCACAGATGTCTCAGAAGCCGCGGCCCAAGGCAAAATCAAGCCTGGCCATTTCGTCGTATTGCGCGGTGTCGGACCCATTGCCGCAGGGATGCCCGAGCTCCTTGTGGCCAGCGCTGCCCTGGCCGTGCCAGAGCTAGACGGCAAAGTGGCCTTTCTCTCTGACGGTCGCGTCTCTGGGGTCTCTCACGGAGTCATGGGCATTCACTGCTCGCCCGAAGCTGCCGTCGGCGGCCCCATCGCAGCGATTCAAGATGGCGATGAGATCGAATTCGACCTTCTCAAAGGCACCATCCATCTCCATGCTGACCTCACTACACGCTCGTCATCATGGCCAAAAACCCAATACGGTCGCGGCTACTTGGCGGACTTTGCAGCCACCGCTGCTCAAGCGCATGATGGCTGTGTCTCGGCCTGGGTGTTGCGAGATCGCTGATTACTTATCCATGCGATAAATCGCGCCATTCCAGTCCAACACGAGAATCTCGCCTTCAGCATTGGCACAAAAGGCCGTGGGCTTCACCAGCACACTTGGCTTTTTCTTGGGGTTATCGCCAGCGGTCTGCGGGCTGGTATAGAGAAGGGTATTACTTTCCACTTTACCCTCATCATTGGCGCGTAGAGACCAGATCTTGCCGATCACAAAGTCACCATAAACATACTGTCCAACAAGATCCGCATGTCCTTTGCCTGTATAAACGATTCCGCCCGTGATGCTCAAGCCATCACCATGATTGTATTCAAAAATGGGATCAATCAATTTAGCCTCAGCTGGTGGCGCATCGATACGTAATGGAAACTGGCGCGCGCCTTCACGGAAACTCCAGCCATAGTCACCACCGGCAGTAATCCAGTTGATCTCTTCCCAAAGATCCTGACCCACATCCGCGAGCCAAAGATGACCTTTGGCATCGAAGCTCATGCCCCAAGGGTTACGAATGCCATACGCATAGATCTGCGGCAGCGCGTCCACACCATCGGCAAAGGGATTGCTGGCTGGGATGCCGTAGGCTCCATGATACTCGCGGCTATCCACATCGATGCGCAACACCTTACCTACCATGACTGCGGTGAGCTGGGACATGCGCTTCTCGTCATTGCGCTTCGAGGTATCTCCCACGCCGATGTAAAGAAAGCCATCCGGGCCAAAGACAATGTTTCCACCATGATGATTCCAGTTGATCAACGGGATCTCCAGCAGCACACGCTCCGTTTTTTCGTCTGCTTTATCACCCTCTACCTTCATCTCAGTGATGATGAGTCGCTTCGGTTTCTGCTGCGTGTAGCAAAGGTAAAAAAGGCCGTTGTCTTTAAACTTCGGATGAAACGCAAAGCCATTCAAACCCTCCTCAAACTTCCCATTCACAGCTTCCATATTGTGGGAAGCGAGATCCAAAAAGACCTTGGCTTCCGCGCTAGACGTGTCCTTGGGCAAAATCAGAATCTGGCCACGTTGAAGTGCTAAAAATTCACGCCCAGATCCATCCGGTGCGATGGCCACTGCAATCGGCCATTTCGTCTCGATCTTCTCATAGAGACGAGTCAGCTTCACCGCATCCGCAGCAGCGGCGGTATCATTGAAACAAAGAGCGAGAGCCAGAGCGGCGAGTGTAGTTAACTTCATAGAAGATCGAGAATGCGCCAAGGAACACGTCATCGGCAACACCAAATAACGTTGCAAAAGAGAAAAAATCTCAACCAATAGACATCCCCATAATCGTCGGTATTGGGAATCGCCAAAACAACCGTTTCGTCAAACGCATGAATGAGATCCCGACCCTTCCTCGACTAGCCAGCTCCACCGGCGGCCTACCTTCCGCCGTTGGCTGGGCTCAGCTACTCATGGCTGATCGACTGAAAACGGGAGATGCAGCCGTGGACGCCACCGCTGGCAATGGTCACGACACCCTCTTTCTCTCACGTCTCGTCGGCGAATCCGGCTGCATTTGGGCCTTCGACCTGCAAGAAGCAGCTGTGGCTGAAACCAAGAGGCGGCTCAACGAAGCAGGTGTTTCCAATGCACACGTGATTCATGCCGGCCATGAGACCATGAGGGATCATCTACCCGCGGAATGGCATGGAAAGATAAATGCCATCATGTTTAACCTCGGCTACCTGCCCGGCTCCGATAAAACGGTCATCACACAGACAACGACCACCCTCCAAGCCCTCTCCGTGGCCTTGGAGATGCTGGCACCTAGTGGACTCCTCACTGTTGCTGTCTATCCTGGCCATGAGGGTGGTAGCGACGAGCAACGCGCGATCACCGAATGGGCCTCTGCACTGCCCTCACGGGCTTTTGAGGTGCAACTCTTCCGCCCGATCAATCGCCAGGCAAGTCCACCCGAATGCTGGGTTGTGTGGAAACGCGGGGAACCATGTGCATCTTTGCGATGGGCCACCCAACTGTAGCTTGGGAACGGTTGATGCGCTAAGTGTGTTCTTGCACTGGATCTGGCCAACAACCTTCCCGAGTTTCTTTGGAGGTGTGGTGTCCACTGAGCCTTCGACGCCTCCAAACCGGACGGGAAATTCGGCGATTAGATGGTGGGTATGATCAGCACGCTTTCCAGCCGAACATTCCCATCCTACGGCACGGGCTGTTTGCCGCTGCCGATGCACCAGAGCATTTTCTCAGTGCGGACATAGAGGCGGCCCTCACCAATGGCTGGGCTCGCGTTGATTGGGCTATCCAGCTTGCTGGCACTGAGTTGCTCAAACTTCGGTCCGGCCTTCACAACGATCAAATCTCCCTGCTGGCTACCGGCATAAAATTTACCGTCACCTGCCACAGGACTGCTGAAAAACTTACTGCTTCCTGCGCTGCCATTAAGCCTCTCTTCGTAAAGCTGTTTGCCCGTTTTAAAGTCTACCAACTTCAAGATACCACCATCGCCTAGCAGATACATCAGTCCATCCATGACCAATGGAGACGGCACATAGGGCAGACCTTTGCTAAACTCAAAAGGCACGGGTTTTGGCTCAGCACCACTGACATCGATGGCCGCAAACTCCTTCACGCCACCGCCAGTGCCGAAGGTGCAGAAATAGCGTCCGTCCTGAAGAACACCTGAACCCAAACTGCGCTGAGTGAAGCCAGGGTTATGCTGCCAATTCTTCTTTCCTGTCGTCGGATCAATGCCCATCACACCACTGGCGTTATTGGTGCAAATCACTTCGTTTTTGCCGTCAGCTCTCACATGAACCACGGGTGTTGAAAAGGTATTCAGACAGTTCGGCAGGTCATCTTTCCAGAGTTGCTTCCCTGATTTCGCATCCAGGCCAACGATGCAAGCCTTCCAGGCCTGCTGCGCTGGATCTTCCGTATAGACTTTGCCATCACGCTGCCAATCAAACTCACTGCGTACAATCACCACGCCATCCACCACGATGGGCGAGATACCGGTGCCGTGCTCATGGATGTAATCGGCCACATGCTCATTCCTCCAAAGCACTTTCCCTGCGTGGTCCAGCGCCAAGGCCTGAATCGTGGTGCCAGTGCTCCAATTGATGTAAATGCGCTCTGCATCCACAAAGGGCGAGCTACTGGCAAAGCTGTTAAAATTATGTTTCTTATGTTCGGCAAAGCTCTCTTCATGCCGCCAGAGTTCTTTTCCTGTTTTAGCATCCAGCATGATCACTGCACGCTTTCCAGCATCCGTTTCGGCAGTGACCACAATCTTGTCCTCCCACAGCACAGGAGAGGACCAACCCTTGCCTAGTTCGACTTTCCACAGCGTCGTCTCCTCCGTTACCGCCGTCGGCAGGCCCTTAGTATCCGCCACACCACTTCCATTGGGACCGCGAAACCGGCTCCAATCAGTTTTGGCAGAAGCCGTGATGGCAAAAAGAAAAGCAAGGGCAGGAATGAATTTCATGGGGATCAGATGATGGCAGTTCCGTGAATCGTCGGCGAGCAGCATTTTCTTGCCATTGTTTTTTATATCCCAGGTTCACCGCGCTGATTTGTCGATATTACTCTACCCAAATAAAAGTAGGCACTGTGCCAGCCATAACAGCTGAATCGCCTGATTTGAGAGGTGTCTCAGCGCTAGGACCAGATGTCATCGGCATCCGCTCAGATTTCATCGCCTTTGCCCCATGTAGATCCAGTGAGACTCCGTCACGAGTGGCATGCCACGCTGCCAGAATTTTCGGCGCTTGGGGATGCTCCGAAATGAACTCAAAGAGGTAGCCATCCTTCTCTGACTTTTGGATCGCCCGACTAAATCGGTAATCCGCTAGATTCCGCAGCATCCACGCCATGGCATGATAACTGGGCTTTGGCTGAAAATGCCGCGTAATGCCAGAGCAGGCGTGGAAAGACGCATTGTCCTCATCATTAAAAAAATACACAAAGGCCTTATCAATCCGCATTTCAGCAAAGAGTAAGTAGCTGCGCACCAGCCACATCGCCTGTTCCTCATCGCTGCAAGTGATGAACTTAGCCATGTCGCCCTTTGGATCAGGCTTCTGAGTGCTGCAATCCCAGCCAAACTCGCTCACCCACATTTCGCGCCCCGGCGCATGCTTGTCACGCCAGTCGATCATGTCCTGAATCTTACTGAGGTAGGGCACGCTGGAATCCTCAGGATAACTGCGCTGCCACGTAGGCCATCCGCTTTTGATCGCATATCGGTGGATCCGTAACACATCGATCATGGGTAACTGCGACTTAAAAATCTCAGCCCCCTTCCAATAGCGATCACTGCCACCAGCCTCCGTGTTACAGCTCGCAATCTTGAGCTTTGGATTGCCCTCGCGAATGCCGGCTGCCATCGCTTTGAAAATCCGAAGATACGTGGCGTCATCGATGTGCCCGGGTTCATTGCCAATCTCCACGGTATCGACAAACGGATACTTGCCACCAGGACCGAAGTTCTCCGCGAAGCCCTTGGCATAGGATCGCGCGTCACGCTCAATGTCCTTCCAGTCATCCCCCTTCATGTCATCAAACTGAAAGCACACACTGATGCTCAATCCCTTGTCATGCCATGAACCATAGACCTTTTCCCAAGACACGCGATTCTTGGCAAAGGGCCATTCCGGCATGATGGAAGTATCCTTTCCCAGATCCCATTTCACCGGATGATAATCACGCACAACCCGGCAAACAGGCTGATAGAGCTCCGGCTTGAACTGCACCGTATGTCCACAAAGCCCAACGAAATCACGAAACAAAGGAAACGGCGGCAACTCTGCGATGACACTCTGCATGAGCATCAAAAACAATGGAACAAAGAGCAGACGATTCATGGAGATATCGATTTTTTCGAATAGGTATTAATCACGCCGAGGTGCCTTGCCGTAATAGGGAAACTTATCCCAGCCATCATAGCTTGGATCGAGTCGAGGATCATTCGTCTCCTTCATCCACGCATCGACACGCAGCCTCTGCTGCTTGAGCGCGTCAGCGTATTCAGGCTTGTCCGCGACATTCGTGAGCTGATGTGGATCAGTTCGTAGATCGTAGAGTTCCTCTGCCGGACGTTTGCCAAAGATGAGCGCAATGTAGTTGGCGTAAGCAGCCTCATTTTGATGAGCCAGGAGAAAATCTTTCACCAAGGTGGTATCCACATCGCCATAAGGACGACCATGAAGAAACAGTACATCAGGATCACCCGCTGGCCAACGATCCGGGCGGAGATTCCGCAGGTAGAGGAACTCACGAGTACGAACGGCTCGGATAGGATAGCTCATGTTATCGTGGCGCACATTCGCATGGCGCTCACGCTCCATGAAGACAGCGTCACGCTGAAACGCATCCGCTTTGCCAAGCATCAAGTTCTTGATGCTGTGCATGCTCATTTCTGGTGGTGGCGTAAGTCCAGCCAACTCAAGAAAGGTCGGGCCTAGATCAGCGACATTAACAAACTCCTCCGCAAAGCTCCCTGCAGCAAGGTTCTTTCCCCAACGAATCGCGAGCGGCACCCGTGACCCAGAATCATAGCAATTCGCCAAGCCACGCGGCATTTGCCAGCCATTGTCGCTGGTATAAATGATCACCGTGTTATCGAGCTTGCCTGCTTTTTCTAAAACAGCAATAGCGGCCGCAGCCGCCTCATCCAGCTTCATCACACCACCGTAATAGTTCATCAAATCATCATGCACCTCTTTACAATCCGGCAACTCCGGGGGGACGGTCAATTTTGTCGCATCAAGCTTAGCACTAGCCTCTTCAAGGTAAGGAACCTTGCCCGCTTTTGTCGCGGTGTCGGTGTTACCCAACCAAAAGAAAAAGGGCTTTGAAGCCTCATGCTTTGCGTAAAAATCAGCAAAGTCAGCAAACTTCGGTCCTGCAGGATTTTCCGTCCAACCAGAGATCTCATGGTTACCCGGCGACCAAGGTTTACCCGCGTGACCAATCTCGTAACCGGCATCCCTCAGCAACTGCGTAACCACAGGCGTGTCTTTGGGGAAGCCACTCCACAAGCTAGCACGCTCGCCAAGTTCATGCGCCTTTCGTCCTGTCAGCAAACAAGAACGTGTTGGCGAACAGGACGGAACAGGATTAAACGTGTGCGTGAAGAGAACCCCTTCCCTGGCGATGCGGTCAAAAGCTGGCGTCTTCGCCATTGGATCACCGAGAATCCCCGCAGTCGGATACCGCCAGTTATCGCCAAGGATCAAAAGGATGTTCGGCCTAGATTCAGCCGCGCCCGACTGACTGATGGATGCCAGCAGGACAGACAACAGGGTGAATAAGTATTTCATAGGCAGTCTGTAAAATCTTCAACTCGATCACTTGCCCGCCTTTCGGAGTTGCAGGCTGAACTCCTCCAGGGTCACGACGCCATCCTTGTCCTTATCGAACATCTCAAAGCGTTCCCTAGCTGTGCCTTTAGCCGAGGCCGACTTCAAAAACTCTTCCCAGTTGATCTTACCATCGTGATCGGCGTCACGCTCAGAGAACCTTGTAGCGCCTGTATTTTTGTCCGTCTTTGTGTCTGCTTTAGCCTGCATCTTCATGGGCTTTTTCCGTTCAGATTCTTCAACACCCTCGCCCTTCATCCCTTGAGCCTGCTTCACAAAATAATCCTCCCGGGGGCCTTCATGTTGCTTCAATAGTGCCAGTAACTTAGCTTTCGCGACCTTGGCAGGTTCGTCGAGCATTGCCTCATCCAGAGGCGTCTTCTCAAGATCATCTTTTGCAACGTTGAAGAATCTTCCATCAGCATACAGCTTGTAGTCGGAATCATGGGCAAACTCAAACTTGGCTTTGGCCCCACCGTTTGGGTTATACCAGAGATAGTGAGCATCTCGAGGCGTGCCTTTCTCACCCTTCAGTTGCGGCAAAAAACTTTGGCCATCGATCTTTAACTCAGCGGGCACTTTCACACCTGCGACCTCACAAATGGTCGGCAGGAAGTCTATCGGATCGATCATATCACGGCATACTTTGCCACTGGCGATATGTCTTGGCCAATTGCCGATACCAGGCACACGCGTGCCCCAATTCGTGCTCGATCCTTTCCCTCCTTCGACATCTCTGCCTTGGAAGCGCGACGGTGTTCCCTTGCCCGTGCCGTTATCTCCAAGGATCAGCACCACTGTGTTCTCACGCAGTTGATGTTCTTCGAGTTTCGAGATCAACTTGCCAATGAGTTTGTCAGTATAGGCCACCATGTCGGCAAAGTGGCTTCCCTTTCCTTGCTTGCCTTTTGATTCCGAATAATCAGGACTGTCTGGCGTGGCGTCATAAGGCGAGTGCGTCAACATCATCGGATAATAGAGAAAGAATGGCTTTCCTTTTTGGCGCTGAATGAAATCGAGCGCGTAGTCGTTCACGATGTCGGGACCATATTCGTTGTTCGAATAGTCGAATTTTTTGCCATTGATCTCAAGCCCTGGATTTTTGTAGCGATCAGGACGACGCACCAGCTGCCACAAGCAGTGCTCCTCAAAACCAAAGTGCGCCGGGCCTTCAAGACCATTGTCGAGCTGCCATTTACCTGTGATACAGGTCGCGTAGCCTGCGTCCTTGAGCAGATTTCCAAACGTCTTCTGAGAGGGATCAAGGTGACCAAAATGCGTGTAGTTATGTTTATTGATCCTGCCCGTCATCAAAGCCGCACGCGTCGGGGTACACAGCGGCTGCACGTGCAGTTGTTCAAAACGTACACCGGTTGCTGCAAGCTGATCCATTACGGGCGTCTTGTAGCTTTCACCGCCATTGGCCGTTAAGCATTCGTAACCGAAGTCATCAATCATGATTAAAACGACATTCGGCCTTGTCTCCGAACCATGAGCAAAGACAAGGAACAAAAGAGACAGCGAGACAATGAGCGGCAGTTTCATGAGGCAAGATTAAACCAAGCCTGATGGCAACGATCAAATCGCCAAAACCTTGCACCCGATTCCCCGACTCACTCCGCCAACGCGCCCAAGCTTAGAACGTCCATCGACCACGCCTTGCCCTCAACGTCCTGAATCGGCGCGATCTCAAAGGCTGCACCAGAGCCTCTTGCTGGACTCTTTTCACCAAGGTGAAAATCCCCCTGCGCGGCATCTTTGAAGAGCGGATCGGCAATGATGGCGTGCTCACCGGGGACAATGTCTTTCGTTCCACCAAAGAAAAGGTTGTGAGAAAGTAGTACGTCATGGAAATCACCGTTAACACGGTTAAGCGGCTTATCCTTTGGCGCGACGAGGATGTTATTCAACACGCGCACATGACCACATTGCGTCACAGATAGCTGCCCGTAATCCATCACCGTGTTGTTGTTAACGACGGTATTATTGATGAAATCCACGTTGTCACTGGCATAGCTGTGCATTCCGCTTCCACCGTTATCGTGGCTGAGGTTACCCTGGATGAGCAGGCCTCCGTGATAGACGCCATTGATGGACTTATTTTGATGGTTCTGCGTGTCATCGACGATGATTCCGTTGCCGTCGGAGAGCTTGCCTGTGGCCACCCAGGGCTGCGTGCAGTAATTGTGATGGGTGTGGTTGCCGCGCACGAGCATCTTGTGTCCGCCTGTAGTGAGGTCGAAGTTGAAAGGCTGATAAACGCTGACACCTGAGCCCGCGTAGATCATCCAGTGACAGTTGTTGTGAGCGTGATTGTTTTCCACCTGCACGTAGTCCGCATGGATGACACTGATTCCCCCACCGGGGCATTGACTTACTTCGCTATCAGCAACGCGAATGTGATGAGGCTTATGGAGGCTGTAACGGCCATCGATGGAAAAGCCATTGCCATTGGTAGTTCCCTTGACCTTGCCAATGTCTTCTTTGTATTTGGCCTCCACCTCTTCAGCCACGCCGCGAATCGTAAGCCCACGCACTTCGAGGTAAGCGAGCGCTGGAGCGTCAGAAAGCTGACTCGGATCGGTATTGCCGATCTTAACCAAGTTCCAGTGTGGGCTCGTAAGCACAGGCTTGTGGCCTGGGTGATTCTTCAAGCTGATCCAAGCGGCAGGCAAGCCTGCACGGACAAAATCAGCAACTTCATTTTTACGCATAAACGTGCCATCCATCAGCAGGATGATGTCGCCGGGCTGCGCGCGAAACAATGCCTTCGAGACCGTCGCCAAAGGCTTGTCTGCATTGCCACCAGCGTTCTTATCATCACCTGAGGGACTAACATAAAATGCAGGAGCAGCATAGCTCAGATTATCGAACCGCAGTTGATGAAACGCACCTGTAGCCCAACCGAGTTCGCCGCTGATCATAACGCTGATTTGCACCAACGGATCAGCAGCATTGAACTCACCTTCACCCACAGATTTCATCGCGCCGAGATCGAGCACATGGCGCTGATAGTCCTCGGGCGAAGCCGGATAAACCACGCCTTCACGTCCGCCTGTCCGCTCATGCTTTGCATTGAAGGACTCGATCAAAACACATACCGCACGCGCACTCGTCACACTCAGATCAAAGGCCAAAGTGAGCTTCTTGATATCCTTCTCCGGACAACGCACCGGCAACAAGCCCGTGCGTAGCATGCCACTCCACGACTTGGCCTTTGCCGCGCTGTTCACGCGCAAACGCAGCGCTCCGGTGCGGTCCGCCGTGCCTTGCTGCTCGATCACACCCACGTCTGCATCCCAAGTCGCCAGCGCAGTTGTGCCATGACCTTCTGCCTTACCGTTCAAGGACCACAGCGGATTGATCGCATTAAAATCGCAGGCCAACAGGACTGAACTGCTAAAGCTCAACGCACGCGCCCTTTGGAAACAAGCTTCCGCCAGCGCCATCGTGTCCCTCGTGGCTTTGTGGCCAGTGTTCGGGATGACTCGCGACTCAACATCGAAGTGGGCCTCTTGCAGTGCCTTCGCAAAATCCTGCATCCATTCCAGCCGACTCAGTGGCGCGCTAGGCATGGACTTATCTCGATCATATTGCCCGCATGAAAGAGCGAACGGGATGTGGCTCGCCGCCGGATTGATCTCGCCAAACCCACGCGTGCTCCATGATCCTGCCGAAGCCGCCGAAACGCCTGCGACTAACTCAGGATTCTTCATCGCAAACCGATGCACAAACTGCGCCCCTGCCGAAAAGCCATGAAGAAACACCTTCGGATGAATCTTCCAAGTCTTTCCCACCTCCGCGATCAACGCCTTCAGTTTCGCCTCATGCGTCGGCCCGCACATCTGGTACGAATCCAATGGCATTCCCGCTTTCTTCGGTGCCTTCTCATCCCGCTTCGGCTGCAAAAACGAGGGTCCGAGAACGATCACATCATCCTTGGCCCAGTAACCGATGCCGTTCGCCCCCTTCCCCTCACCACCTGACCCATGCACCCCAATGGCGAGCCAGTAAGTTTTGCCTTCGCTGGGCTTCTCACTCGGTGTGTAAAGATAAGCGGCTTGATCTTCACTATCGATCAGAACAGTCTCAAAGGCTTGAACTTTGAGGGCGATTAAAAGGAGGCAGATTATACAAACATTCATGTGGGTTAAGATGGAAGGCAGGTAAATTAGTGATAAGACAAGTGACTCGGTCTTTTAATCGGGTCGACTTCAAACTAGCAGACTCCTGGCAGATGAAAATGCTGCTGTAATAGCGCTATCTCGAAACGCACGGAGATCATCAAAGCAGCCAATCTTTAGCGATAAAATATCGAACCTTAGTTTGGGTTGATGCCAGTAATCTGCAAGCCATGGCTAGGTCTTTAATTTTCCACTGCTCTCGATGCAGGAGCAGATGAAGCTTGGTATCAGCGAACCACAAGCAACTGAACGACGTTACCAGGGCAACCAGAAGCCAGCAAAGGATCCGCTGGGATTCGTAGAGTTCAGCCAGTGGGGGCTTCAAGGTATCAATTGATTCAAATAGCGCTCCAAATTTGTATAGCCATCATCCCGAATCGAGTTGCCGTCAGCGGAATCGGCAATGTTTAGTCCATGAGCCGCTTCCCACTCATCACTCATGCCATCACCATCGCTGTCTTTTTTAGGAGCACCGGGCACGAGGTCTGGCCATCCACCTACTTCATTCTGGCTATCGATCCGACGGTGTGTGCGATCTTTCACACCTGCAATCACTCGCAAATCCGCCGCATCGCGTGTCATGCTGGCTCCAGCTTTTGCCAAAACAATCGCATAAGATTCTTCAGCGCTGTGCGTGAGTGGTCGATCACCCAAAGGAACTATTTCAGCGTTTTGTTTAAATTTATCCACGGTGACTTCACCGATGTACTTGCCGCCGCGCACGCCCCACTGAAAAGCCGCATAATTGTCACGACTCCACTCGGGCTTAGACTCGAAAACATTCGCGTTTAGGAAGCCGAACGTGACATTGTGTGCCTCTGCCTTGGGCTGAATGGGCATCTCAGCATCATAAGATTTTGTGTTTGGACCCGGACGCCAGTAGTTGCCAACGAGGTTGAATCGCCCTGTGGCGAGATTGCATGCGCCTTCCCAATTATAGATGACGTTGTTGCGAAAATCGAAGATCGATTTCGCATCACTCTCTGGCGGTGGATAGCCGCCGAGTGTTGGGTGACGGTCGCGACTGCTAAAGAGAAGATTGTGATGGATGCTGATGTTACCTTTAATCTTGCGAAAGGACATCAGCATTGCATGCGGCTCTTTTTTGTAATGCGTGCTGTCATTGAGTGCCTCGCCAAAGAGGCACCACTGCATGGTAAAGCGATCCGTCGCATACACATCAATGATGCCGTCAATACCCCACGTTGCTGTAACATGATCTAAGATCACATCTCGACACGTCCCATCCTCTGGCCCGAAACCGAGGACATCTTCCGAGGTCTTTGTTTCATCGCCTAAACGAAAGCGCAGGTAGCGTACGATAATGTCCGAACATTTCCGAAAGTCGACCCCATGATCTCGAACCGCGATTCCGCCGCCCGGAGCCGTCTGCCCAGCCAAAGTGAGCCCCGTTACGCCCTCGATGCGCAGCTCCTTCTTCAGCTTAATCGTGCCTCCGACATCAAACACCACAGTTCGCGGCACGTCTGGCTTCTTTGACTTGATGGCATCCCTTAGGCTCCCCTCTCCACTGTCTTCGAGGTTCGTCACATGATACACATCTCCGCCGCGCCCGCCTTTGGCAAAGCGACCGTAACCTTCCGCACCAGGAAAAGCGGGCAATGGTTCAGCCGCATTGAGTATCGCAAGATAGCCTAAAAAGCAGATCAAGCTGTGTTTCACGATAATAATAATTGGACGTGTCTGCATAGGATCGAAGTGAATCTCACGGGCGCTGCTTGAGGCGTAACACGCGATGATTGCGAGAGTCGGCGATGTAGATGTCACCCGTGCGTGGATGAGTGACGACGCCGTGAGGTTCCCCGAGTTGGGCCTGCAAAGCCAGTCCAGGCACGCCGCTGGCACCTTTTTCACCGACTCCAGCGAGGGTAACAAGCTTACGCTCCGCTACGATGAACTTGCGGATGAGATGATTGCCTGCATCGGCGATGAGGATGTTGTCTTCACGATCCGCCCACAGATGCTTCACGCCTTTTAACAGCGGCGCAGCGCTGGGATCATTCAGCACGGTGACCTTGCCATCAGTGGCCAGCATGCGCACACCGTTCCCCACCGTGGTGAACAGGCTATCCTTAGAGTCCACAGCCATCGCACGGCTACCGCCAAAACCGGGCACTGTGGTGATGATGGCCGTCTTCATGTCCACCACCCGAATCACTTTGCTAAAGCCTCCGAGGAAGAGCTTGCTGAAGTCATGATTGAAGCAAAGGCACGCAAGACCATCCAGTCCGGCGCTCGTCGCGGGACCGCCGTCGCCGCTGAGTTCCTTGCTGCCATTGCCCGCGAAAGTGGTCACGAAGCCGGTTTTGGCATCCACACGACGCACAGCGTAGTGGTAGGTATCGGCGATGAAGAGATTCCCCTCCGCATCCGCGACGAGATTGTGCGGCGCGATGAAGCTCGCGTCTTTGGCAGCGCCGTTGTCACCTGCGGGCGCGTTTTTGGCCTTGGCTGACGTCACAACATTGAGCACGCCCGTTTTTGCGTCCACCCGCAGCAGGCGATGTGTCTCTTCACAGATGAACATGTTATCCTGTGGATCAAAGGCGATGCCAAAAGGCTGCGTGACCTTGCATTGAGTTGCGGGCGCGTTTTCGATCATCGTGCCGCCACCGGCGACGACTTCGACCTGCAAAGCAGGCTGAGCGGAGGCGGAGGTGATGGTCACCTTCCGAAACGCACCAAGATCATCAAACGAGCCGAAGCCGATGCGACCTTTAGCAAATGTTGTGTCGGAAGCTTCGAGCACGAGTTGATCCTCGAACCAGACCTTGATGCTGCCCGATGAGGCGTCGCGCACAAGTTTGATCGGGTGCCAATGACCGGGTTTCCATGGCAAAGCCTTCGCACGGGTCGTCGTGATGGCTTTGCGGTCCGCGTTATTCACCACATGCAGCTGTAGATGCACGCCGTCTGCCGTCTCGCCGAGATGAGCGTAGTAAAACTCGGATTCGCTGCGACCACCGAAAGCGATGCACACGTCATTGTTCCCTTTGTTAAAGACATCGAGCCGGGCCTCACAGGTCAGGGTGAACGAATCCAAATCAGTTCCGCCAAACCAGCCCAGGTTGAACGGGCGACGAAACTTAGGTTTGTAGTGCGATGGCTTCTTCAACACCAGCAACGTCGCTTCACCCTCGCCCTGCCATTCCCAGGCGGCAGGGTCTTCAAGCTGCCACTGATCGTGATGCTGAAGCGGATAGAGCGGGGCGTCCACAGCCACCAGAGACTGGACTGCGATCAGAAAAAGGATCCACGAGGTGAGTGAGTGCATACGCGGCGTCTCAAATCTTCCATCCATCACGAGCAGGTGGGCCACTCATCAGCGCGGAGGCTTCTTCATCGCCCAGGACGCTGCGCGTGACTGGATCAATCGTTAGATTGCGGTTTAAATGCAGAGCGATGTTGCCATAGTGCATGGCTTCAGTGAGTCGGCCTCCGTAAGCGAAGCTAGAGCGGCATTTTTCCTGGCCTTTGATGGAGAGCAGCCAGTTGTCCCAATGGTCCGAGCGCTTGAGATTCACCTTCGGCAGAGTCGCTACCATCTCGCGCATCTTCAGCTCTGGGATCACGCGTGGTGTGCCTGCGTGCGTGCCCATGAGCACCGTGGCCTTGCTGCCACGGATAATCGTTCCGCCCTCAGGAAACTTGCGTTCGGCTTCCAGTTCAGGTGGGCGCGGCATGGCGTGATTGTCACCATGGAACCAATGCAGCTTGAACTCGCCCCGTGTGGACGTGGCCGGGAAAGTGAAGATCAACCGCACCGTCTTGGGAAACGAGAGCTTGCTTGGGCCGGAGGACTGGATCTCGACCTTGCTCGGGCAATCCAGAGCCCACACATGATAAGGTGCATCCATGTTATGACAGGCCCAGTCGCCCAGCGTACCACAGCCAAACTCATACCAAGCCCGCCAGGCTCCAGGTAAATACTTCGGACTATAGGGCACCATCGCTGCGGGGCCCAGCCATTGATCCCAATCCAGTCCCGCTGGCACAGCAGATGCCGCAGGCCGCTCATCAGGCACGCTCCACTTAGGTCCAGCCCAGGCATAGGCTTCAGTTACCTCACCCATGATGCCCGCCTTAGCCCATTCTTCGAGCATGAGAAGGCCGCCGCCTGAATGGCCTTGATTGCCCATCTGGCAGGCGAGACCTGTTTTCTTTTCCAGCGCCATCAGATCACGCGCCTCGGCGATGCTGTGCGTGAGAGGCTTCTCCAAATACACCGGCTTTCCAGCCAAGAGGCAGGTCTTGGCATTGAAATGATGCGTGTGGTCAGGAGTGGAGATGATAACGCCATCGAGTTCCTTCCCGTGGCGGTCCAGCATCTTGCGGAAGTCGGAATAGAAAGGCACATCTGGCTTGGCCTGCCGTGACTGAGTGGCGCGTTTTTCATCCACATCCGCAAAGGCCGCATGATTCACCAGCGGATTTTCCAGCAAGCTCTGCACCGCATGCCAGCCTTTGCCACCCGCACCGACAAAGCCAATATTGAGCTTCTCATTGGCTCCAAAAACGGAACGTGGAAGGATTTGAATCCCCGCAAAGACAGCGGCAGATTTGCTGAGAAAGTGACGGCGATTAGGCATGAGGCGCTGAGAAAGTGTTGAAGGTTAGCGCGAAGGCTGGAACCAAATATTGCGGAAGCGGACGGGATTGAGGTGATCTTGGAACTTCAGCGTGCCAGCCTGGACGGAGCCGGGAAACTCCAACCGGTCCTGCACGAGCACGTTGTTGTGCTTCACCGTGATGGTGGCGGGTTGAGTAACCTTGCCCTTTTCCACCTTGGCACGCTGGATGAAGATGTCGTAGCTCTGCCACTGTCCGGGACCGCGTGATGCATTGACCAAAGGTGGCTGACGCTTGTAAAAAGCTGCTGCCTGACCATCGTGATAGGTCTTGTTGTTGTAGGAATCCAGCACTTGCAGTTCAGGGAAGCCCTCAATAAAAACGCCACTATTGCCGCGCCCCTGACCATTGCCTTTAACTTCCGCTGGCGTGGCCCACTCGATGTGCAGATGGCCACTCGTGATCAGTGGCTTCATGGTGGAAATCATGCCTGTGCGCGGCACAACCTCCATGTAGCCGCTCTCGATCTTCCAACGAAAGCGATCCGTTTGGTCGGCGTCTTTCTTATCGGGCAATTGCTTCCAAGCCGTGGCATCTTTGCCATCAAAAAGGATGACCGCACCTTCGGGGGCAGGCACAAATTGACCATCATACTTAGATTCCACCACCAGCGGTTCTGGCCAGACTTTCTCAGGATTTTTGGCTGCTGGTTTTGCAGGCCCTTTGGCATCGTCAGCGATGAGGTCAACAGAGGACAGAAGAGCGAAAAGAAGGAGGAGGATTTGTTTCATAGCATTGATGTTTAGAATTGAATCCCTAACCGCTCCGCCACCCGCTTGGGGCGACGCAGAGCCTCAGCCATACGTGAAGCTTCATCAGCGCCACGCAGGTCCTTGCAAGCTGGATGAGCCTCAGGGGATGCGATGATACCGAGATTGTGCAAGACGTGAGCGGTACTGTGCTTGTAAGCAGAGGCACTCATGTTTGCGTCGAGTCGGAAAACTTGGTCTTCCAGGGACTGGAAGGCTTCAAAAACCTTATAGACTCGGGTGTCGAAGCGACCCGTGCCAGTCGGGAATTTCTTCTCAGGTGAGCCGTCATTGAGCCACATGTCCTTTGCGGCACAGATCAGCGGAGCCCCGCTGACAGCGGCTCCGATGAGCAATGGCAGCCCTAGCTTGATGGCTGTGGCGATGCCGAAATCATCACCACTGTGTGGGGCGAAATCGAGCCCAAGGTCGCGACACATCGCTGCCCAGTAGAGGAAGTGCGGTTCGTCCAGTGTGCTGATTTTACCACCCACAAACTTCGGATGAATGGCGAGCTGATGCAGCAACCAAGGACCGAAGGGCCGCGCCCATGGCACAAAGGCGGGCTCCAAGGCATGAACGATACCCGGACGAATGAGCCACTCGGCAATCTCGTAGTAGGCATCACGGCAGGGCTCGGGATCAAGGGCACTGAGCCACTTCGAAGTCATGAGCATCACCTCGCAGTTATCATGCTGCTGCACGATGTCGATCAGCGGACGATAGCGCTCAACCTTGAAACAGGTGTCATCTTGAGCGCCGCGAGCCGTGACGCCTGCGATGAACTTCATGGTCGGAAACTCCGCACGAAAGCGCCGCAGCACCTCGGCATACTGCGTGTCATCCATGTCGAAGATGTAACCCGTATCTGCGTTCAACACCGGCACAAACTCCACGCCATAGTGGTCCGCCGTGGTCTGCATCCAGCGGATACTTGCGATGAAGCCTTCCCAGTCGGGCTTCTGATCGCGGAACGGCAAAAGTGCCGCTGCGCAGATGCGTGGCTTGGAAGTGTGGTCGATGAGTTCTTCCTCACCCGTCCAGGCCCACTTGGTATCTTGCCAAGCGGTGTTCGGAGAGAGGTCTTCAGGTTTGGAGATAAGTGATTTCATGGAAGCTTTGATTTTGTAGCCTAGCCTTTCTAGGCTGGGCATTTGAGGGTTTAGAAACACAGGCTAGAAAGCCTATGCTACACCAAAGGCTCCACTGGCAGCCACTTGCGCTGCTCCCAGCTTTGCAGTCCTAGCTCAGCCAACTGCACGCCCTTAGCGCCTTCACGCAGCGACCATGGAAACGGAGTCCCTACGGCTACATGTTTCAAGAACGCCTCCCACTGAATTTTGAAAGCGTTGTCATAGGTCGTGGTATCTGGCACTTCCTGCCAGCCGTCGAAGAAATTGATCGGCTGATCAATGTCAGGGTTCCAAGTCGGACGAGGCGTGGTGCCAGCTGCTTGCACCCAGCATTTACGCAAGCCAACGATGGCACTGCCATGTGTGCCATCGACTTGCATGGTCAGCAGATCATCACGACGTACCCGCACCGTCCAAGAGCTATTGAACTGGCATACCACGCCGCCTTCGCATTCAAAAGTCGCGTAGCAGGCATCATCGCTGGTGGCAGGATAGGCATTGCCTTTTTCGTCGATGCGTTTTGGCAAATGCGTAGCTCCGAGACAGCTCACTGCCTTCACTTTGCCAAAAAGATCGTCGATCACATAACGCCAGTGACAGAGCATATCGACGATGATGCCACCGCCGTCTTCCTTGCGATAGTTCCAGGATGGACGCTGCGCGGGCTGGTCTGCATCTTCACCCGTGAAGACCCAGTAACCGAACTCGCCACGCACACTCAGAATGCGACCAAAGAAACCCTGATCGCGCAACATGCGGAACTTGCGAATGCCAGAGAGCCAAAGCTTGTCCTGCACCACGCCATTCTTCACACCGGCGTCCTCACAAAGCTTCGCCAATCGCAGTGCTTCCGCCGATTCTACCGCTGTTGGCTTTTCACAATAAATCGCCTTCTTGGCCTTCACCGCTTTCTCGATGAAGCCTGCGCGCTGCAAGGTGCCGCTGGCATCAAAGAAGATCTCGTCCTCAGGATTCGCCAGCGCCGCATCCACATCCGTCGTGAACCGAGTAAAGCCCGTGCGGGCGGCCAGCGCTGCCAGCTTATCATGATTGCGCCCCGTCAAAATTGGGTCAGGCAT
Source organism: Verrucomicrobiaceae bacterium (assembly GCA_027486585.1). Taxonomy (GTDB): domain Bacteria; phylum Verrucomicrobiota; class Verrucomicrobiia; order Verrucomicrobiales; family Verrucomicrobiaceae; genus Prosthecobacter. The sequence continues at coordinate 37,712 of JAIXOU010000078.1, read as the reverse complement.
CAGGATGAGATCATCGCCCACTTTCACGCCGCCTTGATCGCGAATCGCCTTGATCGAGCGAATGAGATGCTGATTGGTGCCCATGCGTCCGGTGACGCCGTTCATGATGATGCCGATTCGTTGTGTTTTCATAAGTGAAGTAAGTGTTTTACGAGAACCCATGTCTAGCAGCTGGTAAATCAGTTGTTTCCGATGCTTATGAGCGGAAATAGTGATGATAAGCGGCCGACGGTTTACCCGAATGCTACTCGCCAAAGTGACTGTGGCTTTAGCTGCAACGCTTCCCTGATTCGGCTAAAGCCGAAGCTACTTTAGGATGCCGCTCATTCCTCTCCCACCTTGAGAAAGGTACAGACGAGCAAGACGCCACCAACAGCCCAGCCAAAGATCCATAGCGTGCCCGCAAAAAGCAAAAGAGCTGCATTCAAGGCAAGCACACTCAAGCAAAAGCCATACTTTGCTGGACGTGAGAGATCAGCCCACCAGTCAATGATCGAGTGAATCATGCTACCTTTAAAACGATTAATCCAAGGCCAAGAATCGCACGCAGACACAGCCACCGACGTTCACTTTTTTGCCCGTAAAGCTGAGCTTACCTGTGGATTGATCGACTTTCATTAAGGCGGCTGTGTTGCTGTTTTGATGGGCGACGATCATCCATTGGCCCGAGGGGTCGAGGCAGAAGTTACGGGGGATTTGACCTTCAGCAGGGGCGTTTTGGATCAGGGTGAGCTTTCCAGTAGCAGGGTCACAGGTGAATACAGCGATGGTGTCATGCGTGCGATTAGAGACATAAACAAACTTGCCGTTTGGATGCGCGACAGTTTCTGCGGTGCTCAGACCTTTCATGCCGCGATCTGCTTCTGGGAGTGTGGAGACGGTTTCGATTTCTGTCAGGCTGCCTTTATCGGCGTCATAGGCGAAGGTGGTCACCGTCATGAGCATCTCATTGTTCACAAAGGCAAATTGACCATTCGGGTGGAAGGCAAAATGACGTGGGCCACTGCCGGGAGGAACCACGCCATGACCATGAGCTTTGAACTGACCAGCAGTTGGATCGAGCTGGTAGATGAAGACTTTATCGAGCCCAAGATCGCAGGCAAAACCATAGCGATTGTCAGGACTGACATTCATGCTATGGGCATGAGGTCCAGCCTGGCGCTTGGGATCGGAGCCACTGCCTTCATGTTGAATAAAGGTCTTAGCCTCACTGAGTCCGCCATTGTCCAGAATCGAGTAGCCTGCCACACTGCCGCCACCGTAGTTAGCGATCATGGCCATCTTGCCTGTCTTATCGACCGAGACATGACATGGGCCTGCGCCGACGGTGGAAGACTGATTGATGAGCGTCAGCTTGCCATCTGTCGGAGAAATCGTGAAGGCACTGACAGCTCCGCCCTTTTTATCGGCAGAACCCATCTCACCGACGGCATAGAGATACTTCTTCGTGGGGTGGATGGCTAAAAAGCTCGGGCTGGCAGTTTCCACGGCAAGCTGTGGATCAGAAAGGTCGCCCGTGGTGCTGTTAAAATCAGACTGGTAGATGCCTTTGCTGCCAGATTTGGCATTGGTATAGCAGCCGAAATACACTCGAAAGTGATCACCAGCAAAGGTCGAGGTGGCCATGGCAACAAGGAGAAAAGGCAGGGCAGTGCGCGTCATAGAAAAAAGCATACTGACAGAGAACGCAGCCAAGCGTCAATTCCTCACTCAAAACTCGTTCTAGTCTGACCTATTCATGAAAGTCGTCACGAGACGCCGCGAAAGCCCACAGTGGCTAGGCGGGTGCCGTTTTAAAAGGCGGAGTGTATCGGTCGATACTCGACGGCTTTCAAAACAAACCCAACGCCGCCAATGGGGGCTAGCAGCAAGTCGCAGTCGAGTTTCATGAATAGGTCAGGCTAGCTTCTTTTCATCCGACCAGACAACAGCCACGCCACCGCCAAAGGGAGCACCCAGTCGCGTACCAACCTCAATTTGCGGCAAGTGAGACTGCAAAGCGCTCTGAACATCTTGACGCCGTGAGCGGACTCCTAGGACAAAAAGCGCCAAAGCTCCCATACCGCTGGCGGTCGCAAAAGCAACGGCGAGCCGACGATGGTCGCGAGTGAAACTCTGATCCATCTTGGCCTGCTGCTGCTTGATCTCGCGCATTCCACGCAGCAGTTTCCCCATAAAGTCGGTGAGTCGTTGCTCGGGTGTCTTGTTTGCATCCGACATGATAACACCGCCGGTTTGCATGAGAGTGGTCAAAGCGGAGGCTGAATAGCGGTTCCAGATGCTGGATGAAAGAGACATGGCCGAGCGATCCGTGCCACGATCATAAGCCAAAAGAATGGCATCGTTCGTGCCGCTCCAGGCCTTCCGCAGATCCCGAGAAAAATATCTCACCGTCTGACCAGAATCCAGAAAGGTGGAGGTCACCAGCCAGACATCACACCCCATGTCACGACGAAAGTTAGCCATCTGTTCGACCAGCTTTTGATGAGCCTCTGAAGAAAGCGCATGAGTATCGTCGAGAATTCCATCCACCGGAGCCACCGGCACAGCCATGACCGATCCCGCGCAAAGAAGCACGAAAATCATGAGCAGGCCGTAACAGGAAAACATGTCCTAAGCTGCATCAACTTCAGCCTAATGACAAGGTGGTGGTTATCTTTAAAGATAAGATTACCTCCGCATCATGTTGATGATGCGATAGACCGTTTGGGTGAGCTCACCGGCCTCGTAGGGCTTGGGAAGGACTCCGACAAAGCCTTTTTCCAGGAAGGTCAATTGTACGTCCTGATTCACGCTGCCACTGGTGACGACGAGGCGGGCATCAGGGTCAAATTTGAGGATCTCAGCAGCGGTCTCGCCACCATTCATGCCACCACGCAGGGTGAGGTCCATGAGCACCACATCAGGTGCGGTGCCGGTGCGGGCTAGGCTTTGGTAAATTTTGACGGCGTCTTGACCATTGTCACACTCGATGACTTCATAACCACAGCGCTTCAAGATCATGTGCGCCACTTTACGCAGGTCGTCTTCATCATCGACGATGAGCACGCGGCCCTGGCCATGCTTTAGCGGAATGGGTGCAGCTGAATTGCTGGCAGCGGCAGGTGCGCCACGCGCAGGTGCGGGGACGGAGGGCAGCAAGACGGAAAACTCTGTGCCGACATTGAGTCGTGAATTGACGTGGATATCACCTTCATAGGCCCTGATGAAGCGCTTGCAGGTCGTCAGGCCGATGCCATTGCCGTCTGCCTTGGTGGTGAAGGATTCACGGAAGAGGCGCTTCAGATTTTCCTCTGAAATGCCACAGCCACGGTCACGTACGGTGATTTTGGTGTAAGTGCCAGGCTTCAAGACGGCGTCCTGGCCCAAAGCAATGGTGGTATCTTCTGCCTCCACATCCATGTAGCCACCCTGAGGCATGGCTTGGATGCCATTGAGGATGAGGTTTTGCAGGACCTGGCTGAGCTTCACACTATCTGCCACAGGCCAGCGGAGGTTGTCAGGCACGTTGACATGCATTTGTACATTTGCCCCAGCTCCGGCAAACTTGACGGTGTCATTCACCACTTGTACCAGATCGATAGGCTGCGACTCATTTGGGCGACTTTTGCAGGCGCTGACCACTTGAGAAGTGAACTGACGAGCACGCTTCAAACCACCAAAAATAAGCTGCAGCTCTTCACGCATCCCAGGATCCTGCACTTTCTGCACAAGATCGGAAAGACGAACCGTGACAGGTCCAAGGAGATTATTCACATCATGGGCGATCCCCTGCGCCAATGCGGCCAGATTGTCCTGCTTCAGCTGCTCGGACTGGCGATCGAGATCATCCATCTTTAGGGGCACTGTCTTGGCAGCAGGCGCTGATAGGAAATCCTGTTGTAAGGATTCAACGGGCACAGGTGAGACGACCAGTGTGTAATTCAGCAGTTTTCTCAGGCTGTTAAACACCGCGCGCACACGCCAGATACAGCGTTCAGGTTCACGACCATAGAAATTCTGAATGCGGCATTCGCTCTCATGAGTGCCGCCGTTTTCGACCGCTTGATTCAGACTTTGCAAAAGAGCAGCAGCGTCCAGATCCCCTACAGCCAAATCGGCCAGGGACATGCCGCGCAGTCCTTTGTCAGGCTCCACCCCGACCAAAACGGCCGCGGCAACATTGCTGAAGAGAATTTTGGGTCCGCTAGGATGACTGCTCTCCGCCTCCACCATGATGACGCCTTCTGGAACTTGATCCAAAGCCACCCGAAGGAAGTAATTGGCCGTCTTCATTTGATCGAGATTGGCTTCTAACTCAGTTAGAGTCTCGGGGCGAAGGGTGTCGGGTGAGAGGGTCATGGGAGCTATGAGTTACCTCATTTAGCAATCATGAATAGTTAAGTAAACCTTAATTTCAGGATAATCCTCTTTTTTGCCTCTCATTTTTGAAAAACCCGCCTGTGATGGAGATTACAATCGAAACCTGTCCAGCGTTACAGTGGCTCAGCCTAGAAACAGGAATGGAAGATCGTTGAGTTGCGCCAGGGCTTGGTTTCACAAGGCTTCTTCGACTCGAAGCGGCTGTGTCTTGGGTGACACCGCCCGAGAGGCGAAAAGCCTTGTGGAATCAATGACGGATGCAAATCGGCGGTCAGCCATTCCTGTTTTTAGGCTCAGCGCTGAGTGCTTATTTTACGGGGTAAATTAAGAATTCAGCATACGGCCAACCAGCAAGGCAGATGAGTTTTTCATTCTCCAGCTTGTCTGATGCACTCCGCTTGGAGTTGTGGGCCGATGTAGTAACCGCCAGCGATCATCTTTTCGATCACTGGACGCACTGCTGGAATTAAGCTGCGGCGCTTTGCCTGAATGATCACTGCACAGGTGCCACGAACTTCAAGACCGTAAGCCTCGGACGCTATTCGTCTGGCGCGACGCTCGTCGATGAGTACGCTGTTCCAGTTCAAATCCTGTGCAGCCTGAATGACCGAGGCCTCGCCAACGTCCAATTCAATGCTCAGCAGTGCGTCCGGACGGTTAGCGATGATGATTTCGATACCCGCTAGCGTGGCCTGAATCTCAGCGGAGTCGCCAGCATCTTTCGCGGTCAACTCGGCATGCACCTCCGAGGTCGTGACGATGCGAGGAAACAATTCGGTCAGCAAATATCCCAATGAGGCACGGCTCAGCGCGATGATTGGGCCAGTATTGCAGATGACGGGCTTAGAAAAGAAGTCAGACATCCGCAAACTCCTGCAGCAGTTCCTCTGCTGAGAGCTCGACGGCAGGTGTGCCGCAGCGTCCCGATTCAGCCAGAAAGGCCACTCGGCCCATGCCACACATCTTCGCAGCCTGCCCAGAGGTGACCTCTCCCAGCTCAAAGTACTTCAACGCCAGCAAGAAACGGCTGCGCTGCTCCACGGCGGCGCGGTTCAGCGCGTGCAGACTGAGCGTGATGGGGAGGTCGATGGCGAGCGTCGCAGTCATGATCGAATTCTAATTGAACACAGCCACGATTTCAATCAGTTGTTCACTGCCGAATGAGCTGGAATGCTCAGCGCTGCACGCGAGAATCACCGCCTTCGGCCAGTTTTTGCACCTCGATCAGCGTCGCCATGCTCGTATCTCCTGGAGTTGTCATCGCCAGTGCACCGTGGGCGGCTCCGAGATCGACCGCTTTTTGGGCGTCTTTTTCGACCAGCAACCCGTGAACTAGACCTGCCACAAAGCTATCCCCTGCCCCGATGCGGTCCAGAATGTCAAATCGTGGGTAATTTCGACTCCGATAAAACTGCCCTTCATGATAGCAAAGAGCCCCCCAGTCATTCACGGAAGCGGTATGCACACGGCGCAGAGTTGCAGCCACCGTCTTTAAATTGGGGAATTCCGCGATCAACTTAGCGATCATGGGACGAAGCTTTGCATCCTCAGCGGCAAAGATATCCTCAGGGTCAGTTGGCGTGACACTTGCCACAGGCGGATCGTCGCTAAGAACACCGATCATTACATCTACGAACGGCGCAAGGCGGCGATTCAGCGCCTGCGCTGCGGGGAAGCCTCCACGCTCCTGCCAAAGAGAGGCGCGGTAATTGAGATCGTAGCTGACGGTGACTCCGTGGCGTTTGGCAGCCTCGCAGGCTTGAACGGTAAGCTCGGCCGTCGATTCCGACAATCCGGCGAAAATACCACCCGTGTGCAACCAGCGACAGCCGAGTGTGCCAAACAGATGGTCAAAGTCAAAGTCACCCACTTTGAGCTGACTCGCCGCGCTCCAGCCGCGATCCACGCTGCCCTTGGCCCCGCGTACGCCAAAGCCGCGCTCGGTGAAATTGATTGGATTCCGTACCCGCTTGCCCATGCCATCATACGGCACCCATTTCACCAGAGAGGCATCTACTCCCCCCTGAAGGATCATGTCCTCGATCAGCCGACCGATTTCATTATCCGCAAAGGCAGTCAAAATACCTGAACGCAATCCAAAGCAGCGCCGGGCACCACGAGCCACGTTGTATTCACCGCCACCTTCCCAGGTCGTGAAATGCCTTGAAGTGCGCACGCGGCCCTCGCAGGGATCGAGGCGTAAGAGGACTTCACCGAGAGAAAGGAGATCGTAATGGGGTTGGCCAGACATGGGAGAGAAGTATATGAAAAGGTCTGCGTCACTTGCAACAGCCCCTTGACTCAGGGCCAAGAAGTAAGCACTGAGACTCTTACACATCACCTTTTCCCGCCGTGGCCAAGAAATCATCCAAGACCGAAGACACCTCCCCCATCCTTGCAGCGACCGCAGCTATGGAGAACAAAGCCGTGGACGATCTCTACGGCGACTGGTTCCTGGACTACGCTAGCTATGTGATTCTGGAACGTGCCGTACCTCACATCAATGATGGCTTCAAGCCCGTGCAGCGCCGCATCATGCACAGCCTGGATGAGCTGGAAGATGGTCGTTACAATAAAGTGGCCAACGTGGTGGGAAACACCATGAAATACCATCCGCATGGCGATGCCAGCATCGGAGATGCCATGGTGCAGCTAGGCCAAAAGGACCTGCTCATTGATACCCAAGGCAACTGGGGAAACATCCTCACCGGAGACAATGCTGCCGCGCCACGATACATCGAAGCACGGCTCTCCAAGTTCGCGCTAGACGTCGTCTTTTCCCCAAAAGTCACGCCATGGGCCGCTAGCTATGATGGCCGTAATAAGGAGCCGATCACTCTACCAGTGAAATTCCCTCTCCTGCTCGTTCAGGGGATTGAGGGAATCGCTGTCGGCCTGAGTTGCCGCATCCTGCCGCATAATTTTGTCGAGCTTTGTGAAGCCAGCATCGATGCCCTACGCGGTGAGGAAGTTTATCTTCTGCCCGACTTCCCCCAGGGCGGCATCATGGACGCCAGCGAATACAATGGCGGCATGAGAGGTGGCCGTGTCCGTGTCCGCGCCAAGATCGAAGAAGGCCCAAAAAAGAACACCCTGCGCATCATCGAGATCCCCTTTGGCACCACCACCGGTGGCGTCATGGACAGCATCGTCGCCGCCAATGAGAAGGGCAAAATCAAAATCGCCCGAGTCGATGACAACACCGCCGAGTTTGTCGAGATCGTCGTCCAGCTGCCACCAGGGACCGATGCCGAGCAGACTATCCAGGCGCTCTATGCCTTCACCGACTGTGAAATCTCTTTAGCACCCAATGCTGTCGTCATTCAAAACGACAAACCACGCTTTGCCAACGTCAACGATCTGCTCAAGGAAAGCGCTGAATACACCAAAAAGCTCCTGGGTGCCGAGCTAGAGATCCAGCTGGGTGAACTGGAAGAAAAATGGCATTTCAGCAGCCTGGAAAAGATCTTCATCGAAAACCGCATTTACCGCCGGATCGAAGAGGCTGAGACCTGGGAAGCCGTGATGGCCGCCATCTGGAAAGGCCTGAAACCCCACCTCAGCATCCTGAAACGCGAAGTCACCGACGAAGACGTCGCCCGCCTGACCGAGATCAAGATCAAGCGCATCTCCAAGTTCAACAGCTTCGAAGCCGACGAACACATTCGCGGTCTGGAAAAGGACATCGAAGCCGTTCAGAAAAACCTCAAGCAGCTCACTCGCTTCGCCATCGCTCACTTCGAGCGGCTCAAGAAAACCTATGGTCCTGGCCGTGAACGCCGCACCATTGTCAGCAGCTTTGATCGAGTCGCCGCCGCGCAGGTCATCATCGCCAATGAAGTCCTCTATCTAGACGCTAAGGAAGGCTTTGCCGGCACCGGCCTCAAGAAGGAGGGCGAGCCCATCTGCAAATGCTCCAATCTGGATGACATCCTGTTCTTTACCAAAGAAGGCAGCATGACCGTCTCCAAGATTGCGCCCAAGCTGCATGTTGGTAAAAACCCGCTCTACATCAACCTCTTCAAAAAAGACGAAGAAGCGGTCTATACCATGATCTATCGCGACGGCAAAAACGGCCCCGTCATGGCCAAGCGCTTCCGTGTCGGTGGCACGACACGTGACAAAGCCTACGCCATCACCAAGGGCACGCCAGGCAGCATGGTACTCTTCTTTGCCCGCCACGAGACCGAAGAGGAAAGCAACGCGCAAAACCTGCTCATCCATCTCAAGCCTGCCCTGTACCTGCGTACCCTATCCCTGAAATTCCCAGTCATGTCCCTCGCCGTCAAAGGCCGCGATTCCCTGGGTAACGTCGTCACCAAGCACGCCGTGGACAGGATCGTCAATGAGCGGAAGACGGCAGAGTGATATGAGTCAGGCGGATTTTCTCCAACAGCGCGCCGAAACGATCCGGCAGCTTCGTGAAAATCCGCACACCGATTGGGTTCTTGACCTCTTCGACTGGACTAATCTACCTCTGTTGCTGATCGGCCTTGCTCCTTGCTTGCTTCGAGTGTGGAACAAAAATCGAATCAGATCAGGTATCATACCCATATGGCTTGTTTTGACCCTATGGGGTCTTTGGTCATGCTGGGCCTCACCCTACTTGGCTATGTTGTGGACAGGTGAACGCAGAGTTTGGAGCTACTTCCCAGAAGGGCCCGCCTCTTTTGCTATTGCCTTTATGGGCTGGCTGCCAGCGTTACTCTTGAGTTCGCTGACTTGGATCATCAGGTGGCTCTATTTTCGAGTCATCAGCAGAAAGAGAAGTCCTGCCGATTGAGGCTCACAACATCCGCTTGGAAGTCGAGACGGTGCGCACGGCGCTCAGCGTTTGCCCTTCCGCAAGTGTGTCTGCGATGAACTTGAGGAACCCGCCATCAGGCCGCCACGGGATTACATCAAAGGGAATCAGCGTGTCCTCAAACCGCACCAAGTTTTTAGCGTACTTCAGCAACAAACCCAAACTTCTCGCCCATTCACGAAGATCTTCTTTCTGCCTGGCGATAGAGGACGTCCGAGGTGGGTTTCCACCTGACGATAGAATTCCTCGGAGGTGATCGAGCGCCTGGACGATAAGATCCGCTCCATCTGCTCGACGGTGAGCAATGGCTTCACGGGAACTTGGCTGGAGGAAGACTGGGACATCAGAGCACAATCGGCTTGTAATGGGTATCAAAGGATTTGGCAACCCTCCTCATAAACCCTCAAGCATTCCGATTTAACAAGTAGCGCGTTCAATTCGGTAATCCTCTATTTCAGGTGCGCGAGGAACTAATCACTTAGCGCGTCTTCGGACTGATGGCGGTCTTGAACTAGACTAATGCCACATGTACACTGCCATCAATTAATAAAGTTCAGTGATTAGCCAATCAAGACGGCTTCGATGACGTAAGTCGAACATTAGCTCGCATTGCGTCCCGAATAGGCAGGTAAAAATGCTCTAGGTCACGTTTCCCCGGAGCAGAGAAGTGGAATGCATCCAGCAGGAGTGACTTGTGGCCATGGCTGCTCAGAGTCCAAGCTGAGATGCCGTCACCGTAGGAGGCCAGAGGCGAGACCTCCTCACCCAGCGCCCGAAAGTAGTTCTCAAGGTTCATCGTGATGACGACATCAGGCTCAAGAAGGGCTATCTGCTCCGCAATGAAGTTCCTTCTTTGAGTAGCCTGACGCACCGACTCCTGAATCCGCTTCCAGTTGGAGGACCAATGATCACTTTCATTGCTGAACTTGGACAGGTTCATGAAGGCAAAACTGACACCCTCCGACGTGGCGAAACTGTCTCCAATCTTATCCGCATCAGGAATGTCTTTCCATTCCGGCAGACCATTCAAAAGACCGTAGGCCGTGTAGAGCATTCGCCGGTGAAAAAGGCTACAGTTCAAATGCTGAACACCGATCTTCTTGGTCTTCCGGTAAGCGTTATGAAGTAGATCAAGATAATTGTACCCCTCGATCTCCCGTGCCTCCCGCCCGATAAACAAGATCCTTGGCTTCTGGCTGAAATAGTGTGGATAAAACCCATCAAAGACCATCGACTCGATTTCCTCCTTGAGTTCAGGGGCAGCTAACAACGCCGCTGCCATCCAGTCTTCGAATAGCTGGCGAAGAACATCGAGCTTTGGGAGTTCGGAGTCTGGGTAAGTAAGGCTGCTAGGAAGAAGTGGCATGGGGATGAAAATTTCTAAATTAAAGCGGGCTGGCTACACCTCATCAGGTGAGCTGTGGTTAGGTAGGGAGGCAAGGCTTGAGTTTATTACTTCACGGCCAGCATCACTCTTCCCGCAGCGATGGCGTCTGATTGGGCGTGGTGATGATTCAGATCACAGCCGATGTGGGCGGCGATGGTACTGAGTTGGTGGTTAGGCAGATCGAGCCAGGTTTGGCGGGCGAGTTGTAGGGTGCATTGGTGCTGGAAGGACGGCGCGGGGATTTGGAAATGCTCCAGCAGGGCGTGCAGTACGCGCAGGTCAAAGCTGGCTTTGTGCGCAACGACGAGGTCGGCGGCGGCTAGGTGGGTGACTACTTCCTGCGCGATCTCTCCAAACTCGGGCTTCTGGCAAACATCAAACCAGCCGATGCCGTGGATGTCCTGGGTCCATTCTTCAATAAACCAACCGTGACCTTTGGGCGGCTTGATGAGCCAGTAGGGAGATTCAACGAGTTGGTGATCCTCAAAGATGGCGAGGCCAATGGCGCAGGCGCTCAGAGGGCTGTAGTTGGCGGTTTCAAAGTCAATGGCTACGATTTTCATGGTAGTAGGCTCGTTCGCAAGAACGAGGCAATTTGGGTAAGTTTGTGCGTTTTCGGCGAATCATCGCATTCTGGCGAATGCGCCTACGCTAAAAAGCCGATGGATCGATGAGGTCTTGGGGCGATTGGTTCGTTGGCAAAGATTTCAGCTAAAGTGTAGTCGCCAATGCCGGGCAGGGTTTTGCCCAGATGAGTGGCGAGCCGTTCGGCATCTTCGTGCGGCAGTCGATCAAAAACACGATGGCTCAGCAGTCGCCCAGGACGCAGAAGCGCTTGATCAATGTCTCTCGCGCAGCAGTTGATGGTGCAGATTATCTGGAGGCGCAGGAAGTCGGCTAACATGCCGTCGGATAGATTGAGGATGGCGCTGACTTGATCGCGATTGTCAGTACCACGCGTCATCAGGGCGGCATCGGAATCCTCCAGGATGACGACAAACTTCATGTCGTCATGGCGGCGGCGCTGCTCGGCCCAGAAGCCGATGAAGTCGGGATTGGAAAGCACACCCAGGGTCGCTGGTGGGATGAAGTAGAAGCGGTGAGTCGCTTTCAGCACGCCCATGAGGTGGCGAAGGTAACTCGTTTTCCCAGTGCCGGGCGGCCCCTCAAAAATGGACAGTCCGTGGCTGATCTTCCTCAGTTTAGCGACGAAGTCGGCGCTCCATTTCCCGCAATCCGTGCCGTAATGCAGATTGAGCGTTGAATCGTCCAAAAGGGTTTCTGCATTTAGAAAAACGGATTCGCTGCTGATGTCTCGTCCCGTTTTGATGAGATGAAAAGAGCCGCCTTGAGGTTCTGGGGGCTTGCTGTAGTCCTGCACAAATCGGGTCACCAGCGCCTCAGCTGTATCTGCGTTATCAGCATAACCAACGACGCGATATTCATCAGCAAAAAGATAGGATCGCGGCCCAAACTGAAAGGTGAGATCATCCCAAGGTTTCTTGCTATCTTCCAGCGACATTCGGCGCACGGAGCGATAGAGAGCTGCGGAATTTTCAGCGATGGCGCGGTCCAGATCAAAAAGGCCACTCATCCCACACTGATGTAAGCGCTCCCCACCAAAGGCAGCAAGAACTGGAGCATAAAGCGTATTGAATCTATGCGTGAAGGCACCCGCTTCTGAAACATCACAAACGACGTGTGTGGTCTGGATCGGCGGTGGCGTTTCCGTGAGCTGCGCTTCGACTTCGCTATCGGTGATTTTAAATTGGGGGTGCATGACGAATGAAGAGATAGGCTAACCATCCCAATTCAGAAAGGGAACCGAATGTCCCCAATCGGTGTCCTACTTTTTAAACTCGATGCGCAGTCTGCGAAGGCGTTTGGCACTCGTCTCTGGCACCCAACCAAGGCCTTCACAAAGGAAGACGTGTTTCATGTCACCACGCAGCCCTCGCTTAGCAGCTTCCGCATCGAGTTTGACCAATTTCAGCGCCAGCTTGCGACGTAGTGCTTTGCCTTCTTTCAGGGTGCTGCCTTGACGCGCTGGAACTCTGGCACGATGCAGCTTAGCGATCTCTGACCAGCGTATATCGCGCTTCGGATCAAAGGACCAGTAAGCTGGGATGACGATCATGGTGGCATACGGCGTCAGGTTCACCGCTAGCTTCAACAGCAGAGGCTGATCATGTTGCATACCGTAAAGATTCCAGTTCATGCAGAAGACATCAAAGACCGTGCGAAACGCAGACTCTGGCTCCGGAAGGCGATTAGGCCATACGGGCCGTAGATTACGCTCAGTACTCAGCGTGCGGCGAATCACACCTTTACTCTCGGCGTAGGCAGTCACGTCAAAGGCAGCCTTGATGCGTGCCCACTGTGCCTGAAACTCAGGATCGGCCTGTAGCGCGTCTTCCTGCTGAGCATACTTAGCAGCACTGTCTATCACGTTGCCATAGGTACCGCTCTGCACCTGATGCTCATGCTGGGCTACGATTTCACAGGTGGCAGCATCTGGTGGTGGAGGCAGCAGATCAATCACCAACCGCTGGTGCTCACTGAGAGTTTGGTGCACTTCTGCCTGAGTCAGTGCCTCATGCAGCAAATCACGCATCTCTAGCGGCCAGATCGTCAGCGGTGCCATCACCCAATCATGCAGTTTGCCTAGACGCTCACGGTCCACTCCCCGCAGCACTGATTTCACCCGATGGTAAAAACGCAGCACAGTCTCAGACCACTCCGCAGCGTGATAAGCGCGCCCTGAGAGCACGATCAGATCGCGTTTCAATGTAGAGGTGATTTTTTGTGGGTGTAGCATCATGCTCAGGTCAGATTATCACACACAAATAAGCACGGCCAAACTAGTCCACAAAATCTTCAGACTCCTACCTCCCCAGCCCACTGTAATAAGGAGCAAGCCGGCGTGCATGTTCATCATAGGCGGCCTCAAAGATCTCGGCAGCGCGCTCGGCACCAATGACGACACCCGCAGTCAGCACCTTGGGCGGTTGACCGGCTTTCACCAGACGATCAGCGACCTCGGCCTTGATGGCGTTTACGAGCAGGCAACCGCCAACCGTGCTGCCTGGCGCGACGGGTGTGTCTAGGCCTTCGATCTTCACCATGGCATCGCCAATCGGTGCGCCGGTATCCAGCACGATGTCGGCAAAGTCTTGCAGCTTCTTGCCTGCGTGATGCCGGGAGGTGCTGGCCTCTGAATGCACCTGAGAAATGATCGCCACGACCTTCACACCGCGACGCTGGAACTCTTCGGCCATCTCGACAGGCACGACATTGCAACCACCTGAAGACACCACCAACGCACTGTCGCCAGCCTTCAGATCAAAGTTCCGCAAAATGCGCGCCGCGAAGCCACTCACGTTTTCCAGAAACATCGCTTGTCGCTGTCCATTGGCTCCGACCACGAGATTGTGAAACGTCAGACTAAGCTCAACGATCGGATTGAACCCCGGAAACGATCCATAGCGTGGCCACATTTCCTCCACCAAAATGCGACTGTGTCCCGATCCAAACACATGCACCATTTGTCCCGCGAGGATGGTCTGGGCGAACAGATCCGCGGTTTGCTGGATCAGTGGCAACTGGGCACGGACGCAGTCGATGATATTTGAAGACTTGGAGAGATAGGTTTCAGCGGGAGACATAAGGGAAGGATGAATATTGAAGGATAAAGGATGAAGGTCTATTTGCCGCGTCTTTTGAGTTTGATGACGATGCTTGTGAGTATGGCAATAAGTTCTTGGGTTTCGTTTTTTACATGCTGAAAATCGATTCCGCGAAGACAATTGGATCGATCCAGAAGCTCAAGCCAATAATCGGTCTCATCAAGTTCTTGCAACGAACCCTCCAATTTACTGATCAAATCAGCAGTGGATTTCGCTCGTTTACCCTCGCGGTATTGAGCGCCAACACTCGTCCCAGACCGCAGCATTTGTCGTCCCAAAATTCGTGCATGCTCCTCCCTTGGTAGCCGACAAAACAAAGCCACAACAAGGACACCATAATCAGTTGTGCGCTTCCGAAGATCTTCTGGCTCTTCATCTTTCATCCTTCATCCTTCATCCTTCATCCTTCATCCTTCATCCTTCATCCTTCATCCTTCATCCATTATTTCTTTAGCGGCGCTCGCAGCGCCAAACGCTCCCGACCACTCTCCAGCCGAAGCAAGAGCAAGACGCACGCGGTGGCCACCAGGACGCCATTCGAATTCGTCGAGATCGCTTTGCAGCGGCTGCATCAAGTGCTCACCAGCCCCTGAGGCGATGCCGCCGCCGAGAATGATGAGCTCAGGATCGAGGACGTTGATGAGAGAAGAAAGGCCAATGGCCAAATAGCGCACGGATTCCAGCCACAGGGCTTTGGCCTCCGCATCTCCAGCAGAGGCGGCAGCGAGCAAGGTCAGTGTGTTTTCATAACGGCCCTGACCACGCTGCTGCAGTGTTTTGTTACCCAGAAAAGACTCGAGGCTGCCGGGTGTATTAAAAATGTCCTTCGGCGCACCAGCCTCGACCGTGATATGTCCGAGGTGTCCACCGCGCCCGATCGCTCCTTTCAGCAAGCGCCCACCGCTGAGCACCGCTCCGCCGACACCGGTGCCCAGGGTGATCATGAATACATCTCGGCAGCCTTTGGCCGCGCCGATCCAGACTTCGCCGAGAAGCGCCGCATGGGCATCATTCAGCACCTGCACCTCACGTTCCAGAAAGCTCGGCCAATCCAGTTTTTCCAGTCCCTGCATCCGCCCAGGCATCCAATCGATGCAGCGGCCATTCGGATGGGCCAATCCCGGCGCAGACAAACCGACACGAAGCTTCCCATGCCCAGCCTTAGCCTCCAACTCATGCACGATCTCCCGCACCGTATGCGCAAAGCGTGGCACATCACCGACAAACTCGCCATCCAGCGTCGGCCTAGAGACGCTGGCCAACATATCGCCCGAAGCGCAATCAATCAGCGCTGCCTTGATGTTTGTCCCGCCAAGATCAATGCCGATCGCCGTCATTGTTTCATCCTTCCCTCAGAAACCGTCCAGCCACCGTCCACGGCGAGCACTTGACCGGTGATAAAATTTGCCGCGCGGGAAAGCAGAAAAAGAGCAGCGCCCTCCACATCCTGCGGAGCACCGACTCGACCGCTATCCAGAGGCTGTTTGGCGGCGATGAAGCGCTGGATGTCCTCGTTGCCCACGGCACGCTGGGACATCGGTGTTTCCACCAATGCGGGAGCGATGACGTTCACACGGATGTTTTGCGGTGCGTAAAAGCTGGCGATGGACTTGCTAAACCCGATGATGCCCGCTTTGGCAGCAGCATACGCATGACTCGCAAAAAACTCAGGGGATGGCGACCAACCGAGCACACTGCCCATATTCAGAATCACACCACCGCCGCCCTGCTTTATGAACTGCTTCACAGCTGCGCGATTGGAAAGGATGATCGAGTTTAAGTTCAGATCCAGCGTATAACACAACCCCTCATCCGTCAGCTCATGCAGCGGCCCGTCACCGCGTGAGCGACCACTGCCACCAGCCACATGATAGAGCGCATCCAATCGGCCAAAAGCCTGCACCGCCAAGGCAACCGCACGCTCAGCCGTCTCTGGCTGAACCGCATCCCCGGCAAAGCCGCGTGCATGGTCACCAAGCAGATTCAAAGAGGCCTGAACATTGGCTTCGGATCGGCTCGACACCACCACCCGCGCTCCATTGGCCACCAGCGCCTGAGCTGCCGACATACCCAACCCCGTGGTTCCGCCCATGACGACCACCACCAGACCTTCAACATCGTATCGTGCATTCATTGTTCCCGCATGATGAAAAGCCCCCGTCTTCTCACAATCCCAAACTGTCGATGACAAGTTCAGCGGCGGGATAGAGCAAGGTTCTATTCTATATCTAGGATCTTCAGTGGCGGCAGCGGTGTCTTGCCTTTTGGAATCATCACCTTATCTGGTAGGACCATGACATCGTCCTGTTTTTCAAGATCGACGACGCTCACGCTATTGTCATGAAAACCGACGATGATCTTGCCGTTCCTCCAGACACGGCCTCGAATTCGCTCTCCCTGATACGATGAGAACCAGCGCAGCGGCCAAGTCGAACTAATGGCGTTTTCAAAGATGAACGGCGTTTCTCTGGGACTCTTGGTATTCAGTCCAGCGGTGATCATCCAGTGATTTTCACCCGCCTGCACGGCCTGATCAAAGGCAGGCGCCACGCCTATCTTTCCATCCCCATTATAGAAGCTCATCTTGCTACTGAAGATCCGCTCATCCATTACAATGTCATCCTGGATCAGTTTGCGAAATACTTGATTCGCCGTGGGTCGCTCCTGAAATGCCGAATCTGGGTAAGCTCCATTGTTTTGCTGCGACCAGATCTTCATTGCAATGATCGTTTGGCGGGCGTGGTTTGTGACTGAAGTCTGACATGCTTGTTGGTCTAGTAGAACAAATACTGGCCATAGAAGCCCTACTCCAAACATCAGCAAAACAACGATCACCACGCCCCACTGCAACCAGCCCCAGCCCTTGTTTGGTTTTTCTGGCTCATTCATGCGCTGATTCCAGCGGATAGGAGGACTAAAGCCAAGCAGAAAGATCCAGCGGCGGAATAGAACACGGCCAGCGTGAGATCACTTCTTTTCTTCGATATCGAGGATCTTCAGAGGTGGTAGAGGCGTAGTGCCACTGGGAATCAGCACCGTATCTGGCAGAACCATGACATCGCTCTGCTTTTTAAGATCGACGACCCTAATGCTATTGTCATTGAAGCCGACAATGATCGTTCCCTTTGCCCAAGTGCGACCACGGATAGGCTCCTCCTGATGTGTGCAAAGCCAGCTCAAAGGCCAGGTAGAACTGATTGCGTTTTCAAAGACCAACGGCGTATTGGCAGCACTCATGGTGGTTTGCTTTGCGGTGATCATCCAGTGGTTCTCACCAGCCTCAACAGCCTGTTTAAAAGCGGGTGCCGTTCCGATTTTCCCATCCCCCACAAAGAAGCTATCTTTAGCTCCGAAGATTCGCTCGTCTTCTATAACCTCATCCTGGATCAATTTGCGAAAAACTTGATTCGCCGTGGGCATCTCCTGAAATGCTGAGTCTGGGTGAGTCCCACCATTATCCTGCGCCCAGATCTTCATCGCCATGATGATCTGGCGGCAGTTATTAGCAGTCGACGTCTGATTAGACATCGGGCTAACCACATTAAAGATCATCGGCCTAAGAATTGAGACCAGCAAAAGCAAAACAACGATCACCACGCCCCACTGCAAACAACCCCAGCCTTTCTTTGGTTTTTCCGGCTCATTCATGCGCTGATTCCAGCAGAAAGCCGGGCGTGAGCCAAGCCGAAAATGATTGCTTGGTATCTACGGTGGTAGCCAGCCTTGCTGCACTTGGAGAGAAGAGGCGAGACGCCTCTGACA
Source organism: Verrucomicrobiaceae bacterium (assembly GCA_027486585.1). Lineage (GTDB taxonomy): Bacteria > Verrucomicrobiota > Verrucomicrobiia > Verrucomicrobiales > Verrucomicrobiaceae > Prosthecobacter. Next base: position 19,711 of record JAIXOU010000078.1, on the reverse strand, counting down.
AACGATCGTCAACCACTGTAAACAACCGTCAACGACTGTAAACGGTCCAGCAACCATTGCAAACGACTGCAAACCATCGCAAACAGCTCCCTTGGCTTAGGAGGCGTCTTTGGAAGACTTCTGCGCCAGCTGCCAGGCTTTGTATTTCTCCAATTCCTTTTCGATCAGCTTCAGACAGAAGGCGACGACGGTAGCATCATCGAGGTAACCGACGCCGACGATGACGTCTGGCAGCACATCGGCTGGATTCAGCACGTAGAGCAGGGCTAAAGCGGCAGCGCTGATGACCCAGTAGGGCACTTCACGGTAGCTGCCATTCCAGTAGTCTTTCACCAGAGCCAGGATGCTCAGGCCTTGGTCCATCCAGTCTTTCAGCTTGGGTAACTTAGCCTCAATGTCCTTGGCGCGCTGAGCGACTTTGGCGATGTCGAGGTCGTGCTGATGATCGGATGAAGGAGGCATGGCGTTTGGGCGATTTTTGAAAGCTTACTTCATAGAAAGCAAAAGGCCCACTCATTGCTGAATGGGCCCTTTTCACTTCTGGCGGAACGGACGGGACTTGAACCCGCAACCTCCAACGTGACAGGCTGGCGCTCTAACCAATTGAGCTACCGCTCCAGTATCCAGAAACGTGGGACGAGATTGTAACAGAGGTTGGAGTGGAGGCAACTTAAAACTGCTCTTTTTGCCAAAAAAATTTACGCCTTAGGTGCCAGCTCCACTTTCACTTCAATGTCATCAAAGTACACAGGTGTCTCGGAGTAGGGTGTGGCCCAGACTCCGACTTTGCCCTGTCCTTTCAGGCCTTTGTCGTCAGCCTTGACCGTTGCCTCAGCAGGTTCGGTGGCATCGGCAGGCCAGACTTTGCCCGTGATGATCCATGCATCGCCTTCACCGTGCTTCACTTCCAGTTTCATCTGCACCCAGACTTCACTCGTCCAAGCGTAGGGCACACTGGCAACTACGACATCGGCCTTCACGAGTTCCAGCTGTTTTTTAGCGGCATTGATCAGCAGGCGATAACCGCTCATGCCATGCACGCTAAGACCGAACTTGGGCATGGAGCGCGCACGTTTGCTGGCAAAGACGCGTGCTTGAATGCTGGACTCACCGGCTGCGGAGACCGCGAGCTGGGCGCAGGCATCCACGATGGGTGTGCCATCGATCATGATGGCTTTATTGCCGTCTTTCGCAGCGATCTTGACGGTGCCTTCGACGACGAAGACTTCCTTGGGCACGTCTCCCTCGGCCCAGTCATCGGCTTTCAGAGAAAAAGTCTTCATCTCACCTGCATGAGCGAGAGACGAGAAGAGAAACAAGCTGACAAAGGCAGAGGCTTTCATAAGTGGGGGAAAACCGTAACAGAACTAGCGCAGCGGTTCTTTCAGCAGGGCCAAGGCTTCCAGAGCTGAGGCCTCTTCATGCACGATAGCCGCGAGGCTGCGTGCGATGGCGGCTGGATTGCGATGCTGCCAGACATTGCGACCGATGGCGATGCCGGCGGCACCAGCATCCATGGCGTCTTCGACCATCTTCAGCAGGCTGGCGTCGTCGTTGATGTTGGCACCCCCTAGAATGATCACAGGAACAAAGCAGGACTCGGTGACACGGCGGAAGTCGCCTGGTTTGCAATCAATCGGATACGGTGTCTTCACCACATCTGCACCCAGCTCAGCGGCGAGGCGTGTGGCGAACTGGATGTTGTCTAAAGTGTATTTGTCCGTCTGACCCAGACCATAAGGCAGTGCTTCGATAATGGTCGGAATGTCCAGATCCAGGCTGGTGCGGATCAAATCAGCCACTTCTTGAAAATTCACCCGCTCACTGATGGAGTTCGGGTAAAGCATGTTCATCACCGCATTCGCGCCGACCATTTCGGCCTCCTCGACGCCATAAACATTGATGCTACCAGCGCCATCGCCTTCCATCCGGGTATTATAGACATCCGTGCGCAGACAGATTCCCTTACCAGCCATCGAGTCAGCCGCACGCATGGCTAGGCCCAGATTCATGACGTAACCATCCACATAGGGACTGACCCGCTCGATCAATTCAAAAGGATTGGCCAATCCTGGGACAGGGATGGCGCAGCCGTGGTCCACAGGCAGGATGACGGTCTTTCCGTCACGAAAAAAGGATTCCAGATTTTCTTGGCGATTCATAGGTAAGACCCAATGAATGGCGGCAGATCGGCAGAGTGTAAAGGGCGGACCTTCATTCGCCCCCTCATCACAATCAATCATCTTGCCATCTTGAGACCGCTGGCGATAATCGCGACCCCGCCACCCCCCACTTTATGGCCCAACCCTTTCTCACTCAGGATTTTCATATCCGCTGGTCCAGCCTCGATAGCACCTGTATCGAAGCCGACATCACATCCGCTCTCGATCAAGCAGAGGCCAATCTGAACCGCCTCATTGAGCAGGATCGGGGTAAGATGAACTTCGATAGCGTGGTCATCGGGCTGGATGAAACCACTCGTAAACTCAATGAGTCCTGGGGTCTCGTCCAGCATCTGGACTCCCTGTGCAATTCCCCTGCCCTGCGTGAGGCCTACAACGCCATGCTGAGTAAAGTCAGCGCCTTCTTCGCCAAAATCCCGCTCAATGACCACCTCTGGGACTTGCTAGAAACCTACAGCAAAACCGACGAGGCCCGTAACCTGCCTCCGATTCCCAAGCGCGCCCTAGAAGAGACGCTGGAAAGCTTCCGTCAGGCTGGAGCTGATCTGCCACCAGCCAAAAAGGCGCGTTTGGAAGAGATCGAGTCCGCCCTTTCCAAGGCCACGCAGAAGTACTCTGAAAACGTGCTCGACTCGACGAACAAATGGGAGCTCATCATCACCGATCCCGAGCGGCTGAAAGGCCTGCCCCAATCCGCCATCGAGGCTGCCCGAGCAGACGCTGCGGCCAAGGGCCTAGGCAGTCAAGAAGCACCTCAATACCGATTTTCTCTCAAAGCTCCGTCCATGATTCCCGTCATGGAATACGCCGAAGACGTCGAATTACGCCGTGCAGTCTGGGAAGGTTCCACCAGCATCGGTCGCGGTGGCGATCATGACAACACGGACCTCATCTGGCAGATCCTCCGCCTACGTCATGAAAAAGCTCAACTCATGGGCAAAGCTAACTTTGCCGACCAAGTGCTCCAGCAACGCATGGCTAAAAATGGTCAAACCGCCCTGCAATTCACGGAGAACCTGCAAGCCAAAATCCAAATCCCCTTCCAGCGAGAGACCATCCAGCTTCAGGAATACCGCGCCGACATCCTTGGTCAGGTAGCTGATCTGCTTCAGCCCTGGGAAGTGGCCTTTTGGGCAGAGCGCCAGAGGAAGTCCGAGTACGATTTCGATGAAGAAGAACTCCGCCCATACTTCCCCCTAGACCGCGTGCTCAGCGGCATGTTCCAGCTGGCTGAGAAGGTCTTTGATCTCAAGATCACCCCGCGCAGCACCGTCTTTTACGCTCCAGGCGAAACCGGCCCAGCTAGCACCCAACCCGGCCAGGAAGGTCCTGTCGAAGTCTGGCATCCCGAGGTCAAATTCTATGAGGTACACAATGAAAAAGACGTCCACATCGGCTCCTTCTACGCCGACTGGCATCCGCGCGACTCGAAGCGAGGTGGAGCCTGGATGAATTACCTCAAAATGGGCACCCCGCCCAGCGGTGACCGCGATCGCCGCCTGCACCTTGGCCTCATTTGTGGGAACATGACTCCGCCAGTGGACGGACGCCCCGCTCTGCTCACCCATGACGAAGTGACCACCGTCTTCCATGAGTTTGGTCACCTCCTGCATCAGCTATGCGGCAATGTCGAAATTCCCGCACTGAATGGCGTCAACGTCTATTGGGACTTCGTCGAACTGCCCTCTCAGATCATGGAAAACTTCTGCTGGGAACGCGAAAGCCTGGATCTCTTCGCCCTGCATCACGAGACCGGAAAGCCGATCCCTGCCAAAATCTTCAAGAAAGTCATCGCCGCCAAAAACTACCGCAGCGCCAGCGACATCATGCGTCAGGTCGCTTTTGGAAAACTGGACCTGCATCTCCACATGCACCACGCCACGGATGAAGGCACGGATCTCGACGAACTTTCCCGCGAGATCCTCAAAGACTGCCTGATGCCATTGAAGACCGAGAACCCCACCATGGCACGGCGTTTCAGTCATCTGTTCAGCAGTCCCGTTGGCTACGCTGCCGGTTATTACAGCTACAAATGGGCCGAAGTGCTGGATGCCGATGCCTTCACACGCTTCCAAAAAGAAGGCATCCTCAATCCCAAAGTTGGCCGCGAATTCCGGGACAAAGTCATCAGCAAGGGTAACTCAGAAGACCCCGCCAAACTCTTCCGCGACTTCATGGGCCGAGACCCCGACCCCGCCGCTCTGCTCACCCGCGCCGGCTTAGCGTAGGTGGGTTACGCCACCTGACAAAGCCAGAGGCATCTCAGCAAAGGATCAAACCGTTGATGGTTGAGACTCTTCGAGTATTGACCATGGTTCTCTGTGTTCACACTACCCTCAAAGCCGCCCACTACTTCTTCAGCGTGATCTTCAGATCATCCAAGAAGATGGAATTGTTTGTCTGAATGTCTCTATGAGCTTGTGAATTAAGCGCTGCGCAGTGAATTTCTGTGTAGGACTACTTGGCAGCAGACAGATATTGCTTCTGAAAGTCAGCACTCGCGTCTTTTCCTGCGGCAATCCAATCCATCTCTTGATCGCGAATACTAACATTGAGCTGAATACCTTTGATGAAGGCGCTCTTGAGCAAGGACTTGAAATCGTCTTCACTCATCTTTGCTGCACTAAGGGCAGTTCGAATAAGCACTCATGATAGACAAGCTCAAAAAGGCTTCCTCCCTCAAATCGACACTAATCTGGCAGTGTTTCCCCAGATGAAAACTGACCGTCATATCGCCGATGCAGATCATCGGGTGTCCACATCTTTTGATCGGGACCGGCGCTGCGGATGTCGATCCTAGAGGCATCGCGAACATGAAAAAACAAGGGCGTAGCCCAGCGGTCGATGAGTTGGCCTTGCTCATTGAAGCAAGGATTCGGCATTGCCAAGAAAACCTCTTTTGCCGAATTCTTCCCTAGCAGTGCTGCTGCAAATTCTTCATTGGCCCCCATTCGAAAAGGTGAGTCCCCCTTCACCAGCATCCGCAGATTTGAAAACACATGCGCCATCGCGTGCAAATCATCCTGCGGGCGAGTGGCGGCGGAGGCGTAGTTGCTCAGGATTTGCTGCCCGGGAAGTAGGCTGACCTGCCTTGTACTGCGATCGGGGTGATCTAAAACCGAATTCACCGCAGTCGATGAAACGGAGGACTGCTCCGATGCAAGTGGCCATCTGTTTCTCCCGATCTCTCGCCAGCCAAGCCATGCCAGTAGGCACACTGCCACGACGGCGACTTTTGGTTTCATCTTCGAGCTGAAAGACATGCCTCTTAGCTCCAGGTTCCGGGCCGCAAAAATCCAATGGGCAAGCTCGACGAATTCGCATTGTAAAAATTGGCGATGTTCGGCAAGACGGCGTTCATGCTAGCTGCCGGAACGCCAAACCAGCGAAGCATCTCAGCAAAGAATGAGTCCACACTTGTGGTTGGGATCATGCGACCTCCATAACCGGTGTCATCTGCACTTTCGAGAGTTTGATCAGGGAAGGCACCATAAATACGACCGCCCTGAACTGGACCTCCCATAACGAGTGCGTTTCCTCCCCAGGCATGATCGGTGCCACGTCCGTTGCTACGTAGGGTGCGGCCAAAATCGGAGGCGGTGTAGCTGATCACACTGTTTTGCAGGCCCAGTTGGTCCAAGGCACGCTGAAAAGCGGTGAGAGCCGCACTCATGGTTGAGAGCATACCTGCCTGCGCATTGAGGAGTTCGCCGTGGTGATCCCATCCGCCGAAACCAATAAAAATCGTTTGCCTATGTAGCCCCAGAGACGGGCGCAGCGCGATCATCTTGGCTGCCGCACGGAATTGTTGTGCGATGTAGTTCCCTGAAGGGAAAAGTGATGCAACGGCGCTGTCGTCGTGATTGTTGTACTGCTGCAAAAAGAACTCCTGCAGCTCAATGCTGGTCTTGGTGAGCTGTCCATAGCTCTGTTGCATGAGGTTTGAATAATTTTGCTGGATGATGCTGCGATGCGCGGTGTTCTTCAGCTTCATCGCATGCAGTGGATCTGTGATTTCACTGCCAGTGAACGTGAGTGCCCCGCGATCCGTGACAACAAACTGAGTCGTAGCATTGCCCACCTGCCAGAGACTGTTCCCTGCCAGTGAGATGTTCATGGCGATGCTGTTGGTATCGTTGACTGAACCGTGCAGAACGTCCGCTGCACGTCCTGCCCAACCACTGAGCTGCGTCATGCCTTGCGGCACAGAGGTCTGCCACTGATCAATCTGATCACTATGGGAATACAGCGCTCTTGGCAGAGCTGCACTTTCAGCCAAATACTGTGCCTTTGTCACAGGCTGGATCAGAGTTCCTACATTTGATAACAGCGCAGCGCGACGTTTTGCTAGGTCTCCACCGAGACCATTAAAGAGCTCTTGCAGACCCGTACAACTGGGGTGCAGGCCATACAATTGCCCATCTCCACCGTCCTGATTTAAACTCAGTAACTGGCTCGTTGTCAGCGCCAGATTCCCACGCGTCGTCGAGTAAACTGCATGTCGAGCCGAATCGCGTGGCACCAGCCAGTTGAAGGAATCCATGCCACCATTGAGAAACAGGCAGACCACAGTCCGGTAATCAGCGGGTGATCCCTGACCTGCTGCCCGCTGAGCGAGCTGCAGATTTAGCAGTGTGTTCATGATCGGCACGCTGCTCATCGCTGCGCAGGCGCTCTTACCGAAGAACTGGCGGCGGGTAGTAGATGACATTTGCATGTTGAGACAATGTTAAAAATTTAGCGCATCACCGCCCCCTCGGGGCAAGTCAGGGAAAGATAAGCGGCGACTCGCACACGAGCGGCGGTTTGGTCGGCGGGGATTTGGTTAAGGGCTGCCAGGATATGGCTGCGAGTGGTGGCTTGCATCTGACCAGCGCAGAAAAGCAGATTTAGATGATCCATGAGACGCTCTGGTGAAGCAGCAAGCTCACTTTCACGGGCGATATTCAACGGGAAGCGATACGACTCCCATAAGCTGAAGCCTTCCTCCAACATGCGCCAGAGACGATTCGGGAAGCTGATGCTGCTGTAGCTGTCCGTGATCTGAAACACAGGGGTCGCAAGATTGCTCTGTGTCGGCACGCCGGGAGCGCGATAATCTGGGCGGTAGAAGTTGAAGACACTCGGTGAGTTTGTGGGGGACTGTCGGCTTTCATTATAAAAGTCACTCCAGTCCCACCACAGCAAGTCTGGCACCTGCTTCATGCCAAAAACACGTGCCATCGACATCGCACGGATCACAGGCTCTTTCAGTCGGCCAAAACCTGGCGCCTGATTGCTGAGCGGCGCTCTTGCTTCATCATCCAGCAAAATGGCCTGCACGACAGCACCTAGGTCGCCACGCAGGCCGCTACCATTGTCGGCAAAGACAGCGCTGATGCGCTGCACATAAGCGGGGCTGGGATTGTCTGTCACGAGGAACTGAATGAGCTGCTTCCCGATGAAAACACCTGTATTGGAATGCTCGAAAAGATGATGAATCGCATCCCGCACATCACGCTGTGCGTTCTCCAGTGTCGCCGCGCGGGCGGGGATCACAAAACCATCAAGCAGTGTCTTGGCTCCAAAGTCATGTCGGTTGGCAACAAGACTCATAGGGGATGCGTAGTCTTGCTCGGTCCACCCACCACCGCCCCAGACTTCACCATCAAACCAAAAGCCCGTCATCACCCTCGCGAGCTGGGTGATCTCCGCATTTGAATAAGTCGGCACGGGTTGCCCACTCACTAGCACCCGCGATCCATCAGCATTCAACTCCCACAATCCCAAAGTGAAAAGCTGCATCAACTCACGGGCGTAGTTTTCATCAGGATAACGGTTGATCGAAGGGTCCGCTTTCTGGTTGCCTACATGGCTGAGGTAGCGACCCATGACAGGGTGCATGGTTACGTCCATCAACAGGTCTTCGTAGTTGCCAAAGGCATGACGAACAAACAGGTCATAATAGTTTGCCATGCCAAGGCATCGATTCTCCAGATTGGCATCTCGACGAGACGTCACGAGGATCTGACTAAGCGCAAAGGCCACACGCTGCCGCAATTGGTCGCTGCCCTGGATCGCTGCACGGGCAAAAGCTGTTTGCATGTTGTTACCGAAGAGAAACGGATCACTGTCACCACCGCCACGACTGTAAGCTTCAGCGCGGCGTTGTGTCGTCATGTTTTGATAGATGTCCTGGATGTAATCTGAATGCCTTGTGAGCGGTACCTGCATTTGCTCCGTGATCCATCCGCTGTAACCCAGGGATTGCACACGCTGAATGTCCTCCAAGGTCGGCCCAAAGCCAGCCTGCATGAGGAAGCGTGCGGCATTGGCCCGTGAAACTCCTGCTAAGGCGGTACCATTCGTTTTGGCACCTTGGAGTTGTTCCACCATTGCCGTGTAGTCACCACTGCGGCTGGCTTCTGCTGTGCCATCACCGTTCACATCGATGACCACAGCACTGCGATTACTATTGGCTGAACTGATACTTGTGCCTGTTACCAAGGTTTCCGCCCAATTACTCACGCCATCACTGTCGCTATCCAGATCGCTCACGCTGACTCGATAGAACAGTTTTTCTCCGCTGAGCGGAAAAGTTTGTTGGTTGGCATTTCCGCTCAGCAGTGGAGCAGCCTCCACAAGTGACCACGAAGTTAAATCGAGGCTTTGTTGAACTTGATGACGTTTCCAAGGTAAGCTGGGCCAGCGAAGCTCTACGGAGCTACTGCCGCTACTCAGCTCAGCCCATAGACGCGACTTAGAATCGAGAGGGTCTGTGCCTGCAACGGCTTCCTCACTGTTGGTCATGCCATCACCATCATCGTCGCTTGCAGAGGCTAATCCAAAATGGCCGATCCATTGTTCCCAGGCATCCGAAAGACCATTTCCATTCAAATCCTCACCACTTATTCCCGCTGGCAGCCCGCGATAAAACGGCGGTAGGCTAGAAGCTAATAAAGGGTCACTGCTGCTTTCGAGTTCAATGCCATCTTTGGCTGCATCATCATCACTATCGGCATCGGCGGGTGAGGTTCCTACCAAGTATTCCTTGAGGTTTGTCAGGCCGTCTGAATCTCCATCAAGCGCTGCGTCTATGGCGCTGTTCTTATTTAATCCGTTGGCATCCTCCCAAACATCCGGCATGCCATCCTCATCACTGTCTCTGTAGGCAGCAAAGGCTGGCGTATTCTCTAAAGGTGTCGGATTCATGTAAACACGCACTCCACCATGAGTCCATGTTTCGATTCGATTCGATCGTGGTGGATCACTACGATCCTGCCAGGCCACCGTGCCATCGTGCACATTTTGCGCTAAAGCACAGTCAGTGAATGTCCGACTGACCACAATCGCATTGGTATCTTGATTGGTGATGCTGAAGGTGAAATTCCAGGCCGTTCGACTGCCAGTGCTGCTACCCTGAATTTGAAAACGCAGTCTATCACTGATGTCCACCGTGCCTTGGCCGCTAAAGCCCATGGCAGCCTTTAAATCGACAGGGTAATTCTGCCAATCTGAATCCCAGATGTCCCACGCGTTGTTGTCTGAATGGCTAAAGCCGCCTGCGAAACCAGAAAAAAGGAAATGCGTCACACGGCCAGATTTGACTCGGACTCCAACATTAAAAGCATCGCTGCTGGTGCTAGCTGAATTCACAATCTGAAAGTTCATGAGTGAATGATCGCCATTTTCCTGATCTGTGACTCCACCGCGCTGATGATCCCAGACTATCTGCACATTCTCTACTAACCAATTCAAAGTACGCGGACTTGTGCTCACCACAGGTAGCAATGATTGAGCAGCATGTGGATTCGTCCATCCGCGCACTTCCTCAGCATCGCCGATGCCGTCATCGTCAGTGTCAGCATCATTTGGATTGGTGGCGACAGGAGAAACAGCCTGCTCCTCACCATCGGTGAGTCCGTCTCCATCGGAATCAGCGAGCAGAGGATTCGTCAGGGTTTCCCCCCCATCACTGAGCCCATCGCTATCGGTATCTTGAAGTCGTGGATTTGTGTTGGCGGTCATCTCAGCCACATTGGTTAATCCATCTCCATCTGCATCAAGTGTGGCGTCCGCCAGTATCGACTTAAAGCCATGTTCCCATTCAAAGGCATCCGTCATCCCGTCTGAATCGCTGTCCGACACGGAATCGACGATCTGGATAGCATGGATACCCATCTCATACCAACTTGTCCGAGCAATCTTCACGTTCACAGAAGTGCCCGTGACATTGCGGTAACGGATCGCATTGGCACGCCAGGGCTTGACTGAATCTGATTTGATCAGTTCCACCAACTGTGATTGTGGCGGTGTACTGCCACTCATGAACCAGCGGTCTGTGGCCGCATTATCATTCAGCCTTGTATAACCTATCGCACCATCATAGCTGGTGCCGGCATAGATGATCACATCATAAGTGGCAAAGGGGATGTTATTCAGTGTGAGACTACCTGGCGTGTCCGAGTTCACATTGAGATAACCATCCAGCAGTTTTTGGGTCGATTTCCCGCTCTGCCCATTGGCCCAGGTGCTACCCGGAAAATTCCATGCCATCGTCATGAGCGTGGCTACGCCTGAGCTATCGACGATCACATCCGGCGTCGGTGTCGCAATGTCTTCCTGTGTTCCCTGCTGGCTACGCCAGCCAGTAAGTGGCCAGGTGTTGTTCCAAAAACGTTGTGGCACCAACCCCGTCACCTCATGAATCGCCAGTGTATTGTCGGGATTCAGCTCCATCGCAAAATTAATGCCGATCAGGCCACTTTGAGTCGGCGGTGTGCTAGCTGCAGAATTGGCCAAATAACCGGTGTGCAGCTCCCAGGCATCTCCTGCCCCATCACCATCGGTATCTGCCAAGAGTGGATTTGCTACAGTCTCCTCGCTATCTGTCAGTGAATCGCCATCCGTATCTGCTTGAAGCGGATTCGTGCCAAGAGTGAACTCGAACCCATCGCTTAAACCATCAGCATCTGTATCCTTTCGAATCGGCGAGGTCCCCGCCGCGAATTCCTGCGCGTTGGTGCGACCGTCAGCATCCGCATCTTGGGCTGCATTGGCGACGGTATCACTGAAAGCATGATCGAGTTCCCACCAGCGCGGCAGTCCATCTCCATCAATGTCCTGTAAAGCGATGGGGTCTAACTCCAGAGACAACGCATCAAACTGCACCCAGCCATCTGGCGAGGAAGCAGGTGCTGGGGCACGCCGAATCTCAAGCACATTGGCACCAGCAACAGGATTAAAAGACCCCGAGTTAGCTTCTACAATCAAGGTATCAGACTTCGTATGAATTGCCGTCTTGAGCAGTGTTCCGTTCCAAAAAACCTCAAATTGATGTCTGCCATAACCCTCTGCGTAGTTGTTGATCAAAGGATTCCACCAGCCACCCCAGACTTGGTGCATGTTCAATCTCATCCGAGCGGTGCTTGTCGCCTGCGCTGCTGTCAGATTGAAATGAAGCCTCATTGAAAGATTACTGCCGTCCAGTGCAGGTTCAAAGTTCGTCGCGGGCTCGCCGGCAACCGTTCCGATGGGTGCAGGATAAAGGCCTGCAAAGTAAAAATCATTATCAAGAGCGGTCGCACTCCCAGGAGCAGCATTGTACTGCCATGTCGATTCTCCATATTCATTCTCTGGATCACCATCCCAAACCCCCAGGGACCAAAGCGTCGTGAACTCCGCATGAAGGGAGGAAACAAAGATTCCGAGCAAACAAATAGAGAATGCGTAACGCATTCTTTAAACTATCACTTAAACGATAGGCTGTCCACTCAGCAACCCCAAGCCGAGAAAGGCTCATTTGAGTCAATTAGCTAGTTCTAACGCTCCACTTAGGCGCAGCGAGTAAAGAGCCCAAGCCCCACAAGCTGCACTTGACTCAGGGCGGCCTATTGAGCGATGAAGCATCATGTCTGAGTCTCTCCCGCCACCTTTCCGCAGTGCCATCGTTTTTGGAGCTGGCAGCTGGGGGACGGCTCTAGCAGCGCTGCTGCATGAACGTGGTCTCGACATACAATTCTGGGGGCGTGATGCCGCACTCATGGGGGAAATTTCACAGACGCGGAGAAACACACGTTATTTACCAGGCCTGCATTTACCTCAGACGATTCAGGTGACGAGCGATCTCCGCGCGCTGACGCCAGCCGATATGCTTATCTTTGTCGTGCCATCCAAAGGCATCCGCGAGACAGCCCAACTTGTCGCTAGCACTGGGCTTCATCTTCAAGCTAAAGTCGTCGTCTCCTGTGCCAAGGGCATCGAGAGACTTTCTGGCAAACGCATGTCAGAGATTCTCAGCGAGCACTTCCCTGCCACGCCGTGCGCCGTTTTGACGGGGCCAAATCATGCGGAGGAAGTCTCTCAACGACTGGCCACAGCAGCCGTCGTGGCTTGCGCTGATGAGTTAGTGACAAAGGAGGTCCAGAGCAGCTTCACCCTGCCCTGGTTCCGCACTTACACCAGTGATGATCCCTGCGGGGTCGAATGGGCAGGTGCCATGAAAAACCCGTATGCCATCGCAGCCGGAATTGCACTCGGTTTAAAGCTAGGCGACAACGCTATCGCCGCGCTGGTGACACGGGCATTGGCCGAGATGGTAAGGATGGTGACACGCATGGGTGGCAAACCCGAATCCTGCTTTGGTCTGGGTGGTGTGGGAGATCTCATGGGAACTTGTTACTCAGAGCACAGTCGCAATCACCGAGTTGGCAAGCTTTTAGGAGAAGGCATGTCGCTGGCCAACATCATCGCCAGCACTCGAATGGTGGCCGAGGGCGTCCCCAACACCGTCAGCCTTTACGAAGCCGCCCAGACCCACCAAGTCCGCACACCCCTGTTGGCTGAAATTTATGCAGTTTTGCATGAGGAGAAACCCGCCCGGGAGGCAATGAAGGCTCTTCTTTCACGTGATCCTAGGCCCGAAAGTGACGTTTCATCGTAGTTCTGGAACAGAAATGGTTGCCCCATCATTTACAGCCATCACAGGCTCAGCAGAAACTTAAAACAACTGAGCCAATTGCAAAACCTTCCAGACCTAAAAAGCCCAGCGTCGATGCCATTTCAGCTGCAAGATTAGGCCTGCTTCAAAGTATTATTTTCCACGTCTATGCGATCTTACTTTCTTGTCTTTTTCGGCCTATGTCTGCCAGCCCTCGCGGCGGAAGCTGGCAAGTTACGCTACAATCGAGACATCAGACCCATCCTAAGTGACAACTGCTTTGCCTGCCATGGTCCAGATAAAAATCATCGGGAGGCCGACCTCAGACTCGATGTGCGAGAAGCAGCTATCGAGATGAAGGCGATCGTTCCTGGCAATCCTGATGGCAGCGAAGTCGTCAGTCGCCTCTTCACTCATGATGAAGACGATTTGATGCCGCCGTCTGAATTTAAAAAAGTGCTCACGACAGAGCAGAAACAACTGATCACTCAATGGATCAAAGAAGGAGCCAAGTATGAACCGCACTGGGCCTACACACCTCTGGTGAAACCAGCCTTCGCTGCCGGAGGTGGCAATCCAATCGACACCTTCATCCGTGCAGAACTTGCCGAAAAGAAAATCTCCCCATCACCTCAGGCAGATCCACACACGATCATCCGCCGCATCAGCTTAGATCTCACCGGACTGCCACCAAGACCTGCGGAAGTGACAGCGTTCGTGACAGAGTTTAACAGCAATCGCACTTCATCCGTCGCGATTCAAAATCTCATCGCACGTTTATTGAAATCACCCCGCTTTGGCGAGCGCTGGGCCGTCTGGTGGCTGGATGTGGCACGATTTTCAGACACGGTCGGTTTCCATGGCGATCAAAATCAGAGGATTTTCCCTTATCGCGATTACGTCATCAATGCCTTCAATGCCAACAAGCGCTTTGATCAATTCACTCTAGAGCAACTTGCGGGTGACCTTTTACCCAATGCCACCGTCGAGCAGCAAATCGCGTCTGGCTTTAACCGTCTGAACATGATGACACGTGAAGGCGGTGCCCAGGCTCAGGAATACCTGATTAAATACCAGGCCGACCGCGTCCGAACAGTCGGTGGAGCATGGCTCGGAGCCACACTTGGCTGCTGCGAATGCCACGATCACAAGTTTGATCCCTATAAAGCCAGCGACTTCTATTCCATGTCTGCCTTCTTTGCCGACGTGAAGCAGTTTGGCGTCTATTCACAGTATCGAAAGAGTGAGTCAGATGAGCTGAAAGGCTTCACCAATGATTTCCCCTTCCCTCCCGAGATTCTCGTGGACAGTCCTTACCTGAAAAAACGCCTACAAAAGATAGAGGGCGAAATGCAATCCACAGCGACAGCAGCAGCCAAAGCGCAGCAAGCGGCCTTTAGCGACTGGCAAAAAACGACACAAGCCTTCCTCAAATTTCAACCCACCGGCTGGATCGCCACGAAGCCAAAAATCACCACCGCACTGGCCCCACCGATACCACCCAAAGGTGCCAAGCCAAAAGCCAAACCCGCAGACCCGAAAAAGCCCCTGCCTATCGATGAATCCAAGGCCAGTTACACCAGCGACGGCAGCATCCTCTTCACCGCCAAAGCCGCGCAATCAACAACGCTCACCTTCACCCCGGGTGCGATGACAGTGGCCGCCATCCAGATCGAGCTACTCCCCACGCCACAGCATAAAGAAAGCCTAGAACTCAATGGCAGCAGCCTCGGCGTCTCCCTAACACCTGAGTTCTCCATCCAGTCGCCGACAGACCCCAAGACCATCAAACTCAAGGTCGCCCATGCCGCAGCCGACCACTACGAGCCACGTTATAGCAGTGGTGCGGAGGTCATCGGCATCCAGCCAACTTGGAAAACACGCGGTGTTGAAGCAAAGCTGCGCCACCGCTCCATCTGGCAGCTAGAGACACCCGCAGCGCTCACTGAGCAAAGCAGCCTCACGATCAAACTTCCCAACCACAGCGCTGGCAGTTTGCGCATCTCCTTCTCACCGATCGCAACTTTAGAACCGCTAGCTCAAACCCCTCCGGCCACAGATGCCAAACATTGGCTAACCTCCGCAGTGAACATCGACAAAGCCCTGCGTGAGAGCTTCAACAAACTTCAGATCGAGTCTAGGAAATGCCTGAATGGCAAAGCCTGGACGCAAATCACCGTCGCTGTCAAAGACCCCATGGTCATCCGCCGCCTGCCGCGTGGCAATTGGATGGATGAAACCGGTGAAATCTGCCCACCAGCTCCACCTGAGTTTCTAGCCGGTCCAAAAGCTCCAACCGCACCAAGACAAACTCGCATCGATCTCGCCAAATGGCTAACCTCTGCAGAAAATCCACTTACAGCACGTGCATTCATGAATCGCCTATGGAAGCAATTCTTTGGCAACGGCCTCTCTGCAGCCACCGATGATCTCGGTGCTCAAGGAGAGACTCCAAGCCATCCTGAGCTCCTGGATTGGCTGGCCTGCGAGTTCCGTGACAGCGGCTGGGACATCCAGCACATGATGACGCTGATCGTGACCAGTCAGACTTATTTACAGGATAGTAAAAGCCGTCCTGAACTCAAAGACGTGGATCCCAATAACCGCCTGCTAGCCTTTCAAAATCCACGCCGTCTGGACGCGGAATTCGTCCGTGACAATGCCCTCTTTGCGGCTGGCATTCTGAACCTCGAAGACATCGGAGGTCCCAGCGCCAAGCCTTATCAGCCAGCCAATTATTATGAAAACCTCCAGTTCCCGAATCGCGACTACGTCTTTGATCTCGACGAGCAACAGTGGCGGCGAGGTGTTTACATGCATTGGCAGCGCACTTTCCTGCATCCCATGTTGGCTAACTTCGACGCCCCAGCCCGTGACGAATCTGCCTGTACTCGGAGTGTCTCTAACACGCCACAGCAGGCTCTCACTTTGTTAAATGACCCCACCTTTGTGGAAGCTGCTCGGAGCTTTGCCGAAAGCCTCCACGGCAGCGATGAGGAAAGAATCAGCGCCATCTTTCAGCGCACGCTTTCCCGCCAACCAAAACCGAGCGAAAAACAAAGCCTGCTAAGCTTCCTAAGCACCCAGCGCGCTGTTTTCAAAGCCACTCCTGAAGACGCCCAAAAAGCGATCACTGCCGGCATCCGCCCAGTCTCCAAAGCTGACCCCATCGAGCTTGCCTCATGGACTAGTGTCTGTCGCGTGGCCCTGAACCTGCATGAGTCCATCACACGGTATTAAAAAGAACCGACAAGAACCTGGCACGCTCAGTCAAAGGCCCCAAAGGACAATCCGTCGAAATTTTCATTCGTAACTTGCGGAGTCCCCGCCATCATCGGCCAGCCTCATGGAAGCTGCTATTGTCATCGGCCTACTCATCATCGCCGTCATTCTCTTTGCCACGGAAAAGATCTCCGTGGACTTGGTGACGCTTGCCCTGCTTTGCGTGCTGGTTTGCAGTGGTATTCTAACCGTCAATGAAGCCTTTGCTGGCTTCGGCAATGAGGTGATCATCATGCTCGGGGCCATCTTTGTCATCGGGGCGGCTTTACGGGAAACTGGGGTGCTGGATCAACTGGGCCATGTGCTGGCTAGGACGACTGGTGGACATCCTGGGCGCGTTGTCGCGGGCATGATGACCACGGTGGGCGCGATTTCAGCCTTCATGAACAACACGACGGTGACAGCCATGTTTCTAGGGCCAGTCATCGCGTTGGCTCGTCGCCTGAACATCTCTCCCTCTCGTTTACTGATGCCGCTGGCCTTTTCATCCCTACTGGGTGGCACCTGCACACTCATCGGCACCAGCACGAATGTGGCCGTCAGTGGTGCCTTGGTCAAAATGGGCTTCCCGGCAGTGGGTATGTTTGAAATCACTCCCATCGGCCTCATCCTTCTCGTCGTCGGACTGCTTTATATGATTCTCATCGGTATGCGCTGGGTTCCAGAGCGAGATCGAGCTGATGGCGTAGCGGACAATACACCCATTCGGGAATACCTAGCTGAAGTTATCATTCAGCCTGGGTCACCGCTCATCGGCCAGGAAGCCTACGCCTCAGACTTTTCAGTGCTCGAGTTCCAGGTCGTGAAACTACGCCGTAAAGGGCAGGAGATGGATGTGTCACCGCACGTTCGTTTTGAGGAGGCAGATGTGGTGCTGGTAGCAGGTAAAGTGCAGAACCTCATCAAGGTGAAAAAGATCGAAGGCATCGACATTCTCGAGGATGTGGACCTGCTGCACTCCGGCGTGGACATGAAGGATGCCAGCATCGCCGAGGTCGTTCTAACTCCGCGATCCAGCCTTGTGGGTCAAAGCCTACGCAGTAGCAACTTCCGCCGCCGCTCGGGTCTCTCTGTGCTTGCTTTGCTACGCGGAGACCGCACGCTGAGTGAGCACATGGCTGACGTGCCATTGCAAGCTGGTGACATGCTGCTGCTGCAGGGATCCTATGATCGCATCCGTTTCTTTGAGGCCGACTCTGAAATGGTGGTGATCAGCGAGCACAGCATCAGTCCGAGCGCGCAAAAACGTGGCGTTTTTGTCCTAGCTGCCTTTGCGGTCGCTGTGATCCTAAGCAGCTTTGGATGGCTGCCGGCATCCATCGCCTTTCTCATTGTTGCCCTCTTAGCACTCGCCACCCGCTGCATCACCTTAGACACGGCTTATTTAAATGTGGATTGGCGATTGCTCATCCTCATCAGCGGCATGACCGCGTTTGGAGCGGCCATGGCCAAATCGGGCGCTGACCTGATGCTGGCGCAGGCGATCACAGGCTGGTTACAGCCGTTTGGCTCCGTCGCTGTCATGGCAGGCTTTGCCATCCTGACCGTCATTCTCACTCAGCCCATGTCTAATGCGGCGGCGGCCCTCGTCGTGCTACCCATTGCTCTCAAAGCGGCTGAAAGCATGCATGTCAATCCACGCGCCTTTGCGATGGCCGTGATGCTCAGCGCCAGCATTTCTGTTCTGACGCCCTTTGAACCTAGCTGCATCCTCGTCTATGGCCCCGGCAAGTATCGCTTCAGCGACTTCATCAAAGTCGGTGGCGGATTGACCTTGCTCTCCGTGATTCTGATCCTGCTGCTGGTTCCCTTCTTCTGGCCGTTGTGAAAATCACTTGTTAAACCTTCGCTCCATTCTGCGTTCATCTTTAGCCTCTTAAAATTCCCATGAAATCCCCTGCCGCAAAAAAACTCTTCGTCATGATGGTTCTCGAGTTCTTCATCTGGGGAGCCTGGCTTCCGCTGATCTGGGGTTACATGGGCAAAGACGGGCTAAATTTCAGTGACATGCAGATCACCTGGGTCGGCAGCGCTTTCGCCATCGCCTCAGTAGTCGGCATTTTCTTCAGCAACCAGTTCGCTGACCGGAACTTTGCCGCAGAGAAGTTCATGTCCGTGAGCCATTTGATCGGTGGTCTATCCATCCTTGGGATGTATTGGGCCAAAGATTTCCCCACGTTTTTTGGGCTCATGCTCGTTCACTCACTGCTGTATGTTCCGACCATTTCCGTTTCCAATTCAATCGCCTTCACCCACCTTCAGAATGCTCAGAAAGAATACGGTTTAGTGCGCATGGGCGGCACGATTGGCTGGATCATGGCTGCCTGGCCTCTCTACTTCATCTTGCAGGGAAAGGTCGGCGTGGAGGCCGTCACGGCCAGCCGGAATATCTTCCTCATCTCAGGGATCGCTTCACTTTTCCTCGCTATCTTTAGTCTAAGTCTGCCACACACACCTGCCAAGCCAGCTTCCGCAGGCGAAGGCGGTTTCGCCTGGCTCAAGGCAGCTCGCCATTTGAGCAAGCCCTACTTACTCGTTCTCTTCATTGTGACCTTCATCGATGCCACGATTCACAATGGCTACTTCCTCATGGCAGGCGGCTTCCTCGGCAGCAATGTCGTCGGTATCAAACCGGAATGGATCATGCCCGTCATGAGCATCGGTCAGATTGCCGAAATCTTGACGATGGCTGTGCTTGGCTGGTTCCTGGCTAAAATGGGCTGGAAGACGACCATGATCCTCGGCATTCTAGGGCACGCTGCCCGCTTCGCCGTCTTTGCCTTTATGCCAGAAAATCAGACGATGATCATCCTCGTCCAAGTGCTCCACGGTATTTGTTACGCCTTCTTTTTTGCCACGCTTTATATCTTTATTGATGCCGCCTTTCCAAAAGATGTGCGCTCCAGCGCCCAAGGCCTGTTCAATCTACTCGTTCTCGGTCTTGGAGATCTTGCCGCCAAATGGTTCTTTATCCCCCTTCAAGGCAAGCTCACCAGCGCCGATGGCGTGGTGAATTACAAAGAGCTTTTCCTCTGGCCGACTGGCCTTTCCTTGGCCGCCTCCGTGATCCTTCTCATCGCCTTCTGGCCACCGAAGGAACTGGATACGCCGACAGAGGTGTCGCATTAATGAGGAGACAGAGCCATGCTCATGCAGATCATCTCCAGTCTTAAAACTGCTGCGATAGTGGAAGACGATAATCTCACTGATTGAGATGCCAGCCTTTTTTGGACCGGAGGATGATTTAGTTAGCGAGAGCGATTTCTGACTCGAAGAGGGAGGGTGACTTATAGTTGAGAGAGGAGTGCAGGCGGCGGGTGTTGTAGTA
>JAIXOU010000024.1 GCA_027486585.1 Verrucomicrobiaceae bacterium | reverse complement strand
TTTGGGATCTGGACTCCGGTGAGTGCCTTAAGGTTCTGGAGGGACATGCAGAATGGGTATCTTCCGTTGTCCTGAGTGCCGATGGCCGCCGTGCCGTTTCGGGGAGTAGGGACAACACCGTACGTCTGTGGGATCTGGACTCCGGCAAGTGCCTCAAGGTCCTGGCGGGGCATACAGAATGGGTATCTTCCGTTGTCCTGAGTGCCAATGGCCGCTGTGCCGTTTCGGGGAGTGGTGACTGCACCCTGCGCCTGTGGGATCTGGACTCCGGCGATTGCCTCAAGGTCCTGGAGGACCATGCAGCAACTGTATCTTCCGTTGCCCTGAGTGCCGATGGGCGCCACGCCATTTCGGGAAGTGGTGACTGCAGCCTCCGTCTGTGGGATCTGGACTCCGGCGAGTGCCTCAAGGTCCTGGAGGGACATGCAGAACTTGTTCTTTCCGTTGTCCTGAGTGCCGATGGGCGCCGCGCAGTTTCGGGGAGTTCGGACGAAACACTACGCCTTTGGGATCTGGAATCCGGCGAGTGCCTCTCCAAGTTTTATGTTCGCGGCTTCTCAGCGCTCGCACCTGACCTGATACTCCACACAGTGGCATTCGGTTTCTACCTTGGTCAAGTCGAGCTCTTTAACCTTGAAAACCTGCCCCTCGCCCCGCTCATTTCCACGGCCCATCGCGAAATCCTCACCGAAGACCTCCCCGCAAGTGCTGTTATCACCCGGACACCCTGCTGTGGGCAACTGATTTCCATCTCAAACACTATCGCCGACCGTATCGAGCATTGGACCCGAAAGGGTGGCAACGGCGGCTACACCGACCCCGCTCTTCTACTCGGCTGCCCCCAATGCAAGACCCCTCTCCGCATGAACCCATTTTTTGGGAATGAAAAATGATTTTAACATAAGATTTCATGAAAAGTAAAAACCAACCACGTAAGCAGTCCTCCATCCTAAGCCGCTACACGACTTTGCCAGTGTTGATGGATATCATCGAACGCAAATGTGTTACGCTTTTACCGCCGGACTTTTGGGAGGACCGGAATGACCGCGAGGTGATGCTGGAATACAAAGAACGCAGGAGCCTCACCTGCCTGCTCGCAGTTTGCTTTTCACAAGGAGACGAGACGATTCATCATTGGAATGCATTTGCGAAAGGGGCGGCAGGGTGCCGTATCGATCTTCATCTACCAACGGTGATTTCCTCGGTCGCAAATCGAAAAGGATTCAGACATGGAAAAGTCTCTTATAAAAAGATCCACAAACTTACGGATAGCGATCTCTCGGATAAGAAGATACCTTTCATAAAGCGCTGGCCTTATCGCATTGAGGAGGAATACCGGATTATTTACGAGTCCGGCAGATCCGACGACTGTGGGCGTAAGGAACTGAATGTCCAGATTCCGCTCGACTGCATTCGTTCGATCACTTTCAGTCAAGACATGCCTGAATCAGTTTTTAAGAGCATCAAGACACAGCTTGGATCCAGAATCGCAAAGCGAATATCGCTTTCCACGCTTTTTGAAAACAAGGTTTGGATCAACAAATTCAAAGGTGAGTGACCGATTCAACCCATGTCCCGCACCTCCCGCCTCGTCCGCATCTTCATCAGCAGCACCTTCCGCGACTTCATGGGTGAGCGCGATGAGTTGGTGAAGAAGGTTTTCCCCGAACTCCGCCGGCGTTGTCGAGCGCGGTTTGTGGAGCTTTTGGAGGTGGATCTGCGTTGGGGCATCACTGAGGAACAAAGTAGGCAGGGTGCCACGCTGAAGGTTTGCCTGCAGGAAATCGATCGCTGTCGCCCTTGCTCGCCGGTGTTCTTCATCGGCCTGCTGGGGGAACGCTACGGCTGGGTGCCGGCGCAGGATTATTATCCAAGCGAGGTGCTGGAAGAGCCCGAGCTGAAATGGGTGCTGGAACACATTGGCGGACGAAGTGTGACCGAACTGGAGATCCTCCATGGGGTGCTCAATAACCCGACCATGAACGAGCGGGCGTTCTTTTATTTTCGCCGAGATGGTTATGAGCAGCGGCACTGGGCAGAGATCCAAGAGGCCTATCCGGACTTGAAGCCTGAAGATTTTACCAACGCCAAAGAGCCTGATCCATCCGCTGCACGAGCAAAGCAGGACTCATTGAAACAACGGGTTCGCGATGCCGGGTTAAAACACGCACCACAGGACTACGATACCCCCAGGCATCTGGCGCAGCAGGTGCTGGAGGCGCTCTGGGCGCAAATTGATGCGGCCTTCCCGCCGAGCGAAGTGCCGGATGCGCTGGAGCAGGAGTCGCTGGATCATCAGGTGTTTTGCGACAGCCGAACCCGGGCTTATGTGGAACGTGCGGGGTTGTTTGATGAGCTTGACGCCCATGCTGCGGGTGAGGGGTCGCCCGGGCGGGTGGTGCTGGGAGCCTCAGGCAGTGGTAAGAGCGCCCTGCTGGCTGCGTGGCTGAAACGACAGGACGAGCGGGTTGTATTTTACCACTTCGTCGGAGCCACGCCGCAAAGCGTCAGTGCGGAGGGCATTCTAGGGAGACTGCACGGCACATTGCGTCAAAGAGGCGTGCTGCCACGCAACACGCCGCTGCCGTCGGACATGGCGGGCATCGTAGCGGCAGTGCCCGGCTGGCTGGAGCAGCTGTCTCGTTCCGGAGGCGGAGTGATCCTGTTTGATGCCCTCAATCAGTTGGGCACGGCGTCGGATCGTGAACTCAAATGGTGGCCGCAGGAGTGGCCGGAAAATGTGCGGGTGGTCTTTAGCACGCTGCCTGGTGATGTGTGGCGGGAGATGGAGCGACGGGGCTGGACTCAGGAGGGCTGGTGCCTGAGCGTGCCGCCTCTGCAGCCAGAAGAAAAGAGCGCGGTGATGAATGGCTACCTCGAGCTGTTTTCGCGGAAGTTGGAGCAAAACCTGCAGGAAAAGATTTTGGCAGCCTCAGCGACCGCCAATCCACTGTTTCTGCGCACGGTGCTCGACGAACTGCGACTACGCTCGCGGCATGAGGAACTTGGTGTCAATCTGGATCAAATGCTGCGCTGTGACGATCCGTCGGAGTTGTTCGTGCATGTGCTCAAGAACCTTGAGCGAGACTTCACGCCCGCCGAGCATCCTGGGCTGGTGCACAAGCTCATGGGCCTTTTTGGCGTGGCCAAGCGTGGGCTGGCAGAGAGTGAGATCCTGGAGTTGATGGCGTCTTCAGCGCGACCTGCGCAGGAGCCGTTGCCGCGGCATTACTGGGCACCGCTGTATCTGGCGCTGGAGGACTCCCTCGTCAGCCGCGAGGGCCAGCTGAGCTTCTTCCACGATTACCTGCGTCAGGCTGTGTGGCGGGAGTATCTGGACGAGGCACATGAACTTAAAAAGGCGCATGGGCGCTTGGCGCAAACCGTGACCGATAGGCGAGAGGACGAGGTCTGGGGAGTCAGTCTGCGGGCCTATGGTTTTGAACATGGCATTAGTCATTTGCTGGCGCTGCGGCGGGTGCGGGAAGCGGTGGATCTGCTATTGGATCTGTCCTATCGCCAGCAAGCCGCGGTGGCCTTGCGGGATGCACGGCCAGTGCAGCGTGATGTAGCGCAGGTGCGTCAAGAAGCCGCTCTCGCAGGCCACTGTGCTCCGGACGAGATGGCAGATCTGACCCTGCAGGCGCTGGCGGGGCAGGCGAAACTCACGAGACACCTGCGCGATACGATGGATGTTCAGGCGCAAGCTGGAGACTGGAGCAAGGTGATGGCGCTGGCTTCGGCACCTGAGGACGAGGCCATGCGTTTGCTCATGGGCTGCCGAGCGCTGGTGCGCGGTGGAGCTCCCTCACAAGCAGCCGACGCGCTGCAGTTTAGAGCGCTGATGCAGCGCTGGAGTTCGCAGACCGGCAAGCCGGAGTGGAGTGAACTGGCTGAGCGACTGATGCCTGCTAAGAGCGAATAAGCAAGTTGCCCCAATTTATACAAAAACAGATGAAGATCCGAGTTCGTTTTGAAGACGGCACCCAGCGTGCCGATGCAGAGGAGTTTCTGAAATCGTTAGGCTTAGATCTAGAGCGCTGGTTGGAAGAGCAGACATTTGACACAGAGGGCAGAGGCCCCGCAAAAATCTTTGGGATGTCGCTACCAGTTGACTCGGAGGAACTAGCCGGAGCAGAAACGTGGATTTGCTCCATTTATGAGCAGGAGGGTTCCAAGCGCTTGGAGATCAACGGCGAACTTTTGGCGGCCAAGATATATGGTTTTCAAAAAGCGCTATTAACACTGCCCAAGAGCCTCACTAGGCTTTCACTATTTGCTTTGCGTTTAAGTAAGATCGAAGTGGCATTTTCGGAGGAATTACCCGCTCTCACTACGTTGAACTTGGGTTCGTGTATGGAGTTAACTGATCTGAGTTTTTTGTCCGGTCTAAGTCAATTGAAATGGCTGAATTTGAAAGATTGCTGGATGTTGAATGACCTCAGCTTTTTGTCCGGTCTAAGTAAATTAGAATGGCTGAATTTGGATTCGTGTAGACAGTTGACCGATCTGAGATCCCTGTGTGGACTGAAAAATCTAACTCATTTGCACATGGGGTCATGCTCTGGGGTGATTGACTTGAGTTTTCTGTCCGGACTGAGCCAGTTGAGGCTGTTATATTTGGACCACTGCAGCTCGGCAGTCGGTCTGAATGTTCTTTCCTGCCTAAGTCAGCTTCAATCTTTGGATTTGAGTTTTTGGAATTCGCTGACTGACCTAAGTGATCTGTCTGAGCTGAGCCAGTTGAAAGTGTTGGTCTTAAATGGGTGCAGGTCACTGGCCGACCTTAGCGTTCTGTCTAGACTAAGCCAGCTGAGGGTGCTGCATTTGGCAAGTTGCCAATCGCTGACTAACTTTAGCTTTCTGTCCAGTTTGAGCCAGCTCAGAGTCTTGAATTTACATAATTGTAATTCGATACGGAACCTAAACTTTATTTCATCCTTGTTGATGCTGGAGAAACTCACAATATCCGGACTAGAGCGATTACGCTCCATCGAGCTGCTACGTGAGATGTCGGCCTTGCGCGACTTGCAGTCGAACTTCCACCCCGCCGTGGTTGCGGAACTTCTGGCCCATGCAGCTGTGATGCGCACGGACAAGAGGCAAATCGCGATTAGGGCCATGGATTGGCTGAGCGAAACCGTTGCCTTCACCGATGGAGAAGTGTCCGAACAGGAGCGCTTTGCAGCGACCTTGGGGGAAGCGTTCAGCCTCCTGGGAAAACATGCAATCGAACTGCCCTACGAAGCCTATCTCCAGAGCAAGCCAGACTTCTCTTCTGCTCCGTGGAAGGCATGGCTTGAGGGCACGGGGCGGCAAAGCGGTTCCGAACTGATGCGCCGGCGCATTGAGCGTCAAGACATCGCCCTCAGCACGCCGGGCTGCATTGGGGGCATTAGCGCCGTGATGCCTGATCAGAGTAGTTCAGACGAAGATCAAGCCTGGGGCCGGGACTGGCTGGCGGAAATGGAAGCTGCTTGGCAAACCCGATCCAAGGAACTTCTCCCTGTGAGTGCCGAGGTCTGTCTGGCGTATGCCCGATTGGGCCTTAAACAGGCCCTGGATTGCTGGCTGGAAAGGTTCACCGATCCTTCCGACCCCGCTGCGCTCGATCCGGTGCAGGCAGCCTTAGGCCAGTGGCAGCTTGATCATGGGCAGATTGAGTCTGCCATCGAGCACGCTGTAGCTGTGCAGCAACCGGCAACGCGTGATCCATTGCTAGCCGCCATTGTGGAAGCCAGCTATCTGCTGGCAGCGTCCAGGGCAGGGGAGGTGCTACTGATGATCGAGTCCGAGGGTTTGCGCGGGGAACTCGCAGTGCGGCTGGTGCAGGAGGCTGCTTTTGCTGCGTCAGCCGTGAACATGGAGCGGCTGATCGTGGCCTGTGGCCATTCGGTGGAAGCCTTGGCCCAGTTGATTAATCAGGCAGCCCCCGAAGCGGATGCAGCGCACCTTCAGGCATTAAGTGAAAAGTTGAAACAAAGCCCGCAAGCTACGAAGGATTTGCAAAGAACCTTGAGCCTCAAGCTGCTTTCAGAGCTTTCAATCTGAAGATCCATCGATTAATATCCCAAACGAACTCATGCACCTATCACCTTTCCAAGTCTCCAAGAAGTTCTGGCCACTGATGGTCGTGTTTTTTCTCCTTTTTCTGGCTCTGGGAACGGCAGGTTGGAAAAAGACGCTCGAACTGGCATCAGGGCACGCGACTGTCAGCGAAATCGCCGAAAACACGATCGAGATGATCAGTGGTCATGACGTGATCGTGGTGGATCACCAATATGAGGAGCATTGGATGCTGCTGGTCGGTAAATGGGGCATGAAAGCCGTTCTAGCGGCGGCGCTGCTTCAGTCTGGCCTGATGCTGTTTCGCCGGCAGATCCGCCAATGGCGTTTTCGAAAGGCGAAGAGACACCAAATCTTTGCGGGTTGCGGCCAACACAATGTGGACCTTGCCTTGAGGGCAGCCGCACAAGGACTAGATGTGGCCGTAATCTGTGAGGATGAGCATCACCCCCGCCGGTCTGAACTTGAACGGGCAGGGGTGATTGTCTTCGTCGGCATTCCGGAGGATAGTGGTGTTTTGAAGGCGGCAGGAATCCAACGAGCCCAGCGCGTGACGATTGCTGCCACTGCGGGTGACGACGCTAGCTTGGCCGTGGCTGAAGTCGTGGCATCGACTTTGACGACGGGTGGATCAGCGGACAGGCAAATGATCGCATGCCTGCATTCACGTCCGGCCAGGGATTTGCTCAACCAGCGTTGGAGCCTGATCACGCACCCTAGCGAATGGCAGGCTCGGATTGTGAGCTTTGAGGCAGCAGCCCTGCGCCAGATGGTGACCCGTGTGGCAAGGGATTTGGCGAACTTGCCAGACATGCTGCAGCGCGGGCCGCGCCTTTTGGTGGTCGCCGATCCCTCCTTCACGCAGGAGTTTTTGCGGGCGGCTATTGCTTTTGTTCAGATTTCAGGGAAGGCCTTGCCAGAGTATTGGGTGGCTGTGGAGGATGAGTCGAAGCAACAAGAGTTCGATTTGCTGTTCCCAGCTGCCTCGTTGGTGGCGCAGGTGCATTTTGTCCTGACACCCTTGCCTCTGGTGGCCGTTTGTCCTTCGCTCACTGGTATGAGCTTTGACCTTGGCGTGGTCAGAATGGCGGGAGAATCCCAGACGCTGCAACTTGCCGACAGCCTGCTGAATTCTCCCCTGCTGCAAATGAGCGGGGTGGAAGCTGTGGTGGATCATTCCGTTAAAACCCGGCTCGATGAAGATTCCAGCCTGCGCATCAACTCCATTTACAACCTTGGGCTGAATTCGCCGGAATTTGGTGATCTTTCTCTCGATCAAAAGGCCCGCGAAAACCACGAAGCCTATGTGGCAGGACTGACGGCGGAAGAGCGTGCCAATTCAACTGGTTGGGATCAAATCCCCGAGCATGCCAAAGAGTCCAACCGCTGGGCGGTCCTGCATCGTGACATCAAACGGCAAATCTGGAATCGCACGGAGCCAGACCAACGCCCTGCAGTTCTTGAGCACTTATCCATCTGCGAACATCAACGATGGATGGGAGAAAAAGCCATGAACGGTTGGCGACATGCTGCTCTGCCAGGGCAGGATAAGAAGCGCCGCATGCATCCATCTCTGATTCCGTGGGACCAACTCAGCGAGCCTGAAAAGGAAAAAGATCGTGTGCAGGTGAGGAAGGCGCTAGCCGACGCCAAAAACTCCGTTGAGCGGCCGTGAGGTCTCCATCCGTCAAATTGGCAAATTCATGCCTTACCGTTCCCTCGAACTCATTCTCTGCTCTAGGTCGAGGCTGATTCCACTTGGTTTTCTGAAACCCATATTTTAACAGTCGTCTAAATGGATCAAAAACACACTAATAAAGAAGATTCGAGCAAAGCAGGCTTGGTTTTGGCGGCTATTGTGGCGGTATTGGTTGTCATTCATCTCGTATTATCGTTTGCACATTATCTTCTGTTATTGGGTCTGGCGTATTGTGGATTTCTACTCTGTAGGCACATCATTCCTTCAGATCAATATGAGTGGCCACTCAGAACTACTGTTTATCTCTGCGTTATGCTTTTATTGGGCACCTTTGGGTATTATTTAGGCGACGAAATCAGAGGCAGGTATCAAAAAGCTAACGCTAAAAACAATTCAGAAACAATCTCTGAAAAGGAACCTGCAAGAGTCGCGGTAGCAACTCCAGTGGTAGCGCAAGAGCCGCCTACTTCTCAAGAGGAACCCGCGAAAGCACTGCCTGAGGTGGTAGCAGAAAAAGTTCCGTTGCAGCTCGATAATGGGATGGTGGCTGGCCAAAATGCGGATGTATTCATGCATAATCAAGGCGGCCTTGCCATCAAGGATGGACGCCTCTCGCTGGAGTCTTCTTCTGACAAAAAAGACCCTGTTCAGATAGCGGTGCAGGCAGCTCAAGAGAAGAGTCAGACCAGCCCAGCGAAAGCTGAAGTTTCCTTGTCCGTAAGTGATACCTTGGCTGTTCAGGATCAGGCGATCCAACAAAAGGTGAGTGTTGTCTTAGACCAACTCGGGCAGCTTAAACAGCGTCTGGAATCCGGCAAAACAGAATCCAAGGAAGAGATTCGCAATCGTCTTAAGGCGATCAGTGAGGCTGCCGCAGGCGGCGTCAGTCAATTGAAAGCGTCCTCGGAGCTCAG
This sequence comes from Verrucomicrobiaceae bacterium, assembly GCA_027486585.1. GTDB lineage: Bacteria > Verrucomicrobiota > Verrucomicrobiia > Verrucomicrobiales > Verrucomicrobiaceae > Prosthecobacter. The sequence continues at coordinate 13,069 of JAIXOU010000024.1, read as the reverse complement.
CAAGTTGAGGGCAGTGCTTGGCCGCCTAGAAGAGGAGTCCCGTCAAAACACTAGGCTCAGCGCTGCCGCTCGTGCGAAGACCCAAGAGTTGCTGCTGATCAAGAGACAGGAGTTGGAACGGATCGAAACACTGAGCGCGGATAGTATTAAAAAACTCTCAGGCTACGAGGTTTTGTGTGACGGATGGCTGAGTGACTTTGATACACTCTGGAAAATCGACGGATTGCAACAAGCTTCCAAACAACTCCTTGAAGATGTTTCAAAGCTGAAGGAGCTAAAAAACACCACGCTCCCGAAACCCCTTGTTGCAATACCTAAAGCTGTTGCGGTGGAGGAACCTTCCGACGAGAACGACTTTCGCATTTGGACAAACATCTATGGCATGGTCGAAAAGGGTCGAATACTCTCGGTGGATCAAATCAATGTCTTTCTGGAGCGTGAGGATGGTTCCACCGTCCAAATGCCTTTGACATTGCTCTTTCCTGACGACCTACTGCTAGTCTCGAAGTTTAAATCACTCAGCCCGTCTTCCTCCCAAAGCCCAGAGAAGAAGCAAGCCCTGCAAAAGGGAATGTTCACCGCCCAGAAAACGCCCGATGGCTACTTGAACGTTCGCTCAGGCCCCGGACTCCGTAATTCGGTCGTGGGAAGGATTCCATCGGGAGCCATGGAAATCATGCAGGAGGGGAAGACCATTCACGATACCAAGGATCAAATCATCTGGATGCCCGTGAGATATGGAGAAGTGCGTGGATATGTTTCGTCTGGTTTTTTAAAACTTTCAGGCGAAAAGCCGACTACACAGTCATCGCTGATCCAGTCTTTCCATGGGGAAGATTATACCAACGGCTTAGGGATGAAGTTCGTGCCAGTTCCGGGCACTCAAGTGATGATGTGCATCCATGAGACACGGAATGCTGACTATAAGGCATATGTGTCAGCACAGGGTAGGATTAATATGGGATGGGGATCCAGTGCCGAGGCAGGAACTTGGCAGTCCAGAGCTGGCACCGGCATGGAGCAATATCCGGTAGTCTATGTTTTCTACGAGGATGCAGTTTCATTTTGTAGGTGGCTCAGTGCCAAAGATGGCAAGACCTATCGGCTGCCGACAGATGCTGAATGGAGCGCCGCGGTGGGGCTTCGAGCTGAAATTGGAAAGACGCCGGAAGAAAAATCTCAAAATGGTCCCGCGGATGTCTTTCCTTGGGGGGCCTCTTTTCCACCTTTTAGAAGCGGAAATTACGCAAGAGCTCTTGCGGAAGATGGGTTAACCATTTTGGAAGATGGATTTCAAGATTCTGCACCGGTGATGAGCTTCAGTGCGAACAACTTAGGGATTTATGACCTGGGTGGGAATGTTTGGGAATGGTGTCAGGACTGGTATAACGATAACCAAGCTTTTCGCGTTGAGCGTGGAGCTTCGTTTAGCATTCATCAGCGCGAGTTTTTGCGATCGGCGCATCGTGGCTACGCTGCTCCCTCGTATCGCAGTGACATACTTGGCTTTCGTGTTGTCCTAGAGCTGCCTGGCGGCTAGCACCCAGTCAATTTTTGAATAAATCCAAAGAAATCGAACTCGCTTCTTACTTAGACTTGGTTCTGCTTTGCCCCGATAGACTGGCGATCGATGCATGGCTTAATCCTTCTTGTAATGGACAAAGCAGCAGTCGTTTCATGGCCAATGCGGGGTCTTTGGGATCCAGTGTTATGCGCTTGCCAGGCTCTTGAAAAACAAACAGTTCAGCGCTTGGTGAAGAGGACTCCAGATCTATGGTCAGAGTGATGGGTGAGTTTTGATCCATGATAAGGATCCCGCTTAGTTGTTTGGCGATGACCTCAGAAAATGTTGGTTTTACCGGTATTCGCTCTCCTGCCATAAGAAGTCCGGCTGGATGAATGACCCAGGCTTTCGCGATCCAATCCTGGCTTCGACTGGTCATTCCCAAAATGATCATTGCCCTTGCCCTCAAGACATGTTCTTGCGGGCCGATTTCATCGAGCGCTTTCAATGCGAGGCCTTTCGCGTCATCTTGATTGCCGGAACGCCATGCAATTTCTGCATCTATTAGCGCGTGCAGACCTACTGGGCAATCGTGCAAGGGCCACTGGCTTAACATTGCACGTGCCACGGAAGGTCCCAGCATACGCACGAGGGTTAGATACAGCAGTGGATCGTCCGCAGTGCAGGATAGCGCATCAACTGGCTGCAGGGGTGCGTCACCGATGGCGGACAAATGATGACGGACATCTTCTGCGATCCGAAGGCAGGTAGCCGCCGCGGAGAGTTGTGTCGATGCTGACTGCCAGATGGGCGTCACTCCGTTTAAGACAGGTTTTGAGTTAAAATCTGCGGCAGCACACAGAGTAAGCCATCGAGAAACCCCGGCCCAGCATTCCCATTGCGACTTGTTCTGCAAGGAACCGCCAAACCGTGGCGGTTCGTTGGAATGATTCCCCAGAATCTGCAGTGCAAGATCTGGGTAGCCTAAGAGAACACTTGTCTGTGCAGCAGTGCATCGCATATCTTTTTCAAGGTCTTGGCGCAGCACCGGACTCTTGCCGCGGAGTGAATCCCAGGCCCGCCCTGTCCATTCGACGGATTCACGCCACGAACCAGCATGAAGATCCAGTAGCGCCAACTGCCGGGCAGGAAAGGCAGCACTCGATGCATTCGACTCGGCATTGAAGCTCGCCAGGTGATCCGCTCGGGCCAAGGCGACATCTTTTCGCCCCTGGTGAAGTTGCCCCCGCATATAGAGCAATCCCTGGTCGCGTTTACGACTGGCGCTGACGAGCTGGTTCAGCAGGTCGACTGCTTCACGCGACTTGGTTGTTTCAAACGATACGAGGATGGCCTTAGTGTAGAGCCAGCCCATGCGGGCGCTTGGTGACAGGTTAGTTGATGCCAGCGCCGTTTCGATGACCGAACTTGATTCCGTGAACCTGCCGAGTTTGATGAGAGCCTCGGCTTGCCGTCTTCCTCCTGTATAGGCGATCTTATTCCTTTTTTCGTCGTCCGTTCCTCCCTTGGCCAAATAATCGCTGAGAACCAATAGCTGCTCCTCGGTTTTGTCCACCAGCCTCAGGCTTTCGGAGAGCTCGTAAAGCGACAGCGTTTCCCATCGTGGTTCCGACTCCTTATTCGGACGTGGCTTGGCACGGGCGCTGTCAACGGCGAGGCGACTCTGCCTGAGCGCTTCAGCCAGACGACCACGGCGAGTCAGGACTCGCGCCTTGACCAGCAGCGCACAGATATCAAGGCGGTTCTCGGTCAGCAGGGCATCAGCATCACGTTCAAGCTTGATGGTGTCCTGTGCTTCGATGCGCTGAAATAACTGAATTGATGTATCGCTCTCGGCACTCGTCTGTGCCAAAGAGAGAGAGCTTGTCAGAATCAGCCATGTGAGGATGAGGCTTTTCATGCCATTCCGGCTTGGATTTCTGCTACGACTTCCTTGGCAAGCTTTCGGATAAACTCGTCCAATTGCTCCGGTGTGACGCCTCCCTTTCGGGGTAGTAGCCGGTGTCTCAGGAAATCAGGGGCTATCTTTGGCAACAGTTCGATTCTAGCGATCGGAGAGCGCTTGAATTCCTCGCCATCTTTGAGGCTTAGCCCTTCCTCGACGAACGCAAGAACCTTGAGGCATCGAACCAGCCACTGCAGAGCGCGCGCTGAGGGGACGCTGCCTGGCTTCAGTGGAATGATGCCTGGTTGACTCGAGCTGTGATCGACGATCTGAGAGATTTTTTCGCGCATTAGAAGCAAGCCGTTGATCAGAGAGGGATGAACTCCGCAGAGTCTTTCCAGTGAGCTCTGTGAATCCTGCAACTGGCTGATCTTGATCTTGTCAAAACTCTCAGGTTCCACAGGAGTCACATCGGCAGCCGTCAATGCTTTTGAGCTATTGCTGCCTTTTGACCACTCATCGAAAGCTGAGACGGTGGCAGGTTTGTTCTTTGACCACCCGAGCATGATTTTCACCAACGCCGCACCTTCAATGGGCTTGAAGACACGCTTGAACAAAAAGCGATCCAGTGCTGCGGCTGGCAGCGGGTAGGTCCCAGCTTGATCGAGCGGGTTTTGGGTGGCGATGACAAAAAATACATCTCCCAACTGCTTGTCCACACCATCAATGGAAACGTGACGCTCCGCCATAGCCTGAAGCAATCCTGACTGAACCTTGGGCCCTGTTCGGTTGATTTCGTCCACCATCAAAACATGAGCAAAGATGGCTCCAGGAGACCATTTGCCGTTGGCTCCGATGATGCTATGGAGATCCTGCGGCAGAAGGTCGGGCGTGCATTGAATGCGCTTGAAAGCTTCGATGTTCGGACGATCTGCCGATTCTGATACGTTCGGGTGTTCTGGCGTTCGTGATTCGATGATGTCGTCCTCGATGCATTTACCGAGCTTGTCACACATGAAAGACTTTCCTGAGCCTGGGAAATCCTCCAAGAGAACATGGCCGTCAGCGAAAAGGGCCTGCAGAAGGAGGTCGATTGTTCCTGGGCTGTTTGGTGTGTCGTCAAGTCGACCCAGCACTTCGCAGGCAATTCTCTGACGCATCAGCTTGTAGTTTCTCCAGCACTCATCGAGCGAGAGTTCCTTGGCTGCGGGATTGATTGTGGATGTGGTGTTCATGCTTTGAGATGGTTAGGCTTAGTCTTAAATTCGTGAAGTATTCGCTGGATCAAAAGCAATGGCAAAATGAACCAAATCTTGAAGGCCTGCCAGGCTGGCTCAACTCTCGAAGATTCGCCGTTCGGTTCCGACGTCGCTTTCACTAGATCGAGAGTCCTGCATAAGGCATCGGAGCAGGTGCGGCTGCGAGGCTTGATGCGCTCGATGAATTCCTCCCAAGATTCACCAAAGCAACGTGCTAGGCCAGACAAGCGCAGGATACGCAGTTCATGCCGGAGGCTCAAATGCAGAGACTTTCGAGAAAAGGCCAGAAGCAGTGGATGAAGCACTAAACCCAGAAGACCCACAAAAAGAAATTTGAGGACATGGATCATCGGGGTTCTGACTTCAAGGTCAGTGACAGGGGGCTGTTCAGGATCTTCTTGTTCGTTGAGTCGCGCCAACAAGTCCTCAAGGTCAGGCTGCGGGGACGGATCAGCCTTGTCGAGGACGTTATTGGGATGCAAAGGAAGCGGTGTCCAACCAAAACCTGCCAAGAAAACTTCAGCCCAATGTTGACGATGCTGGCTGGTGAGCAGAATCTCTTTTTTAAATTCCGCTCCCGGAGCATAAACAAATCCCTCATTCAACTGAGCCGGTATGCCCGCACGCCTCAGCATGTCGACCATTGCTCGAGATAATTGCTCCATGCCGCAGGGCTCTTTGTCCGCGATCATATCTTGGAGGAGCTTCCCAGACTCTTTCTCCCCCGCCTTTTCTGAAACGGCAATGCTTTCCTCAAGCCATTGTTTAATTTTTGCAACCTTCCCACGTGACAAAGGTTCATCTTCAATGATTTCAGATACAAGCAGGTCCACTTTTTGATGCGGTTGGACTTCGACGAAAGTCTGTTTCTGTTCAGGACTCCAAGCCGGATCCCCAAGCACCTCTGGCCCCTTGTCTTCCGTCATATCGTCGGATGAAAGAGTCGAGACAAACCTATAGGACGCTACGAATGGTCTCCTGACTTTCAGGGTTTTGGAAGCCACCGAGCGTATCAGCGCAGGCACCGTGGGCATCTCTGCGAGCAAGTGCACTTGTGAGCTAATGGTTTTCGCCTGCGTGGTGTCGCTAGAGGAAGCACCGTCCTTTTCCACTTGGGCAAGAGAAAACAAGATCTCCTGAGGTAGAGAAAACCAATCCTCAAAAATCACCAGCGCGACTCGGTCAGGCGGCGGCGGTGGTGGCGGTAGATCACTGCTCATAGGGGGCGGCTCGGCGGGGGGGCGATTGACCGCCGGTGCTGCGATTCGATCCGAGACCGCCCAGACTAGTGTGGTCCCGACCAGCAGCATGACCAGGCGCTTCCATTTTGCCCCACTTCCCTCGGCGAGCGCTAATAAAATGAGGTAAAGCACTCCGGCGAGCGCCGCTAATAAGCCGCCAATGCGCAGCACTCCGAGGACATTCCAATTCCATTCGACCAAAAGGTCCACCATCCAACGGGGCTGCTGGATCATCCCATGACGGTGGGCAGAGAAAATTGCCCCCCAAAGCCCCACCATGCTCAAAGCCTCACCCAAACGCGCTAAAGGCGACCGAGCCAAAGAGTTTGCTCCTGCAATACATCCGACAACCAGTAAAAACCCGACAATCATTTGATGAATGTTCAGCGCCATTTTCAAACCACATCCAAGCACGATCCAGAGCCCAGGAGCTGAGATGGCCCATAAGACAAGCGCCGACCCCATTGCCGCGGCCAAAGTCGAAGCTCTGGAGAGGGATGTGAAGAATCGCTGGCACCACTTGCTTAAACCAAAGCTGCTTGCAAAAGAAGCTGCAGCAAGCCCGCCCCACAAAGCCATGTATCCCACATGCAGGTATAGCAGCGGGCTCCAGGCCAGAAACCAGAACAAAGAGCGAAGGGTGATTGGCTGAAAGATGCTCATGCTGCAACCCGAGGTAGAAGGTTTGAGGGCATTTCGATTTCAACCGGCCTTGCCATACCGAATTCTCCGTCAAAGTTCTGCGGGGCGAAATGCTGCCCCTTGTTGATGGCCACGATGATGGAGGGATTAAAACCTGCCAGTTCATGGACAGCAAGACGAAGGTTGTCGGTCCAGCGCTCGCTATCGCACTGCGGCTGGTTTGTCACAATCATGACTCCCTTGGCTCCGGCAAAATTGTCTCGTGCCAAGGATTCAAATTTTTTGATCTCTACGGACAGGTCCCCCTTCCAGTTGCCTGATTCAGCGAGGCAGTGCATCGCCTTTTCCCGATCCTGTGGCCCTAGTAGCCTGTTGGAACCCGGCACAAACAGCCACCAATTTCCACCAGCAATCTTATCTTCAATCAGCAGCCTTATGAGGCTGGCGCCAGCTTCATCGTCCGCACCAGGCAAGAAAAAAAACACCCTTGTACTTGCGGCGGTATTTTCTGGTTTGCGCACCAGCATGATGCGCCCTCCCGAGCGGTGATAGGCCTTCCACATGAAGTGTCGGAAGGACTGGCCACGTAGATGCTGCTTGGTATCAAGCAGATCGCCCTCTGGGGAACCGCTTGGTGCGTCCTTTGTGTCGCCGCTGGATTGTTGGTCCTCGAGGACGCTCCCCGGCCCATGGACATCGGCCGGTAAAATAACGATTTCCGCAGGCCCACTCAATTGCAGGCGAACATTAACAAGCCCAAGCAAGTCCGTGGCTACAATCTGGTGGCAAAACTCCCGAAAGACCCCTCTGTGCCTCGCTAGCAAGCGCCCATCTGCTAACCGTTCGAGTCGTGGGATGCTCCACTCTGGTTGGCGGAATACCAGAAGCTTGGATTGCGGAATAATAGCGGCCGAGTCCCAATCCAAGGCACCTCCGCATTCATCTTGCCATTTGGGCAGGACAGATGTCTGAGTCCGGCTGGACAGCTTTAAAATTACGATCCCAGCGGCAAGTAGCACTAAACTCCCTCCTGAGAAAACGCACAGAGTGATGGCGGCAAAGAAGAGTAAATGGTCACCCAGCAGGTGAAAAGAAGCCCAAGAACCTGCAGCCAAAACTCCCAGCACCAATGCACTTAATATCGCAGCGCTCAATGGATTGAGAATACGCACTTCCATAATCGAAAAGGAATCCCAATCCGTCACCCTTAGCGTTGCAGATTGCTCAGCTTTTCAAGTGTCTCATTCGCCTTTTGCAAGGATTCGGAAGCTTTCTTATGGGCTTCGTGCGCTTCAATGAGTGACTTTACATCAGGACGCTCTGCAATCGTTGTCATGCTTTTGTTTAGTTTCTCCGAAACCATTTTTGTTTGGTTCTTGAGAATTATTAGGTTCTTCAAGGATTCCTGCATTCTCACAGCCAATCTTTGGTAGCTCTGCGACGTTTTTTCAGGAAGAGAACCGTCCTCTGATTTGGCGCGATATTTTTTGATGTCAGCAGATAGTCTTCCTTCTGATTGGTCAAAGAGATCCCCCAAGTCTTTGGTGATCACGGGAGAAATGTCCTTCCATTGGGAAGACAACATGGCCAATCTCTCTACATCACCCGCTTTTTCTGCACTGGCGACAGCTTCGGTTAACGACAATAACTTTGATTGTAGCGACCCCAAATCTGTTGCCGTCGATTTTTCACAAAGAAACATCCCCCAAACAATGCAGATGCAAATAATGGCGTGTGGAATTCTCATGATGGCTTATCGCAAAACGGGAGCCGCTGGATTTTCAGTCCCCATCTCGGAGGCCATATCACTGATCGAGTTGGAAACCTGAGTCATCGCGTCTGCCAATTGTTTCACGGCCTCGTTGGCTTCAAGCAATTCTTCAGCTTGAATCATGTCCATAAACAACGTCTTTTGCTCCTGCGCCGTTTTCAGGGCTTCCTCAAGATCCGCGCGCCTTTCGCTCAAGGATACCCTGAGTGCAAACAATCCTTCTGAACTCTTCTTAAACTTTTCAACAAGTCGTATGTAGGCCTCCTTTGTTTTGAGACTGACATCTGAATCGGTCATTTTGTTCTTGTAGTCCTTCAACTTCGCCTGGCTTTCTGTGATAGCGGTGGTCAAAAGAGTAAAAGTTTCCCCGCCATCTCCGGTTTCGACGATCGCTTGCTGGATGGTTGCGATCATCTCATCGAACTGAACCTGTCTGGCCTCAGGGCTGCTGGTCGCTTGTTGAAGTTTCGCTTTGGCAGTTTCAATCGATTTAGCTAGATTGGCAACATGATCTTGAACCAGTAAATTTGTTTTCTCTGGCGAGTTTTTAACTCCCTCCGTTTGCGCTGAAAGAAAAGAATGCTGGGCTAGTAATGATGCGCAAAGAACAATAAACAATTTGAATGGCTTCATGTCTGGAGATGAGTTTGTGACAAGTGGTAATAGTTAAGGCCCTGAGGCCTTGAGATAGCCAAGAGTGCCGAATGTTTTGACTTAGTCCACTAAAAATGGTACACTTTATCCATTTAGTAGTATCTAAAGTAGCACGCTGATACCTTCTTGATTTCGCTCAGAGTCTATTTGTGCTTTGTGAAACAGAATTATTTTTGCAAGTTGGGGCATATCAGAGATCCCCATTACTTTTTTCACTTTAATCAACTTATCTTGGTATTAGTTGCGTGTTTGTTTGTCGGCGAATCCTTGTCTTGGAGTGCTTTTGAAAACGGAACTCAACATCGTTTTTGTGTTCCTTCTGTCTATCTTTCCAACTGGAAAACTACCCCAAACTCAATTCTTAAAGGCCACTATCTGATCGAAGAATCGTGCCCGTTGGTGTTCTTATACTTTAAGCCTTCTTTTTAACACCTTTGGGCCCATAGTTGCGCAATTCCAGCTCGATGCTTTTACGCAATTGAATCATGGCTTCCTTCTCATCAATAGAACGCATTTGAGCAAAGTCCGCCCCCCACTGATCGGCCGCCTTTTCCAGTTCCTCGAGGCGTTTCTGAAGGGTTTCTGCTCGATGACGCAACTCGTCGAGCCGCTTGGTGGATTTAGCAAGACTGGCACCTGCTGCTATCCTGGTCGTCTCACTCAACCTCTTATTTTCTGCAAGACGTTGTTTTTGGTCATTGATAGATTTGCTGACCAGGTCAAAGTTTTTGATCGACTTAAGCTGCTGAGCCTGTGTGCTCATGTCGCTAGAAAATGCTGCAATTTTGAGATGAGGCTGATCTTCGGCAATTTGTTTCATGGATGTCTCTGCTCGGTCCTCAAGGCTTCTGAGGGAGGTTTCGACCTTGTCCAATTGATCATTGATTGGCAAGTCTTCGGCCAAAAGCCATGCAGGTGACGCTAAGATAAGCGTTGGGATTAAGATTTTTCCAAGAAATGTAATCATATGACGCACAACGAGTTTGCGGTAATCTTTAGCGACTACACGAAGCGAAATAGTTCCAGTCGCCTCTAACGATTTAGTATTCTAAGTCAAGACTTTTTCGTTTATGGTTGGCTCTTTTCCCCTGTTTTGTAACGAGGGCATGTGGGGTGAACCGGAGACGAAGAATCAAAATCTTCAAAGAAGGTGAGGTTTTGAAAACCACGAAAGGTGCTTTAATTGCTTCTGCATTCTCATTGATGTTCCAGCTCCCATGGGGGCAGAGCTGTTCTTAGACTGGTTCTCGAACAGGTGATCCTTTCGAGTTGGCGGGTACAGCGGCTTTTGTGGCAAAAAAGTCCCGCCACCCTCCTTCATAACGCTAAAGGGCAAGTGGCTGATACCGACAATGAGGTCGCTTCTTCATTGGGCAAGGTGAAAAGATTTTCGAGAATCCGTCTAAAAGCATGAATAGAAAAGATGACGAAGCAATGCCGAGGCCTGTAGAATCGGCGAACGGTTCGTAAAATCATTTCACTTGCGGCTCACTACAACATGGGCTGCAAGAGTATGCTAGGAGCATACAATTTGAATTGGCTACCGTTTGAACTAAAGACCGACGTATTCCGCATTGACTGTATCAAATTTCACGACCTCACCCATCTTAGGGTTCTGGGAGATTTCATAAACGTTGTTGCCGACTGCCGAGTTGGTTTGTGTGTCGAACAGCACTACCGTGTTTGCCGATTTTGAAGAGGTGTTCGAAGGAGTGGTTGGCAGAGCGATGTAGCGGGTTTTCGATTTGGGCTTGGAGCCGCTTCTCACAAGTTTCTGGTATTGAGTTGCTCTCATATTGGCAATCTCAAGTTCCCTCTCTGTGGCGCGTCTCTTTTTGTAATTGTAAGTGATAGCTCCCGCCGCAAGACCAACAGCGGAGCCGATCAGGATAGCCTGAGAGTCAGATAGTCCGGCTTGGCTGGCAATAATACCGGCAGCTGCACCGCTAAGTCCCCCGATAAAGGCGGCAGATGCATTTGGATCCATGTTCGCGCAACTGGACAATCCAAAGACGGAAACCAAACCCAATCTAGTGTATTTCATGATAAAATTATTCATAGGGTATAGGAAATAATAAAGTTAATAAGAAAAGCAAGAATCAATTTAACTTGCGCTTGGCAAGGCTCATCCAATGGGCAGCTTCTCTGGAGTTCCGAGGGATACCAATGCCGTGTAAAAGACATTTGGCATAGCCTTCCATCGCTGGTTGCCATCCTGCTGCAGCAGCTCGCTTGAATAGCTGGGCACCATAAGATGGATTTTTTGCCACTCCCTCACCATTGATCATCATGACCCCCAAGTTGAAAGTTGCGGAAGCAATGTTGTGATCAGCAGCAGTTGTAAAATACCGTAGTGCGACATCATAATTTGGTGGAGCTCCAGTTAAACCCTTTCGATAAATCACACCCAGCTGATCTGCTGCACGCCAACAATCCAGCTGCAGTGCCCTTTCGAAGCATTTCACCGCTTCGTTACAGTTTGACTCGACGCCTTTACCAAGAAAAAGACACTCTCCTTGATAATAGAGCGCATCTGCATGGCCAGATGCAGCAGCTGATTTGAAAAGTTCGTACGCGCTGTTAAGGTCTTTGGTCATGCCATCACCGTTGGCGCACATCAGGCCAAGCAGGATCATGGCATCGGCACTTCCGAGTTTTGAAGCCCGATCTAAAGTGGAGGCGATTTCGAACATCTGACTCTTACTCTCACGCTCCTTCAATGCTACGGAAAGCTTGCTTACCGCCGCACCCACTTCTTCCATCAGCATTCCTTGTTCTGCAGATGAAGCTGGATTAAGGTTGATGAGTGCTTTTAACCCGTTAAGCGTAGATCCTGAGGCAATCATTTGGGATGCTTCTTTTAGGCTTTTGTAAAAGCTATTTTTCTCTGAAGAATTCGAAACTTCGAGTTCTTGTCGAGAAGCAGGCATTTGCTTGGAGGAAGCGGAGCTTGCGGGTTGAGTGATGGATATGCTTTTTTTTGATCCAATATCCTTAAGCTCTAGTTGGATGGATTGGTGCAACTGTTCCAGCGCCTCCTTTTCGTCAATCTGGCGCATTTGCGAATACCCGGCCGCCCACTGGTCTGCGGACTGTTCCATTTGATCAAGCCTTTTTTGTAGTGTGCTCGCACGCTGCTTGAGTTGCTCCAGTCTTTTGTCAGACTCTTCTAGCTTGCCCTCGGCCACAGAACGCAGGTTCGAGCTGATTCGCTGATTTTCCGCCAATTCCTTCTTCTTCTCTGTGATCGCCTTGCTTAGCAGTTCGAAGTTCTTGATGGCTTTAAGTTCCTGGGACTGATTGGTCATCTCGCTGGAAAAAGCCGCCAGCTTCGAGTGCGGACTCTCGTCTTGCGCGATCAGCTGCATCGATTCTTCAGCACGCTTTTCAAGCTCCTGTAAGTAGCCCTCTTCTTTGGCGAGTTGCTCGGATATGGGCACATTCTCACCAAGCACTGGCAAGCAGGGCACCAGACAAGATAGGAAGACTGCCAGCCAAGTTTTCGTCATGAGTTTCTGGTAGCAAAAAGGATAGCTAGGTCAATGATGGGTATGAACGCTCGTCGGCTGGGCGTGTTGTTAATTTTGCTATCATTGGACAAGGTAAAACGAATCGGCGTAGAGTGTTTCGGCAAAATTCGATTGGCTTGTAACCGTAATGAACACAACAACCCCTTCACGCACCGTCCGCGTCTTCCTGAGCAGCACCTTCCGCGACTTCGCCGAGGAGCGTGACTTGCTCGTTCGCAAGGTTTTCCCTGAGTTGCGCCGCAAGTGTCGCGAACGCCAAGTAGAACTCGTGGATGTGGATCTACGCTGGGGCATCACTGAAAAGGAAGCTCAGCAGGGCAAGGTGCTGCCGATTTGCCTGGCTGAGGTGGACCGCTCACGTCCGTGGTTCATGGGGTTCATTGGCGAGCGCTATGGCTGGGTGCCGGCTCCTGAACAGTTTGATCCGGCTATCGTTCAAGAGCAGCCCTGGCTGGAGGAGCACCGAGGCGGCAAGAGCGTGACCGAGTTGGAAATCCTCCACGGCGTACTCAACAACCCGAAGATGGCGGGGCGTGCGTTCTTTTACTTTCGCGACTCGAAG
>JAIXOU010000147.1 GCA_027486585.1 Verrucomicrobiaceae bacterium | reverse complement strand
GCACGCCTTCTCGTCCGGCCAGAAGGATCGACTCGGCTTCTTCGGGAGTGCCAGCCGGGATGATCTCAAAATTATGCGTCATATGCATGGCATCTGTGACCAGGGTCGTATTCCATGGATTCTTCAGATCCAAAGGTCTGTGATAGGCGAGTATACGCACGCCAGCTCCCTGGCCGTCCTTGTTTCCACGACCATGCAGGGGTGCCACGATGAGATCGTAGCGACCGCCCTGATTCCTAACCCATCTCATGCGGTGGGTCGTCGGCTCGTGACTTAGCTGGATTGGCTTCCAAGGTTGTGTCCTATCTTCAGGCGGAACGAGGTAGAAAACAGCCCCGCTGTCTGTCGTATCCGCCGGATTCCACTGCGCTCCAACGGCGATCTCACATTTTCCGTCCCCATCGATGTCTCGTGCAGCGATGCAGACATGATCTTTATCCGTGAGCTTTTGAGCGATGACATGCTTTGTCCAAGAAGGATTCTGATACCAGACTATGAGGTCTTTATCCGCTAATAAGATGTCCGTCCGCTTATCTCCATCCACATCTGCCAGAGCCAATCCGTAGCCAATGCCAACGGTGGTATCGATCTCCTGAGTTTTGAATTGTGGAACCACCTGCGCTGATAGAGCGCAGGCCGAAAACCCACAAATCCACATGATTCGTTTAGTCGTTGCCTCGAATTTGGATAAATACATCATCGTCAGTGGTATCGACTCAAGGGTGAAGAGGCGAGAAAAATTTCATCGCTCGACCGAAAGAATTGACTTTGTAATCACAAACTTGCTATTCTTTTCCAACAAAAACCTATGCATGTGATGTCTGAGTTATCACTTGCCCAAAACCTCCTGATCATGAAGACTTTCCTTTCACTTTGTAGCCTAGCTTATCTTAAAAGATCAGCCTTCATATTTGCTATCGGAATTTCCGGCTCCATCTTCGCCGTAGCACCTGCAAGACCTGTGAATGTCAAAGTCGAGTTTACGCGTGCTGGCTTTAAGCTCAAAGACCCAAAAAGCCTGGACTCAAAAGAGCTGGTCCTAGACACATCTGGAAACTCACCGACTTACCTGATTAAATGGGAAAGCAAATCTGTAGATCAGGAAGGCTTTCGAGTAAATGTCACGGGAGCAGTAACTACAAGCCGTCTGGCTACTGCAGACAGCCAAAGTTTTATGTTTGTCGGCCTACCAGGACTGGAGAAGGGCTTGAAATTAAACTTCTCCGTTTCTGCATGGAAGAGAAATGGTGCTGTCATTGAATATGCAACCTCGACAGCAACCACATTTACAATTCCTGAGGGCACCGGTCCTGGCAGTATTGCGGCTCCATCTAACTTAACAATCACCAATGACTCTGTCACTTCGGGAACACCTCCAGAGACGGTCGTGAATGATGGGACCATTGTCCTAAATTGGAATGATAACAGTAGCGCAGAACTTTATAATCAAATTTTAATCCGCGAAGTAAAAACACCTGCGGTGAACTTCGTGAGTCTTGGTTTTTTTGACTTCACGACCTCTGGCGCAAGCTCGCAAAAATTGAATCTTGGCCTACTGCCTTCCACCCAGTATGAATTTCAAATACGGGCTACGACAGAAAATCCGTCGGGTAATAATCCGGTGTTCTCCAATCCCACTTTCACTTCAAATACCGCCGCGATTACAATGCCGGCGCTGACTGCTCCATCAAGCTTAAGTGTGGAGGAGATTCGTGAAGATCTAGTACTTCTGCGATGGAAAGATAATTCAAGCAATGAGACAGGATATGATATCCAATACAAGACAGGAGGTGGATCTACGCCTTATCAAAGTTTAGGTTTAGTTGGGCGGAATGTAAGCTCTGTAAGCGTGCCTGTCTCACAGGGAACGACCCTGGAATGGCGTGTGCTGGCGGTTTTCAGATACACTCCATCAGGCAGTAATACCGCCACGACGATCTACAGTGCAGCTTCTAATTCGGTCACAAGATCCACCGCCTTCCCTGCACCTAGCGAAGTCACTGCAACCGCATCAGGTTTGGCCAACACGATTAATATCAACTGGAAAGACAATTCCAACAGCGAATACGGCTACAATATCTATACCCGTAAAGCAGGCTCAACAAACTGGTATTTTGCCCGCGCTGTTAGAGCTGGCATGACCAAGGTAAGCGTGAACTCTCGGACTGAGACGACTGCTTCTAACGGTCAGCCCACTTTTATTGCTTTGGAAGCTGGAGAAGTTCACGAATTTGTAGTCCGAACCGTCGATTCCACTGAATCCAATTTTTCTGTGGATAGCAACGTTGCTTCTGCAACTGCCCAGCACGGTTTTACCAGCCGCCTGAACCCGCCGATCCAGGCAGCGGCAAATTTCAGCTATCAAGTCACTACCACCAATTCCAGCAGCCTCACCAGCTTAGACGTGACTGGCTTACCCAGTGGACTCACCATTAACAGTTCTACAGGGTTGATTTCCGGTGCTGCGAATGAGTCAGGTCTATTCCGCGCATTGATGACGGCTAACTTTTCGAATAGCCCGACGGCGACGGTCACGCTAACCTTGCGTGTCCTTGCGGCTTCGAGCCCACCCACAGTGCCTGTGGCATTTCCAAATAGAACCTTGGGGATTAATGGTGTTTTAGACATTCCCTTGGCCGGTAGATTCGTTGACGGCAAATCGGAATCCGCAGTGAGACTGACGACCACCAAAGGCAATATCGACATTCTTTTATATCCCAGTGTGGCCCCAAAAGCAGTCGCCAATTTCATGGCTTATGTGAATGCTGGGGACTATGATGGGTTGGCTTTTCACCGACTGGTCACAAATTTTGTTTTGCAGGCAGGCTCTCTGCGGGCTGTGCGTGAGCCACGCACTTTCACTTCAGTAATCGGACGTCCGCCTGTCGAAAATGAACCCGGAATCACTCATGTGCTAGGAACGATCGGCTGCGCTAAAATTGGCGCACGTTATTCGAGCGCTAATGAGTCTGTGAAAACAGCTTATAAGAATGCCAACCCAGGCCTTGAACTCACCGATGATCAATTTGGTTATGTAGGTGATCCCGACAGCGCCACGACAGATTTCTTTTTTAATCTTGCCGATAACTCCGCCAACCTGGACCTACAGAACAGTGGATTCACGGCATTTGGCCGTGTCAGCACTCCAAGCTTGAATGTGATCAATGCGATCAAAGCGCTGCCAACAGGTAGCTACCTCAATAAGAACACCACAAACACTTATGATGCATCATTGGACAAGCGAATCACTGTGGATGGTGCTTTGACGGAGTTTAGCAATATACCAATGGATGTGCCGGTTCCAAGCAGTGGGGCAAATGCCACGCCACCTTCACCTGCACTGAGTGAAATGGACATCACAAAAACGGTCCGCATCACCAAAGCCTCTGCCATCCCAACATTAACCTACAGTGCCAGCGTGGATACCAGCCCCGCAGGTATTGTGAGTGCGACACTCACCGGATCAACGCTACGCCTGAAGGGCTTAAAAGAAGGCACGACTAGAGTCACCGTCGGCGCACAAGATCTGGATAGTGCTACGCCCGTGACCACCAATTTCAACGTCACCGTCAGCAAAGGTCATCTAGCAGTCGCCATCACTAAACAACCGATCACTCAAAGTGTGGTTAGCGGCTCTACAGCAACATTGAGCGTCACCGCTACAGGTACCGCACCCATTACTTACACTTGGAGAAAAAACGGCGTTGTGATTCCAACACAAACAGCGCCAACCCTCACACTAACAAACGTGCAATCCAGTGACCAGGGGCTCTACGACGTGCTTGTTGGGAATGCGACCACGACTTTAAGCAGTCATCGCGTCCGCCTTGATATCACTGAAGCTCCGACGATTTCCCCGAACTTGTCACCCTTGCTTATTGAGGTCGGTAAACCATTGACCTTATCCACATTCGTGGATGGCTCGCCAGTGCCTACCGTCACTTGGAAAAAAGGCACAGCCACTATTCGCGGTGTCAGTAGCCTCCAACTCGATGGACGTGTGGCGACCAGTTACAGTGTGCCGATAGCAAAGCTGACTGATGCTGGAGATTATTCCGTCTCAGCCAAAAACTCCGCGCTGCCGGTGAATAGCAATACGGTCAATGTGAGAGTGGTGGACAAAACGAGCATCACAAGAGTCGTCCGCCCAAACTTAGGGGTCACTCTATCGGCACCCTTTGCGGGAGCTGCTGTAAGTTACCAATGGAAGCAAGATGGCCAAAACATCGCTGAAGGGATCAATGGCTTTACAGGCACGAATTTGAAAGACTTGAAGATCTCACGAAGCGTCAATGGCGATCAAACCACCAGTCCATTTGGACATTCCGGTAGATACACTTGCCTGATCACCTTGGCAGATGGCCTGGGCACTGTTGAAGCAGGTCCGATCAATCTGGCTGTCGTGATTCAGCCTCAACTTCCCAAATTTCTCTCTGGAAACGACGCCCTTCCCAATGGCTTCATCGGGATCGATTACTTGGCCACTCTACCTTATTCTAAACTCACCTTACACACGCCCACCAGCTTCACTTTTGCCCCACTGCCCCCAGGCTTAAAGCTTAACCCCCTGACTGGAGTGATCTCTGGCAAGCCCACAAAAGCGGGTATCTATCCCTTTACCGCTACGGCCAGAAACATCGCTGGCAATAGTTATCCGATTTCGACGGGACAGATCATCATCTCACCGTTACCTGCTGCCACCATTGGCACGCTTACGGCCACCATCTCAGCTTCCCCTGCCCTCAATGAAAATAAAGGAGGTCGCATTGATCTAACCACACTGGATACGGGAGCCTACACAGCTAGGATCACCTTGGGTAAAATCACCCTCTCGGCGGCTGGGGCTCTGTCCGCAGGCTCAGGCCTGTTTAATCCTTCCAACACGACTTTCCAAAGCCGCATAACCATCCCCAGAAAGGGGCTTAGCACGTTAAGTCTGACCTTTGAAATAGACTCCGATGGAGGCTACGTCTCTGGCACGCTTAATGATGGCACCAATACAGCCAACATCAGGGGTATCCGCCAGTTCTGGGACAGCACTTGGCAGCCGTGTATCTACTACCTCACGCCAACAGGACGCCCCTATCATCTTGGCTTAGATCTCAAGTCGGGAGACATCGCAAAAGCAAATGTGCCTCAGGGAAGCGGCTACATGACCCTCACAGTTTCTTCCAAAGGCATCGCCACCATGGCAGGGCTGCTGGCAGATGGCACAACGGTGACAGGCACCTCCATGGTCGGCCCTCGTGGTGAAGCGCTCTTCTTCCAGATGCTCTATGCAAATACCGGCTCCCACATCACAATGATCGATATCGGCGACTCAAATATTGGAACAACCACGGAATCCAAACTGCGTGTGACGGGGGAGATCCGCTGGATCAAGGAGGTGCAACCTGCAACCGCTAGGAATTATCAATCTGGGATTCCTGAAACCTATCTGGATATCCTCGGCACCAATTATACCAGACCAGGAACCGGAACCATCGTCATGGGATTACCCATTATTACGGCAGCAAACACCACCAACGCCAATCTAGAGTTTAGTCAGGGCGGCTTCTCTCTCAATTCCATCCCACCAGCGCCGAACCAGGCCATATTGATTTCAAAAACACATGGCATCACTTATCCGAGTGGAACCAATGGTGTAGCCCAGACCTTCTCCGTCGTCCCGTCGACTGGCAGATTTACTGGCAGTTTCACTCTGGCTGATGCGCGAAAAATTTCATATCAAGGACTCATCATACCGAGTATTCCGACAACACCCGCAGTCCGAGATGAGAATGGCAATATCACAACAAACGAAATCCCAGGCACAGGAGCCAAAGGAGCAGGCTACTTCCTTATGCCCGAGCTCCTGCCAACAGTGACGACATCCAGAATCAATAGCGGTAAAGCAGCTCTTTTACCCACTCCACTCGAAATCATCACCCAGCCGACACCGACCGAACAAGCCGTGAATCCTGGCGCGCCAGTCACCTACAGTGTCTTCGTTGATCCATCAGCTCAGGGCACCGTGACTTATAGCTGGCGCAAAAATGGCAATACACTCAGCTCGGCCACAACTGCCTCCCTGAGCCTTTCATCCGTCACTGAGGCTAACCAAGGGACTTATGATTGTGTCATCTCAAATGGTGCCACGACCATTACCAGCGCTCCTGCCATTTTAAATGTCAACGATCCTGTAACCTCAGTAGTCGCCTCACGAACGCCATCCACCGCCAATGTGGCGACAGGCACCTCAGTGACATTTTCCGTCACAGCTCAGGGAACACCTGAGTTGACCTATCAGTGGAGAAGAAACACTACCCCCATCAGTGGTGCGACAAATGCCACCTACACCATCAACTCTGTTACTTCGGGAGACACTAGTACTTATGATGTTATCGTGAAGAACATTGCAAGCACAGCAGGCGTAAAGAGTAACGACGTAGTATTAAATGTGAATCCCTAAATCCAGGTTCCTAACAACACATCTCAACCAGACAACCAACCATGTCTCGGCAATTTCTATTCATCTATCTTATTGGTCTAGCTTTCTTCGTCGAAAAAGCCCTCGCGCTAGCTCCCGCAGCACCGACTGAGGGTGCGGTGAAATTCACTCGGACGGCTGCGGGACTATCAAACCTGCCAAACACTCAAGAGTCCTACCACATCACTTGGCGGGACAATGCCACTGATGAAGAAGGCTATGAGATCCAAATGCGCCCAGGCCCAACTGGCACCTTCAACACAATGGCCCGTTACGGGGCTAACAGCGATGGCAGCAGACCTCTTGAGGCCATTATCTCCAGGAGTGCCCTGCCCATCAACACCCAGGTGCAGTTCAGAATTTTGGTTTGGAAAATGAACAATGCGATCGTTGAATCCAGCTTCCTGACCATTCCCTTCACAGTGCCAGATTCAGGCGGGCGGTCTGACATGGCCCCTCCTAGTGCAGTCACGGCGGAGGTCGATCCCTCCAGTGACGGACGCATCAATCTGAACTGGCAGGACAATAGCGACGGGGAAGCTTTCTTCCAAGTACAGCTGCAAGAGGGCATCTCCCCGAACATCGCCGAATCTCACGTCTGCTTCGTGCCCTTTGGCACAACTTCGCTTGGCCTCTCCAATTTAATTCGTCTCGGTTTCAGTGATAGCGAGTACGCGCGCCCCGAACTTGTTCCCGGCAAAACTTACCGTGCTTTGATCCGGGCAACCAAAACCAATGTGCGAGGCCAAATAGATGGTACGACAGCCACGAATAACGCTACACCATTGCCATCTTTTACAATTCCTGCTCTTCGTGGACCGACCAATCTCTCTGGAACTGTAACTGGAGAAAGCACGGTCCAGCTCCGATGGAATGATAACTCCAGTAATGAAACTGGCTATGAGATTCAGTACAGAATCATCACCGAAGGAACACCACCTGCCTTTGCTGTCTTTACTGAAACGGATGAAAATGCCACCTCGGCGTCGCTGTCGATTGGTCAATTTTCCACGGTTGAGTTTCAAATCTGTGCGGTTTTCCGCTATCGTCCATCCGGTGCAAGCACTGACACTGTGATTCGCTCGCCCATGTCAGTGCTGCCAGCAACGATTCAGCTCAGCACCACAGAGTTTCTACCGCCAACAGGTGTCGTGGCTTCGACTTCAGGAATCTCCAATACGGTCGATCTTATCTGGGAAGACAAATCCACGGCAGAAGTCGGTTTTGATGTTTTTTGCCGACCTACAGTAGGCGCAGGGAGTTATTACCGCTGTGTTTCAGTGCCAAACAATGTCACCCAAGTGAGTGTGCGATCATTCACAGCTTCCAATGACACTCTTGGAGTGCCTGTTTTTACCGATCTAACCATTGGCACTAGCTATGATTTCATCGTTCGGGCTGTGGGTGCTAATGAATCTGTCCCTTCAGCGAATAGCAATGTATCATCGGCCACGCCTCAGCATGGTTTCACCAGCCGTATGTATCAGCCGATAACTCAAGGCGTCCCCTTTAATCACACTGTCACGACTTCAAATTCAGCACAGCGCACAGAAATCACAGCAACCGGATTACCATCACCCTTGGTGATCGACTCTGCTACGGGAGTCATTAGTGGCACTCCAAGTCAATCAGGCCGATTCCCTGTAACTCTCACGGCTACGTTTAGCCCTGGGCAGCCAGCCGTCTCAACACTCATGCTGAGAGTTCAGCCTGCCGCCGCGGCACCTACAGTCGGTGTGGATATCCCGGATCTGACCATTGGCATCAATCAGCCCTACATTATCTCATTAGCTGATAAATTCGCAGATGCTGACTCTGAAACTGCCGTGCGTTGGGAAACAACCAAAGGCAACATCGACTTTCTGCTTTATCCCAGCCTAGCTCCACTCGCTGTGGCTAACTTCATGGCCTATGTCAACGGAGGAGATTACAATGATGTTTTCTTTCATCGTCACGTTGCCAATTTCGTTCTACAAGCGGGTGGCTTTGCTGCGAAAAATAATTCCCTGGTATCAGTAGAGGGTCGCCCTTCACCGCTTAACGAGCCTGGTATTTCAAATCTGCAATGGACGATCGCCGCAGCTAAGCGCGGCGCCCGCAGTTCAGAGGCGAACGATGCTGTCAAAACAGCTTATGCCAATGCCAATTTTGGCCAAGAATTAAGCGATGATGCCTTTGGTTATTTAGGCAATCCAGACAGCGCCACGACGGATATTTTCATCAATCTCAACAACAACGCCTCAAATCTAGATAACCAAAATGGTGGATTCACATCGTATGGTCGCGTTTCTGAGGGTACCCGAACCACGGTCACAAGCATTCAAGGATTGCCAGTTGGTAATTATGGGGGCGCACTTTCAAGCCTTCCTGTAGATGCAGCATCAGCGCCTAGCAGCCCTACTTTTGCACAACTCGTCAAAATTAATCGTGCCATCGCAATCCCAACGCTAAATTACTCTGTGGATAATCTCTTCCCCAGCGTCGCTTCAGTCGTGGTAGAGAATAACCAACTGAAGCTCAGTGGACTCACCGCTGGCACTCGAAGTGTCACTGTCACTGCCAGAGACTTGGACAATAAGGCCATCACTCAGACATTCACCATCACAGTGGATGCAGGCTACCAAACTCCGATCATCACCAAACAACCAGTATCTCAAGCTATCACAGCCACTGCCAACACGGCGGCCACTTTTAGTGTCGAAGCCAGTGGGTCGAATCTTAGTTACCAGTGGAGACGAAATGAGATCCCAATCACCACGGCCACCTCGGCGACACTAACTTTAACACATCCCACGACTGGTTTAACTACAGCAAACTCTTCGGTGGCTACTCCGGGTAACTATGACGTCATTGTTTCAAATGCCCATTCAACAGTGATCAGCAATAAGGCCACACTCACCCTACTAAGCCCCATCACGATCACAAGACAACCGATCCATCAGGCAGTATTGCCGGGCACAAGAGTCACGCTTAGTGTGGCAGCTTCGGGCACCGGACTGAGCTACAAATGGCGTAGGAATAACATTGATCTCAGCCCTGCACAGACAGGCAGCAGCCTCATTCTACCCAGCTTCCAGGCCGTTAATGAAGGTGCTTATGATGTTGTGATCTCCAACCCTGCTGCCATTGCCACCAATACAACAGTCACCAGCGCTAAGGCTAATCTAAACCTCCGCAGCCGCGCAGCTATCACTGGCACTTTACCCTCGCGGCTTGTGGAAGTCGGCAGCCCAATCGAGATTCAGGCGACAGTTACAGGTGCCCCCACCCCCGTGTGTGTTTGGCGGCGTGGCACCACCATTCTCAAAGGTCAGGTCGGCAGCAAACTTCTCATCCCTGCAGCACAGTTGAGTGATGGCGGCAGCTACACGCTCACTGCATCCAACATTGCAGGGGCCACAGCACCTGGCAGTGGTGGCTCTGCCACAGTCATTGTGATTGATAAGACCACACGACTTCAAGTGGCCAAACCAGGCACGACCGTCAAACTCGTGGCCCCGGTCACAGGCCCTGGACTGACCTATACTTGGTCCAAAGGAACAACAGTGATCGATGAAGCCACTCCACGCTATTCCGGCTTTAGAGACGCGACGCTCACCATCATGGAGGCCAACCTGAGTACCGACAGCGGAGATTACACCTGCGCCGTTGAATCATCAACACTGACACAGCCTGCCGTCTCTGGCATTATCCGTTTGGTGGTCGCAGATGCTCCGGTGCTCCGACCCATGACTGGCAATGAGGCTCCACCCAATGCCTTTGCTGGTATTGCCTACGTTGGATACACCATCCCACATGACACCGCCCCCTCTAAAACTCCAGCTAGCTATAACATCACCGGCCTACCCAAAGGCCTTGTCTATGATGTGGTCACTGGGCGCATTACCGGCATCCCTGAGGCCGTAGGCCTTTTCACCATCAGGGCCACTGCCACGAATCCGTCTGGATCAAGCAGCACCATGACTGGCACGCTCCGTGTGTTACCCTTAATTGAAGGCAGCACCGGTAGTTTTGTTGCAGCAGTGACCCCGTCATTGGCTCTCAACCTTAACCATGGTGGACGCTTAAGTTTAACCGTCAGTGATACCTCTTCTTTTAGTGCTAGTCTGCAAATGGGTGCTGAGACCTTTAAATCAGCTGGCACTTTGAGATACGTTGGCACTGACAACACGAGTGGTTATCCCGTTTACCGTAGCATCATCAGTTTCCCGCGTTTGAAGCGCACAGCCTTGAACCTTGATCTTTTTGTCATCTCTGTCAGCGGAGATGTCAGCGGTGTCATTTCTGATGGCACATCGACAGCCAATATCGCAGGTTACCGACTTGTCTGGAGTCATCAGTTTAATCCAGGCCCCGTGACAGGATCAGCTCTCCTTGTCGATCAACCACCGACTGTGAAATTTGCGTATCGTTTGAATGTGGCCCTGGATCCAGAAGTCGGTCGTTCGGATATACCTCAGGGCAGTGGTTTTGCCGCACTTACGGTCGATAACAGCGGCATGGCAACACTCGCGGGCAGACTAGCCGACGATACCCCCATTACAGCCAGCACCGTGATTAGCTCCGAGGGTCTCATGTCATGGTTCCAGATGTTAAACACAAACAAAGCCTCTTTTGGCGGCTATCTGATTTTAGACAGCATTAGGTATTCGAACAGCTCCAGCACCTCCACCAGGCCTGAACGTGTCATCGGCAACCCACGCTGGTATAAAGAAGCGCAGCCAATCACTGAAAAGCGCTACCAAAGTGGATTCTCGCCAACTCTGCTTAGAGCACAGGGAACTCCCTATGTAGCCCCAGGCACCAATCAAACGGTGTGGGGCATCGCAGATGCTCCAAACAATCTGAAGATCGACTTTAGCAGCGGTGGCCTCAGTTCAGCCCTCAGCACGACAGCACGCCTGAATGTTGATAACTCGGTCACACTACCTCCTGCACCAGGCAATCCCAACAAGGTAAGTCTGAATATCACTCCAAGCACTGGCTCCTACACTGGAACCTATGAAGTCTTGAGTGGAACAGTTCTTCGCAAAGTGACTTTCAACGGCCTGATGATCTCTGCGTTAAGGGATCAGACGCGTTTTGGCTTCAACCACCTGCCACCACGCGGCGCAGGCTTCTTCCTTTTACCAGGCTTGACTCCGAATGTCGCCACCGCGCCCATCCTATCAGGAAAGGCAGAACTCAGCCCCCCTTGGGCCGTCTCCTTTAGCACTCATCCACAATCACGCAGTGCTGCTACGGCTAGCGATGTCACCCTTACAGCAGCCGCGACTGTAAGCTCAGGCTCAGGAATGAACGTGAAATATCAATGGAGAAAGAACAATGTTGAAATTGCTGAAAGCCTTCGCTTCACTGGAACCACCACAGCTAGCCTTAGAATCACAAATATCACTTCGAATGACGCTGGCAGCTACACTTGTGTTGCTACAGCAACCGTCGGCACGGCACCTACAGGCCCACTTCAGGCAGTGAGTAATGGCGCCGTTCTAACGGTCACGACCACGCCCTAAATTTCGCCCATCGATTAGCATTCCGCCCCCTATTCTATGAATACTCGCAGCATCGCCTTTTTTGTCTTCAGCCTGCTAGGACTGTCGTTCTCACCCGAAGCTAAAGCCTTGCCCCCAGCTAAGCCAACCGATGGCAGCGTGCGTTTCACAAGGGTGCCTCTCGTCAATCCTTATACGAATTTAACTCAATACGCCAATTCCATTTTTCATTCCTATCATCTGCGCTGGAAAGATAATGCGCCCGATGCCGATGGCACAGAACTGCAATTACGTTTCGCCAATGCAGGCCCATTTTACTTTTTGACCAATGACTCACTCGGTGCACCCAGTCCAATTTCTAATCGTGATGCTGAAGGCTATCGTGAGGCCATCGTTTCTGTAGGCAGCCCACCCGCGGGAACAATCTGCCAGTTTCAGGTTGTCACATGGAAATTTAATGGAACGAAAACGGAGTCCAGTAGCCTGCTCATCCAGACTCGTGTGCCAGCGGCTCCCATGCCGACCATACCGCCTACTAACGTTACCTTTTTAGCCCCAGCTAATCTCACCGCTCAACCAATCATTCACAGTGAAGAAGATGGCCGTGTAAACATCCGCTGGGATGATAAAAGTGACGTTGAAGCCTTTCATCAACTCTATGTGGGTGAAGTTATGGGTGGAACACTTGACGATAACGGCAATATCATCGGTGGTAACGTCCCCAAATACAACCACGTTGGTTTCATCCCCTTTGGAAAAACTGACGAAGTCTTATCCAATGAGATTTATTTACCCTTTGGCGGCATCGCCCAGCAAAGTCCGAACCTGATTCCAGGTAAAGCCTATCGGTTTGGTCTGCGTGCGACAAAAAATGGAGAAACTGGACTGCCAGAGGAAACTTTCCCTACTGTTCCTAATGTTCCCTCGATTCCTCTGGAGAGCGATAAGGTCACGCAGGTTATGGTTTCCGGGAACTTCACCATGCCAGCGTTGAAAGCCCCGACAAACCTGACGGGTAGCATAACTGGTGAAAATACGATCCTCCTCAATTGGACGGACCGATCAAACAATGAAACCGGATATGAGATTCAATATCGACCCATTACTGGAGGTGCAGCACCAGATTTCGTTAAGTTTAACGATGCGCCAAAAAATGCCACCTCATATGAGGTGAACATAGGGCAATTGGCTACGGCAGATTTTCGAGTTTGTGCTGTTTACAAATATAAACCAACACCCACAACCGAGACTGTTGTCCGCTCCAATTTCACCCCAACCACGATTCAACTAAGCACCACTACATTCCTGCCTCCGACAGGTCTAACGGCATCGTCAGCGACATTAGGTATCTCGAACACAGTGGATCTCACCTGGGAAGATAATTCTGAATCTGAAGAGGGATTTGATGTCTTCTGTAGGCCTACGGGAAGCTCGACAGCCTACAACCGATGCGTTTCTGTCCCTAGCAACATCACCAACGTGAGTGTGAAAGAATTCACGGCGTCTAAAGATTCTATCAACAAGCCAATCTTCACTGCTTTAGTCGTTGACACTAGCTATGATTTTGTCGTCAGAGCCATTGGCAAGGATGAGTTGACCGCCTCTCCTGACAGCAACGTAGCAGTGGCCATTCCGCAACAAGGCTTCACCAGTCGCATGTATGAACCAATCACTCAAGGGGTCGTCTTTAATTATACGGCTACAACTTCAAATGTAGCTGCACGCACAGGTATCACAGCCGCAGGGTTGCCAGCTGGATTGAGTATTGACTCTTCGACAGGTAACATCACTGGCATCCCCACCCAAGCGGGTCGTTTCCCGGTGACTCTAACAGCGACTTATAGCTCGGGACCATCTGCGACAGCAACCTTGATGCTACTCGTTCAATCTGCGGGGACCACACCAACTGTTGCCGCTGCGATCCCCAACGTTACTATTCGTATTAATGAACCGCTGCGGATTCCTCTAGCAGACAAGTTCAATGACCCCGACACGGAAATGGCCGTGCGCTGGGAGACGAATAAGGGCAATATTGAATTCTTGCTATACCCGAGCCTAGCCCCATCGGCAGTGGCCAATTTCATGGCCTATGTAAATGCGGGGGATTATACGGACATTTTAGTTCACAGGCATGTTCCTAATTTTGTACTCCAAGCGGGCGGATTCAGAGCAGATAACAATCTATCGTCAGTCGCCAGTAGGCCCTCTCCGATCAATGAACCAGGCATCTCAAATCTTCGGTGGACGATTGCTGCCGCCAAACGCGGAGCGCGTGGTTCCAAAACCAATGATGCCATCAAAGCCGTCTATAAAGCGAGTAATCCACAACCACCTGCACCCAAAGAATTAATAGATGATGACTTTGGCTATTTAGGCAATCCAAACAGCGCCACGACTGACATCTTTATTAATCTGAACAATAATGCAGCCAATCTAGACAATCAAAATGGCGGCTTTACAGCCTTTGGACGTATTGCTACGGCATCACAAGCCACAGTGAACGCGATCACAGCCTTACCCGTTGGGGATTTTGGGGGCAGTCCAATTGATTCCATTCCGGTTAATGCAGCCACATTGCCGACGAGTTTGAAACTAGATCAGGTAGTGAAAGTGAATCGAGCTTATGCCATCAGCACCCTAAAATACAGCACCAACAATGTCTCTGCTCAGGTTGCGTCACTTTCGATCGAGAACAATGAACTCGTTCTTACCGGCAAGATCGCGGGCACGCGCCTTGTCACATTGACGGCTACGGATTTTGATGATCACACCATCTCGCAGACATTCACCATCACTGTAAACGACGCCTATCTGCCACCATCCATCACGAGCCAACCCGTTTCCCAAGCCGTCACGGCTGGCAGCACCGCAACCCTCAGCGTTTCAACTACAGGCACTAGCCTTAATTACCAATGGCGGAAAAACGGGATTGCAATCACTCCTGCTGAAACCAATGCCAATCTTACTATCGCCAACTTTCAAGCTGATGATGTGGGTGATTATGATGTGATCATTTCGAATGCCACCTCATCTTTAACAAGTAAAAAAGCCAATTTAACGCTTCGCAGCCCTGCTGTTATTGCAGGCAGTCTACTTTCACGTATTGTCGAGGTGGGTTCACCGTTGGAGATTGAGGCTAATGTCATAGGAAAACCCGAGCCTACATGTGTCTGGAAGCGTGGCACGACAACCATCGCTGGCCAAACCAGTCGTAAGCTTCTCATTTCTTCAGCCAAGCTGTCAGACGCAGGTCAGTACTCAGTTACCGCCACTAATACTAGTGGTGCGAGTGCTCCAGGAGCGGGTGGCTCGGCTACGGTCATCGTGGTGGACAAAACCACTCAATATCAAAATGTGAAGGCAGCTTCTTTGGTCAAATTGGTTGCCCCTGTTGCAGGTCAAGGTCTGACCTATCAGTGGAAAAAAGGCGGGGCAAATATTGGCAGCGGCGAGCAAGGATACAGCGGACAACAAGATGCCACGCTCATCATCAGCAGTGTGACTAGTGGTAACATTGGAGACTACACTTGTGAGATCGAGGCACCCGCAGGTCTTGGCACTGCAGAAAGCGGCATCATTCGTCTGAGTGTTCCCACGCAGGCACCAACTTTAGCACCTTTTGTTTTACCAAATGCTTTTGTCGGACTGCCATATCGTTACCAAATCGAATTAACTGCCGGTTCTGCCCAGATAGGCGCTCTCGGAAAGTCTGTCGTATCTGGACTGCCAACTGGACTGACTTGTGACGTCAATACAGGATTTATTAGCGGCATCCCAAGAGCCACCGGAAATTTTTCCGTAAAAGCGTCAGTCAGTAATGCTGTTGGTAGTGCTTCAGCCACGAGCCCATTAAAAGTGTCGCCGATGGAGGCTACAACTTCAGGTACCTATGTAGCCTCGATAGCACCTTCTCAATCCCTGAACTCGAACCTGGGTGGACGGCTAGACATAACGCTCACTGATAATTCAGCTTTTACCGCAACACTTCAATTAGCTGGGGAAACCTTGCGTTCGGCAGGTGTGCTCAATATCAATTCAATCACCGGCGGCGTAACTTACGCAGGCATTGTTAATTTTCCGCGACCGAATCGCAAAACCATTCAGGCGACTCTTTTTCTCCAGCCCACTTCGATCTATTCAGCTCAAAGCATTTTGCAGGGAAGTATTAACGATGGGACAAGCACTGCTGCAATATCCGGCTACCGACATGCTTGGAGCGCACAATTTAAAAGTGGTCCTCCACCATTCATCAGCATGCCATTTGCCCGGGCTGTAGGTTCCTTGAAAAGTTCAGTGCGATTTAACGTCGCCATGGAGCCTGAGGTGACTCGCCTGGGTCAAGCTGACACACCCGAAGGTAGTGGCTATATGGCACTCACGGTGACCAATAGCGGAACTGCCAGCATGGTAGGCCGTCTCGCAGACGGAACTCCATTAACGGGCAGCACTTTAGCTGGTTCCGCAGCTCAGTTTTATCTATTTCAATCCCTCAATTCTAACACTTCTTCAATTGGTGGTTTAATCGCATTAAGCAGTTCGCTATCCGGAGACCTGCGTTGGATAAAAGGTCGGCAACCAATCAAAGAAAGAATTTATCAGCCAGGGTTTGCACCCACAATTCTGAAAGCAGTTGGAGGTCTATATTTTCCTGAAACGAATATCAACATCTTCAACACTTCTGACATCGAAAACAATTTGTTCGCCTTCTTCAAAAGTGGTGAGCTTGGTTCTTCAAGCATCCAACCAAGCATTCCATTCAGACTTACTGCAACAAATCAAGTCATTCGTCCGATTCTAAATCCAGCCAAAACGACCATCAGTTTTAATCCAAAAACAGGTGGTTTTAATGGCACCTTTGAACTTTCAGAAAGCGGGATCAAACGCACATCAAGCTTCCAAGGTTTAGTGATTCAAGGTGAAATTGGTAAAGGCTATTTTTTACTACCAGGATCGCAGCCCAATATTACCACTTCAGCCATCGAATCGGGTAGCGTCCAACTATTACGTCTCTTCACTCAACAGCCATCTAAAGTGAACGTTGCAACAGGTGCCAATGCCACCTTGAGTGTGGGCGTATCCCCCTCATTTGGTTCTGCGGTGACTTACCAATGGCAAAAGAACAGCGTTAACTTAACCAATGGCTCAGGAGTAAGTGGTGCCACCTCCGCCACACTTTCACTGACAGCTGTGGATAACGATGATGCCGCCTCTTATCGTTGTGTCATCAAAGTGACTGATATTCTAGAAGTCACGAGCAAAGCGGCACAGGTCAATTTACTCCTCGAGAATGTGGTGGTTACACGCTCACCTGCATCTGGCCCTGTTAGTTTGGGGAGCACTGTTACCTTTAATGTCAATACAGCCACCATCAAAGGCTCTGGAACACTCTCGTATGTCTGGCTCAAGAATGGCGTCATCATTCCTAATGCCAATGGGCCGCAACTGACCATCACCCCAACCACCGCCAAGGATGACGGAGGGTATGTCGCCAGAGTTTCGAATGCAGGCTCCCCGAACGGTGTGAGCAGCATACCCGTTGGGATTAACATGACCGCAATATCGAATATCCAGGCATCGGCTGTGGGACTGACCGCGCCCTTTGAGGTTTTAGCAAAAACGCGGGTCACGCTAAACGTCACAGCTGTCGGCACAGCCCTGAATTATCAGTGGCGTAAAAATGGTGTGCCGATCTCTAAAGCGACAGGCGCTAGCTACAGCTTCACAGTTGGAACTGTGGCTGAGATCGGTAACTATGACGTCTTAGTCTCTAACCCACTGAGCGTGACTGGCACTGCGAGCAACGTCATCCCCATCTCTGTCATCACACCGGTGCTCAACCCTTTGATCACACGCATCCCGCCATCGACTGCTGCTGTACCAGTCAACAGCTCCGTCACGCTGTCTGCTGCGGCAGCTGGAGGTGGGCTGATTTATCAATGGAAAAAAGACGGCCAGAATATCTCAGGAGCGACCAGTCAAACCTACAGCTTCACCACGGATGCCACAGCTGGCAGCCCTGTGTACACCGTCGCGGTAAGTAATCTGGCTACAGCCGTTCCCGTCCTTAGCAGTCCACTTACCGTAAGCGTTCAGGAAGCTATCACTTCCGTGGTCATCAGTCGCACTGCCCCCGTGGGTGCGACAGTGCCACCCCTTACCAGTGTGACTCTAACGGCAGTGGCCAATGGATCGAACCTCACCTATCAATGGTATAATGGCAATGTCCTCATCCCAAGTGCCAACGCTGCCACTTACAACTTCATTTCCGGTAGTGCGGCAAGCACCAACAATTACAAGGTAATCGTCTCCAACGGACTTTTACCCAATGGATTCACGAGTAACGTGCTGCCTGTCGAAGTCGCTCCTGCACCCTAATCTTATCTGGGGAAGTGAATCATGCCCGCACCGACCTGATTGGCTGGCGCGGTGGACTGGATCGCATTTTTTTGCAGGATCTGCGGAATGTTAGCTGCATTGTAGTTCCGACTCAGCAGGCTGGAGATCACACCTGCGGTGATTGCGGTAGCCTGTGAAGTGCCACTGCCGATGACCATGCCAGTGCCACTGTAAGCAGAGACGATGCCGACGCCTGGTGCGGAGATGAAGAGGCCGTTTCCTGAATTGGAAAAATAAGCTTGTTGACCATTGGCATCCACCGCAGCCACGCTAATGACGCCTGAATAGGCCGCTGGATAGGCCAGCTGCGTTTCCTGCTCATTGCCCGCAGCCGCAACGACGATGACACCACGACTGCGCGCATAGGCCACCGCATTCCCGAGCATGGTGGAGTCGGCGTTGCTGCCGAGACTGATGCTGATCACCCGAGCCCCAGAATCCACTGCCTGCATGATACCCTGTGAGACATAGGCGGTATTGCCTCTTCCCGTGCTATCAGCCACACGTATGTCTAAAATCTCTGTGGCTGGAGAAACGCCGCCATTTTGTGCATCACGCCCCGCGATGAGCGAGGTCATGGCATTTCCATGGCCATGGAAAGGCAGGCCGTCCTTCACGAGGTCCGTGTGAGTGATCTTGATCCCGTCCAGCGTCGGATGAGCAGTGACTCCCGTATCCAGCACAGCGACCTTGACTCCAGCGCCCCAACGACTGCGATCTCCTACAGCACCGATGGCATCGAGCGCACTGCTTTCAAATGGCACGGATCCGCCTGCATTGGCACTATCTTTCTTGGGTGTGCCGGGGACATAAGCAAAATAGTTCGCACCAATGTTGTCATAGTCATCCGAATGCTCGCGCAATTCCTTGGCCATCTTTGCCGCATCACGATAGCGCACTCGGGCCACCTTGAGTCGAGCGTCACTGTAAAGAATCTCGATTCCCTCCAGCCCTGCGCGGATTCGGAAAGCATTCAGAGCCTCGGCTGAATCAAAGGTCAGTACCAATTCCCCCTTCACGACACCTTCGGCCGCTGCTAAATCCGTGAGCTTTTTGGTCAGGTCATCTTGCACAGACTCCCCTGACTCACCCGATGGCATCGGAGGGTCCTCTGACTTTTTGACCTCCTTCACCACTCGCTTGGGCGGGAAAACCGGCATTTTGGCCGCCGATTTGTCCTTTACCTCCGTCGTCTGCAGGGCAAGCCAGCCAAGTGTGCCCAAGGCAAGCGCGCAGAAAATGGCACTAATGGTCAGCAGGGCTTTGGGCAGTGTATTCATGAGCAAGTGTGGGTACGACTACTCTGAGAACATTTATGTTTCATCTTAATTCCATGGAATGTTCCTTGTCTCATGGCACAGACTTTTCTACGCTACGAAATATGGCACAAAATAAAGAAGCTTGGGGATCACGACTGGGAGTCATCATGGCGGTTGCGGGCAGCGCGGTTGGGCTGGGGAATTTCCTCCGCTTTCCGGGATTAGCTGCTCAGTATGGCGGCGGAGCCTTCATGATCGCTTATGCCATCAGCTTTCTCATCATTGGCCTGCCCATTGGCTGGGCAGAGTGGGCCATGGGCCGATATGCCGGCAGTCTCGGTTATAATTCGGCTCCTGGAGCTTTTGCCAGCATCGTGCGCAGACCATGGGCTAAATACGCAGGCATTATCGGAGTTATCATTCCAGTCGTGATCTACATGTACTACGTCGTGATCGAAGCTTGGTGCATTGGCTATGCGGTCAATTTCTGGACCGGCCAGATGCACCTTCAAGATGCCAAGCAAACCGTCGATCTCTTCGTCAACTTCACTGGTGCAGGTGCCGATGCCTCCGCCATGAGCTTTCAATTTGATCGTGCCTTACCTTGGTTGCTCGTTGTCTTTGCCTTCAATTTTTGGCTCATCTATCGCGGGCTTTCTGGCGGCATTGAAAAGATGTGCAATATCGGCATGCCTCTGTTGATCGTGTTAGCTTTGGTCGTTCTAGCTCGCGTCATGACTCTCGGCGCACCCGATGCCTCTAAGCCCCATGACAATGTTTATAATGGTCTAGGCTACATGTGGAATCCTTCCAAGGTCCTAATAACCAAGATCACCCCAGGCCCTGAAGACAAACCACGCGAAGTCGTGGGTGCAGCCGCCATCACGGAAGCTGAAAAAGAAGTGGCCGCTAGCAGTGGCAGTCTTGTTTTAAAAACCGTTTCTCCCTGGTCACAGCTCCTAAATCCAAGCCTCTGGCTGGCAGCAGCAGGACAGATCTTCTTCAGTCTAAGTGTCGGATTCGGCGTCATCATCGTTTATGCCAGCTACATGAAAAAGGATGATGATGTGGTGCTCAGCGGACTCACCGCCAGCAGTGCTAACGAGTTTTGTGAGGTTGCCCTCGGCGGTCTCATTACCATTCCAGCAGCGGTCGCCTTCCTAGGCGTGGCGGGCATTGCTGGGCAGGCGGGAGTGGGACTGGGATTCAAAGTGCTGCCGCTTGTATTTTCAAAAATGCCCGCAGGAGCCTTCTTTGGCGGAGCTTTCTTTTTCATGCTGTTCCTAGCCGCAATCACCAGCTCCATCTCGATGCTCCAGCCCGGTATCGCTTTCATCGAAGAATGCCTGGGAGTCGGGCGAAAGATCTCAGTCTCGATCCTCGGCCTATTGACCAGCTTTGGCACGGCCTTCGTCATTTACTTCTCGGCTGATTTAAAAGCTTTAGACACGTTGGACTTCTGGGTTGGCACCTTCCTTATCTTCATGCTGGCGACCATTCAGATCATCGTCTTTGGCTGGGTCTGGGGCATGGAAAAAGGCATGAGCGAGCTAGAGCGAGGTGCCTCTGTCAAAGTGCCTGCCATTTTTAGGCCCATCATCAAATGGGTTTGCCCAGCCTTCCTCCTCAGTATTTTTGCGCTCTGGCTGCTCAAGGAAATATTCGGCTTCGACTTAACCACCGCTCAATTCGGTGCTGTATCAGCTTATGTCACTGATCTTTTCGGTGCTAGCGCCAAATTGCCAGCTCAATTGAGTGTCGCGCTTGCTGTTGGCATCTTCATCTTCTTTGCCCTCATCAGCTCACGCAGCAAATCGTATCGCCGCGCCGAGCAAGGTCTGCCCAAAAACGAAGTCTAATCTCTGCAATCCCATGACTACACCTGGATTCATCGTTATGCTCCTTTCTGTGGGCACCGTCACCTTCCTCTTTGGTTGGTGTATTTATAAAGTGCTGACCACCCCGAATGAAACGGATAAAGTTCATGGGGTGGAGTTCATGACCCCAGACATGAAAGAGCCTGATTAAACCGACACATGCGACTGGGGCTCTTCACTCTCCTGATCAGCACCGCCGTGACCCAGGCCGACCCTGCATTGGATACTGCTCTAGAGGCCAGCACGCCTGATCTTCAAAAGTGGGCAAGTATCTGCTTAGTGGGTGGAAGCGCTGAGAAGCCCAACTTTGAATGGCATGATTTCCGTGATACAGGCACACGTACGGATTTCTGGCCAGCCAGCACGATCAAACTTTATGCGGTCATCGCAGCGCTTGAGCTTCTGCATGAACAAGGTCTGAGCCTGCAATCAACGGCCTCCTTTGAACATCAAGACAGCTCTGGTATTTGGCATCTCGACTGCGCCCGCACCATGCCGGAAATGCTGAGTGAAGTCTTCCGCAGATCCTCCAACGAAGACTACACGCTATTGCTTCGTCTCGTCGGCATTGATCGAATCAACACCCAATTACTCATCCTAGAGCGTGGGTATCCCCGAAGCGCACTGATGCGAGGCTATGTCAAAGATCGACCTTGGGGCTACATGCGTGAGGAACCGCAGCGTATCCACCTTAGCTCTACAGATGGCAGTCAGGGTAAGATCATCCAGCACCGCTGGTCGGGCCGCTATTATGCAGAAGAACGAGGCTGCACTGTGATTGATGCCAAAACAGGCAATGTTACCAGTGCCCATGAGCTCGCAGACACCCTTCGGCGGCTGCTTTTCCATGAACACCTGCCTGGGAACGAACGCTTCAAGCTAACAGAGCAGCAAATCGACTTTCTGCTTCATGGTGGCAATGGCTTTGTCGGCTTGGAAACCAGGAATCCAGATTCAGGCCCAAGTTCCTGGTCACCGAAAATGCAGTCTCACTTCCCGAAGGCGAGATTCTACCACAAATGCGGAGTCATCAGTGACCATGCCATGGATCTCGCCTGTCTTGACGACCGCGCCAACGGCGGCCCATGCTGCCTGTGGCTGCTCGCAGTCAAAGCAGGCCATGCGACGAAGCCGCTCGATGGCGAAACCAGGGTCGGTCAATTGGCGGATGCCCTTGCCGATTGGCTTAAAGATAAGTGACTTAGATCACTCGATCATTACCGCCATCGACAGGAATTTGAGCCCCAGTGACCTTGGAGAAGAGCGGCCCGGCCATGGCACTGACCATATTGCCAATGTCCTTGCTCTTGATCTCCACCTTCATGAGGTTTTTGGTCTTGTACTCTTCCACGGTCATGCCGTAGCGCTCAGCACTTTTTTGCAACGCTTCAGGCGTCCAGAGTTTCGTATCAAACACAGCATCAGGATGGACAATGTTGACCCGCACTCGATTCGGAGCGAGCTCGAGAGCAGCCACACGGCAGAGCTGAGTGAGCGCTGCCTTGCTGCATGAATAGGCACTGGCACCAGGGCCCGGAGCCTTGAAGTTACGGCTACCGACAAAAATAATGCTGGCATCACATCCGACCTTCACAAAAGGAACCACCTTATTCATGAGCTTTTGATGGCTGGTCAGGTTGATGGAGATCGTGCGATCCCAATCGGTTTGCACCATGACATCAAGATGATCATTTTTTGGGAAAATGCCCGCATTGCTGACAACGATGTCGATACCACCAAATTCACGCACCACAAAGTCGATAGCATCCTGCACAGGCTTATCCTCTGTGAGGTTCACGACGATGCCAATACCACCGATCTTTTTCATGATGTCGGGGATCTCTTTGTCGATGTCTAATCCCACGACCTGAGCCCCCTGCTCTGCCAGGCTTTCAGCAATGGCAAAACCAATGCCCGCAGCGCATCCAGTGACGAGGGCGATCTTACCCTGGTGGATCTTGCGTGCAGGACCTTTGCGAAGCTTCGCCTGCTCTAAGTCCCAATATTCGATGTCAAAAATGTCCTTTTCTGGCAGCGGCTGCCATCCACCGACAGCTTCACCGAGCTGCACGGTAGTTAATGTCGAAGCTGCAATATCGGCGACAATATTGGCATCTTTCGCCGTATCACCAAAGCTGAGAACGCCTTGATTTGGCCAGATGGCAAAGCGCGGAGCGGCATCCAGCATGGTCTGCCCACTGGCATTGCGATTAAAGTAAGCTGCATAATCGTCGGCAAAAGCTTGCAGGCTTGCCCCCATGTCTTCACCAATGAATGCCGGTGCACGTTTGGTGCGGATGCTGTGATCAGGAGTCAACGGACCACGCGTGCCAAAGTCGGCCACTGAAGGTAGATTCGCATACCCCACAGCCTCAGCACTGCTATTCAAGCGGGCGATTTGTGGCAGGCCACGAAGCTTAGAGACGGCCTGACGAAGTTTCGCTAAAGCTAAAAGATCCTGGCTTGCCTCAGCCTTTGCAGCTGGTGCATTGGCTGACTTTTTGGCCAAATACTCCTCGGCCATGGTCACCATCTCAATGTGCAGCTCGTAGCTTTTTTTGGCGTCATCATCGAAGGTGAACAAACCATGCTTCAATAGCACCATGCCCTGAATCCCTTCAGCGCGCAGGTCACGACCAGAAATCAGATCCGCGATGGTCTTGGCCAGAATAAAGCCTGGCATTACATACGGAACCACAATCACACGCTTGCCATAGACTTCCTGTACACGGGCCTCTCCATCAGCATTGCAAGTGAGAGCAGCGATGGCATTGGCATGACTGTGATCGACAAAACGGAATGGCAAAATGGCGTGCAATATCGCTTCAATGCTGGCTGCTGGCGCATTCGGATTGGTCATGGCTGCGCGCTGCTGAAGCACCATGTCTTCATCACTCATCGTTGGGAGTTTGGACATCTTGACCAAAGCCTCCATCCGCACTGGGGAAAAGCCTGCGCGCTCAATCGTTCCCAAGTCCCAACCACTGCCTTTGACATAGCAAAGAGAGACGTCGTCGCCGAAAAAGTCTTTTTCCGTGATTTTCACTGACGTATTTCCACCTCCGTGGAGCACGAGAGCAGGGTCACGCCCTAACAAGCGTGAAGTATAGACGCGCTGTCCGAGTAAGTCGGTTCCGAAAGTGAGGGCTTCTTGATCGTTCCAAAGGCTGTGCATGGGGAGTGTGTGAGGGTGCGAAAGGAGCGTGGTTCAAAGGGCCGCGCAAGGCCGTTTTGCATCCCCCTAATTTCTTGACCTCTTCTTTGACGCGCTGCAGCGATCATTCTGGATTGACGAAAGATCGTGATACTTGACCAAATGTAGCGTTTCTGTCTTTCTATAGCTTTATCTATCGTGAATCCAGAAATCACCCAACTCCTCCTTCTCTCCGCTGTCTCTGTCATTGTGCTGATCCTCTTGATCGCCTGGGCAAAGATGAACGCCTTCCTCGCGCTTCTTTTCGCAGCCTTGGTCATGGGACTAGGGTCGGGGATGAATCCCATGGCCATGATGACTGCTTTTGAAAAAGGCATGGGCGGCACACTCGGTGGTATCGCTGGGATTCTCGGACTGGGAACGATTCTAGGTGGACTGCTCGCAGCCTCTGGAGGAGCTGAAGTTCTGGCCAAGGCCCTCATCGGCGTCTTCGGGCCCAAGCGCGTCCACTGGTGCCTGATGGCGTTGGGACTTTGCATTGGCCTAACGACATGGTTTGCCGTCGGCTTGGTCATGCTGGTGCCGATTTTGATCACTTTAGCCCGTGAAACTAAGGAACCGTTTCTCAAGCTAGCCATTCCGATGCTGGCAGTACTTTCCATCATGCATGGGGTCATGCCGCCTCATCCAGGACCTGTGGTGGCGCTACAGGCACTTCACGCAGATCTAGGCAAAGTCATCCTTTGGGGACTTCTAGCCGCAGTCCCCGTCGCGGCCATCTCAGGCCCTATTTTTGCCAAATGGGCTGTCAACCACGTCCAAGCTGAGGCCCCCGAACCACCAGCTGTAGATCCCACCATAGCCGCCAGAAAATTACCCTCCCTGGGGATTACCATCGCTGTCTTAGCAGTGCCAATCGCGCTATTGCTGACTCAAACGGTGGCTGAGATTTTTGTCGAAGATAAAGCGGATGTCGTCAGACAGATCACCTCTGTCATTGGCAATCCCACTCTAGCTCTTGGCATCTCCGTGATTTTCGCTGGCATCGCTTTTCGCTTCACTCGCAGTGAGTCCCTGAAAATCGGTGAAAAAGCCATCAGTACGGTCGGCTTAACACTGCTCGTAATCGGTGCAGGAGGAGGCTTTAAAGGCGTCCTAGAAGCTAGTGGAGCAGCTGCCGCCATTGGACAGATGGCCACGGCCGCTCACTTGCCTCCGCTCGTCTTTGGTTGGGTCTGTGCAGCGCTGGTGCGAGTAGCCACAGGCTCTGCAACTGTGGCTATCACCACGGCTAGCGGGCTTGTGGCACCGCTTGTCCTCAGCACACCAGGAGTGAATCCAGAGCTAGTCGTGGTAGGCATCGGCTGTGGCTCTCTTTTTCTTTCGCATCTCAATGATGCTGGCTTTTGGATCG
>JAIXOU010000018.1 GCA_027486585.1 Verrucomicrobiaceae bacterium | reverse complement strand
GTGAAGGTTTTTCCCGCCGGAACCATCTCGGCGGCTTTCTTGTAGCGTTTGCTTCGGGTTTGCATGTTAGTTTTGCAGTGCTTTCGAACGGAATCCCGTTCTCCTGCGGTTGGTGTTAGTCGATGATTTCGATGCCCATTTGACGGGCTGTGCCTGCCATGATGCGGGAACCGCGCTCAAGATCAGTCGTGTTGAGGTCAGCCATCTTCATCTTGGTCGCTTCGAGAAGCTGAGCCTTGGTGATTTTAGCTACTTTCTT
This sequence comes from Verrucomicrobiaceae bacterium, assembly GCA_027486585.1. Taxonomy (GTDB): domain Bacteria; phylum Verrucomicrobiota; class Verrucomicrobiia; order Verrucomicrobiales; family Verrucomicrobiaceae; genus Prosthecobacter. The sequence continues at coordinate 16,388 of JAIXOU010000018.1, read as the reverse complement.
CTTTGCCGCTTCGCCAGAACCAGAGGCGATGTTCGCAATTTTCTTGAGAAGATTGGAAGCCGGTGGCTGTTTGGTGATGAAGGTAAAGCTCTTGTCTTTGTAAACCGTGATCACGGTCGGCAGGACATCGCCACCAGCCTTTTGGGTCGCGGCGTTGAACTCTTTACAAAATGCCATGATATTGACACCAGCCTGACCGAGGGCAGGACCGATTGGCGGGGCGGGATTAGCTGCACCAGCTTTGATCTGGAGCTTGATGAGTTTGACGATTTCTTTGGCCATGGGTATTGTTCGCTTGCTTGAGATTGAAGTTCTGCCCGATCAGGTGAGATCAGGGCATTTATGATTACTGTTCTGCCTTTTCCACCTGCCAGTATTCCAGGTCCACCGGAGTAGAACGTCCGAAGATATTGACCGAAACACGCAGCACGCCGCGTTCTGGATCGATCTCTTCAATGGTCCCAGTTTGACTTTCAAAGGGACCATCTGCAACGCGCACTGTATCACCCACATTAAAGGCAATTTTCGGCACGACGCTTTCATCTTTATCACGAACCTGGGCCAGCATACCATCCACTTCGCGCTGACGCATTGGAATCGGGTGGTCTTTGGTTCCAGCAAAATTGAGGACGCCGTCGGTTTCCTTCACGAAATACCAGGTGCGATCTACCAAGCGATTGTGCTCGTCGAGCAAATTGCAATTGGCGATGACGTAGCCAGGGAAGAACTTACGATCACTTTCTGACTTTTTGCCATTTTTCACTTCAGACACGCGCTCAGTCGGAACGAGCACAGCGTAAATGTAGTCACTCATCTCCTCTGTCTGGATGCGACGGAGCATGGAATCACGGACTTTATTTTCAAAGCCTGACCGTACGTGGATAACGTACCATTGATCGCGAGGGGCGGGGATAGCTCCCATAAGTTGAGGGGGGACGGAGGGGTTGGAGACTGTGAAGTCTAATTACAGACTGGTCGCAAAATCAGTGAGGGCATTGAAGGCCCAACGAAAAGCAGTGTCAAAAAACGCGACAAAACCACCGAGCAGGAGCATGGCGATAAAGACAACAATCGTTGAATCAATCAGCTCTTTATACTTGGCGAAGCCCTTTTCTTTCGGGTCCCAAGGCCAGTTGGCTTTCTTCATCTCGAGGACGACCTCGTTCCAGTAGGCAAATATACGGCTCATGTGTGCGTTTGACGGAAAAATCTGATTCGGACGTTATCCGCTTTAAGAAGGATGGCAGGCCAGGAGGGACTCGAACCCGCAACCAACGGTTTTGGAGACCGCTACTCTACCAATTGAGCTACTGACCTATTATTTTATCCTTCTTGAGCAGAATGACTGCGAAATGAACATTTGTAAAGCTCGATTTGGCGGAGGGACCCGCCGTGAACTCTGGCGCACAGAATTCACGACGGACCTACGACAAGCGATCTTTACGGCGGTATTAGCCAATGTCGGACACACGTCCGGCACCAACAGTCTTACCACCTTCGCGGATAGCGAAGCGGATGGTCTTTTCCATGGCGACTGGGGAGATAAGCTCGACGGAGATCGAGACGTTGTCACCAGGCATCACCATTTCAACACCTTCAGGGAGGGTCACGCTACCAGTCACATCCGTTGTGCGGAAGTAGAACTGTGGGCGATAGTTATTGAAGAATGGCGTGTGACGACCACCTTCGTCCTTGGAGAGAACATAGATCTCAGCCTTGAAGGTTTTGTGTGGTTTCACGGAACCGACCTTGGCGATAACCTGGCCGCGCTCGACGTCTGTCTTCTTCACACCACGGAGCAAGAGACCCACGTTGTCACCAGCACGACCTTCGTCGAGCAGCTTGCGGAACATTTCAATGTCCGTAACAGTGGTCTTGATGGTGTCACGAATGCCGACGACTTCGACTTCAGACATTTTCTTGATGATTCCGCGTTCGACACGGCCGGTGCAGACGGTACCGCGACCTTCGATAGCGAACACGTCTTCGATTGGCATCAGGAAGTCCTGATCGATCGGACGCTCTGGCAGCGGGATGTAATTATCCACAGCTTCCATGAGCTTGAGGATGTTAGCGCGCTGCTCTTCGTCACCTTCGAGGGCCTTGAGGGCGGAACCCTTGACAATCGGGATGTCATCACCCGGGAAGTCATATTTGGAAAGGAGGTCACGAACTTCCATTTCGACGAGGTCGAGGAGTTCTGCATCATCCACCATGTCAACCTTGTTCAGGAAAACCACGATAGCTGGAACACCCACCTGACGAGCAAGCAAGATGTGCTCACGAGTCTGTGGCATTGGGCCGTCAGCAGCGGAGCAAACAAGGATCGCACCGTCCATCTGGGCAGCACCAGTGATCATGTTTTTAACATAGTCAGCGTGTCCTGGGCAGTCCACGTGGGCGTAGTGACGGTTGTCAGTCTGATACTCAACGTGAGCTGTATTGATGGTGATACCGCGCGCCTTTTCTTCAGGAGCGGCGTCGATTTCATCATACTTCTTAGCGGTGGCGAAACCCTTGGTAGCCAAGGTGGTCGTGATCGCTGCAGTGAGTGTGGTTTTGCCGTGGTCAACGTGGCCAATCGTGCCGATGTTGACGTGCGGCTTGTTGCGTTGGAATGCTTCTTTAGCCATGATGGGATGAGTTTTTTGCGCTTATTGTCAGTTTCGTTTGTCGTGTAACGGAGAGACCAAGGCACGTCATCGCTGGAGCTGTTGGAGGGATTTGAACCCTCGACCTCGTCCTTACCAAGGACGTGCTCTACCACTGAGCTACAACAGCATTTACCGGCGGCGACCCGCGAAGGGATCTCCTCCTCTTTCGACAAGAAAACCGAGGTACAGGACACCCAAGACAATGGTCTCTGGTGAGTACACCTCGGCTTTTTCCGAAAAAGTGGAGGCGAAACTAGGGCGTCAGAGGTTGATGTCAAAGACTATTTCTGAATTGAAGAAGTTTCATGGCACTTCTTTTTCCAGACTTTGTTTCCTTGAATCCCCTTTCCTGCCAGACAAGGGCAGAAGAAGCCTCAAAATCAGACTTTTGCAACGCCATGTGTATTACCCGCCTCACCTCGCTACACTTTCACGAAACGATCGTTTTTGAGCCAACCAAATGACTTTTCTGTTTTTTGGGTCGTCTTCTTTTTGGGGTTTCATCCTTTTTTTCTTCTGCCATGGGCTGTTCGAGATCTCGATCCTAGCCAACCTTTTTGAATCCGAAACCACTCAAATACGAGGACTCCTTGTTCTTTTCATGACTGCTGAGGGTCATCCAATATATTCAATCATAATGAAGGCTACAGTTTTTGGCCGCCTGCGGACAACAGAAGTTGTCTCCATGCACCCAGAATCCTTCAAGACCTCGTCCGTCGCTCTAGATACCTGCTACGCTGCCATTCACTCAGCCACAGCAGCAAGTGCAGGATTCCCCGCATCTGGTCTCTCTAAATACATCATGGAATGGGTTATGATTGCGACCCCACTTCATCAGCAACCATTTTTCTTCCCAGTGTTTCATTGCGCATCATCACTGCCAATAACAGAAACTGCAGCTCACATGGAGCGACAAAACTCGCCTCATAACTTCTAGTCTACCTCCCTTCACGGCGCTCAACTTGATCGCAAACTTGTCCTAGACCATGCATGGGCGCACTTGGGTGAAACAATAAACCTCCCTCGCCAGTTGAGGCCTCGCCTCCAGCTGGATCTTCTCATGAACAGATGGACTTCCTGTTTGATCCTTCTCTTCAAACCACGCGCTGCTCTATCATAAAGAAACAAAGGTCTGCGTAGCTAGTCATCCAATCTGCAAAGGCGAATGATCGATTGCCGATTCAAGCCTGCCATTGTCCGTCGGAACTTTTCCGCCCCGCTTACTGTTACCGCTCATCCCGAAACGATTTAGAGGTTATGAGCCTGAGGAACCATAGCCTGGGCACAATTCAAGAAAGCTTCATTTCACCCATCCGTAGAGGCCGTCCAGTTCCAACGAAATAAAAACAATCAAGCAGCAGACCATCTTTAAGCTCCAAAAACCGGGTAACTCCACAGTTAAAAGAAAGTCATCAAGAGTTTCCGGCTCAAGAACAGGGCTGGAAAAATCTTCCTACACGAAGATCAAATTAGATTCACAGGCCAAGTCTAACAAGAAGATTGTAAAAAAATAAAAATCGAATAACTGGAAGCTTGTCAGCTTTTTATGGCATTAAAAATCAACTTATCCGTATGGGTTATCCAAATTTCATCACCGGGCTAACTCAAAGTTAAGAAGTAATCACACAGGCAACTGAATGCAAAAATAAGGCATGAAATCATTTTCATGCATCCATCGATCAAGCACTAATTATCATTCGCTCTATTGAGTTGACACCGTGGTGAAAACCGAAGTTCTGATGCGGGCCGAGTGGCTTTGGAACGAGCCAAACATAAGGCCAAAACGATTAAACAAGAGCAGCTAACTTCATTTTAAAGCGTCTTGAAATGACGATTTTTAGTCCAACGAAAGGTTGTTTTATAAATACTGGAGTAACCTTGTATTGGAACGTCCAACCATCAGTCCAAAACGAATCAATAAGTGAAGCCGACTTCAATTCGAAGCGTCTTGAAAAGACGGCTCTAAATCCAACGAAGGGTTACCTTAAAATTAGTTGTAGTAACCCCGTTAACAATTTGCAGCATGAACCATAACAAACGTAATAGTTAGAATCGAAAAAAGATTTCATAATACAGTGGCAACCAAAATTACAGAAAACATTATCAGCCGAAAGTTGCAGCTCTGCAGCGACTATGGTTTCTACTTTGACCGTAGAAGCCATACCGCTTTCAAAGCTGCTGCGATCGCATTGACGGCGTTTCTGTTGATGGGACAAACTGCTCAAGCCCAATTTTTTGTTAACCCCCAAGAGGCTCCTGTCACAGAGGCTGATATCATTGCTGAAGGTGAAGTGGCAACACTCTTGCGCACTCTCAAGGGAGTCACGATACCAGCGCCAGCAAACTTGGATCAATTTGTCAGAGATCGCCAAGCTGCCATCGCACTCGGCAAAGCATTATTCTGGGATATGCAGGTTGGTAGTGATGGGATCACTTCCTGCGCCACCTGCCACTATCATGCTGGGGCTGACAGCCGCAACACTAACACCTTGGCTCCAGCGCTTCTTCAAACGGATGGTCATCATCAGCCAACTCCAGATCTGCAAATCGGACTAGGCGCTAACAGCACCCTGAAAGCTACTGACTTCCCCTTCCACAAACTCTCCAATGCCAATGATCGGCAATCCCGCGTTGTTGCCGACAGCAATGACATCGTGGGTTCGCAAGGAGTGATGAATGAACAGTTCGTTCAGGTTTTTCCCCGCCGGGCCGAAGAGTCACGCAAGACTCTTCCAGACAACGCCTATCAAGTCGGTGGCGTGAACACCCGTCGTGTGGCTCCTCGTAACTCACCTACCGTTATCAATGCGGTGTTTTATTTGCGCAACTTCTGGGATGGACGTGCTCAGGATGTCTTCAATGGAGTGAATCCTTTCGGAGCACGTGATCCTGACGCATATGTACTCCAAGCGGCAACGCCGACTCAAATGGAGGAGGTGCAAGTTCGTCTCCGCTACTCCAGCCTAGCTTCCCAAGCCGTTGGCCCACCTCTCAGTGATGTGGAGATGTCCGCCTCAGGCCGCTCCTTTGCCGATCTTGGCAGAAAAGTTCTCAGCCTGCGTCCCCTGGCCAAGCAGATCGTTCATGCAGAGGACAGCGTGCTCGGATCCATGGTTCATCCTTCGGGCAAGGGTCTGCTGACAGCTTCTTATCAGCAGATGATCGAAAAAGCTTTCGTGCCGACCTGGTGGCAGGGCGTGAACTGGGTGGAAGTAACTGCCAGTGGCGCACCGCTTCTGGTGAAGACACCACGCAACCCGAATGCAAAGCAGTTCAATCACATGAGCTGGAATTTTGCGCTCTTCTTTGGACTCGCGATTCAAATGTATGAATCCACTCTTGTTTCGGATGACTCTCCATTCGATCGCTACGCTGAAGGCTATGACTCAGCACTGACAGCGCAGCAGAAGCGCGGTCTGGCGATCTTCAAGGACAAAGGCAAATGCGCTGCGTGCCACAATGGCCCTGAGTTCTCCGCGGCGACAGTTTCGAAGCTCGATAAAATCGAAATCCCAATGCCAGGTGATCCCGTCATCAAGCTACCAGGTACGGCTGGTGCACGTCCGAGCATTCCAGACCGTATCGAGCGCATGGTCTTCGCTTCTGTTGCTCCTAAAGTTGACGCCTCAGGCATGGTAAACACGACAGGCCGCCATGTGGTGTATGACAATGGATTCTACAACATTGGTGTGCGCCCTACCTTTGAAGATCTCGGCATCGGAGCCAATGATCCGTTTGGTCATCCACTCTCTGAGGCCCGCTTGTTCTATGCCGGAAAGCTTCAGGAGTTTGATCTTCCGCTTCCCTTTTTCACGGCTGATAAGCACTACGCACCGTCTGCCGATGGATCGTTCAAAACACCTTCCCTGCGTAACGTGGAATTGACCGCGCCCTACTTTCACAATGGTGGCCAGTTGACGCTGCGGCAGGTGGTTGATTTTTATAATCGGGGCGGAGACTTCCGTGATGAGAACATCGACGACATTCCCACGGACATCACAGATTTGGGGCTTACCCCGGCAGAGAAAGAGGCTCTCGTAGCGTTCCTGCTCAGTCTCACCGATCCTCGAGTTAAATTCGAGCAAGCGCCCTTCGATCACCCTCAGTTATTCGTGCCAAATGGGCACCCCACCTCAACTGACGGCAGCGTGCAGGCAGACCTTCAAGGCCGCGCGCTCAACACTCTCCTGGAAATACCTGCAACGGGCCGTTCAGGAGGTCCCGCCCCCCCCAACTTTTCAGTTAACTGAGTCGAATACAGCTTCAGAAGCACAAGCGCCGCAGGTGACTGCCTAGCTACCGCTGTCTGCAGATGTCTTCATCACAACCCTCGCAAACATCCCCCCCCAAACACGCGATTCCGCACAAAAACCAAATGCTACAAGACCACCGTGAAACCTCAACAAACCGCCGCGAATTCCTGAAAAAGGGTTTCTCTGCCGCTGCGGGTGCCTCCGTCTTCAGCATCGGGAATTCTTCCCGTGCTGACGTGCCACTGCCAATCCCTTCTTCAGTCTTTAAAGGGGCCATTGAAAACACCATCGTTCCCCGTTGGACCGATGAGCTGCCATGTCACCAGTGGGTGCCACCGCTGAGCACCGGCAGGGAGCCGACCGAGTTCAATGGCGTGGGAATCGGCAAAGTCTTCCACGGCGTCGCACCCGAGTGGAATCTTGATGTGCGTCGCAAGGATATCCCTCAGATCCCCGAAACCGAGTGGAGCAAGTATCCCGTGCAGTATTACTGCATGCACGCCGGTGAGGAAATCATGCCCATTCTCCCCACAAAAATGGGGCTAAAGACGCCACTCTGGCGCTGGTGTGGAATAGGACCAGGGACGGCTCCTGCAGAATACACCTTGCCTCAGTTCCGCTTCCGCATTGGCCAGCCAGCCATGGTTCGCATCAAGAACAATCTGCCGGAAGAAACGGGTGTTCACATGCACGGCGGCCACTGGCCCAGCCACTCGGATGGTCACGCCTCTTTCTTCATCCTGCCGGGTGAAGAGCGGGACTACTACTACCCGAATGTGCTTCCACGCACCGACAAAGGCGTCGCTGATGTGTCAGAAAGTCCATCCAGCATGTGGTTCCATGACCACGCCCAGGACATGACCGCCATTCACGTAGCTCGTGGCATGGTCGGCACCTGCAAAGGCTTTGATGATCTTGAACTTGCCCTCATCACCCGTGGCGTACTGCCAGGGATTCGGGGCAAGTCCGATGTGGGTCCGGAATACCACAATCCTTACGATGAGTATCTCTCCTTCACCGACCGCGTTTTCACGCAAACCGGCGAGGCCTGGTATGACTCGAACAGCCACAACGGTTACATCGGCAACATCGAAACGGTCAATGGCAAGGCCTACCCAAAAATGACGGTTGAGGCACGTAAGTACCGCTTCCGTCTGCATGGAGCTTCCACCGCCCGCTGGCGCCGCATCCGTGTGGCTGATGCCACCGGAGCCACCATCAACTACCTGCACATCGGTCACGATGCCTGGCTCTTTGACAGAGCGCAGACCACGCAGAGTGTTCTGATCTCTCCTGGAGCACGTGCCGACATCATCATCGACTTCTCCAAGTTCCAACCGGGCACCCAGCTCTTCCTCGAAAACATCCTTGAACAGGATGCCGGTGTGGGCCCTCGCGGCACGCTGGAATCAGAGAACGGAAACGTCGTAAGCGGTCAGCCTTCCTACTCCCATCAACTCATGCGTTTTGACGTGGTGGCCAGAAACCTTGCCTACCCAGATGCAGCCATCGTCGCCAATACGGCGCTGCGTCCGCACGTGAAGATTCTCGACTCTGAAATTGCGGCACGCCGCACCTTTAAGTTTGAGCGTAAAAACGGCGCTTGGGCCATGAATGGTGGCTTCTATGACAAGACGGTCGCCAATGCCTGCCCGACACTGGGTTCCGCTGAAGAGTGGACTCTCACAAACAGCGCCGGCGGCTGGTGGCATCCGATCCACATTCACTTGGAGTCCCATCAGCAGGTGATGAACCTGACCACCAAGCAGGTTCCGCCTTATTGGGATACCCAGAAACAGGACGTCACGAAGCTGGGCCCGAATTCAAGCATCACCATTCGCATGAAGTTCCGCACCTTCAAAGGCCCGTTTGTCTTCCACTGCCATAACAATGAGCATGAAGACTTCGAGATGATGAACCAGTTCGATCCGCGTGCCGTGGGTAGCCTCACGCCACAGCCGCCGCAGCAGTTCTTCCCTTAACACTGGTAACTGCCGCCTCACCCACTTCGCAGGGAGCCAACCTCCCTGCGAAGTACCCCAAAATGACCGACATCGCCGGTCATACGCAGAGTCCTTGTCTTTTTTCCCAACCTTTAAACCGCCCTTTTCATGAACTCATCCTCCAACGAAAAATCATCCTCCAACGAAATAAGCCGTCGCTCCTTCGTCAAGACCGCTACTGCAGCCGCAGGAGTCAGTGTTTTTAACATTGGCAGCTCCGCACAGGCTAATGTACCACTGCCCATTCCCGGCAGTAATTTCAAAGGTGCGCTTGAAAACACTACGGTTCCGCGTTGGCAGGATGAGTTACCCATTTTCAACCACATCACTCCACTCAGCACGGGCAGCGAGCCTGCTCAGTATGGTGGCGTCGGTGTTGGTAAAGTCTTCCACGGAGTTGCTCCCGAGTACTTTGATCATCCGGCCGCCTGGGACCAGAAGCCCACGCAGTTTTATCACATGTGCGCTCAGGCAGCCATCACCGAAATGCTGCCCAAATCGATGGGATTAAAGACGCCGGTCTGGACCTACCGTGGAGTGGATGCCACCGGTACTCAGATCATCACTCCGCAGTTCCGCTTCCGCATTGGACAGCCAGCCGTGGTACGCTTTGAAAACACGCTGCCTGAGGAGCTGAGCGTTCACATGCATGGTGGGCACTGGCCGAGTCACTCGGACGGACACCCTTCCTTCTTCACTCTTCCTGGAGAGAAGCGGGATTATTACTATCCGAATACTCTGCCGTTGATCCCTGGCACCAATGAGCCGGACATTTCGGAAGCGCCGTCCACCCTGTGGTTCCACGACCATGCCGCTGACATGACGGCGATGCATGTGAACCGCGGCCTCGCAGGCAGCGCCAAATGCTTTGATGACCTGGAGCTCAGCTTGATCCGTGAAGGCATTCTCCCTGGCATTCGCGGCGTGTCAGATGTCGGCCCCGCCTATGACAATCCCTATGACATGTATCTCACCGTCGGGGACCGAGTCTTCACCCAACAAGGGGCCATCTGGTATGACTCCAACAACCACAATGGTTATATCGGCAATGTCGAATTGGTCAATGGCAAGGCCTACCCACGTCTGAAAGTGGAAGCCCGTAAGTACCGCTTCCGACTCAGCGGCGGCTCGAGCGCCCGCCACCGCCGTTACCGCCTGAGCAACAACGCGAGCTTCCTGCGCATTGGCAATGACTCCGTCATGTTCCCACAGCCACAGCGCACGCAAGCTATCTTGATGTCGCCCGGCAAACGGGCCGACATCATTGTTGACTTCTCGAAGTACCGCCCAGGCACCAAGATCTACTTGGAAAACATCTTGGAACAAAAAGGTGGACGTGGCCCCGAGGGCAAACTGGAAGATTCTGACGGCACCACCGTCACCGGCACGCCTGAGTTCATCCATCAATTGCTGATGTTTGAAGTCGTCGCGGCCAATCCGGCCTACCCAGACGCCTCCATCACCGATACCACGCTTCTCCGCCCACACCGCAAGATCCCAGCGAGCGCAGTCACCGCCCGCAGAACGTTCGAATTTCAGCGCAAGAACGGCCACTGGGCCATCAATGGTGGCTTCTATGACAAGGCTATCGCCAATGCCTGCCCTACCCTTGGTTCGGTGGAAGAATGGACACTCACCAACGGCTCAGGCGGCTGGTGGCACCCTATCCACATTCACTTGGAGCATCACCAGACGGTCAGGAATCTGCGAACAGGCAAGGAGCCTCTGTATCACAACTCCTTCAATCAGGACACACAGATGCTCGGGCCCAACGACTCTGTCTTGGTCCGCATGTGCTTCCGCACCTTCAAAGGGCCCTTCGCCTTCCACTGCCATACCAACGAGCACGAGGACCTGGAGATGATGTTCCAGTTCGATCCACGCGCCGTCGGCAGCTTGGAAGCGCAGCCTGTGCAGCAGTTCTTCCCGTAAATTTCACCCATCTATCTATCCGGCCTCATGCCTTCCTCCCCCCATTACCTGTTCAAACGCATCCAGCTCCTCTTTTGCTTGGCCGCCTTGACGGTTGCCATGCAGAGCAAGTCCAAAGCTGAACCTTTGACAGAGGCAGATGCAGAGCTTCAAAACGCCTCCATGCGACTCATGCGCCGTAGCTACGGTGACAAGCTGCCTGACATCCCAGTGATTGATCATCGCGGCAATCACTACCGCCTGTTCTCCGACCTCGTCAAAGACAAGGCAGTCATCATCAGCTTCTTCTACACCAACTGTGAAGATGCCTGTCCGGTGACCAACGGTAAGTTGACGCAGATGCGCAAGGAATTGAAGAAGACCTTTGGTCGCAGCATTCAGATCCTCTCCATCTCCGTGGACGGTGACCATGACACCCCAGAAAAGGTGGCACGCTATGCCCGCTCTCAAGGCATCGAATCCTCTGACCCGGACATGCCAGAGTGGAAGTTCCTGACGGGATCGTCCGCCGAGATCTTCAAGGTGCGCGAGACGATCGGTCTAATCTCGAACGATGTGACCCGTCCTCTCGACATCAAACCGAGCGCGCATGGCACGGTGCTTGTTGTTGGCAACCAGTCCACGGGACGCTGGACGTTGCTTTCTTCAACCGGCCCCATGCAACAAAACATGGAGCGCCTCAAACGCATCGCAGGCTGGACCCAGGAAGTACGCTATGAAGACCATCGCAGGTCCGTGATGGAGGCTTGGAAGCTCAATTCTGGACATCAGCCGCAGGCAACAGCCCCTGCACCAGCTAACGTTTCAAATTCTGCTGCCGCGATCCCCGTGCTCGGCAAGGTACAAACCGACCTGCAAGGTATCGAGCGTCAGGGCCGCGACATTCGTCTCTCGGACCTGAAAGGCAAAGTTACCGTACTGAGTCATCTCTACACCGTTTGCCCGCATGGTTCCAAGGCTGTTATCGACGCCATGCGCGGACTGAATGAAGAGTTTGGAGCACGCCCTGATTTCCATCAGATGTCGATGAGCGCCGCCTCAGAGCGCGAGACACCTGCATTCTTCCGCAATTATGCTGAAGCGGTCGGCATCGGTGAAAAAGCATCTTGGTGGTTTGTGACCTTGGCACGTCCGCAGCTTGACGCCTTTACCACACAGCAGCTCGGCTTGAAGCCAGCCAAGCTCATCCCCGAAGAGGAACGCCTGAATGCCTTGGATGTCTATGAAAACGATCTCCGCCTCGTGCTGCTTGATCAGCATGGCCAGGTGAGAGGGCGCTACGCCGTCTTCAATACCGATCCAGACCTTGGAGCCTTAGCCGTGGAGAGGCTTCGGCAGGATGTCCGCCAGCTTCTGAATGAACCTGCTGCTCCGCAACGCCCCATCAACACCGCCTCGATCCGCCCATGAAAAAACACCTCCTTACATTAACGACCACGCTGGGCCTTCTTCTGGGCCAGTCCCAAGGTGCTGACGCCACTTTTTGTTACCAAGGCGAAGTGGCGGGTGTGGTTTGCAATGCTTGCGCCGGCAACGTCAAAGACGCCCTCCTGAAGCTAGATGGCGTCAAAGATGTGAAGATCACGCTCAACAAAGAAGGTGGCAATCCACGCCTGACCATCCTTTCCAATTCCCCAGCTCTCACGCGTGCAGTCGCCGTGAAAGCCCTCGGCAAAGCGGCAGGACATTACGACATCCGCAGCCTGGAAAAGACTTCCTCACGCTGAACCAACAAGTCACCCACAAAACCCTTCCAATCCTCTCACTCTTATGCAGACGACATCCAAACTCTTCTTCTCCCTGATGCTCCTATCAACGGCGCTCTTGGCAGCAACCTCAGCCTCAGCCCAGACGAACCTCGGCTGGCACACCTTTGATTATGGTGTCACCGCACCGTTGAGCCCGACCGTCACCATCTTTGATGGCGCGTTGGACATCAGCAGCCGAGTCGGCATCACCAACACCTATGGCGACGTGGGTTCAGCCTTGATCGGAACCGCCGCCAACGTGGAATACCTCCACGATGACAACTGGCTTGTGGGTGGCATCGCTACTTCCAATCACGGCATCCGCGGTGATCTCGGATCTGCCAGTGAGCTTGTCTTCGATTTCCATGGCAGCGCTCGCCTAGACAGTCTGGCGATAACCATCAGCGGACTCAGCTTTGGCACCTCCGCTTACATTCAAGGTTTCAACCAGAGTGGTGACGACACCATGCTGTGGCTTAATACCAACCACGGTATCTTCAGCATCACCGAGCAGGAAATAGCCAACGCCACCAGTTTCTTCATGGACGGCACCATCGCAGGCGCGGAGAACGGCTACGTGGACTTTGCCTACTTCACCTCAAAAATGGGCTTCGACACCAACGTGTCCAGTTTTGGTCTGCGTGAGACGCGTGGCAATGTCTGGGTCAAAGACGTTTACGTCGGTGACTTTTCCACAGCACCCGTTCCAGAGCCGGGCTCTGCCCTGCTGGTGCTCAGCAGCGCTCTCTTGATCCTGCGTCGTCGCCGCCCTCAAACCCTTTCATCTCAACTGGCTGTTGGGTGAACCAGTGCGGCGGAGGCGGTGACCCTGTTCTGGCCCGCCTCTGCCGCCAACTGTTCTTTCTTTTCTCTACTTCTATGAAAACGCTTTTTTTCGCCCTCCTCAGTTCGCTCCTGCTACTTGTCACTGCCCAGGCACAGTTTCCCGTGCCTATCCTTACCATCGTGGAGGGTCCAGTGAAAGGCATCTCACGCAATCCTGATGGAACCCTTCTGCTGACGGTCATGGGAGTTCCCGTGATTGTGAATTCCAGCACTCGTGTTCACAGCCCATCTTCTTTTCTGACGTTTAACCAGTTGCTCAACAACACCAAACTGCCGGGACGCCTTCAGCGCGGTTTCTTGAATGGCACGGCGATCGCGACCGGAACTCAAGACGCGCAGGGCGTCATGACCGCCGTGAACCTTTCCCTCACACCGGCAGAAAATGTCGTCGTCGGTATGATCACCAAGAACTCAGGCGGTTTGCTGGAGATGAATCAGATGCCCGTGAAATTTTGCAACGATGCCCGCATGCCTGGACGTGGTGCCATGAACTCCTTCGCCATTCCGATTGATCTACCTTCTGTTATTGTGGGCACCACGGCCTCACTCGAAGGCTACTATGACGACGCAGGCGCCTTTCAGTCGATCAATCTCTACATCGACACCTTTGCCCCACCGCTGAGCAAGGCTCCTCAAGTTTCCTTCATGGTACTGCGTGCCACGGAGCAAATCGGTAAGGGCGATACCGTCGAGGCTCTTGGCGGAGTGACCTTCTTCCATGCAGGAGCAGCCAACACTCAAACCATTAACCTTTACCGTGTGGATGGCAAAGCCGTCAGCCTGATCGGCAGCGGTGTGGCCACCCGTGACAACGCTTTCACCGACTACGGTCTGTTCCGCATCAAAGTCACCACGGCGGTATCCTCTGATCCCGTTCTGAGCAAAGCCCCCTCCATCTTGCGCGCCGTGAACATCAGCCCTGGTGCAGCCATGGCCAGCACTGAAGACCTCGTGGACATCCGTTAATCACTCCCCTTTTATGAACTCCTTCTACCGCTTCCTTTTCACCACCCTGCTTCTGATCATCAGCGCTGTCTGCACCACCGTGCAGGCTGACCTGGGTGGCTTTGAAGCGACAGATGGTTACCATATCAGCCTTAACGGAGGCGTGGCTTCTAGCCAGGCTTTGATCGATGCCGGTGAGTTCACCCTCAATGGTTACCTTCCCACGGCAGAGTATTACAATGTGTCTCTGGCTGCAGTGGCACCCGACTTCCGCTTCGGCCCTGATGTGAGCCGCTACAATGCGGGAGCTTATGCTGGCGGACTGCCGCTCGATATCAAAGACAACAGCGGTCTGTGGGCATCTCTCTACGGTGGCCGTCAAGTGGAGGACGACTTTGGCGGACCTTGGGATGGCTGGGGCTCCGACTACGCTGCTGCGAGTTCGGTCAAATCCCACAGTGGACAGCAGAGCCTAGCTCTTCGTGCCATGGATGACCGTATTGTTTACGGCTACACCTTGGACTCCTTGGAGAAAGCCGCCACAGCCTCTTCTTTTCAGCTCAGCTTTTGGCTTGATCCCTCCGCTGATGACAATGGCAATGTCAGCAATGTCTTTGATCTGGCTCTGAACGACGCCAGCGGAGCTGTGTTCTTTGAGTTGGGCTACTCGGGCAGCGATTTCCTTCAGTATCGCCTTCACGGAGAAACCGACTGGAACACCACCGATCTTCACCTTGGTAACAACGGCTGGTCGGAAGTCTCTCTGCTCATCAACACTGCATCCGATAGCTTCAGCATCAGCAGCGAGAGCTTCGATGATGATCTTGGCATGCTGACGGCCAATCGCACACTCATCTCTGATGCTGCCATGGGCATTCATTCCAGCCAGCTGAATTCAGTCAGCTTTAACCTCGAAGGTGGCTATCTCGATGCCGCCAGCATGAATTCAGCTCACTACTTTGACGACTTCAATATGGCGGTCGTTGCAGTGCCTGAACCCGGATCTGCTCTGCTGCTGGCCCTCTCTGTCGTTGGGCTGCTACGCCGTCGCCGTTAATCCGTCTTCCCCCTCTCTGCTTTTTTTTCGGCCCTTCTTATAATTTCCATTTTCAATAAAACCAATGAAAAACAAATCCTCAACTTTCCTAGCTGCCGCCGTTTTGTTCAGTGGTCAAACTTTACCGATCAGCGCCAAAGAAGCCGAATTAGAAATTCGACGCGCTCTCCCCGTTAAAGATGTTCGCAAAGCACGCGGTGCTGACGAAGTGGTAACCACAGCGCCTGATCTGCGCAAAGCACGCGGTGCTGACGATGCAGTCACCACAATTCCAGTCGTTCGCCAAGGTCAAGGCGCTGACGATGCAGTCACTGCAATTCCAGTCGTTCGCCAAGGTCAAGGCGCTGACGATGCAGTCACTGCAATTCCAGACGTTCGCCAAGGTCAAGGCGCTGACGATGCAGTCACTGCAATTCCAGACGTTCGCCAAGGTCAAGGTGCTGACGATGCAGTCACTGCAATTCCAAACGTTCGCCAAGGTCAAGGTGCTGACGACGTAGCTGCTGTTGCTACTGAGGATCGCGGTGTTGTTGCCACGCTGGTAAACTTCGTCACCTCAACTCTCGGCTTTGGAGCCGACACTGCCAGTGCTACGCCCCACATCCGCCAAGCACGCGGCGCTGACGACGCAGTCACTGCAATTCCAGAAGTTCGCCAAGGTCAAGGTGCTGATGATGTGATCACTGCAATCCCAGACATTCGCCAAGGACGCGGTGCTGACGATGCAGTTCTCAATGCTGATGGCACTCCTCACATCCGCCAAGGTCGCGGCGCTGACGACGTTGTAACCGCAACGCCAGACGTTCGCCAAGGACGCGGTGCAGACGATGCAGTTCTCAATGCTGATGGTACTCCTCACATCCGCCAAGGACGCGGCGCTGACGACGTTGTAACCGCAACGCCAGACGTTCGCCAAGGACGCGGTGCAGACGATGCAGTTCTCAATGCTG
>JAIXOU010000074.1 GCA_027486585.1 Verrucomicrobiaceae bacterium | reverse complement strand
GTGAGCAGGAAGCCCTCGATCACCGCATCACTCTCCGGCACGATCAACTTTGCCTCGCTCAGCACGCCATCGGTGGACATCCGCAGTAGCTTGCCGCGTGGCGAGTCCTTCACCGAGCGGAGATAGAGCGCGGCTCCATCATGGCTGAAGTCGATCTCTTTGACGCCGTCTTCATGACGAGTGATTTGTCGCCAAGGCGATCCTGCTCTGGTTTCGCGGAGGTGATGAGAGAACTCGCCGCCATCGCCATTCGCCACGCTGGCGAGCAACCAGCCGCCATCATCCGAGGTGTGCAGTTCGATCTCGGCGATGCGTGGGAAGTCTTTTCCTGCGGAGTATTCGTCGCTGCTCGCGGGTGCGCCGAGCTGATGAAAATAGATCTGCTGGTAGAAGTTCAGATCGGCCTCGGGTCGCTCGCCTGCGTGCGGATAGCGCGTGTAGAAGATGCCCTTGCTGTCCGGCGTCCATGCTGCGCTGCCACCGCCTGTCGGGTATTGCACGCGTGCGATTTGATCCGGCAGAGGCTCGCCCGTGTCCGTCCGGTAAAGGTGCAGCGTGCCATCCTCGCTGCCATGTTCCGACAGACACACGGCGATGAGTTTGCCATCTGGCGACGGCACAAACCAATCCATCGCCACCTGGCCCTTGGGTTCGATCTCGTTCGGATCGAGCACGACCTTTTCCGACGCCAGATCATTCGGCGACGTGAGCGTGACGAGCAGCCGCTGCTGCTTCGGTGGCTGAAACTTCAGCGCAAAGAGAAGTCCAGGACGCGCGACGAGGCCAGTGTGTGAAGGCGTGTCTTGCGCATACAGCGCCTTCAACTTTGACTCGATCTGTGCCCGATCTGCCCGCGAATCCAACCAGGTGCGCGAGTATTGATTCTGTGCGGCAGTCCACGCTTTCACCGCCGCTGAGTCGCCATCTTCAAGCCAGCGAAACTCATCCACCACCTGCACGCCGTGGTATTCGTCCGTGACGGGTTTCTTTTCAGTCGGCGGCACAGCAGCGGAGATGGACATGGCGATGGTGAGGAGGGAAAAGAAGGTAAGTTTCATGCTAGCGGAGCTTGATGAGCGTTGGTGTGTCTGTGCTCGATTCGATGGCCTTAATGGTATCGCGGACGGAGTTGGCTTTTTGAAGGCCGAGGTGTTTGGGAAAGTCTTTCTCTTCCTTCTCGAAGTAGTGAGCGAGCTTTTCCAAATCTGGAATCACCGCCTTGGCGTGTGTGCCGTAGGCGAGGAGGATCTTCATGAGCTCCGGCGTCCGGTTTTGACTCGACCAGGGGTTTTGATCGCGAGTGTAGGTCACCAGGGCGCGGATGCCGTCCTCGATGTGATGCTGGGCGAGCAGGCGCAGGCCTTCCACCCGAATGCCGTCGGCGAACATCTCGCCACTGGGCGCAGGCTGCACGATGGCCTCATGGATGGCGGGCAGCAGCGGTTTGATCTCTTCCAGCGAGAGATTCCGATACACGGAGCCGAGGCTGCCACGGGCGCGACCATCTTGATTCTTCAATCCGGCTCTCACCGCCGTGTAGAGCGCCTCGCGATCCACGCCGTCCAACGAGCGACTGAGCATGCCATCGCGGTCAAACAGCGCAAACGTGAGGTAACGCTGCTGCATGCCACGCGGGTCGTTTTTCGTGTCCACCTGCGCCAGCAGTTCGAGCAGTTTAGGCACGCTCTTCGTGGCAGGTTTGCCGATGGCGGCGAGTGCCTCAGCAGCCTTGATTCGCAACCAGAGATCGGGATCTGAGAGTGTCTTTTGCAAGGCATCGACAGCCGGTGCTGCACGTCCGCGAAGGAAGATCAGGCCCTGACAGGCTCCGTAACGGGCATAGAGGCTCGGAGACGTGAGCATGTCGATCAAAGCAGCGACGGGAGCGCTCTTGCGGCGGCCGAGAGCCATCGCGGCTCGCTCACGAACGATGGGTGACCAGTTGCGCAGGCGTTCGAGCAATTGTTCGTCGCTCAAGGCATCGTAGAAGCTGTTGCGGTCTTTGTTATTCCAGCCACGACCGTCGTTGACGATTGCTTGGGCGGTGGCGGCATCGAGCTGAGGCACGGCGGTGGGTTTCTTGCCGGTGAGATGGATTTTCTTCAGCGGCATCGCGTAGGCCAGCAAATAAGCGCCTGTGCAATCCCAGCCAGCATAGCTGTCGTTGCCTCGTTCTGGCGGACCTTGATGCAAAAAGCTGCCGTCCGAACGTCGAGCCAGATCATAATACCACGCGCCAAACTCCTGCATCCATGCGCCCGTGGCCTGAGGGCCGGAGTGAGCCACGCCGGGCATGGCCCAGAGCATGTTGAAGAAATTGCCGGTGTGACCGGTGTCACGCTCAGGGCCGTGCGAGGCGAGGCTCATGCGCGAGAAGAACTCCGCGCCTTTGGATTCGCCGAGCAGGCTGAAGAGCACCGAAACCATGCCGCACTTGCCATTGTCCTCGTGATTCTCGATCCACGGATGATGATCGCCGTAAGGAATGGCTCCTTTGCCGATGTAGAAGCGCAGCAGTCGAGCGCTGCGCTCGATGGCGAGATCGACCGCGGGATCTTTGATGCCCGCTTCACGAGCCAGGACGAGCGAGATCGTCAGTGGCACTCCCGGTGAGTTCATCATGCCATAGCCGCCCAGACGTCCATCCGGCTTTGCAAAGCCATGCCCCCATGAGCCGACAGCGCTCTGACCTTTCGCGGACTCCAGCGCGAGGCGTTTCAAGCCTGGCATCACCGACTGATCACCCGTGGCGGCCACATATTCACCGAGGAACATCATCACGTAGCCGTAGTGCCACGTCTGCATGCTGTCCGATGAATACGCCGCCGCCCATTCCGCCTCTTTTTTGATCAGCGGCGCGTAGGCCACATCACCGCTCGCAAGCAACGCCAGTGCATTCAGCGAGCGCGGAATGGGGTCTTGATTGGCGTAATCAGACGCACCCATGCGGGCTGCGATCAACTTGCAGCCTTGGTCGAGGATGCGTTTCGACTTCGGGCAATCGAATGGGGCTGTCGGCGAGTAACTGCCGAGCACCGGGAGCTTCAAAACGACCTCATCCGTCTTTCCAGCACGCCAGCGTGTCAGCATCAACTTGCCGCCACCGACCTCCGTTTCCGCTGCGGTGAGTGCCTGACCGATTTCCGTGCGTGGGTCGACCGAAAACGCTTTGCCGCCGACACCGAGGATCACATCGCCCACGGCGATCACGCCATCGGCAGGCGACTTCGGTTCCACCTTCGTGATGGCGATCTGCCGCGCATCGCTGGTCACCATCGTGTCGGAGTGCATCCATCCGCGCAGGCCTGTGGCACCGAGATTCCAGTCGTGTTTGGCTTTGGCCGGGATCGCATCGCCCTTGGTGAAGTCGGGCGGTGGGGTGGATTCGTTTTTGCCTGCTGCAAACGAGGAGGACGCGAGGGCAAGAAGCAGGAAGGGCAGTTTCATTGGCTGGTAAAAAGTTGGGGGTAAAAGGTTTGAGATCGGATTGATTGGCTTGGGTTGGCTTGTCACCTTTTACCCTCAATCTTTTACCGGCCCGATCAGAGCCTCCGCGAAGGCCTTGCCCATCAGCGCGAAGGTTTTCGCACAGCCGAGGTAGTGGTAACCCGCATTCGAAGCCCCGCGCTTCCACAGAGCTTCCTCGGCAGGCGAGATGAGCTTGGCCTCGTAGTTCTTCAAATACTCGCGCTTCTCGGCTTCGGTCATGTGACCGTCGGCGTTCGCGTGGTCTTTGTGCTTCGAGTTGAGGTAATGGCCCATTTGACGGACCTGGGCGCGTTTGTCGTCGATCGCACCGAGTGCCTCCGACCAAAACGGCGCGGTGGGCACGGCGAAGACGTTGCCTTTGAACTCCGGCATCAAGGCGGGCGCGGTCATGGCCTCGCGGAAGGCGACGGTGTCCGGGTTCGCCTTCAAACCGCCAACGCCCATGGCGCCGATGACAAAGGGCATCTTCGACGCACCCAAATCTTTGCGCACATCGCGGATGAAGTGCGCGAGCAGGTCGCTGTAATCCGCAAAGCGTCCCGGCTTGCCGCGATCCGGATACGTGTGGCCGTCCACCATGTCGTTAAAGCCTTGGAGCCACACGAAGCCAGCGATCTCGTAACCGTCCTTGGCATCGTAGGCCAGGCAGACACGTTTCGGGTCGGCGAGCACATGTTTCACATGCTCAACCATGTAGCGGTAGAAGCGGCCTGTTTCGCGCTTCTTCTCTTCAAGCCACTGCTTCATGTCCTTCGGCACGCCATGGCCGGGCGGGCCGTAGTAGAGCTTCTTTTGGTAGTCGTTGAGTTCATACGGCCCCGCGCTCGGCGGGCGAAACTCCGTGTTAAGGCTCCGACCACCCCAAGCGGTCTTGATGATGAGCACCGGCTCCTTCAGCGCCGCATCCATCGTGAGGCCAAAGGTGAACTCCGGGCCGATCTTGCCATTCGACTTCGTTGCATCGTCCCGCGCGCCATATCCCGCCGTGAGCTTCCCAGTGCCTTCGCCATTCGCGCTGCCGTCGTATTTGCCGGTGAAGTAGGAAATCCAAGTGTGATCGCACACACGCGGCTCGCCCTTGTCGTCGCGCATCATCTTCAACAGCGGCGCGGTCGCCGGATCATCACCGATGTAATCAAAGGTCTCGATCTTCGCATGACCCTCCATGTTCGACTGCCCGGCGAGGATGAAAACTTTCAGCGGCGCGGCTTGAAGCTGGGAGCTGAGACAAAGAAAGGCAAAAGAGAGAAGGCGCATCGGTCAGGTGGGTGGCTGGGCTGGTAGAATTAATGCAAACGACACATTGGGTGGATTCATGCCGCATTACACGACATTCTTGCTGGCCACTGCGTCTCGCGGGGCATCTGCGTTTCATGCTTGTCGATATGCCAGATGCAGCCACAGATGAACAACTCGTCTCCTCATGCGCACGCTAGCTCTCTCTTTCCTTCTTCTCTCCCTCGCGACCACTCACGCCGCTGCGGAGGCCGTGCCAGTGAAAATGGTGCCGGGAGTCGGCATCATGCGTGGAGGTGAACCCTACTTTGTCAAAGGCGCTGCGGGTGATCAGTATCTCGATGAGTTGGTGGCCAACGGCGGCAATAGCATCCGCACTTGGAGCACGAACGGGCTACTTCCGATCCTTGATAACGCCGAGAAGCGTGGCCTAACCTTTTGCGTCGGGATCTGGCTGGAGCCTGAAGGCAGTTATTTCTCGTACCTAAAAGCTGAAGACTGCGCACGCCAGATCGAGCGTGTGAAAAAAGATGTCCTAGAGTATCGAAATCACCCCGCACTTTTATTTTGGGGCCTGGGCAACGAAGTCGAAGGTGATGGCGACAACGACCCCTACTGGAAGCAGCTGTAAGTGCTAGCCAAAGCCGTCAAGGAACTCGATCCCGCGCATCCCACCTTCACCGCGCTCGCCGGATTGCAGCCTGCAAAAATCCGAGGTCTCACCGCACATACCCCGAGCCTCGACTTCGTCGGCATCAACACCTATGCAGCTCTGCATGCACTGCGAGGTTACCTAGCCAAAGAAAAATGGACACGGCCCTGGGTCGTCACCGAATACGGAGCACGCGGCTTTTGGGAAAGCCCACGTGCCAAGTGGGGTGCGCCCATCGAGCCTTTCAGCGGCGCAAAGGCAGAGGTAATCCGCAAAGGCTACGAAGCCGCCATCCAGCCTGGAGGCGACTGCTGGGGCGGTTATGTCTTCCTCTGGGGCCAGAAGCAAGAAGCCACTTCGACATGGTTTGGCATCTTCACTGAAAACGGAGAATCCACTGCCATCCGCGATGTGATGCACCAGTTTTGGAATAACCAGTCGCCGCCTGATTGCGCTCCCAATTTGCAAAGCCTCACCAGTGACGTCGCCAAAAAAGAGATCGCCGCAGACAGTGAGTTCACCGCCAAAGCCGAAGCCACCGATCCAGAGGGTGATCCCCTCACCTACCACTGGACTGTCACTCCAGAATCCTCTGGCCGAGACAAAAACAATCGTGAGCGCCCAACCAAACCATTAATCAAATGCATCATCAAAACCGAAGGACCATCCGCCACCTTCCGCGCGCCGACCAAACCTGGCGACTACCGCGTACACATTCTTGTCACTGACACTCGCAAACGTGCTGCCACAGGCAACTTCCCGATCAAAGTAACTGAGAAGGGCACTGAGCGTTCCAAGTAGTTACCTCCCCTTCCCTTCCTAGAGATTTATTCAAGGCTATCTGCTTATTGCACCCAAGAGCTAGATCATGGAAGAGTTAGGTATTCGTTCCGTAATCCATCCGCAGCAGCGATGGCAAAACTGTCACACAAACTTTGCGTCCACTTGCATAAACAATTCTTTTCAGAAAAAACTGCCATGAAAAAATCACAGCTCATCCATGATTCAGCGAGTTCTCACCTCGCTCTCTGCATAGTCGCGCTTTTACTTAGTTTTGTTACTTTCCTAACCCTACCTACTAGCGCTCAGGCGGCACCGATTTATCGCCTCCAAGTAGCACTCCCCCCAACCTTAACAGTGGGCGAAGAACTCCAGCAATGGGATGCTCAAATTCGTATCCTGCGTCCGAGTCCTGGCGATAACTTTTGGTATCGCCTACCGCACACCGTGCAGATCACAGGCGATCTTCCGCCGGGCCTTCGACTGGCACAACAAGGCTCCAGCTTTTTCTCCCTGCCAAGTTTTGTAGGCACGCCAACTCAAGCGGGGCAGTTCACGGTGCAAGTTCAGGCAACGATGTCGGATGGACTGACCACAGAGAAGGAGACTGTTAATTTTTTTGTGACTGATCCACGGGATGAAAGCTACACGGCACAGACCTGGGGACTGTCCAGATTCCGTCAAGGCCTTCAGGTCGGAAATGCAGGTGCCTTTCTTGTCAGCCAGAAGCAGTCGCTGCTGAGGGCCGCTGTGCTGGTTCAAGCGTCAGGATTACCAGCAGGCATCTCAATTGCAGCAAGTGGATCTGAAGGTTACTACTCGATTCAAGGCACTCCTGAGGTCGCGGGTAAATTTACTGTGAGGCTTGTCTTCACTTGGCCAGATGGCGCGCCCATTGCCGAGACAATGGCGAACTTGGAAGTGCTACCAGCCGACTACAAAGCGCAACAAATCTTGTCAGTCATCGTACCCGGAGCCATTCGGAAAAATGTCGCCTACGCTCCGTTCGGCTACCGTGCACCCTTTCTTTTTGTTGAGGATGAGTTCGGTGATCGCTCATCAGAACAGCTTACCGTTATCGCCACCGGATTGCCCCCGGGCCTAACGGTAAACACAGAACATCCTGGCAGTGGTTTCCTCGTTGGCCGTCCTACTGAAGAGGGCACCTTTGCTACCACTTTCAAAGCCACTCTTCCAGACGGCACAACTACCAATGAAGTAAATGTATCCATCGCAGTCTTGCCTGCGGTCCCTTTTGCCAACCTCGCCGGCACGTATGACAACGTCGTGCAGCGCTCCGAGGAGCTCAATGGCAACAACGGAGGCCGCCTCCGGTTCACAATCAGCCGCAGCGGACAAACCAGCGGTTTTCTTATCCACAAGCTCGTTCGCTATCCGTTCGCCAGTTCGGCGGTCACCCTCGATTCAGACACAGGAGAAATCGTCATCAACCCACCACGCGCCGGGGTGACCGTGCGCGGACAAATCGCCCTTGATGATGAATTTTCCGCCATGAACCCGCAGCCGTACATGAGCTTCACCGGCGACTTAACAGACAACAACAACTCCACCCCAATCAACGGAGCCCGCGTCACCGTGCGCAGCGCTGCTGACCCCAGTCCCTACGCCAGTGAGCAGAGGCTCAACCTCGTCTTCGTTAACGACAACACTAGTGCCCCCAATCAGCCTGCAGGTGCCGGTTTTCTGTCGGCTAGCATCTCTCCCCTGGGGAACGTTACCCTCACCGTCTGGGCTCCTGATGGCAGCGCGCCGGTTAGTCTCGCGACCACGCTTTCCGAAATGCCGTATGGTGCCACGCTCCCCGTCTATTTCATCATTCCCAACTCCAGTGGTGCTAGCACTCTCATCGGGCAAATTTTCATCAATGCCCAAGGTGACGCCGCAGGGGAGCTCACATGGTTTCAGTCTGCAACGAATCGTGGTGCCTTCCCAGAAGGCATTCCACTTGTCACCTATGCCGGTGTTATTGGCTCACGCCATGTTCTGGAGCCTGCTGGTTTGAACATCCTGGGTTTCGAAGAAAGCATCGTCAATGCACAGCTTGATCTCATCGGTGAAGATGTCCCGACTGACGCTGAAGTCTCACTCACGGTACAGCGCACCAGCATGAGAGCCATGGCCAGTTCTAAGGTAAGTGGCGTGAAACTGAACTTCAATAGAAAGACAGGCATCCTCACTGGCAGTATGACCATGCCTGCCACCAAAACCAGCCGCTCCCGCGCTGTCACCTTCCGTGGTATCCGCACTCCGAATGGAACAGGCATGATCGGCCACTTCAGCGCTCCCAGCGCCAAGAAACCGACCCTACGAAGCACCGGAATGATAAAGGTAAGCCCACGGTAAAGGCCTTCACGGTGACGAATTCACACCCCAAAGTTTCTCCAGCAACGCGAACATTTCAGGGTCGTGCAGCTTCAATTCCCCTCTTGTGAAGGGAAAGAAGTCATTGCGGCTGAAATAAGCCTCCGTGCATTCAGCAAAATATTCCTGCGCTGTCGTCATCGCATAGGCACGGTCCATGTGGATGCGGCCCTCGCTGTCTTTGCGCTCCACACGATCATACTTACCGCTAGACTTGGCGGTCTCGTAAGCGTTCTTGATCTCCAGATTGCTAAAGCTCATGCGCACCGTTCGATTGTGATAAGCATGGGCTAACTCATGCAGGGCAAAGTTTGGCATGCGGCGCGTTTCGGCTTCGAAAATGCGCACGTTGGTGAACTCAACGCCTTTCGCCATCGCTGGATTGCGTCCGTTATTCTGTAGCCATCCGGCGTCGGGATGAAACTCAGCGCGTGGCGACACCTTTGGATATTCGGGATTGATCCACAGCGGCACCTTCTGCAATTCCGACACCGCATTTGCAGGAACGACGCGGATGATTTCTTCGAGCTGTGCCTGGAGCAGTGGCAGGGCTTTAGCAAAAGCTGCTTGGTCGATCTTTGCGTTGATGTGCAGTGTCCACCCGGCGATGATGCGAGTTTGAGGGAGGGTGGCTGCGGCTTTAGCATCTTTCTTTTCGGCTGAAGCCGAAACCACTTTGTGTGCGGCATCCGAGCGTTTTTTTGCTGCCTCACGGATAGCTACTCTGGCCTTCTCTAGCCTCTCAGGCCATTGAAACTTCGGCGCTTTGGTAGAATCATAGCCAGCAAGATGTCCGGTGAGCCGCGTTGTTGGCTTCGTGTATTTCAGCACAGTGTCTCCGAAGACTTCGCGACAGAGCGCCGCGAGGCCTGGATCATAGGCGAGCAGCTCAGCGCGTGTGTTGACATGGTTGTGATCGTGATCGTTTTCGCGGTTGTTATCGAACCAGTTCTGCACACCCTCGGCGAAGTATTCGTGATGGTTCACGCTGGCGTATTTGCCCTTCCATAGGCCAGCTTTCATCGCCAAATCAAAAGCAGATTTCACCCGCCTATCAAAGGTCGAATCGACGTTTGCCAATCCGCGCAAATGAATGTTATGGGCGAATTCATGGATGAAAATGCACTCGGTAGAATATGGGTCGCCATGATAAGCCAGTAGGTTTTCCTCCGCACATGAGCAAAACGGATCCGTCGCACTGCCGCCCATGCCACGAGCACGGGCATCGCGGTAGTCTTTGGTCGAGATGCTTTCGAAGCCCGGCACGGGCACCTTTTCCAGCCAAGCCCACTCAGGCTGATCGGTCGTGAACTCGTCATGCGCCAGGATGCAAAGACGCGATCCACTGGCGATCATCGCCTCCCGCACATCCGGTCGCTTTGCCAGCATGAGATCAGCCAGATAAGCAGCCTCCTTCAGCGCATACGGGCTCACTTTTTCCGAACCACAGATCGGGTAGCCCTGCGCATGAACGACCTGGGTGTAAAAGGCAGGCACTCCATCCTTGGCATTCGGATCATGGCGAAAAGCCTGCACCGGCACTTTACTCACGACTTCCGTTTCCTTCCCATCATCTACGATGACAAACCGATGACCCAAAGTCGTGCCGATAATAGTATCCTTGCCCGGCTCGATCTTGCCATTGGGCACACGCTTGCCATCAGGAGCCATCCAGAATAACTCCAACGCCTTTTCACCTGCGTTGATGATTTGCAGCTTTGGACGATCCAAAGCAAAAAGTTGGGTCGTCAGGACGAACAGTGTGGTTGTTAGAATACGAAACATCATATAGAAACGAGCATACCTAGCCCATTATCGCGCCACTAACCAAGTTCCCGCCAGTCGATCCAGGAGACTGCGGCGAGGAAAGGTGAGGCCGATGAGCATCAGCAGTAGAAGGAGGGGCACCCAAATCATGCAGGTCTCCGGCAGATGGCGGATGACGTCCTTTCCCATGAACACGTTTTGCATGATCAAGACAAGGCCGGACATCCAAAGCGCAGACCAGCCGATGGCCCAGCGCCAGATCATGCGTAGCCGCGATGCAGGTCGGTGCTGAGCAGAGACGGCAGCGATGCCTGTGAGTGACATCAGCAGCGGCGAGCCCGTGGCGATGATGCAGACCAGCTGCACCAAGGCTGTCAGAGCGAGAAGGATGAGCGAGATTACAGCGATGGTTTTGGCTAGAGGGAAATCGGCAAGCACACCCCGCCGTGGCATGGCCTCCACGGCTGCCTGCACCGCTCGGTCAGCAATGGCTAGAGTGGCGGCATCGGGGACACTTTCTTCTTTGAGTATCTTGATCAAGGTCTGCTCCATAGCGATCACCCTGCCATCATCGGGCATGTCCTTTAACTCACCGTTCACGAGGGTCGCGTGGTAGTGTCCGGCAATGTGCTGCCGAATGCTGGAGATAAGCGGCGCGTGGGTTGTGGGGTCCGCCTGCAATTGCAGATGAAGCCGAAAAACGTCGGGCAGTGGTGGGATTCCCGGAAACCGACTCGTCCACTCGCGCTCATAGGTGATCGGGGCAAGGAGGTAAACCGTCAAGAAGCCAAGACCTGCTAGCAGCATGGGGGCCGTGGTGCAGGCGATGCGTTTGACCCGATCCACCGCCGTCTTCTTTTGCCGGAGATATTTCAGGTTTCCAGACACATGACTGATCCGATCAAAGGTGCCATGGCAAAGGCCATTCACCAAAGCATCGGCATGAACTGGGCGCTCCGAGTCGGGCACTTGGGCAGCGAGATGGTGCAGCAGTTTCTGAGGATCGGAAGTCGTGAACCCATTCGCTGGTGAACCCGGCCAAGGTTGATCGAGAAGGATGGCCAGCCCGTTTGAAGTGATCCAGACTTGATCCAGCGAGAGCGACTCGGGCATCGTGCCATCCTTTTGTGCCGCATCGAACTCCTCAGCCAGATCATCAAGCCAACAAAGAACGTTGCTCCAGGATGGGGCTGTTTTTTGCAGCAGCGATGACAACGGCGAACCTGCTGGAGCCTGCCAAGCATCCCACACCTGACCCGCAGGGTCCGTCACGCTCTGCAACCAGCGCAGGCGACCTGGGCGACTGCAATCACGACGCACAGATGAAGGCCCATCTCCCGCACGATGCTGAAGCAGGACTGGACGGCGCAAAACCGGATCATAGCCACAGCGGAGGCCTTGGCTCAGTTCGGTGCCCGCTTGAAAGGGATGCAACTCGTCCTGTGAGCTGGCGGGGATCGAAGGCAACGTATCCGCGGCACTCAGACGCTGAGCAGCCAGGCCCTGCTGCACCACACGCAGCCCAGTCACCTGATCATGCCACGCGGCATGCTCACGATGGCGTAAGGCCGGAATGAACAGCAGCAACTGGGGCTGCCCCAGCAGCATAACAAACGCAAGGAATGGCAGCGCCACCACCACGTTCTTGCCTTCCGCCCATGCTGCCAAATCGATCCAGCAAACAATAAAAAGCGCGATGATACCAGGCAGCCCAAAGATCGCTTCGCGCAGCAGTGATTGCCGCCATGAGGCACGCTCGCCGCCGGGCCTCTGCAACCGCTGCCGACACAACATCATTCCAGGCGTGGCTCCCCAGCGCGTCTGCATCAGGGCGTAAGCAGCGATGCTGATCAAGGCAATGGAAAGCTGGATATAGTCCACCCAGTTCGAGGGATCTTCCGCTTGATTCCAAACTTCATAGATTGGCCCGCCGATCAGGGCGAGGATGTAATAAATGCCCGTGAAAAACGACAGGATGAACAGGCTGTCCAACAGGTGAGCGATCACACGCAACCCGAGCGGAGCTGGCTCCTTGGCCACCGAGCTGAAGGGCAGCAACTCCATCCGCAGTTCCGCATAGTTCGCGGGTCGCTTGGCCGGATTCGCTGACAGGCTTCGGGCTACCACCGCCGCTAAATTTTCCGGGACATCTTCACGAAGCGTGCGCACGCTAGGAATGACTCTCTCCAGCACAGCGGCCACGGTTTCCACCGATGAGTTGCGTTCCACCGGAGCCTTTCCTGTGAGCAGGTAATACAGCGTGCCAGCGGTCGAATAGATGTCCGCTCTTTGATCCAGCGGCTGACCGCGAAGCTGCTCCGGTGGCGAGAATGCAGGTGTGCCCATGATCATGCCACTGCGCGTGAGTTGCTCGCTGGCGGCGGGATTGTTGGTCTGCGAAATGGAGAGCCCATAGTCACCAACAATCGCTTTGCCTCCACCCGTGACGAAGCAGTTCGATGGCTTCATATCCCGATGCAGCACGCCCTTGGCGTGAGCGGCTTCGAGTCCATAGATGATGCCGAGGATGGCATCCACCGCATCACGCACCGGCATGGTGCCACGGCGCTTTAGTTCGTCGCGGAGTGTGCCGCCCTCCGCCAGCTCCATCGCGATCACCGGCACGCCATCGATCTCTTCCGTGCCAAAAACATACACGCTGCTCGGATGATCGATCGTCGCCGCGAGACGGCCCTCGCGCAGGAATCGCTGGCGCTGCTCTTCGTTATCGAGGCTTTGGTTCAGCACCTTCAGCGCGAGCCGTCGGCCGCTGGCGATTTCCTCTGCCTCATAAACGATGCCCATTCCTCCCTGACCAAGTTTTTAATCAAACGGTAGCCGCCAAACACGCACGGCAGTGTCGGAATGCCTGTGCTCACAGGCTGCAGCGGCAGCGTTTCATTGCCCGAGCTGAGCAGGCAGGCCGAACAGAGCGTGGAGCCGGGTTTCATCGTCGCACCGCATTCAGGGCAGGTGGAGGAGTTCATGGTGAGGATGTGATTTCGGGGTTCACCAGAGTCCTTTTGAGTTTGCGGCGGCAGGTTACAGAAAAAGTAGAGAAAAGGCCTGACTGGGGCATTCGCGTCATAAACCTCGCATTTCTTCCATGACGTGGAATATCTACAAGGTTTGTATCCCAACCAACTTCAAGCAGGAGTCACCACGAAGCCACGATGACGTTTGATCATGCCTTTGTCGAAGGAAGCCAGCGACTTGCAGCCCATATCTCGACAACGATCCACGATGAGTTCGTCGGAAAGGTCGGCACCTTGGCGCAAAGAACGCAGCGCACCGTGAATACGGCCTTCGTCCTCGAAGATAAGGTTGTGAACGGTCAGCAGGCGACCAAACGCCTCGGCTACTTCGTCGGGCGTCCAATTGTAGAGCGTGCTGAGCACCCAATCGACCTCCACAAGCACAAGATCTGGCACGAAGAAAGTCGCGTTTTTCTTCATTACCATCGCCAGCACTGTGCGCAACTGCGCCTCGTCGTCTTGCGCGAAGTAGCGGACAAGCACGTTTGTATCGATGCCGGTCATTTCGCGGACTTATTGAAGCGTTTTGAGGCTCCTGCAGTAATGGCATTGCTCATATCTTTAATGGCGAATGGCTTGAGCGGCTTTTTCTTTGGAAAGCTACCGATAATGTCTTTGAAGGTCGCCGACTTGGCGCTGAGGAGCACTTTGCCTTCTTCCGTGACCTCGTATGAGAGTTTAGCCTGTGGCTTAACGCCCAACAAAAGGGCGATGGCCTTGGGCAGCGTTGTCTGGTTCTTAGTGGTGAGCGTGGAAGAATACGTCATGCACGGATTCTCATCGGATTCCGTGAATCGGTCAAGAAGCTAGACTTCGATTGTCACTTTCAGACACGCAATCATCCCCTTCACCAACTTTCCCAGAATTCATGCCGGTGAGGCGGAAGTCGAGACCGAAGAGGTGGAGGATCTTGGCATGGTTTTCGTGGATTGAGAAAGGCTCACGAGTCTTGCGTGGAACTGACCTTCGAAGACTTTTACCATAGTTGTGGTCTCAGCGCCTCAAGCACGCCACCATATAGGTCAGTTCGGCATCCACTTCCGCCTCGCTTTCCACCGTCTCGGCTACGGCGGCGCGGAGCAGCTCGCGGAAGCGTTTGCGCAGGCGGTGGATGGTTACTTTGAGGGCGCTTTCAGTCATGCCGGTGGCCAGCCTCAGCGCGACTCGATCTTCAGTGCCCGTCAAAGCCGGTGCCAGCAGGTCAAAGCGTGCCTCGTCCCGCTGCTCGGCACGCAGCTGCTGCATCGCGCGGTCCAACATGCCATGCGCCCAGCTTTGATCGAAGACCTCTTCGTCGCTCGTGCTCAGCGCCTCCACCTCCACGCGATAACGTTCCTCCGCCTCCAGCGCATCCAGATGCACCGCCGCCAGATGCCCGCCGCGGCGCTTCGCCTGCCGCTTCTGCCATTCATTGCCAAGAAAGTGCTTCAAGCACCCAAGTAGAAACGAACGAAACCTCCCGCGCTCCCGCCGTGCCTCCGCCATCAGCTCATGCGTCAGCAGATACTCAAAAAAGCCCTGTGTGGCATCTTCCGCGTCCGCCGCGCTCATGCCCGCCCGCCGCACATACGCATAAATCGGAAACCAGCTCCGCTGACAGAGCTCCCCCAGCGCTACGCGGTAACTCAATTCATCACCCGACGCCCGCAATTGCGAAACGAGGCTCCAGCGCGTGGTGTGAAAGCTGTGATCGATCATGCAAAACGATCAGGTGACATCAACTCCAGCGCAACGGGCGAGTTCTCACCGCTGAGCACATCGGCGATGATCCGGCCCGTCGCGGGAGCAAGACTCAAGCCCATCATCGCATGACCGGTGGCCACGGTGAGGTTTTTCCAGCGCTGGGTGCGGCCAATGTAAGGCATGCCATCCGGTGAAACGGGCCGCAAGCCGCTCCAGGGCTTCACATCGGCGAAGTCACATTCATTGAAGGCGGGGAAGTAGTCGGGGAATGCTCTCGTGATGCCACGCACTCGACGTGGCGTGATGGATTCATCCGTGCCCGCCATCTCCATCGTTCCGCCGACTCGGAGAGCCCCATCCATCGGGGTCACGGCGAGCCGCGCCTCCGTGCAGATGCTGCACAGTTCGGGGAGTTGCTTCGGATTGGTGAGCGTGAGTGTGTAGCCTTTGCCCGCCTGCATTGGCAGCTTCAGATCGAGCTCCTTTGCCATCTCCGCCGACCACACACCGCTACACAGCACCACCTCTTGGCTCTCGACTTGACCTTTTGACGTACTGACCGCTTTCAAATCCCCGCCTTCCACTTTAAAACCACGCACCTCCGTCTCCCAAAGCATCTCGACACCGAGCTTCAATAACTCCGCCTCAACAGCCGTGATGAAGCGACCAGGTGCAAGATGGCAGTCCTTTGGGAAAAAAACACTGCCGCACACATCCATCGTCACAGCCGGATCGAGCGCAGCAGTCGCCTTCGCATCCAGCACCTGCGCGGGGATGCCAAGCGCATTCGCCGTCTCCGCCATGTGCGCTTCTTCATCGAGCGCCTGCTGTTTTTTGCACAGCATGAGCAGTCCCTTTTTCACAAGGCCAAAGTCGAGCCCGATCTCATCGTAGCATTGGCGGCTCAGCAGGCTCAAATCTCGTAAAACAGGCGCGGCGGCATTCACACGATCTTTGGTAGCCGCTTTCCAGAATTCGAGGCCCCACGTCATTAAATCGAGATTCAACCTCGGTTTGATGTAGAAAGGCGATTCCGGATTCCACATCCATTTGAGGCCAAGTTTGACCATGCCCGGTGCCGCCAGCGGGATGAAGTGACTCGGCACGATCATGCCCGCATTGCCAAACGAGCAACCATCTCGTTGACGTGGCTTTTGATCGATGACCGTCACCTTCATGCCGCGCCGAGCACAATAAAGCGCCGTGCTCAGACCTATGACGCCCGCGCCGAGGATGGTGATGTGTTTGCCCATGACCGCACATCCAATCGGTCTTCCGGCTGGTCGTCTTGGATGCTTTGGTGGTTTGCGCTTGGATTTTTGCCAAGTAGAGACTCGACGCAACGCACGCGCTCGTTAGCATCAGCGCATGGATCAAAATTGGACAGACAAGATCGTGATCGTCACCGGCGGTGGCGGCGGAATGGGACAATCGGCAGCGAAGCGTTTCGCGGAGGCTGGTGCGAAGACATTTGTGTTTGGACGCACGCTGGAGTCGCTCCAAGAGACCGCTGCGTTATCGAAAAACATCATCCCGATAGTTTGCGACGTGGCTGAGCCGGCCAGCGTGACTGCCGCCGTCGATGAAGTGCTGAAGCACGGCGTTCCTTTTTCTCTCATCCACACTGCGGGTATCAACACGCCGGACCGCTTCATGGCTCATGCCGATCCGTCACGCATCGCCAGTGCGGAAACTTGGCAGAAGGTCATCGAGATCAATGTGCTTGGCGTCTCCAACATGATCCAGGCCGTCGCAAAGCCGATGGCGGACAACGGTGGTGGGCGAATCGTTGTTGTGTCATCCACCGCTGGGCATGGCTACGACTCCTATGCTGGCGTGCCATACACCGCCAGCAAATGGGCCGTTCACGGCATGCTTTTCACCGCCCGCATGCAGCTCAATGCCCACGGCATCATTCTTTCCGAATACGCGCCCGGCGAGGCACTGACACCGCTGGTGAAGCTGCGCCCCGTTCAGCCCGGTGAAGATCACAAAGCTAAAATGATCAGCACAAGCGATTGCGCCGACACCCTTTTCTTCATTGCCGGTCAGCCGCACAGCATGAGCGTCATCCAGCTTCCCGGTTATCAACCCTTTGGCGGAATACCGCCACAGATCACCGCACCGTGGCTCAGTGGTCTTGAGATCAAGCAGCGCTGACCGATCTTGAGCGGTCTAAACTTGAATGAGCGTGCTTATTTTTGTCCTCCATGCAAAAATGCAATCCTGATTCAAGAATGTGACGATGTTACGCTTGTGATCACGGCATCAAATGCCGTACCAGAAACTCCATCCTTAATTTCGAACCATACGGCGTCTCAGCAGCGCCGTGGCCTGCTCCGATGATGGGTATGAAGTCGAAGGTCTTGCCGGCTTTTTGCAAGGCTCCGACGACTTGGGTGGTGCTCGCAGGATCGACGTTGGTGTCGAGTTCACCGACGATGAGCAGGAGATGACCTTGGAGTTTGGCTGCGTCTTCGGCATTGGAGCTGAGCTTGTAGCTTTCATCAATAGGCCAGCCCATCCACTGCTCGTTCCACCAGATCTTGTCCATGCGGTTGTCATGGCAGCCGCAGTCGGCGACAGCCACTTTGTAGAAGTCGTGATGATCCAGCAGCGCACGCATGGCGTTCTGTCCACCCGCGCTGCCGCCATAAATGCCGATGCGGTTCAGATCCATCCATGGGCGCGTTTTGGCAGCCTCTTTGATCCAGAGCTTCCGATCTGGGAAGCCTGCATCTTTGAGGTTTTTCCAACACACATCATGAAAGGCTTTGCCACGATGATTGGTGCCCATGCCGTCCATTTTAACGACGATGAAGCCCAGCTCGGCGATCTGATGCATGCGAACCTGACGATCAAAATCCTTGGGAGCAAAGGCTCCATGCGGCCCGGCATAGATGTCTTCGACAATCGGATATTTCTTCGCTGGATCGAGATTCGATGGTGTGATGATGACGCCGTGAATGTCTGTTTTACCATCGCGGCCTTTAGCGACGAAGCGCTCCGGCATCGTACAGCCTGCGGCGAGTAGCGCAGAGGCATCTGCCTTTTCCAAAACGCCCACCAGACTGCCATCGCTGCTGCGGCGCAGTTCACTTACAGGCGGATGATCGGCGCGGGACCAAGTGTCGATGAAGAAATCGCGTTTGGGTGAGAACTCGACGCGATGATTGCCATCGCCAGCGGTGAGCTGCAGAAAGTCGCTGCCATCCATCTTTATTCGACAGAGATGCTCGTGGTAGGGATCTTCGCTGGCCTTCAAGCCGCTCGCCATGAACCAGATCTCCCGCGTCGCCTCATCGACGCGCAAAACTTCACGCACAGGCCATGCACCTTTCGTAATCTGATGCTTTGGCTTACCCGTTTTCACATCGTAGAGCCAGAGGTGGCACCAGCCGTCGCGTTCGCTCATCCAGATGAGTTCGCCGCTGCTGTGCAGCCAATGCCGCCAGCTTTTGCCTGAGTAGTGGATGAAGGTTTTCGACGTTTCCTCGACCACCACACGCACCGCACCCGTCTTCGCATTAGCGGCAAGGATGCGGTAAAGCTCATGACCTCGTTGATTGTAGTCAAAGTAGAACTCGCTGCTATCCGGCGACCACGTTACGTCGATGCGACCTTCGGTGTTGAACGGATTTTCATACAGATCTCGCAACACACGAATCTTCTGCCCATCCGCCTGCTTGATCACCAATTGCGGTTTTGGCAAAGGATCGCCTGGCTTGATGTAGTCGATGACCATCGTTTTCGGCTGGAGGCCTTCTTTCGGCGAAGATTCCACAATGGTCACATTCCTCCTCGGCACCGCATCCGCTTCACAGGTGACAGTGCATGAGCCATCGGGCGATTTACCAGACATCTGAGGCTTCTTCGGCTCCTCTTCAGCCTTTTTCAGGCCTTTGCCGTCGATGATAAGCGTCTTCACCGTGGCCTCCGCCTCGACGACGGCGAGAGGCTCGCCCGTGAGGCTGGTGATGAGCCAGACATGCCCTTCAATGCTATGCTGTTCTCGTTCTGAGCCCGCTCGGATTCCGCCATAGCGGATGTGCTCTCCTTCCTGATTGATCCAGAAAAGATCCACATCTTCGCCAAGCTGATTGATAAACTTGAAACCGGAGGACTCGCCCGAAAACTTCGTTCGACGCAGTTCGATTTTCATCACCGAGGTCTTCGCCTCTGGGGAAGTAATGCCGAGAGCTTTGAGTTCGGCGGCGGTCTGGCGTTTGCCATTTTCCGCGTTGATGAGCACATACTCATACGACTTGGGCCCCGTCTGCAACCGATACCAAAACGTTTTCCCATCTGGCAACCAGTGTGCGTTCACACGGCTGCGGAAGACTTTGTTTTCGGTGCGTTTGGGAAAGCTGAGCGCAGCGTCGAAGTCTGCGGCCCTGATTTGAAGGGACAAAAACACCAGGCAGAAAAAGAAGATTGCTGTTCTGAGAATGATTTTGCCTGTCATATTTTTGACTTATTAAATTCCAAATTGAAAAGGATCCGATGAATCGAAAATCAACGTCGATTCCGCCGTAATGAAGGCCTGTCCGGTGATCGTAGGGATGAGGCCGTTTTCAGTAGACTCGTAGTAACATTCAAACACACTACCGAGAATGCTTTCCTGCCGCCAGACGTCGCCGGGGACGAGTTTTCCATCCGCCGCGAGGCAAGCAAGTTTCGCGCTCGTCCCGGTGCCACAGGGGGAGCGGTCGTATTCGCCACCAGGGCACAACACGAAGTTCCGACTGTGATTTGAGGAGTCATGAGGCGGACCAAAAAGCTCGACGTGATCGACTTCTGGATAACCAGCGGCTCGCACGGCCTCCCGCATGGCCAAACTGGCCTGCGTGAGTTGTGGGACGTTTTTGAGCGTGAGTTCAAGTCCATGATCCGCGACGAGGAAGAACCAGTTTCCACCCCACGCCACATCGCCAGTAACTCCGCCTGCTTTGACGGCTTTGGCTTTTCGATACGAAGGCACATTTCGAATGCTCACGCGGTCATCGTCATGCAGCGTAGCGGTCACGATGCCGACAGGTGTTTCGATACGATGCTCGCCTGCACTGATGCGTCCGAGGTACTTCAGCGTGGTGATGAGGCCGATCATGCCGTGCCCGCACATACCAAGCAGACCGACATTATTGAAGAAAATGACGCTAGCAGCACATGCGGCGTCTTTTGGCTCCACAAGCAGTGCGCCGACAACCACCTCATGCCCACGAGGCTCGCAAATGATGGCGCGGCGATAGGTTTCGAGTTCATCGGAGGTTACACCACTCAAGACCACACGCGTGGGCTCGCCGCCAGTGTGGGAGTCGATGATGGGGATACGCTTCATGCAGCAAGCTGCCTAGTAGTCGGAACGACTTCTTGACTGATTCCGGCAGCGGAGTTGTGATTTCGTTCAAATCGTCAACGCACCTGTGCTGCTGGCGAACGTGTCGGCTTCGATACCCATGTTCTGCATCAGACGAACAAAGAGATTGCCCAGCGGCGTGTTGTTCTTTGCGTCCCCAGTGTGATGGCAGCCATGATTGAAACCACCGCCGGCGAGCAGTAACGGCAGGTTGTGCCAGTCATGCGAGTTCGCGTTACCCAGGTTACTGCCATAAAGCACGGCGGTATTGTCGAGCAACGATTGGGAGCCTTCCTGTTTCGCTTTGAGCTTTTCCATGAGCGTGCCGAGTGCCTTTAGCTGCGCGGTTTCGATCAGACGAAGCTGCGCGATCTTTTCGGGATCTTGACCATGATGCGAGAGGTTGTGGTGATCTGCTTTGACTCCTGGAATCGTAGGTACGTCTCCACGACCCTGAATCAACATCGTGATCGCGCGCGTGCTGTCGGTCTGGAAGGCCAGCGGGATGAGATCGAAGAGCAGATTCATGCGACCGATGAGATCTTTCTCGTCCTTGATGTCCTCGGGCGGCTGCGCATTCACTTTGGGCTTTGGCTTCTGCACCCAAGCCTCGGCCTTTTGCAGGCGCTGCTCCATCTCGCGCACGGAGGTGAAGTATTCGTCGAGCTTATCGCGATCGGCGCTACCGAAGCGCTTTTCGAGCCGCTTTGCTTCTTCGCCGACTATGTCCATGATACTGCGGCCTTCGTGAAGCTTGCGCATCTGGTTTAGAACTTCATCGGGGGAACCATCAAGGAAGAGTTTTGCGAAGACTTTCGACGGACGCATTTCGGCCGGAATCATCACCCCGCTTCGCGTATAGCTCTGGCTGGTGTTACCACCCGTGTTAAGTTGCAACGACGGGTAGCGAGTCTCAAACCCGATTTTTTCAGCGATGAATTGGTCCACGGAAATCGTGTTGCGAAAACCGCCCAGCCCCGGATGCCGCGCCCCTGTCAACCAGGTCATCTCCGAAGCATGACCATCACGTCCATTTTGATCTGGGTGACTGACATTTGAGATGATCGTGAAGTCCTTCCGATGCGCCTCGATCATCTTCAAATAAGGCGTCGGCGTGTAAGCATCGCCACTCTCCACTGGAAAGAAATCCGGCCCGTAAATCCCAAGCGAGGCGCAAATGGTCACCAGACGCTTGGGTGCCCCGACATCCGCAGCAAGGGCCTTTCGGCCCCACATGGCATCGAGAAACGGCAGCGCCAGAGAGACGCCGGAAGAGCGAAGAAAGGTGCGGCGGGAGAGAGTGTTCATAAAAGGATGGGCATTCGATTTGGCAGATTACTTGCGGCGGAAAGTTTCACTGAGAACGATTTCATTCACAAAAGTCGTCAAGCCACCTCCTTGCTTGAGCGATTTATCGACGATCTCGGCGATGGCTTTTTTATCTGCATAGCTCGGTGCAGCGCCGGTGGCGTAGGTGAGGAGTTTTTCGGTGAGGCAGCGGTGGACGTCGGCGGGATTGGTGAGGAGAAGGCTTTTGAAGTCTTTGATGTCCTTGAAAGAGCGGCCATCAGCGAGCTGGCCAGACGCATCGACGGGCAGAGAGACTTTGTATTGCCAGACGCCGCGGTTCTCGACTTTGGCGCTGGGTTTGTCGCCCTTTTCTTTGCTGCGATAGCGATCACGCCAGCCGCCGATAACGTCGAAGTTTTCTAAAGCAAAGCCTGGAGGATCAATCTTGGCGTGGCAACCGGCACAGGTTTCATTGTTGCGATGTTTGTCCAAAATCTCGCGGATTGTGGCAGCGCCGCGTGTATCAGGTTCGACGCCGGGTGTGCCCGGCGGAGGTGGCGCAGGCGGCTGGCCGAGCAGGCGCTTCATGACCCAGGCTCCACGCAATACGGGTGAACTGACGGTGCCATTGGCAGTGACTTTGAGAATGCTGGCCTGCGTGAGCAGTCCACCCCGCACGCTGTCGGCGGGAAGCTTTACGCGGACGAATTGCTCGCTGTTCGCGGCATCGAAACCGAGGCCGTAATGCTGAGCGATGCGACGATTCAGCATCAAAAAATCACTGTGAATGAAGTTGGTGATGGGCAGATCTTTTTGCAGTAATTCGGTAAAGAAGGCCTCTGTCTCGCCGACCATAGCGAGCTTCAGCATCTCATCGAATTCAGGGTAAAGCGTGGTGTCGGGCGAAGTTGCATCGATGCTGCGCAGATCGAGCCATTGACCGGTAAAATTCTTCACGAAGGCGCTGCTACGTTTGTCGGCAAGCAGCCGCTTCACTTGTGCTTTCAGAACTGTGGGCTCGTGGAGCTTTTTTGCAGTGGCGAGATTCATCAACTCGTCATCGGGCAGTGTACTCCAGAGGAAATAAGAGAGACGTGAGGCCAAAGCGTGGTCGCTAAGACGCAGGCCAGGAAGCTCATCAAACAACAAAAACTGGGGCGCGGTCAGCACGCCGCGTAGGCCGAGCTTGGCGGCATCAAGAAAGCTCGCGCCGCCTCTGAGAGAATCGTGTGCGAGTTTGACGAAGCGATCTGACTCACCCACTTCCAGTGGACGACGGAAGGCTTTGGCGGCGAAGCGTTCGATGCAAATTTTTAGGGATGCGACGGGATCAGCCGGCTTTAACTCAAAGCCAATGGCCTTTTCCATGTCGCTACGATTCGGGATCTTTTTTGTCTGAATGGGCGCCAGCTCTACATCAGGCAAAAGCGCCTTCACGGAGGGTGGCGGCCAGTTTTGCATTTCCAGCGGGCCTTCGATCTCGATCCACTGAACAGCTAATCCACGACCTGTGAATTCCTTGGTCGTGTTGGAGTCGCTTAAACGCTGGCCTCTCTCGTCGTAACCGACGCTGAAGGGCATCACGAGAAGGTGCTCACTGCGGTTGATACGTGTAACCGTTTCAACAACGCGTGGCTGCCCTTCCGGCATGTCCCAATGGCCGATCAGGCGTTTCCCAGCGCTGTAATCGTTCGTGTAAAGGCGTGCAGTGACGGGCTCACCCGCGGTTTGGTAGCCGTAAGCGGACATGCGGATGCGGTAGGTACCACTGCGGCGAAGTTTAAAGTTCGAGAGACCGAGCATGTAATCGGCATCGGTGAACATGACGAGCGCGTCTGGCAGATCGCGAAAGACAACGCGTTTGCGGTTATACTTTTTCTTTGA
The DNA here is from genome assembly GCA_027486585.1 of Verrucomicrobiaceae bacterium. GTDB lineage: Bacteria > Verrucomicrobiota > Verrucomicrobiia > Verrucomicrobiales > Verrucomicrobiaceae > Prosthecobacter. The sequence continues at coordinate 35,229 of JAIXOU010000074.1, read as the reverse complement.
GTCCTCCGGCGGATTGTCCGGCAGAGCGAGATTATCCTTGATGCTTTTTTGATCCTTGTAGCTAAAACGCTCCTTTTTTAGCTCGATCGGTATGCGCAGATCGACGGCGGCATCCAGCGCTGCATCGGCCGCTTCGAGATACTTTTCGATCTGGAGCTGCGAAAAGCGCAAGCCTTCTGCCACGGTATCAAATCCATGCATCGGCGTATCCTCCGGTAAAAGGCCCACGAGTGGTGTGTCGATGTGCAGCAAATCACGGACCGTGTTTTCATACTCAATGCGGTTCAGCCTGCGCACGAGCGTGCGGCCCGATTTCTCTTGTTCTGCGAGGCTGGTGGTATGAAGCCTTTCACCGAGTGCGGCCGTGAATGCCTGCGCTATCTTGGCTTCTGGCTGGGCTTTTTTCTTTGGCGGCATTTCTCCATTTGCAACGGCATCGTACACTTTCACCCAAGTGTCAAAAGTGGGACGAGCCGCAAGGTCAAAGCTCAACGCCGTGAGATCGATCCCACCCTTCTTTAAATCGGCGTCATGGCACTCGATGCAGTGGAGGTCGATCAGTGAGATGACTGCTGATGGAGTAGCAGCAGATGCGAAAAGTGGGAGAAGGAGCAGAACGGAACGCATGAAACGGAGTGAAGCCATCTAGGTCAGAATAAAGAAGGACGCTTCTCAGGTTTCAGGTCTTACAAGACTCACAGGCGTGTCGGAACCAAAGCGCGGACTAGCTCCATCCAGTCTTGGCTTTCAGTGTAGCCGGAGAGTTCCATTTCATGCATGAGTGGGCGGATGATCTGCTCCTTCACATCAAGCGGCTTGTGGTACAGCAGAGGCCAAAGGTCTTCTAGATTCCGGCGGAAGTCAGTGACAGCACCACTCATCTGCAAATGCCAGGCATGAGGGCAAAGCAGCACATCTTTGAGCAACTCGGCCTCTGTCGGATGTCCGCCGGAGAGTTCTTGGACACGCAGAAAAGCACGTAGATCCTTTGGCTCTATTCCTATCACGCTTGGCTTCCTATAACGGTGTAGCTTTCCCACCAAAACATCACGCACCTGTGGCATCATGATCTTGATTCCGTGACGTGTCTCCGTGTGAGCTCGACCATACCAACTCTCTGTAGATTTGAAGGCACTGGGCGGAGTGATGTCGAGATAGAAGATACCTTCGTCTTTGCCACTCTTACCCATTCCGATGTCTTCGGTTAGGGCTTTGAAGGGCATGATGTCCTTTGAGCTGACTCGTAGGTCGGCATCCGCACTGGTAAAGGTCGGGTCCAATCGCAGGTGAATCGTCGCAGAACCGAAGACGACGATGGTGTCACTATAATCAGGGAAACGCTCAGCTACGGCCTGTAAAAAACGGTCGATCTTTTCGCCGATAGGCGTGTTCCAATTTGGGGGTTGGTCACTCCATTTCATGGCGAAAGGTTCACTGCCAGCGCAATCTCATACCGGCTTTTTTTTCCAACCCGATCAGGCGCATGGCCTGATCGACAAGGCGATTGCTTACACCTGGATCCTGAATGAGCTCCTGAGCAAAATGGCACCATTTGGCCCGGCTGCGCAGTCTTTCGCTGCTGAGGATGCGGGCTACAAGGAAGGCCTTATGGTAGTCGTAATTCGCCGGACGGGCCAGATACAGCTCACGGATGCGCTGCCCGAGCTCCACCGTGGGCGCGGCGATCTGCTCACGCGTGAGGCGCGGGAGTTCAGCTAGCTCAGCAGCAGTGATGGCAGACATGGATAGAAAAGTGGCAGACTTTGAGAAAAAGTCGAGTCACAGCTGATTAGACCAAGATGGAGCGCTCAACTTCTTCCAAGAGACGGGGTTCCATTTCGGTGAGGTGGCTGCGCTCGGGAAAGCGACCTTCTTTGACATCGGCGGCGTACTCGCTGAACGCGGCGATGCGTTCGTTTTGCAGGCGCCGGTTTTCTTCCGCGAAGTTGCGATAAGACTTGGCGTGGCGCGGGATGCGCTCGTCGTAATCACCGAGGATGTCGCAGGAGAAAAGGAACTGTGTATCACAGCCGCTGCCCGAACCGAGTGACATGAGGAGCATGCTCGTTTGCTTGCAAAGCCAGGTCGCGAGATTGTGCGGCACGATTTCGATCTCTGCCGCGTATGCGCCGGCGTTTTCCAGGTCCTTCATTTTGCCATAGAGCGCCTTGGCTTCATCGACGGTCTTGCCGATGCTGCGGTAACCGGTCCAGGTGACGTGACGCGGCACCATGCCGATGTGGCCGACCACGGGGATGCCTTCACGGGCCATCGCCTCAATGAGAAAGGGACTGCCGGAGCAATACACGGAGCTCGCCCCCATTTCCAGAGCGCGGAAGCCGGTGCGTACAGCTTCCTCCTGGGTGGCCATGCCATGTGGTGTGGAGCCTGAAAGAAAGGCGGTGGGCACTGCTGCGACGAGTAGTGGCAACCGCGCCTGGGCTTCTGGCGAGTCAAAGCTGCAACTCATGAGATCGATACCCGCCGCCTCCGCTGCAATCGCCTCTTGCGGCGACTTCACATGGATGTGCGTGAGACAGCGTTTGCCTTTGAGCTTACGGAGATCGTGAACAGTGTATTTTTTGCGTGGGCGCACCATAGCTACTATCTAATGGGTAGCCGCTTCCGCTGCAATACTCAAAGCGCTTATTACAATGGTCGTTTTGCCAGCGCGTCGCGGATGATTTTGAGCACTTGCTCGCGTTCAGCACCTGCTAGAGGCAAGCGTGGCTCACGAACCCACTCTTTGCCCTGACCGGTTTCTTGGCAGAGAAGCTTGATGTATTGCACAAAGTGGAGGTGCGTGTCGAGCTTCATGAGCGGCTGGCTCCAGCGATAGAGGGCGCGGCATTCGTCCCAGCGGCCTGCCTGGGCAAGGTCCCAGAGCTGCTGATTCTCCTTCGGGAAAGCGATGCCACTGCCGCACACCCAGCCGTCGATGCCAAGGATGGCGGATTCGAGGAAGAGATCATCCACGCCGGTGAAGATGCGGTAGCGGTCACCAGTTTGATTGCGCAGCTCAGTGATACGGCGGGTATTGGAACTGCTTTCTTTGATGGCGTGCAGGTTCGGAATGTCAGCAAGCTCGACGAACATCTCCGGCGTGACATCGGTGTAGTAGCCGACGGGATTGTTATAGAGCATCCAGGACAGTGGTGTGGCTTTGGCCAAAGTGCGGAACCAATGCTGCGTCTCACGTGGATCACTCTTATAAACCATGGGCGGCATGATCATGAAACCGGACGCACCGAGCTTTTCGCAATCCTGCATGTAGGAAATGGCGGCCTGGGTGCTCATCTCGGCGACGCCTGTGACCACGGGTATGCGACCCGCAGCAACTTCAACGGCATGCTTCACCACAGCGCGTTTCTCATCTGGTTGGAGGCACTGATTTTCACCCAAGGAACCACAGACGATCAAACCGGAGACGCCGACGTCGATCTGCGCCTGCCAATGTTTGGCACTGGCGGTTAGGTCGAGCGACTGATCTTGATGCAACTGAGTGAGGACCGCCGGGAAGACGCCGGACCATGTAAATTGGTTCATTCTGCAAAATGAGGCATGAGGTGTCTAGTGTCTTGCTTACTTTGGAGGTAACAGCCTGTTTTTTCAGTCAAAAACAGATTCCGCCGATGTGACCATCGTTCATGTTAAATGGATTGATCTGCAAGAATACCTCTCTTTTGATCATTCAAGTCAATGAATGGAAATCGGACTGGCTCACTGAACAAACTCAAGGGTACCGTCCGTGAGACGATAGAAGGCCCCAACAATCTTGATCTGACCCTTCTCTTCCATCTCTTTCAGGATTGGGCTCCTCTCACGGATTTGACCGAGTGTGTTTTTCACATTGTTGATGGCCACTCGCTTCACAAATTCTGTGTTCGATGATTTTTTATCCCCCTGGAAATCCTGACTCGCTGCGACCGCAGGTTTGATGTTGGCAAGCATGGCGGTGATGTTGCCAAGCTTCACGTCATCAATCGCACCTTTGATCGCACCGCAATGCTGATGGCCCATGACGAGGATCAATTTGGCACCGGCGACCTTGCAGGCAAACTCCATGCTACCGAGCAAATCTTCATTCACGAAGTTCCCCGCCACACGGCCAACAAAGACATCCCCGATCCCCTGATCGAAGACGTCTTCCACTGGCACTCGGCTGTCGAGACAGCTCAGCACCATCGCCTTCGGATACTGCCCAGGCGCAGACTTGCGCACCTGCTCACTGTGATTACGACGCGTTTCCGTTCCGCTTTGGAACCTTTGATTGCCCTCTTTAAACTGTTTCAAGACTTCGTCAGGCGTCAGGTTGGCTTGCTCCTCAGCCGTGGTAACGTGACTGTCTAAAATTGGCTCTTCATTTGGATTACGGGCAATGATAATGGCCGTTATTGCAAGAAGAGAGATCGGTAGAAGTGTCGATAGTTTCATTTTTTGGTTTGATTGGAGTTCACCATTTTAGAATTTCTCTGGTCTCAAGACCCGCACATCACTTTCATAAGCGACCATGGCATAAGCTTTGAAAAGCTCACTTTGGAGCCGCATCATCAGTGTCTCCGAAACAGAGTTTTTGACGATGACTTGAATCTGCACATTGCCTGTCTCGGCCATGTCAGCATTGCGTTCACCTTGATTGCCACTGCCCCGGACAGGGAAAGCGGTGTAACCGTGGGCTCCAGATTCACGGAGAAGTTCTACCACACGTTCTTCGAGGATGGCCTCACAAACGATGGTGACGAGTTTCATGGGATGTAGATTCATAGTGGATTAGGCGTGGAGATGTTTAGCGAGTTCAAAGAACAGGGGGATACCGACGGTGATGTTGAAGGGAAAAGTGATGGCGAGTGCGGCAGTGAGTGAGTAGGTCGGATTCGCCTCTGGGAGGGAGAGCCTCACCGCAGCAGGCGCGGCGATGTAGCTCGCGCTTCCAGCGAGCACGCCTAGCAGCGTGGCACCACCCGCGCTCAGCCCCACCCAGGTGCCGAGCAGCACGCCCGCACAACCGTGGATCACGGGGGCCGTGATACCGAATAGGAGCAGAAAGAACCCGACCTTCTTTAAGTCACCGAGCCTACGCCCAGCGACCATGCCCATTTCAAGAAGGAAGAGCGCAAGCACTCCCTGGAAGGGAGTGACGAAGAAGCCCTCCACCGAGGTCATGCCCCGCTTACCACAGAGTGCTCCGATGATCATGGCGCCTATCAGGAGCAGCACGCCTTTGCCCAGCACGGCATCCCGCAGCGCATGGCGCACGCCCTGATCTGACAGGGAAAACTTACCACCGAGCGCTCCTTTGCCCAGCATGACTCCGACGATGATCGCGGGAGACTCCATGACAGCGAGGAAGGCTGAAGCGTAGCTCTCATAAGGCTCATTGATGCTCTTTAGAAAATTCGTCGCCGCGATGAAGGTGACCGCACTCACACTCCCGTAATGTGCGGCGACAGCTCCAGCATCGGCGATGCTGAACTTACCCAGCTTCCGTAGCGCAGGGTAGGTCCAGAGCGGGATCAGTCCGCCCAAAGTCATGGCTGCTAGGGCTGGCAGCCAGACGGCCCCGATTCCAGCTTCATTGATCGCGACGCCGCCTTTGAAGCCAATGGCGGTGAGCAAATAGATCGTCAGCGTGGAATAGAGCGCTTCGGGGAATTTGAGATCGCTTTTAGAAACCGCCGCAAACACTCCGAGGACGAAGAATAAAACGGCGGGGCTGAGAAGATTTGATTGAATCGCAGTGAGGAAGTCCATGAGGCCTCTTGCTTCGACCACGGCTTCCCTTCTCTCCAATTCATGTTTTGTCACTCATCGTTCGCTTTGATGAAAGCGTGAATTCATTCACGTGGCCCATAAACAGGCACAGCTTCACCCTGAGAATAAGCGCCCACATCAGGTGCTCCGGTCTTCAATCGAAAGTCTGCCGGGTCATAAACCTGCGCTGGATGATCCGGGAAAGTCGGAGACGCCAACACATCAAGGCTCACCTGCATGCCATGAGGCTCATACTCCGTGCCGGGAAGCTTGGTGAAAGTCCACGAGCGGATTTTGCCTTCGAAGGGCCCGCCGTGGCTAGCGTAAGCATTGAAGTCGATGACGCAATGCTCGCCGAAATTCTGCACATCGACACCGCGGCCGCGCCCAGGGCTATAACCGCCGAACTTAAGACCTTCGGTCGTTTTTCCGCCAATGAAGAGGTTGTATTCAATCAACGCGTGATCAAACGGCTCACTGGAGTAGTTGCCAAAGCCGTCCCCTGCTTTGATGACGGTATTGCGCAAGATGACATCACCCACGCTGTAGCGGTGCAACTTAAAAGCACTGTAAGTGAGGTTAAACATGACATTGCGCATGAAGTAGTTGGGACCACCGAGTCCGGGCTGCGAACTGATGCCGACAAAGCAGTTCGTGATTCGATTGCGCATGATGCGGCAGTTGCTAAGGGCAAAGTCAGCCTCAATGCCATCATCAAGACCGGCGCTGATGTCGTTGTTGAGGATGTCGTTACACATTTGCTGCGCAGCGCCGTCGTCTTCCATGTGGCTGATGCAGTCGCGGAAGCCGCGGACGCGGTTGTGGCGGATCACGTTGCCGCTGCCGGTGAACTGGATTCCTTCGCCCTCGTTATCGCCATCCGCGCCCATGATGGAGGAGTCCCATTTGCGAATACCCATGATGACGTTGTCCTCAATGCAGGCATTCATCATGCCCGCCTTGTAGGCCTTGATGCCGAACTGCGCATTGATGATGCAGCGCCGCACCACGCAGTGTTCCGTGTCGTTCATGCGCACGGGGCCATTGACCGTGAGGCCTTCCAGATACACCCACTTGCGACCAGTGAGACTGATCTCGCTGAAAACGGCCTTCCCGCTCTTACTACGATACACGATGGGTTTTCCCGGCTCTCCATCGCGGCTGAAGACCGCCGCACCGTAATCACCATCGGCCAGCAAAAGCACTTCACCGGGCTGTACGGTTTTCAGATCGGCTTTCGTGCCGTTTTTGATTACCGCGTCGGCTTTGGCAATCGGCTCTGGTCGTGTCGATGCTTTCACAATTTTTGTCACATCGCCGCCATCGGGATCCTGGAGCTTCAATGCGATCTCGTAGTCCGTTCCAGGTGCGAGATCGAAGACGCTGCCTCTGAGACGATTCGACCAGGCAAAGGGCTGCGAGGTCTTCTGACTAGAACCCGCTGGCACACGCCGCAGCGGCATGCCATTGCGCCACTCGGCTGTTCCGACTTGGCGAAACTTCATCTCACAAATCGCATCAAGATCGTCATCGCCCTCAATCTGCCATTCGACGGCGAGATTGGTGATTGTCGGAAACGGTGTGGTGATTTCGCCAGGCGTGGTGGAGTCAGCGGCGTGGAGCGAACTAGTGAGGAGAAGGAAATGTATGAGTTTCATTAGTTAGGCAGGAAAATGAGGAGGCGTCGGATTGGAAACATTCTTGCCCATGGATCTTCTAGCAATCATCAATCGGCTGAGATCTCACCAAATGGGATTCATTTTCCAGGCGGTGAAGCTGGAAAGGCCTCGCTGGGTGAATTGCAGGCTCGCAGGATCAGCGGGGTAGTGACGCAAGGTCATCACCATGCCGCCGACATAGATTTCGAGCACGCTGCGGTCGAAGAAGACGCGGCAAGACACCACGCCTTCGCCGGGGATGGCGTCGGTGCGAAAGAGGTGGCCGGTGTCGGAGCCGAGCTTCGGGGATTTCGTCGCATCGGCGGTGAGGGTGCGACTGCGGGGATCGAAGGTGAGGCCGATCTGGCCGTCGGGACTGGTGAGGGCGAGGCGGGCGGGCTTTTCGAGCGTGAAGGCGAGTTCAAAGGTGCCGTCGTGGTCTTTCGGAAGCGAGTTGGCGCTCATCTCGCCGCGCAGTTGCTCGATTTCTTGGGCGGGTGCGAGAGCGAGCGTGCCATCGGGGCGCAGCGTGACTTCTTTTGGCAGGCTGTGCATGCCTTTCCAACCGATACGGGCCGTTTCGAGGGCGTCGTGCTCGCCATAGACGCTGATGGTGCTCCAGCCGATGACGCGGCCATCGGGGGCGGTATCCGCATCGAAGCTGCGCACATGACCGTGGCCACCATAGTCCCAACGGCCGCTGGTTTCGGGGATGAAGCGTTCGTTTTCAAAGCGACCGACGAGGTTGTTGTCGAAGCGGCCTTTGAGCGGATAAAACGCGGCCACGACCATCTTGTCGCCGAGCGTAAAGATTTGCGGGCATTCGTTGAAGTTCTTGCCGGTATCGGTTTGCAGAAAGTCGCCGAGATAGGTCCAGCTCGTGAGGTCGTCGCTGCGGTAGAGCGGCATCGCCATGCTGGGTTTGTTGGCGTTGCGACGTGTGCCGGTGAGGTAGGTTTTGCCGCCGTGAGTGAAGACCACGCTATCGAGCCGACCTGCGTAGCCTTCGCCTTCTTTCGTGATGGTCGGCGGTGGTTCGGCGAGGCTCCATTTCGTCAAAGTGGCATCGCTTGGCGTGGCGCGGTTCGGTGCGCCATTGGTGCCGTAGCGGAGGAAAAAGAAGTTCGGCGTGCCATCGAGCGTGGTGGGGCTGCCGTTGCACACATCGGCATTCTCCAGGCGGATCGGAAACGGCTCGATGCGCCAATGTACGAGGTCCGCGCTGCTGGCGTGCATCATGCGGAAGCTGCCGAAGGTGCCGCGAGTGAGGTTCAAATTTGCCCGCCAGGTGGGGAAGACATGAAACCGACCTCCATGAATGGCGCAGCGCGTGTCAAACATCATCCCGGCCGGAATGGCGAGATGGAAGCGCGGAAACCATTTGTCGCGCTTCATCGTGTCCGCCAGCCAGCGTGGCATCGCGTCGTCGATGGCGCTCATGCGCTGCGAATCGCTCATCGAGGCTGGAAACAGCCCGGCGGCGATGATTTTGGCATTTTCCGTGTTTTCCGGCGCGGTGCCTTTCACGCCGATTTCGGCATCGCTGAGCCATTGCGGCTGCACCTCGGCCTTTTCGATGGTTCCCGAGAAAACATCGCCGCCATCAGGATCGCTGCCGAGCTTCCAACCGAGCTTCGCATGAGGATAGAGCTTCAAATAAGTGCGTGCGGTGAGCCTTTCCGCGCTGCGAGACTCACGTCGAATGCCGTCGATGAAAAGCTCCGCTGTTTTGCCATCGCTACGGAAAACGAGTTCGTGTGGGCCGCTATCAAGCGCCGCATCCATCTCCGTGAAAGCGCCAACGAGATGGCCGCCGATGATGTCATCCCGCACCGTCTTCGCCGCCACCTGATTCGGCCCATCCGCAGTGCCATCCATCGCCACACCGAGGAAACGATTGCCAAAAGGCTCGTGCTTGAAGGCGGTGACCGTGAGCGAAGGCTCGCCCGGCGCTGCACGCCGTGAGAGCAGCGTGCCCGTCCAGCCTTTGCCCGGCGCGGTGAAGCGGACTGAGATGCTGGCAGGGCCGGAGCTAAGCTTCAGCGTCTCCAGATGGCTGATGTCTGCGGCGAGCGCATTCGCGGAGACGAGGAAGGTGAGGAAGAGCTTCATGGCTTCAGGGTGGACCATTCGAGCGCCTTCATCTCCCACGCATCCAGTGTCACCGGTGCCTCGGCGGTGATTTGAAGTTTCAGCGACGCAGGATCATCGAAGAAGGCGGCGGCGGAGATGACGATTTCGTTGTTGGCGTAGATCTCGAAGATGGAGCGGTCGGCGAATAAACGCAGCGTGATGGGTTTGCCTGGCTCGGCGGTGATGGGGGCGCGGCGGATGCCTTGGTTGAACTTGGCGAGGTCGAGGATGATTTCGTGCTGCGTGGGGTCGTGACGGACTTCGAGATGATGTTTGGCATCGCTGAGGCGCAAGGTGACGGCGGAGGTGGTTTGCAAGCGGATCTCGGAACTGGCGGCTGCGAAGTTTCCGAGGGTGAATGAGCCGCGGGTGAGGTCGTGATGCACCTGTTTGCCACGCAGTTTTTCCAATGAGGGCGAGGGACGTGGCAGGAGTCGGCCTGCGGCATCGACGCGGAGATCGCGTGGGAGGCTGAGCGTGTTCCACCAGCCAGCGGCACTGCTTTGACGATAGGGGCGGACGATGTTCATGAAGCGCCATTGGGTGGCGCGGCCTTCGGCGTTCACGGCGGTGGAGACGCAGTTGTAGGTGCTGCTGGTGTGATCGACGATGCCTGCGTGCTGTCGCTCAAAGGTGCCATCGGTGCGCAGCGTGCCGGTCATGTATTGGGCGTGGTCGCTGAGGTCGTGGATGGCGGTGAAGACGTGGCGGCCATCGAGCTGAAAGAGCTGGCCGCATTCGTTGACGCTGCGTCCGGTGGCGTCCTCAAAGAAGCGGCCCGCATAGTCCCAGCGGATGAGGTCTTTGCTTTGGTAGAGCGGCAGCACAAGTCCGGTGGCCTTCGGTCGCACGGTGGTGGAGATTTGAAACCAGGTGTCGCCTTGTTTGAAGACAGCGGCGGGATCATGGCGGCCCTGCAAGTCATCAGGGATGCCGTGGAAGCGGACCATTTGTGGAAAGGATTTCCACGTGGCGAGATCGGCGTCACGCGTGACGGCCATGCGTGGCTCGCTGCCGCGTGCGCCGTAGTAGTGGACGATGACGCGGCCCGCATCGTCCTGGAAGAAGGTGCCATTTTCATTCGGATGCAAAGGTGAGCGAATGGGCATGGGCAGCAGAGTCCAGTGAATGAGGTCGCTGCTCATGAGATGCTGCCAGACGATGTTTTCGCTCGTGTCCTCGAAGTAGCCGAAGCATCCGCCGCTGCTCCAGCCCTGGAAGAGGTGATACTTGCCGCCATGGAAGTAGGCGATGGGGTTCCACATCTCGCCGGGCAAGGTGATGTGATAGCGCGGCAGATGCGGATCGGTCTGCGCGAGTTCATCACGGAAGGCGGGCAGCTTTGCATCCACCCAGTCGTAGCGCTTCTCCACTGGCGTGTCGGCGGTGAGGATGCCATTGCCAAAGATGCGCTCCTCAGCGGGCTGATGAATCACCGCATCCGTGATGGCCGCGACGCCGCTGAATGTGGCGATCTCTTCATCAGCGAGCACGCGATCCCAAATCATGACGTGATCGATCCACCCGCGAAACGGCTCGCCACCCTCCGCATCCGCTCCGATGCACAGCGGCGATGCCGCGCCCTCAAACGCCCATGCGGAGACACCCGGCACGATGGACGCTCGCTCGCGCACGGTGACTCGCTTGCCATCGAGAAACCACTGCATGATGCCGCCCTTTGCCTTCGTGATGAGGATGTCCCGCCAACCCGATGAGACATGGCGGTCTTGGTCGATATTGATGGCCGGGAAATACTTGCCCGTGCGCGGCGTGAGGCCGCCGCGAAACATGCCCTGGAAGGTGAAGTGCTCTCGCTCGATGAAGGGCATGTGCCATGCGGAAAGCTCAAAAGCACCGCTTTGTGCCTCGCGTGCGCCCCGCTGCACACAAACGGTGCCGTGAATGAAATCGCCCTCCGGTTTGAGGCGGATGCCAAAGGTGAAGGCATCGAGTTTTTGAAGCATCTCTGCGCTTTCGGTGCCGATGAGCCGTCCACCGGCAAAATGTGCCGCTTTGCCATCGCCACCACGTTTTTGTGAGGCCGCGAGTTCATCATCCTTGAGCGGAACAGAGACTTCAACAGCGCCTTCCGCCTTAAATCCCTGTGTATCCGCCATGTCGAGCCGCAGCACGGGCTCGGCGGCGAGTGCGACGGAGGTGAGAAGCAAGAAGAGGCACTTCATTTTTGGCAGGAAGATTAGCAGAAGAATGAGTTGGGGAAAAAGTCCCTGCCAACTCACTCATACAACTTCACCGTCCGCGCCATGTTGCCAAACATGTGATAAATGACGCTGCCGGGTGTGCCGCCATAGGTGAAGCCGCGGGCGGTGTAGCTGGGGGCGTCGTGATGGAAGTCGTGCCACGTTTGGCCGCCATCGGTGCTGCGGAGGATGCCTTTGCCGCCGTGGAGGGTGCTCATGAGCATGATCTCGGGTTTCACGGGGTCGATATAGATCGGGCCGCTGTCGAGGGCGGCGAGTTGCGTCCAGGTTTTGCCAGCGTCGGTGCTTTTGAGCAGCTTGGCGGGGCGCGAGCCTTGGTAGCTCCAGTAGTTCTCGTGCTGGCCATCGCTGATGAAGAGCGTGGTTTCGTCCTTTGGATGATGGGCGAGTCCGTCCACGCCATCGGCAGCGTGGGCGACTTCCCAGGTCTCGCCGCGATCATGGCTGGCGTAGAGGCCGGTGCGCTTGAGGCATTGCAGATACACATGCTGGCCGCTGGGACTGGTGACGAGGCTGAGGCCGTTTTTCGTTTTCAGCGTGTGCTTCCAAGTCTGGCCGCCATCGCTGCTTTTGAAAACGCCGAGCTGGTAGTTCGCGAGGTGCATCACGTCCGGATTCGAAGGGTCAAAGCACAAATCGCCCATCTCGCTGTCGTCGAGCCATTTGCCCCATTCGCCGCCGAACTTCTCTTTGAGATCCAAAACGAGCTTCCACGTCGCGCCGCCGTCATCGGTGCGATGCAGACGCGGATGCCGTGTGCCGCCGTGACCGTGGATGATGGCAAACCAGGTCTTTGGCAGCTTCGGATGCGCTTTGACGACACTGCCGTCGTGGTTTTGCCAGTCGTCGTTCCACCAATCGGTTTGCACACGCATCGGCTTCCATGACGCGCCACCATCTTCGGTTTTGAAGACGCCTTGATCGAGCGCAGCGACCATGGCCTGCTGCGGATCGTGCGGGCTGATGGCAGGGCCTTGGAAGTAGCAGAGGATTTGCAAGCCCACGGTGCTGCCCGTCCAGCTCACGCCGAAGTCGGTGCTGCGGCACATGAGCGAGCTGTCGCACTTCAGCCAAGTCGAGCCATCGGCGGTGACGGCGAGCGCGCTGCATTTACCCTCCGGCGAGGCGTAGCGATTCATGCCGGGGTAGCTGCCGCGGTTCCAATTCGTCTCGATGCGATGGCGCGTCCATGTCTCGCCGTTGTCGCTGCTCACCACGAGTTGCCCGAGCGACCACAGCATGACCTTGCCGCCTTTCGCGACCGCCAGACCGCCTGCGAATCGCAAGCCGGGTTCCCATTTGTGCGGGACCTCTTTGATCATCGTGAAGCTCGCTCCCGCATCGACACTGCGATGCAGTTTGCCGGTCGAGTCGAAGGCAAATACGCCCGCGCCTTCCGGCGTGGCCTGCGCATTCAAAATGATGCTGTCGGCGAGCTGAAGCTGCCACGTCTTGCCACCGTCACGCGACACCGCGAGGCCTGGCGAAGGTCGGCACGAGACGCAGAGCGTGTCATCGGCGAGGAAGAGCGGAAACGCCGGTGTGTCGGCCGAGTTCTTGGCCACCGGCGGCTTCGACAACTCCACCCAAGTGGCACCATGATCGCGTGAGATGCGCAGCACGCTTTCATGATCGAGCGCGACGACCTCGCCTTTCTTTGAAACGGCCATCGCATGGCCGAGATGCGGCGTTTTGTCGTCGCCCACCTTCGGCGCGGTTCCAAACACGGCCTGCCACGTCACGCCGCCATCATGCGAGGCCCAGATCATGCCGCAGACGCCCCAATACATGTGCTTAGAGTCCACCGGATCAATGGCGAACTGCCGGTTGTGCGAGGTGATTTGTTTTCTCGCGACGACACCGCGCTCCACATCAGCGGACATCTTCCGCCAAGTGGCTCCCGCATCCTGCGAGCGAAATAAGCCGCTCAAATCGGTCATCGCCCAGACTTCCTTCGGGTTCGTCGGATGCGCGACGACGTCTTCGATCCAGCCGCCGCCGCCAGGGCCGAAGGGTGACCAGGTCGAGTGCGAGAGTGCTGCGGCGAGGAGGAGTAGTTTCATAAGAATGGAGAAAGGGACTGAAGGGTCGAAAAGGACAGAAGGGTCGGGGCAGGGCCTTTTCAGTGCCTTACGTCTCTACTGTCTCTTTTTTCTCTGCGTTGCTGATCACGGACTTCGAGCCTTGCCTTCGTCATCCTTTCGCGGATGCCGCCTTCTTGGAGAAAGGCTTTCTCCAGGCTCTCGATCTGGCGTTTGAGGAGGTAGATCGTGACTTTGCAGAGGCCTAACAGCACATTCGCAGCGATCTCAGGATCGTCACTTTCGATGCCGCGCTGGAAGTCGGCATAGGTTGCACCGGGTTTGCGGCAGAGAGTGGAGAGGCGCTGAGCGTAGCGATGCGTGGATGGCCACTCTTTGAGCTTTCGTGTGAGGAGAAAGTCCTGGTAGTCTTCCTTGAGCTCCTCCTGGCTGGCCTTGGCCCAGTTCGTCAGCTCAATCTCTTTTTGCTTCGACATCGCCGAGGCGATGCTGCCTTCGACGATGTTTTGTTTCCCTGAACGCGCCGCCTGCACCATCTGATCCACTGTGCGGTCCCCAAACTTGGGCAGCCACTTTTTCACGAAGAAAACCGTGCCCTCAAACACTACGAGCGACTTCTGGTATGAGAGCAGATGCTCATAGCCTCCATGGGGCGGGATGAAGTGCGGCGTGTCGTCCATGGAATGTGGTTTTAGGGGATTCTGGGAGGCAAGAAAAGGACAAAAATGACTGAAAAGACGGAAGGGACAAGAGACACGTCATTTTTGTCCTTTCCGTCCTTTCAGTCCCTTATCACCGAGTGGTCATCGGTCCCATCTTCACGACTTCGAGGTCGTTGCCCTTCACTTTGCGGATGGGCAGGAGTTCTTCGTGAACCCAGCGATCATCGGGTGCGCCGCTGATGAACCAGTCGCCGCCATTGTCGGCGAGGATCATGCCGTGGGTTTTGAGGCCTTCGAGGATGACTTTCGCGGCTCCGGTGAACTTGGAGGTATCAAAGCTTGCCTTCAATCGCACGCGCATGCCCATCGGCGGGAGGTTCTCGTCTTTATGTGGACTGGCGAAGTGCGTGGCGGGCGGCACGTAGGCACGACGGCTCTTTTTCACGGTGAAGCGCAGCGCGTGCGTGAGCTCCTTCGTGCCGCAGATTTCATCGTAGCGGGCGAGACCGGGTAAAATCGGCAAGCCAGCCGCATCGGCGCTAGTCCAGCCAGCGGGACGCGGCTTCGGGTTCTTCAAATCGAAAACCGCACCGCTGCTGGCTTTCCAGCTTTTGCCGCCATCGAGCGGGAAGCTGTGAAACAGTTCGTAGAGCTTCCAGTTGTCCTTATCGAGCACGAGAACATGCCTGTCGCCCTCGGCCTGCGGACCGCCTTCGATGTACGCATCCGGCGGGATGGGATACGGCCCCGGATCGCTCTCATCGGCATATTCAAAACTCACCGGCACCTTTGGCTGATCGCTGCTGACGACGTAATACGGAATGCCGCCCGGCTGGCCCTTCCACACGATGCCAAAGTCCTCATGCAGACCTGTCTCCGCGCCAATGGAGGCGATGATTGCCTCGCTGAGAGGATCGACCTCGTCTTTGGAGACATCGCGATTCCATTCGTCATTCGTCGGCATGAGCAAAGCGCCGCTGAGATCGGCATTCGGGCCGGTTTTGAGCTGCGGTTGCTGAGCGAGGGCGCAGAAAGCGAATGAGCAGAGTAGGAGTATGGTTTTCATGGTGTTGAGCATTAAGAGTTCAGTCGATCCTGTGGAGGTATTCTTCCAGATGAGTGTAGCCGCCGGGTTTGCGGGTGCCGTTGCGGTCTTCCGGGTAATCAGGGTTCAATCCCTGCGCTTTCTCCCAGGCATCGGGCATGCCGTCGTTGTCCTGGTCAGCGAGAGGTTTGCCAACGGCGAGCTTCGGCCAGCCGCCGACTTCGGAGGGATGGTTGATGATCTTGCCAGTGCCATTTTTCACATCGGCCAGGATGCGTTGATCGACCGAATCGAGATTGGGTCGAGTGGCTCCGACATGGGCGAGAACGGCCTCGTAGGTTTCGCTAGCGGATAAGATCATCAACGATGGAGCACTGAATGGGGTGCTCACAGCAAACTTGCGGCGATCCATTTTCTCCTCCCAAGGTTTGATGATGGCGTCTTCAGGCTCGGTGGCATCGAGTCGGATCGGGCTGAGGTTGTCCTTGGGATAGATCTTCACCTTGCCATCGACCGCCACGCCGCGCTCTGGCCGCGATGAAGGGCCGCTTTTGTAAAGATTGCCGGTGAGGTTGATCTCCGCATCATCGGTCATCTCTGAGGCGATCTGACCCCAGTTGTAGATGACGTTGTTGTTCACTTGGAACCTGCTTTTGACCTCTGGGTTGAGCCGTGGATTGCGTTGGTTGTTATGGGCGAGGAGATTCCGGTGAATCGTGATGCTCTTGTTTTTGTCGCCAAAGAGCATGCCCATCCCATGCGGGCCTTTTTGATGCACCGAATCGTGCAGCGCCTCGGAGATGATGCAGTACTGCACGGTGATGTCACGGGCGTCATACCAGCCGCTGATGACTTCATCGGTGCTCCAGCTCAGCGAGCAGTGGTCAATGATGACATCGTGGGCGTTCTCCAGCATCTGAAGGGCATCGCCGTTGACGCTGCCTTTGATCGCAGGGCCAGGTCGGACACGCAGATGCTGAATGATGACGTCGTGTGTCTCGATGTTGATCGCTCCGATGTCGGACTTTCCGTCGATATTGATGGCAATGCCACCACCGGGGGCTGTCTGACCGGCGAGGGTGAGAAAGGGATTACGAACGGTGATCTCCGACTTGAGCGTGATCGTTCCACTCGTGCGAAAGAGGACCGTGCGCGGCCCTTTTGACTCCAAAGCTGCCCGCAGACTACCTGGACCAGCATCATGGAGATTCTCGACAAACAAGACCGCTCCGCCACGCCCACCTTTGGCCTTCGCACCAAATCCTTCTGCGCCGGGAAAGGCGGGCAACTCGTCGGCGATAACTGTCGTCGTGACGCATAACCCGAATGCGCTGAGGAGAGCTTTAGCTTTGTGCATGGATCAAGGGGCGATGGCTCCGCTGACATTCTTGGTGCGTGCTTTGCCATGAAAATCCGTGGGTAGGAGGTATTTCGCATCAGCGTGGTCGAGTTTGGCATCGGCGGCAGGTGTGGCGTCGTGCTTGCTGCCATCGAGGGTGACGCCGGGGAAGTCCTCGAAGCCGCGACCTTTGACGCAGCCGTCTTTGGGACCATCGCCAAAGACGACGTTGCCAGTGGTGAGGACGCCTGCGTTGCCGTTGGCGTAGTGGAGGGCGTTGGCATCGCGTGAGTAGAGGATGTTGTTGGCGAGGACCATGCCTTCGCGGCCATTCCAGGAGCCGCCGCGAAAGGCGTGCGCCGCATTGAGGATGGTGTTGTGGATGACTTGGATGTTCAGCGTCTTGCCCTGATGATCGGTGCTGGCAAAGCCTGCGCCTGCACCGTTGATGAGCACGTTGTTGCGCACGATCGCCTCGCCCTGCACCTGCATGACGTTGTCGCCGCTGTTGTAGCAGAGGTTGCGCTCGATGATGTTCACGGGCTTTCCAGCGGTGCCATACACGGTGATGCAGGGATACTGCGTGTCATGCACATGGTTCTCGGCGATGAGATTGCCCCAGGAGCCTTGCTTGACCTCGATGCCATCGCCTTGATCACCGCGACAATCGTGAATGTGGTTCAGCGCGATGACGCTCTCGCTCATGATGTGGTCGCCGTTGTTGGCACCGAGATACATGCCCTCGGCATGTCCAGCGCCGTGGTGGATGTGATTGCGGGTCAAAAAGAGGCGCTGGGTGTCGGCACTGTTGGCACTGAGGCAGACTTCATTGGTGTGATGGATGTGGCATTGATCGATCCAAACATCGCTACAATGCCCGAGGCGCAGGCCGTGGCTGCCACCGGTGATTTCGACCCCCTGAAGACACAGATACTGCAATGCAGCACCTTGGCCGATGTTGATGACGTTTTGCTTTGCATCACCGCGTGTGATGATGACCTGTGCACCCCTAGCTGCCACGATCCAGATCGGCGCATCCGCCGTGCCACTGGCCAGTATATCCCACATGTGCTCGACGCTGTAAGTTCCAGCGGCGAGTTCCAGCTTGTCGCCCGGCTTTAAAGCTTCCACAGCTTTCACTAGGGCTGCTCCATTGGTGTCACTGTGCTGGATCACGCGTTTCGGCGTCATGGTGGACCATGTGGGCACGTAACTGGCGGCCATAACAGTCGAGGCGAGGGTGATGAAGAGAAGAAGAAAGCGCATGGTTGGTTGGGAATAGAGATGTACGGTTTTGGAAGAAGATTTTTGGGCAGGAAAATGGGAGAAAGGGGATTGAAGAATCTTCCTGCCCATCCATTTTCCTGCCAAAAGTGAGGTCAGGCAGTATTCAGATCGAGACCGCTGAGCGTGCCGTTGGCGCTGCTGAAGCGATCGGTTTCGATGCCGAGGTGCTGGAGCATGCTGACGTAGAGATTGCAGAGCGGCGGCGGGCTGTCGGGATCGAAGGCGAGGTGTTGTCCGTGACGGAATCGGCCGCCGGCAAGAAGGGCGGGCAGGTTCTTGGTGGCGTGGCTGCTGCCATCGCCAAGGTTGCTGCCGAGGAAGACGGCGGTGCTGTCGAGCAGGCTGCCGTTGGCGTCTTTGGATTGGCGGAGTTGAGCCAGTAGGCCACGCAAGGTCTTAAGAGTTTCGGTTTCGACGATCTGGAGCTGCGCCAGTTTCGCGGGATCTTTGCCATGATGCGAGAGGTCGTGATGACCGAGGGTGACGCCTTCGATAGGTGGGGTGAAGGTGTTTCCCGACAGCATGATGGTGATGAGCCGGGTGGAGTCGGTCTGGAGGGCGAGGTGGCTGAGATCAAAGAGCAGGCGCGTGCGTCCGATGAGGTCGGCGGCGTTGGAGATGTCCGTCGGAGGCTCGGCATCCACTTTGGGTTTGGGCGTGCGTGCCCAGCGCTCGTCATTGACCATGCGCACCTCCAACTCGCGGACACTGGTGAGGTATTCATCGAGCTTTTCGCGATCCTCATGGCCGACTTTTGAACTGACGGCACGGGCCTGGGATCGCAAGTCATCGAGGATGCTGCGCCCGTCATCAAGGCGCTGGAGCTGGGCGCGGACGCTGTCGCCCTTGCCTTCGAGAAAGAGTCGGGCGAAGACCTTGGACGGCGAATTGTCCGCCGGGATGAGCGCTCCAGTGCGTGTCCAGGAAAGACCGCCCGCGCCTTCTGCTGAGAGCACGAGACTGGGAAAACGTGTCTCCATGCCGATGCTCTCGGCGGCGAGTTGATCGAGCGAGATGGCATTGCGAAACCCAGGCCTGCCCGCGCCGGGCACGCCGGTGAGAAAGCTGGCGGAGGCCTGATGTCCGAGACCGGAACTCATGCCTGCATGCATGAGCCCGGAGACGACGGTGAAGTCTTTTCGGAAGTCCGCGAACGGCTCCAGGTAAGGCGAGGGCGTGTAATCCGCGCCGCTCTGGCCGGGAATGAAACTCTCTGGCAGAAAACCGAGCGGAGCGCAGATGCAGACCATGCGCCGAGGTGTTTTTGAGCCACTCGCTGCGAGGCTTTCGAGCCAAGGCAGTGCCATTGTGATGCCAGCGGAGCGGAGGAAGGTGCGGCGGGTTTTCATGGGTAGAGGGAGGTGATCAGACAATGGGACAATGAGACAGGGTCGCGCCGTGCGAAACCACGGAGTTGGGGAAACTCGCAGCAGAAGCGCCGCAGCCAGCGGTGAACAAGCTGAGGGTGGAAACAACTCTTACCACACCCAGTGGGTCCAAACCCCACTTGGAAGAACTAACATATTCACCAAAAGCGAGTCTTGCGTCGTCGTCTGAGAAGGCGGCACGAAGCGTAGATAGCGAGCAGAAAGTAGCCGTGAAATTGAGCCACGAAATATTTTGTTATTCCAGAGAGGTCCCGAGTGTTTCTGTCTTCGGGACAACATTGGTATGCCGCTATCATGTGAGGCATACCGACCCTGGCGGGGTCTTAGATCGGGGCGAAGCTGCAAGAGGGTGGGCGTGGAACACGGGATATCCGTCTGAGAACGAGGAACAAAGCCGGATGGTTGAAACCGGATTAACAACGACCCAGTGCATCAGCCTCGCAGGCGGCCAGATGTGCGCTAAGAAACAAACCTGCGAGCCTCGATCCAGCGGAGGTCTTAGTTCTGGCATAGTAGCGATTGAGAGGTGGGGAACGGCAGACGGGCCGGACCCACTGGGTAGCAAAGGCCAGAACCTTATTGTAACAATCAGTGCCGAGAGACACGGGCCACATACACCGAGATGAAAGGCCAGATCGTGATAAGGCTAAAGCACTGGATAACTCAACTCATTGAGCATCAAGGCGGGCGACCACTCAGCAGCATCCATCACAAGATGGACCTGCAACTGCTGCTCGAAGCCCATCGACTCCTGGGGGCCAAAAAGGCCCCAGGCATAGACGGTGTGAGTAAAGAGCAATACGGCAGAGAACTCCAAGCAAACTTGGAAGACCTGCTCAAACGAGTGAAGAGCCAAACGTATCGCGCACCCGCCGTGCGGCGCGTGGAAATACCCAAGCCTGACGGCAAAACCCGTCCACTAGGGGTGCCCACGCATGAGGACAAAGTGCTACAAAAAGCCTTCGTCCAGCTCGTCGAGCCAATCTTTGAGCGAGAGTTCCATGACGGATCGTATGGTTACCGACCAGGGAAAACCCAGCATGACGCCGTCAGCGCCTTGCATGGAGCCCTGAGCCGAGGCAACCACTACGTCGTCGAGCTCGACATCAAAGGATACTTTGACAGCATCCCGCACGACGAACTGCGTCAGATGTTCAGTGACCGCATCACAGATGGAGTGTTAAATCGACTGATAACAGGCTGGCTCAAAGCGGGGGTAATGAAAGAGGGAAACTGGCAGGAAAGCGAGAGTGGCACGCCGCAAGGCGGAGTCGTATCGCCCCTGTTAGCCAACCTCTATCTGCATGAGGTATTGGATAAATGGGTAGAAGAGCAGGTAAAGCCAAAGCTGAAGGGAGGCGTCAAGCTCGTGCGATATGCGGACGATGCCGTGCTGAGCTTCAGCCAGGCCGAGGATGCACAGCGATTTTACGCCGTGCTGGGGAAACGCTTTGAGAAGTATGGACTGAAGCTTCATCCAGAGAAGACCCGACTGATCGACTTCCGCCCCCCTGCCAAAGGGGAAGGGAAGGCACAGACGTTCAGCTTCCTTGGGTTCACCTATTACTGGAGCAAGAACCGAAAAGGCCAATGGATCGTGAAGGTGAAGACCGAAGCCAAGCGCATGAGAAGCAAGCTCAAAGAAGTGGGGCAATGGTGCCGGAAAAACCGGCACAAACCCCATGCCTGGCAGCAAGCACAACTGCGCAGCAAGGTGGAGGGGCACAGTCAATACTATGGAGTGAGTCACAACTATGAAGCCCTCAAGCGCTATGAAAGCGCCGTGCAATGGGTGTGGAGGAAGTGGATGAACCGACGAGGCAGCCGCCCAATAAATTGGGAGCAATGGCGCCAGAAGGTCAGAAGCTATCCGTGGGTAAAGCTAAGGATCAAGCACAGCCTCTGGAGCGTGCCGATCAAGAAAGAGTCGATGCCAGAACTTCCGCTGTGGTGAACTATGTGAAAGTTACAGTAAGAGGAACCGGATGCCTTAGTTGGGCTAGTCCGGGTCTGTGGGGGAGGGAGTGGGCAAACCCCACTCTCTCTACCCGGAAGACAATGGGACTGGGAGGAAACGGCGTTAGCGATTGGTGAGGCACCAGTTTTCGGGGTGGTTTTGCATGGTGAGCAGCATGGCGATGATCTGGTCGTATTCTACGTAAAGGGGACGGGCGACTTCGGCCTCGACGTAACCACATTCGACCGCGAACTGGAGCCAGGTTTGAGTTTCTGCCGCTTCGCCTTCGGCATCGTTGAGCTTGCTGACAAAAGAGGCGGAATAGCGTCGCTTTCGCCATGCCTCGGTGATGTTGGCGGCGACTGAGCGAGAGGAACGACGGCACTGATCCGTCAGCGAATACTTCTCTTCCGCAGGAAACGATTTGCTCAGCTTAAACAAGTTCATCGCGGTCGAAAAGGCTCGTTGATACACTTCCAAATCCGTGTGGCGCGTGATCTTCGTCTTCCGACTGGCAGGTTGGCTCGTGTCTTTCATCTCATGGTCTCCCGTCTGGTTATCTGGTTATCTGATTGTCTCATTGTCTCATTGTCTCATTGTCTAATGGTCACTTCGTTTGAAACAACGCACTCTGAACGATCTCGTGGATCAGGGAACGGAAACCGTTTTCGTTCTCTCGTGTCCGCTGAATGATGGACTCAATCTGCGGGCGATCGAGCGGCGTTGGCTCGGCTCCGGTGGCGTAGGCGAGGAGTTTTTCGGCGAGATTGCGGGCGAGCTGATCTTTGTCGGCGAGGAGGAGCTGCTTGAACTCATCAATGTCGCGAAAGCGGCGTCCGTCGGTGAGCACGTCGGAGGGATCGACGGGTGGTCCTGGTCGCACGCGGCGGCCTTGGCTGTCGCGCTCGCCGTTGTTGGTGAGGCTGCGGTAGTGCTCTCGCCAGCCGCCGATGACGTCAAAGCTCTCCAGGGCAAAGCCGGGTGGATCGATCTTCTTATGACAGCCAGCACAGGCTTCGACATTGCGATGCTTGGCGAGTTGCTCTCGGATGGTGGTGGCTCCGCGGATATCGGGCTCGATGGCCTCCACATCCACGGGCGGCTTCGCAGGTGGTGTGCCGAGGATGCGCTCCAGCACCCAGAAACCACGCAGCACGGGCGAGGTGGTGGTGCCGTTAGCGGTGACTTTCAAGACGCTGCCCATCGTCATTACACCTCCGCGATGGCTGCCCGCAGGCAGCGGAACTTTGATCAGGCGGTTGGACAATGAGACAAGGAGAGGGGGAGACAATGAGACGTCTGAATGGTCCGGCTTCTCCCTGTCTGATTGTCCCATTGTCTCCTTGTCTTCCAGTCTCCGCATCTCCGCCTGATACGGCTCCATCAGCCCGTAGTGCTTGGCCAGTCGCTCATTGAGAAAAGTGAAGTCTGAGGCGACGAAGCTCGTCAGCGGCAGATCCTGCGTGAGCACCTCATTGAAGAAGAGATTCGTTTCCTTCAGCATGGCGGACTTGAGGCTGTCATCATACTCAGGATACAGGGTGCGGTCCGGCATGGTGGCATCGATGGCCCGCAGACTGAGCCACTGGCCGGTGAACTCGCGGGTGAAGGCGGCTGCTTTGTCATCCTTCAACAGACGCTCCACCTGTTGGCGCAGCACGGCGGGCTGATGCAGTTTTTGATCGGCTGCCAGTCGAAACAGCTCCTCATCCGGCATGGAACTCCACAGGAAATACGACAGGCGGCTCGCCAGAGCGAAGTCATCCAGCTTGCCGCCTTCTTTGGTGCCCTTTTCGTGGAAGAAAAGGAACTGCGGCGAGACGAGCACTGCCTTCAGCCCCACGCGCACAGCCTGCTCAAAGGTGTAACCAGCCTCCAGCCGCTGCCGCACTCGGGCGAGGATCGGCTGAATGTCATCCTCCATCACGGGACGGCGGAAGGCGCGGCGTGCGAACTGCCGCAGGATGCGCTCGGCATCGGGCAGCGGATTCTCTGAGACGACTTCGCGCCAGTCTGGATCGTCCTCCTTGGGCATCTTCTTCTGCTCCAGATCGCCAAACAGAGCCACATGACTCGCTGGCGGCCACGAGTCCATCAGCGGCCCCTCCGCATCCACCCACTGCACCACGAGGCCAGGGCCGTCGTATTTGTCAGCGCCGACTTTCTCCACCATCGGCGGCGTGGCAGGTAGGTCATCGGCGATGATGCGGATGCGGTTCTCCGGCTCCAACTGCGCGGTGAACTCGATCTCTGTGGGCTTGTCCGCAGGCACGGAATAGTAGTCCAGCAGGCGCTCTTCGGTGACCTCTTTGAACGTGCCCGCTGTGACGTGAAACTTCACCGGCTTGCCCTGACTCTGGAAACCATAGGCGGAGATGCGAAAGCGATACTTGCCACGGAAGGGACTGCGAAAGTTCCACATCGTCACGCGAATGTTCGCCGACTCCCACACAGCGAAAATGGCCACGCCATCTTCGAGAAATCGATACACGCTGCCGGGCCGCTTCACGGAGGATTCGTCTTTGATGTGAAAGCGCTTCTTCACCTGCCAGGGCTTTGATTCATTCACGATGGCCTCATCGAGCACACGATCCGCCGCCTCCAGATAGCTGCGCATCAAGTAGGACGAGGTGTGCAGCGACTCGGCATTGTTGTCGAAACCGTTCGTCGAAGTGTCAGGCGGCAGAAGATCGGCCAGATCGACCTCCACGCCGAGCAAATCGCGCACGGTGTTGGCATACTCCGCGCGGTTCAGCCTTCGCATCACCACGCGGCCATCGCCTGACTGCGCGGCCGTTTGCCTGATCCACGCGGTCAAGGCCTTCACCTGCGTGGCTGGCGGACGCGGCTTGGTCTCAGGAGGCATCTCACCGGTCTCGATCTGCTCCATCACGCTCAACCAATGCCTTCGCGAGTCTGCATCTGCGAATAAGTGCGATAAAGATTTCAGGTCGAACCCGCCCTTCGGCTTTTCGCCCGTGTGACATTTGCCACAGTGCTCATTCAGGAACTGTCGATGACTCGCCAAAGCGTCGTCCGCACGCAACGATGAAGCGACCATGATGGCCAAGCAGATGAGGGGAATCGGAAGCTTCATACGGAGTGTCGGAGTTTGGCAGGAAGATTTTTGGGGTAGGAAAATTGGAAGATAGGCATTGGAATAATCTTCCTGCCCCTCATTCTTCTTGCCAAAAAAGATCGAGTTCACGGCAGCACACTGAGGCTGACCCAGCCAGGAGCGTGGCGGTCTTGTTCGGCATTGGCGAAGCGGAGGGGCTTGCCATTCGCGAGCGGATGGATGACTCGCAGAGCGAGGGTGAGACCAGCCACGTCGGCTTGAGGCAAAGGCAGCATGGCTTTCCATTCGCGGGCCGCATCGTCTGGGAAGAGGGCGGTGAGCTTCCAATCGACAGGCCAGCGATGTGTGACTTTTCCATCGGCATCCAGCGCAGCGAGTTCTAGACGCCAGTCTTGATAAAAGGGGGCCACGCCTTGATTCAGGACCGTAAGATGGACGTGCAGCTTCGTTTCATCGCGGAGGATGTCGGCGGTGGAGACATGGAAATCGTAACCCATTTTTTGCACTTGCGCCTTAGCACCAGAATAACGTGAGGCCTTAGCTTTCTCTTTGAACATGCCGGATTCCATGAGCCAACTCACATGTGTTTGCCGCACGCATTCAGCAAAATCTTGGGCCTGTGGATGCGCGGGCTTGGCATCAAAAATCTGGCCCCAGAGCTCGGGACGCACCTCGCCACCGATGGGCTGAGTCCGCCATTTGTTCAGCGCTGCATCACCGGCTTTTTTCAAAAGCGGAATGTAAAACCAATCGTCCTTCTTACCCCGGTCGAGCGTGCCCCAGGCAAAGGAGTCATCATGAAAGCCCATGTGGTAATTAGCGTTCGCCGCCCAATGATCGTCTTCTTTTCCCACCGGATAACGCAGCAGGATAGGGCTCGTATTGAAGGCCTTTTCATACGCCTCAAGCACGCGCCGTTGGGTCTTAGGCGAGGCAAATAAGTCCTCACGCGGATAAGTATGCCACTCGCCCCAGGAGCCAAGCAAACCGGCCGTGATGAAGCCGATGCGAGGATCACCATCGTAGCGCTTGCCAAGAACTCCAATGAAGGACTCCAGTGCGGACACCATTCGCTCGTCATCGTAATCAGGTGTGAAGCATGTCTTCTTTTCGTCAGCGTTCTTCCATGAGGTAACCTTCATGCCTTGCTCTCGCAAAAAATCAGGAACACCGCTTTTCTGGCCTGGGTACTCGATCCAGATGCGAAAAACTGCTTGGTTTCCTCTTGCCGCGATTTTGTTGAGCAAGGCCTCTAAGGGTTCCCAATCGAAGCGGGATTCGCCAAGCATCAGCTTAGCCAAAGGCAAGTAATCAAACTCCAAACTGTGTGGAAAGTGAGCATCGCCTTCATCGGCATAATCCGAATACGGCACCAACCCCTTTAACGGATTATCAGCGGGCGAAGGACCAGCCTTCAGGTGAACGATCTCGGCATTGAGAGGCAGGGATAACAGAATGAGTGAAAACGTGAGACTAGTATTGCGCATGAAGAAGTGCCGTGGAGATGCAGATATTGGGGTTCTCATGGTTTACAGTGTATCGGGCCGAGATATTCAGTGGCAGCGACGATGTCATCAAACCATACGCGATTGAGCGGCAGTAAATTCGCGATCTCATCCAGACGATACACGTTTCTCTTTGCCAGCATGAAAGGGAGCAAGTTCATTTTCAATTCACGGCGTATTCGTGTTGCGGAGTAACCTTCTGCCACGCGGCCTCTATAAGCTTAAACGCCTTTTCAGGGCGTAGGATGCCGCGTGCGATTAGCTCGTGTATCTCACGGGCTTTAGTCATGCTGATGTCATAGTACCAACGCTCCCCTGTCTCTCCGCTCCTGTCGGTAAAGGCGACATGTTCCACCTGACTGCCTTCCGAGTACTTCACGGCGGCGAGCAGACCAAAGACCACCCATGCCTCTTTTGCTTTCACCATGTCAATCGTTGCATCATTGAATAGAGGCCTTTCACTACTCAGGAAGATGCCGATCCGCCCCTGCCGATCTCGCACACCGTGTGGCCAAACTCGGGTGGGTGTGAATGTGACCACGGTCATCATGGATTGGGCGCGCCGAGCAATGGCTTCAAGCGGCAGCAATTCAGCACGGCTCAGTGCCCGCGCAGCCTTACTCTCGACAGACTCCGAATTCTGAGTGGCCACCAATGGTTGGGCGTTTGCTGAACTGACAGTTTCATTGCCGGCAATCATGAGCGCAAACAACAATGAGACCGCAGTGGTTAGTTTAAGGCCCACAAACATTTGATTAGAAGTCATGACGATTGGTGGATGGTTCAATGGGATAAGGACTTCAGCCGCGGTGCCCGGCCTTCACACCACGCGCCGCGCTGGTGGAGCGGCGGGCATTGAGTAGGCGCGTGGCGAGTGTTTTGCGCACGCTGACTTGGAGCTTCAGTAGCGCCTCATCAAAAGTGTGCCCAGCACTGCACGCTAGAACATCCGGCCCGGGGATGCTCAGCAGTATGAAGAGATGATATCGTGGTGTTTTCTCCGTCTGCTGCTCCACGCGTACCACGGCGCGGGAGATGGGCTTGAGCGAGGCGAACTGTTCAAGCGTCTGATGGATCTGGGTTTCCCATTGAGTGCGAGGATCGCAGCCGAACCAGTCGAGTTGAATAATCATGTGTCTGCTTAAAGGCGAAGGTTGAAAAGGTTAACCACAGGAGCTTCCGCGTTTTTCACGGTGATCGAAGAGGAAGTCTCCTGCTGACGATTGTCATAGCATCATGAGTTTTTCGGATACCCATGCCATGTGCTGTAACAGGGGTGTTCCTGGTTTTGTGCCGACTTGATTTCATAGCTGCTGCATGAAGAGAGCAGGCCAGCAAGGAGGAGAAGGAAAAGGCGCGTTTTCATCTTCGTTTTCATTTGGTATTTGGGTTGTGTTTCTTGATGACCGAGTTCGTGTTGGGAGATGTTTAAGACGTCACTTTTTTTGCAGTGGCCTGGTGGACCAGCTTTTCTGCGGACAACCAGAAGTCGACCTCCTTGCCTGTTAAGCGGTCCGCTTGGAGCCAGAGATGATAGGCGAGTGCTCGAACTCCTTTAATCTGCGCCGAGCTCATGGCGGCTTGGTTTGGGTTCATGGTTTGTTGAATGGTGAGGGGGGCGTTAACATCTGGCTTCATGTCGGACTGACTGAGGCTAGCGGTTGGGACGTGATGGAACCGTTCGTTGATGCCCCGGAGAATGGATTGGCGGCTAGCCTGATGTTGGATGTCTGCGCAGCAGATGAGCTCGGCATGCCAACGCGCTGCCCGCTGCTGCAGATCCTCACAAAGAATGTTCGTGTGCGCAGATGATGGGTGCGAATTTCCTTCCAAAACCAAGACCAAGACTCTGTCCACACGCTGAGGCCTAGTGATAGAGTCCAGCCAGCGTCTGATATGATCTGTTAAAGACTCGGCGCAGGAGGTGGCAATGATGATCATATCCGCCTCTTTGCCGATACGGACTGACATGGCGCGTATGTCGAGAGCGGACACTAACTTTTCAAAAGTCCATGATTTGAAGGACATTCGAAGATCATCACGGAAGCAATGGCGCAGCCAAGCGAACGCCTGATTCACCTGCATCTCCGATTGGTAGCCGTTATGAATGGCGATAACCGAAAAAGACGCAGTGGTGGCAGCGCTGCTGCGTAACACTCTGCTTATGATTGGCTCGCCGTTTTCCATGGGCAATATCATGTCCATTCATGAAGGCATCCTCAATGGGCAGACTTTCCCTGCAATTCTCAGCAAACCGCTGATGTCTGTTCGGTTTGGATTCGCGGTAGCTCTGTGCAGCTCTTCTCACCATCCCATACGGTGGCGTTTTTGCTGAGTTTCGTGTTGAAGTCAAAGCTAGGCTTTGATTCATAATAAGTTCGATGCGGCTCTACAGACTTGTTCTTCAATGGAGAGACTGAGCCGCAGCATTGGTTCTTTGATGATTGGCCAATCAGGCGGGCACATCGGACTCACAGCATGTCAATTTGCCCCCCTCGAATGGCGGGCGCGGCAGCTGATGCTTGATCTGGTGGGTGATGTGCTTGAGGACCTCTTTACCATGTTCGAACCGAGCAATGGCTCTGCGCTCCTGCCACTGGCGACAGAGTTTCTGCCATGGGCGAATGTAAGGATGTGCGGTTAGAGCGTGCGCGAACACAGTGTGACCGCGGATGATGCCAGCTACGCGTACAGCATTACCTTTTATGGGCACTGGCGCTGTCTCTTCGATGAATTCTGGCTTCTCAAAAACACACATCACATTACCGCCATCTGACGAGGTGAAGCATTCGCGGACGGAGAGTCCAGCTAGGCGACCTGCCTGAGCAAGCGTCTCGGGATTAAAGTTATATAAATGGGCTTGATGAAAGCGGCTGGAAGGCCAGATGCAGCGACTCTCGACATTGGGCACCTCGACGAGAAATCTTCCGCCCTCTCGCAACCATCCAGAGACGATACGCATGGCATCAACGGGATGTTCTAAGTGCTCCGCTACATGGAAGAGTGTGACGACATCTAGAGTGAGCGGCTGAACCTTTACTTCGTTAAATCCGCCGATCTGCACCGGGATGCCGAGCACGTCGCGCGAGTACTCGGCGTAGCCCCGATTGGGTTCGATGCCACAGGCATCGTACCCGAGTTCACCGAGGATGAACACGAGTTCACCGCCACCAGAGCCGAAGTCGAGCACTCTGCATTCAGGAGTGAGCAGCGGCATGAGATAGCTAAGACGGTCCTGGGCGACTTTCCCGGCACGATAGGTATGCTTAATCTTGGGTTGATAGGCCTGCTTGTAAGTCAGGCGGTAAGACTCACGGTAAAAGTCGTCGATCTCTTCTGTTTTCGGGCGCGGGTCAGAGAAGACGAGGCCACAATCGTTGCAGATGACTGAGCGCAGCTCATTTCCAGCGCGGTCTTTGCTGCCCACTTCGGTGAACTGAGTTCCATGGCAAATTTCACAACATTTAACAGGCGTGGTGCTCAGAGAGTGGAGCGGCATATGGTCTTTAGGTTTGGTATGAAATGGAAAAATGAAGAGGCTCTTAGGGATGTGTGATCTCTATCCACGAGTACCTGTCGGTTGCAATGACAGCAACCGCAAAATCGATGCTAAGCACTGCAGCAGAGGCACTTCTCTCTATGTGAGTCGGCTTGATTTCAATGCTGCGGCATGAGCGATTTTTCATGGATGGATGGATCGAGTGGTCTCTGTATTGCCATACGCCAGCGAACATACCTATCAGCAAGATATCTTGACGATTCTCAGCAAAACGCTGAGGCGGGATCATCCCTGCTCGCCGGCCCAGCGGGTGGCGTGGTGGATGAGTTCGGTGGCATTGCGCAGGCCGAGTTTTTGCCGGATGTGCATGCGGTGTGTATCCACAGTCTTAATGCTCAAATGCAGAATGCCAGAAATGTCATGCGGTTCCTTCCCCTGCCCAAGAAGGCGATACACCTCAAACTCGCGGTCGGTCAGAGTGGAAACGGAGGCACCGCTCGGCTTCGGCCCTACCTTTGCACCGGAAAGAGCATCGAGGATCTGTGAGGAGATACTTTCACTCACGGAGATGCCACCCGCCAGAACTCGACGGATGGCGTGAATGATTTTCCCCGGACCTTCCTGCTTCATGATGTAACCGCGGCCGCCCGCGCGGATGACGCGCTCGGCATACAGTGTCTCATCGTGCATAGAGATGATCAGCACAGGCGTCTGCGGACTTAGCGCGCGCACGTCCTTGAGCAGTTCGAGACCGCTTTTGCCGGGAAGGCTCATGTCTAAAAGTACGAGATCAGGCTTGAGCTTTTCAAGCGCGGCCAGCGCCTGCACGGCATCGTGCGCCTCGCCGCACACGATAAGATCGGCTTCGAGATTGACGAGGCCGGTCAATCCGGCACGAAAAATCGGATGATCATCGACGATGAGCACGCGCTTTTGGGATATTGGAGCAACGCTAGTTTTCTTTGGCATGATTGAGTGTTGGTTGGAATTGGCAGGTGACGACGACGCCTTTGGTTCGGCCATTTTTGACCTTCAGCGTGCTACCGACCATTTCGGCACGGTAACGCATGATGCGTAGGCCCATGCCTTCGCTTTTTGCTAAAGCTGGCAGTCCACTTCCATCATCGGTGATGGTCAAAGCAGTCTTGGTAACACGTATGCGGATGCTGTTGGCTCTTCCGTGCTTCACTGCGTTACTCACGGCTTCTTGCGCAATACGGTAGAGGTGCATCATCGCGGTCTCATCTTCGATGGGCGCAGTCTCACGGGATTCAAATCGACATTTCACGCCAAACAGTTCGCTGGACTGCGCGGCGAGGTTTTGCAGTGCACGCGCAAAACCGCCCTGCTCAGGTGCCACGGGGTGCAGGCCTCGCGCAAGGCCGCGAGTTTGTGCGAGTGCTTTTTGCAGCAGCTCGCCCATTTTTTGAGCGGCGGCACTCTGCGGGGATCTTTCTGCCTCCAGCGTTCGCTGGAGTACATCGGCCATCATCCAGGCTCCAGCGAGCTGCTGACCGAGGTCGTCGTGCAAATCCTGGCCGATGCGGCGCTGCTCACGCTCGCTGATATGCAGAATTTCTTCCTCGAGCTGCCGCCTTGCTACAATCTGCTCCATCAGCTCGGCAGTGCGCTGCTGCACACGCTGCTCCAATTCTGCATTAAGTGTACGAATCGTTTGTTCGGCGGTTTTACGCTCGGTAATATCAGTGATGTCGATGATGATCACTACCCCATCTGGAGTCTCCACCTGGCTGAGGCTGATCTCCATCGGGAACTCGCCTCCGTCCTTTCGAAGCCCAGCTAGCTCCATGCCACGAAATCTTTCCGAGTGATCAGGTCGTGCCAGGAAGTCTTGCCGCAGATTGCCAAAGCGATCACGCTCGCCTGGTGCGAGCATCATTTCGAAGGCCTTGCCGATCATGGCCTTGCGTGGGATGCCGAAGAGTCTTTCCGTCCGCGCATTGGCCAACCACATACGGCCCAGTGCATCAAGAATAACGAATCCGTCTGGCGCAGCCTCCAACAAGCGGTCAAACATGCGGCGGTCCACATTTCTTTGCGTGATGTCGCGTGAGATTTTGGAGAAACCGGTGAGATGGCCCGCCGCATCCTTCAGGGGTGAGATGGAGATTGAGAGGTCGATGATTCGGCCATCCTTACGCTGGCGATGCGTCTCGTAGTGATCGATGCGCTTGCCACGGCGGATGTAGCGGCGAAAGACGGCCTCGTCATCAACGGCTTCCGGTGGACGCAGGAGCGAGACCGACTTGCCGACAGCTTCTTCGGCTGAATATTGAAAAATCCGCTGTGCACCGGCATTCCACGTCTGGATCACGCCTTCGAGATCGAGAGTAATGATGGCGTCGTCGGAGGATTCAACGACGGCGGCAAGTCTCTTGTGAGCCGCCTCTGCCGCCTCGTGCTCGGTGATGTCGCGGGCAATACCTCCGATCTGATAAGGCTTGCCGTCCTTACGTCCTAGAATGATGCCCCGATCAGCGATCCAACGCACCTGACCATCTCGATCAATTACACGGTAGTGCGCATCATAATCAGCCTTGGCACCATCGAACCATTGCTGCAGTGCCTCGCTCACCGCCTTGCGGTCTTCTGGGTGGATGCACTCATCCCACAGCGCCGGCCTTCGATGCAGCTCATCCACGCCAAAACCCCAGATGCGCTCAAACGCAGTGCTCACATAAGAAAAGCGCGGGGGATCGAGCTCTTTGAACCACAACACATCGCCGATGTTCTCGACGAGGAGTCGGAATCGGGCCTCATCAGGTGTGGCGGGGTAGTTCATTAGGAAGAGCGGAATTTCTTTTCGATTTCTACAACGACTAACGCAGTTAGAGCAACGCAGAAAATGCGCCGCCAAGCGCTGGCTTCAATAGGTGCTGTGTGGAGAAATCGGTTTATTATGAGCGCATAGGTGAAGAGGAGTTGCACCACGACCTTACTCCACCGCAGCATTGATGGTGGCGAAGTTGTCATCCGTGAGAACCATGCTGGATGCGCCATTCGCTACGTGGGTGTTGGTGAGACCTGATTCAAAAGCCGCACGCGTGAAGATCAGGGCTTCAGAAATCGAGAAGTGGTGGACGTGAGAGATGCAGTTGGCAGTCATCTGGAGCGGAATTAAGAGGCGTGAATCAATGGACGACAAAGCTGATCAATCATAACAGCCTTGAATGTTGATACAAAATCAGCCCGCCCTCCTCCCGCCAGTCGATTGTCATTTAGGATGCCATCACCTCCCGAGTGATGGTGCCCATGGATTTGACAGAAACGACCTGAGGAGTGTTGTGAGAACGGGCTGATAGAATAACATGCAGCCTTTGCTGGCGTGCTGCCAATGAGCGGTCTCAGCCGACGCATCTCAGCAATTGGCTGAGAGCAATGTGGAGAAATGGATTCATTGAAATGTGTGGAAGCGGGTTACACGTCAAGGCATCGACAAAATCCTCTCTTCTTTCCAATTCATGTTTTGTCACTTATCGTTCGATCTGGTAAATAGAAGAACATGGCCTTTCTAAACTATCACCACCTCCGCTATTTCCGCGCGATCGCCACTGAAGGCAGCCTGACAAAGGCGGCACAGCATTTGAAGCTTTCTCAATCAGCACTGAGTGTACAACTGCGCAGCTTAGAAGAAAACTTGGGGCAACCGTTGTTTGAGCGAAAGCACAAGGCTCTCGTGCTCACTGAGGCAGGCCGAATCGCGCTGGAGTATGCAGACTCCATCTTCCGCAGCGGTGAGGAGCTAACCGACCTACTGCAAAACCGTGCTGGTCGTAGTCGTGGTTTTCTCCGAGTCGGTGCGGCCTCGAACTTATCTCGTAATTTCCAGCTCAACTTTCTACAGCCGCTTATCAAGCGTGATGATGTGGAGCTAATCATCCACTCTGGCACACTGCGTGAGCTTTTGGTACAACTCCAAAACCATACGCTCGACGTCGTGCTCTCCAATACCCACGTGCGGCGCGATGCCACGAATAGCTGGCACAGCCACCTACTCGACGAACAGTCAGTGAGCCTGGTCGGGCACAAAAAGCGTGGCGCGAAACCCTTCCGCTTCCCTGAGGATCTGCACACAACACCGATCGTTCTGCCGAGCCTCGAAAGTAGCATCCGCACGGCCTTTGACTTGCTCATGGATCAAACGGGCGTACGTCCAATCATAGCTGCGGAAGTAGATGACATGGCCATGCTCCGGCTCATGGCGCGCGAAACCAACGGCATGACTCTGGTGCCACCTGTCGTCGTCAAAGATGAACTGGAAAGTGGCAAACTGGTGGAGCTGCATAAATTTCACCAAATCAAAGAAAGCTTTTACGCGATCACTCCGAGCCGAAGATTCCCGAACCCGATTCTAAAGCAGCTACTGGCCAAAAAACCGTGATGCTTTTGCAGACGGATTCGACCTTTCGCGAATATTGGCTTCAGCTTAGATGGAGTCATTTCGAGTCAGGTTAAAAAATCCATAAAATGCTGTGAAGCTTGTTGTCTTTTCCGTCACCGCCTGCGTATCTTTATGCCTCCACGATTTTTCCATGAAAACGCGCCTCATTTTGCCAGCCTTTGCCCTGCTCTGCGGGGTGCCATTTTTCTCTCATGCTGCGGAGGAGCAGCCAAGCGCGAATCAAGCCATCGATCTGAGTACGGGCGAATGGGAAAGCGTGGTGAATATAGACTGCTCGGTCCTGGTGCCTGATTATCGTGAACCGTGGAATGCCGGGCAACCCTCGGGTGGTTCTGGAACTGGCTTCCTGATTGGTAAAAATCGCTTCCTGACCAATGCGCATGTCGTCAGCAATGCGACCAAGCTTGTTATTCGCACCACTAACGATCCGCAGCCACATCCAGCACGGATTGTTTTCGTGGCCCATGATTGTGATTTGGCCATCATCGAGGCAGAAGATGGAACTCACTTTGAAAAGCTCAAGCCACTGACCTTTGGCGGCATCCCAAAACTCAATACAGAACTGATCGCCGTTGGTTACCCGATTGGTGGAGATCGTATTTCTGTGACACGCGGTGTTGTTTCACGAATCGACTTCCGTCCATTCAGCCACACGCAGGTGGACTCCCATCTGGCCATCCAAGTGGATGCAGCCATCAATCCCGGCAACAGCGGTGGGCCTGTATTGCAAAATGGCAAAGTCGTCGGGGTTGCCTTTCAGGGCTTCAATGGACGAGTCGCACAGAACGTCGGTTACATCATTCCAGTGCCCGTCATTCAGCGGTTCCTCAAAGACGTGTCGGACGGCACCTATGATCACTACGTGGACATCGCCATTACCGATTTCCCGATTGAAAACTCGGCCCAAAAGAAAGCCCTGAAAGTCGGTGATGATGGCGTCGGCGTCATGGTCGCTGATGTGGAACCAGCGGGCAGTGTCGGCAACATCCTCAAACGGGGTGATGTACTTCTATCCATGGATGGCAACCCAGTTCTGAACAATGGACTCATTCGTTTTGAAGGCGAGCTGATGGACATGAATGAAGTCGTGGAGCGCAAGTTTGCCGGAGACAAACTCAAGCTAGCCTACCAACGTGATGGCAAGAAGGAAGAAGTGGATGTCGAACTGAAGCGCTTCGATCCTTATGTCAAACTCGGCTCTCAATACAATCAACGTCCGCGCTTCCTGGTCTATGCAGG
>JAIXOU010000130.1 GCA_027486585.1 Verrucomicrobiaceae bacterium | reverse complement strand
TTGGGCAGCTTTACCTGCCGCATGTCCTTGCCCTTCACGCCGGGCACCTCATACACCTTCGCCAGCCGTTCATTGAGAAAGGTGTAGTCACTGTCCAGAAAGTCGAGCACGCGGCCGTTCTTGCGCAGCAACTGATCGCAGAAGGCGAAAATCTCCTCATACATCGCCTGCCTCAGTTCGCCATTGAAGTCGGGCGCATGACGGCGGTCAGGATCCACACTGTTGAAGACCTCGCTGAAGCGCAGCCACTGGCCTGCAAAGTCCTTCGTGAAAGCCTGCGACTTGCGGTCGACCAGCATACGGCGCACCTGCGCCTCCAGCACGGTATCATCTTGCAGCTTATCCTCACCCGCGAGCTTCAGCAGCTCATCATCCGGCATCGATGACCACAGAAGATACGAAAGACGCGAGGCCATCTCGAATGAATCCAACCGACGTGGCTCCTTAGCGTTTGCCTGCGGTGCATCTTCGATGAAGAGGAACTTCGGCGTGACCAGCGCCGCCTTGAACATCGTCTTCATGGCCTCGTCCCAGTTCGGCTGGCGCTGCAAGGTCTGACGGAACACGCCGAGCAGCGCCTGCACATCATCCTCGGTCGGCGGGCGACGATACGCCCTCAGCAGGAAGGGGCGCAGTGCCAGCTCCGCGCCCTTGTCCGGCGGCAGATTGTCGCTGGTGACTGGCGCGAGCAATCGTGTGCGAAGCTCCCGGCGTTCCCACACTTCTTTGATCGCGGTGCCTGCTGCATCGAGATGTTTTTCGATCAGCAGTGGTGACAGCATGAGCGTGTCCGCGCTGTTGGCAAAGCCTTCGCCACCCGCGCCATCCGCAGGAAACCCATCGCCCGGACGCTTCGCAATGCCGAGCAGATCGCGCAAGGTGTTGCCATACTCCTCGCGGTTCAGGCGGCGCGACCTCGCGGGGCCTGGCTGTGTGGCGGGCATGGCGAGCACCGCCTCTTCATTGTGCTGAATCCAGCGCAGCATCGTGTCGCGCTGTGCGGGATCGAGTGACGGCTTGGGCTTCGGCGGCATGGTGCCCGCACGCAGTTGCTCGCGCACCTTGCCCCAGAGGCGGATGTCATGCCGCAGCGCACCTAGCTTGAGCAGCAAATCGAAGTCCACATCACCTTTCTTCATCTCGGCATCATGGCAATCCATGCAGCGGTCCTGCAGCATGGGCAGCAACTCCTTGTCAAAGGCCAGGCTGGCCTGGTCCACCGGCGTGGCAGCTGCGGCAGAGGCCGAAAACAGCGCCAGCAGACCAGCGCCTGCCAGCAGTGGAAGCGTGTGTCGTTGAAAATGGAAATAGGCTTTCATGAATAAACTGTCTCTATAGGAATGGCGGGAACCACGCGCTTTGAATGGAATGAATGACCTGTTGCATGGACCTTGGCTTTAGCGGTGCGAAGCAGGCAGAGCACGTGAGGCAACCAGGCACGGTGCTCGCCACGCATCTGGCGAAGCTGCTGGGCTGGTGACGGATTACACCAGGCCCTTCAGAGGTCCGGTGCTGTCGCCAAAGCGCTCCGCTTTCGCTCCGCCGAGCTGCAGCATCGAGAGGAACAGATTGCACATCGGCGTGTCCGCGCTGCTCACGAGGTGACGTCCACCCGCGAGCCCGCCGCCGTGGCCGGCAAGCACGAGCGGCAGGTTCTTCGGGCTATGGGCGTTGCCGTCTCTCATGCTGGAACCAAAAAGCAGCAGCGTGTGATCCAGCAGCGTGCCTTCGCCCTCCTTGATGGACTTCATGCGATCCACCAGATGAGCGAACTGCTCCACATGCCAGGTGTTGATCTTCTGGTATTCCTCAAGCTTCTCCGCCTTGTTCTCGTGGTGCGAGCACTCGTGATGGCCGTGCTTCACGCCGTCGAGGAAGGTGAAGTTCTTGCCGCTCACGGCCCAGCCAAACATGAAGGTGCTCACGCGCGTGCTGTCGCTCCAGAAGGCGAGCGTCATCAGTTCCATCATCAGGCGCGAGTGCTCGGTGTGATCCAGCCGCAGCCAGCCGCCGGGGTCCTTTTGCTGCGCCATGGCGGCTTTGATGCGCTCATCCAGCTTCGTAATCGCATCCTTTGCCAGCGGGTCCAGGTTCTCACCACTGGCGACACGTGCGATGTCCGCCTCGATGCGCTGCTCCACACTGCGAATGCTCTCCAGGTATTCGTCCAGACGACGCTGATCATCGCTGCCCACGCGGCCACGCAGAGCTTTCGCATCGGCCAGCACCAGATCGAGCACGCTCTTGTTTTCCAGGGCCGATGCCTTGCGCTGATCCGCAGTCTCACGGAAGAGGCGGTCGAACACCGAGCGCGGATTGATCTCCGGCGGCAGCGGCGAGGTGGGCGTGCGCCACGCGATGTGCGAACCGTAGAGCATCGTGTAGTTCACATTGAAATCCACGCCAGTCATCACGGGCTCCGTGCCCAACTCGAGGGAAGGGAAACGTGAGAGCCCGCCCGCCTGCTGAGCGAAGACCTGATCCATGCTCACGCCGCAGCGCAGGTTCTTGCCCGTCGTCTTTTCAATCGTGGTGCCGGTAAGCCAGTTCGCCGTCTTCGCGTAGTGACCATCACCGCCCTGGCAATTTGCGTGCCCGAGCTGCGTGAGCACATTCACATGCTCGCGATGCCGCTCCAGCGGTTGCAGCACGGGAGAGAACTTGAAGCCTGAACCCTCGCCCTCGGGTGTCCAGCAGTCCTGACGCACACCGTTCGGCATGAAGACCACGCCGAGACGTGTCGGGAACGCCTTGCCCTGCGCGGCACGCGCGCTTGGCATCATGGCATCGAGAAACGGCAGCGCGACGGTGGCTCCGAGACCGCGCAGGGCGGCTCGGCGCGACATCGACTCGCGGGGGATCGAAATGTAGCTCATCAGGTTATGGGGGGAGTCAAAATTACGCCAGTCCCGCCGGAATCCTTGTGGAAACTCCGACTGCCAGCAAAGCAGTCATGTAAGTAGGCCATGACACTTTAGCTTTGGCCTGAGGTCCTAGCAGCGCGACTGAAGAATGGAGATAGGTTTTCATTAATAGACGGCCTCTAAAGAAACGTCGGGAACCGTGCTCTCTGAATTGAAAGAATGACCTGATGCATGTAGATCCTGACATAGCCGACGAAAGTGATCCAAGCCTTAGCGCAACTCTTGAAGCCGACGCGGCAGCTGGTCACGGCGGGCCAAAGGCAGCGGCAGCTAGGGCAAGAACAAATGTGGTGAGGAGTTTGAGCGTGCTCTTTACTTGGAGTTCTTGGTATCTGGTTGCGCGTTCGTGGAGGATGCGGACTTAGGCAGCACTGGAGCGGTGGTCTCCTGCGGCTTTGGTCCGCCGGAGCCAGGCTGATGCATTTCCTTTTGAATCCATTCGAGGCCTTGCAGGTTGCCCCTGATCCCCTCGGCGGCGTCCACAGTGGGGCGTTCGTGAATGACGCCGATCGGACCGCGCCAACCGCTCGCTTCGACGACGCGGATCATCGCCAGTTCCGACTCATCGGAGCCGATGTAGCGCACGCCTGGATACTGCGAGGTGTCGGCCTTCATGCCGTTGAGGTTCACCGCGATCAGATAGGGCTGGATGCGTTTGAATAGCGCGGGGAACTCTGCCAGCGAGCCGCGCCAGTGGTGGAAATTGAACACGATGCCCACGTTCGTCACCCCATCGAGGCGCAGGCGCTCGATGATGGCGATTTGATGATCCTGCTCCTCAAACCACGGCTCGCGATGATTGTAGAGCCCCACCTGGCAACCGAGCGCCGCCGCATCCTCTGCGATGGGCCGGATGCGCGCCGCCTCGGCTTCGATGCGCTCGGCATCGTTCGTCACCGTGATGGCGCGTGAACCAGCCACCCAGAACTGAGGATGAATACCATGGCGCTTGGTGGACTCGACGATCTGGGGATTCCGTGCCGGATACCACCATGCGGCGATTTCGATGCCGTGCTTCTTCGCCGCTTCGATTTCCGCATCGACCGCGCCGCTTCCGTTGTAGGCGAACCTGCTCAAGCCAAGCGCCCTCAGCATCTTCATCCGTTCCTCCGGGCCTCGCTTCTTCGCATCCCAAGGAGCCGCGATCCACAATGCGGAGATGTTCTTGCGGTCGAAGATGGACGGTGCGTCGGCAGCGGTGAGCTTGGCTGATGCGGTCGCGAAAATGACGATGGTGAGGAGGCAGAGTGAGGCGAGCGGATGTGGTTTCATTTGGATGATTGGTTTGGGCTTTTCGTGTTAGGCGTCATCTTCACGCTCAGCGCCGTAAGCGTATCGGCGCTCGATGAGGTGAATGTAAACTCGTTAGCTCCACGACGCAGCAGTTTCGCCAGTTCATCAGAAGTGGAGGATACGGTCAGGGGCGACTCGCCTTTCTCAAGGCGGCTGGATGACGCGGCAGTGAAGGACGATTTTTCTCGATCGATTTTAAGTCCTTCGAGCTTCTCTCCGTTGATGTGGATTTCGGGTGCGGCGAAATCGCCGGAACCTTTCCAGGTGAGTTCAAGCCGGAGGTCGCTGGCTTGTGCCGGGTCGTCTGTGAGGAAGAGGACTGCCTTGCCAGATGCATTGGCTTGGATAGTGAGCGGCAAGGGCGTCTCGCTTACGGTGGCGTTGTTGGTAACGCTGCACGCATCGACGAAGAATTCCTTCGGCAGGAGGGCGAGCTGCGCTGGATCGGATAGCTCGGCGAGGAGCGGGTATTCGGACGTGTTGTAGAAGTTGAAGGTGTAAAGACCGTCCGCACCCCGTGCCCAGAGCGTGGCGGCGGCGGCTCGCAGCGTTTCCGGCGTGCCATATCGTGCGAAGCCGCGCGGCATCCGCTCGATCACTCCATAGACTGGCACACGATGCTGGTGGGCGAGGGTGACCCACTGATCGAGTGTGTTAGAGCCAAAGGTGAAGCCGTTGCCGGCGATGACGGCGTCGATCCATCCGGCCTTCAGCCAGGCTTCGACATCGAGCCCGAGTTCCTTCGCGCGAGCGGGACTATCGGGAACGCGGGTGACGAGGCGCAGCGCGTGCCCGCGACGTTTCGCGGCTTCATCGAGAATGGTGCGCACTTCGCGGACGAACTCCGTGAGCACGGCGGCGTTGACCTCGCCATCGCGGAAGAACTTCGGATAGCGCAGCCAGTCCAGCTCGACGCCGTCGAGGTCGTAGCGTCGGCAAGCCTCGCGCACGATGTCGAGATAGTGGCTGCGGACTTCTGTCTTGGAGTAGTCGTAAAGAAGCGCTTCGCCGTTCTGTTCGCGGTTCGGTCCGGCGCGCAGAGCCTCAGGCTGTGTTTTGACTTTTGCCCACATGTCTTTGGGGCCTGGTTTGGCCGGGTCATTCAGCCAGGGGAGGAACTCGTTCTTCCACTCGGCATCCGATGGCGGCTTGAGAAACCAATGCCGATGCGTGCGCCGGAAGTCGTCCCACAGATGTGCCCAGTTGAAGTAGGCGTGATGCTTGTCGTTCATGCGCACCGAGAAGAAGAACGTCCGCCCTTCCTGCTTCCAGAAGGCCGCGATTGGCTTCAGCGAATCGTCACCGAGCGAGGCAAACCTGTCCTTCGGGAGTTCCCAGATGGGAGCGCCGAAGTTGCCGCAGTAAGACAAGCCGGTGACGCTGGTCTTTGCCAAGGGCGCGATGCGCCGCGCGAGATAGTCCTCCGGCGAACCGACGCCATGGAGGGGCAGCGCTTCTCCCGCCGGAACCCATAGCGCCGCATGATGCTCGGGATAGCCGGACCACTTGAGATCATCGCTGTCGTTGTTGTAGAGGACACGCGGCAGGCCGCGGGTGCCGAGCAGATCTGTCGGTGCATCGGCAGCGTGCAATGCCGTGATGAGAAGACAAAAGAATGGGAGCCAGAAAAATGGGGTGAGGGTCTTCATGGTTTTGTCTGTGAGCACTTTGTCTTCAAAAATCAAAGCGGTGATTTAGGCTTCCGCCACTTTCGCACCGAAGAGCGAAGCGCGGTTCGTCACGAGCATGGCAAATGGCTTCCCGCTTCTTCCGCCTTATCACCGCAATTCAGTCAGTTCTGACGTTACTTTTTCCTTTGCGAAAGACGGCCAACTCCAGCCGCTCGACCACGACGAGCTTGCCTTGGAGCACGGTGAAGGTGAAACGGTTTTCGCCCTTTTCCAGGAGAGCCAATGGCACCTCGTAGTCGAGATAGCGGGTATGGTCTGGAGGCACGCCGTCCTTGTAGTTGTGCGGGAAGAGTTCGCCTTCCACTTGGCAGGGCTTGAGGACTCGTCCCTTGTTCCGGACGAGCACTTCGACGCCAGCGGTGGGCTTTTCGAGGAGCAGACGCAGCACGGCGGTCTCTTCGTAGGGGACACGGTTTTCGGAGAGCGTGTAGTCCTGCCCGACGGCGAGCGTGACATGCGGATGACGGGCGCTGGTTCCATCCAGTCGCAGTGGCAGTTGGCCCTGATAGAACCAGCTCTGCCGGGAGAGCACGTAGTGGTGCGGCTCGGTCGCCAGCCGCGATGTGTCAGCGATGCCGTGGAGTGCGGCGAAGGGCGGTTCGGTGCGGTCCTGGTGCTTCGCGGTGCCGAAGCTGTAATCGCGGTAGTAGTTGATGTTGAACAAGCTCACTCCGTCGGCTCCCTGGGCAAAAAAGGTCTGGGCGGTGCTGCGAAGGAGTTCGGGCGTGCATTTGCGGGTGGTCTCGAGCCCGAGTTCCAACCTTTTCAACACGCCCGAAGTCTGGGTCAGCTCCCCGAAGATGCGGGTGTGCGGCAGTTTCTCGCGGTAACGGGCGATTTCCAGCTCCGAGGATGTTTCGTAAAACGCAGAGACGTTCACCCAGTCGAGCAACCCCTCGTTTGCGAGTGCCGGGAGGTCGAGGCCGAGTTCCAAGGCAAGATCCCAGGTCTGAGGAACGCGTGCGCCG
Source organism: Verrucomicrobiaceae bacterium (assembly GCA_027486585.1). GTDB lineage: Bacteria > Verrucomicrobiota > Verrucomicrobiia > Verrucomicrobiales > Verrucomicrobiaceae > Prosthecobacter. The sequence continues at coordinate 54,125 of JAIXOU010000130.1, read as the reverse complement.
ATGGGCCGGTCTTTGCCCCGATGATCCACGATCTGCCGCACGCCCTGGAAGAACGAGCGCAAACTCTCGACGCGAGTTTCGTATGGAATCCGCCGCGAGAAGAAGGACGAGCTGCGCATGAAATCGAGTTCGATGCCCTCGAAATCATAGCGTTCAAATAGCTCGCGAATGACGGAGAGCTGGTAGGCGCGGACCTCCAGGTGGCTGAAGTCGTGCGACCGGACCGAGTCCCCGGCGAGCGCCTCGGGGTGGCCGATACGAAACTGCGGGTTTTCTTTGTAAAAATCACTCGTCCACGGCTCCTCGGGGTGATCGATGCCGTGGATGTCGAACATGCGCCACGAGAGCATAAAGGGGAGCTTCCGCTCTTTGCAGCGTCGGCCGGTTTCGCCGACAAAATCGACACCGGAAAGGAGCAGGTCACGAACGCGAGTGATCACCTTGCCCTGCATGGTGTCGGGGCATGGCATCGTCCGCCCGACGCCTTTCCACAGAGGCACGACATCGCTGTCCCACATCGGGATGATCTGGCCCCAGTAAGGGGAAAGGAGCAGTGCGCTGCATTGCGCATCGGCCACCTCGTCCACATAGCCGTGGATTTGTTTGAGACTTACCGGCTCTTTGGTGGACTGATAAGGGCTGTCTGAGGAGAAAACACAGGTGCCGTCGTGATTGAAGAGCACTTTGAACCGGTCGAGATCGCGACTGGCCGGAGATGGTTCGACGGCGGGGAGAATAAGCGTGGTGAACTGAAGAAAAACGATGGGCAGGCAAACAAACAGTCTTCGGATATTCATGGTCTTGTTGGTCATTTTGTCTTTGAAAATCAGAGTTGTTTTTCGAACTGACGGCGCGCGAGCTCACGCACGCAGCCATAGGCCCCAGCCCACTCACCTGCACTGGCGAGCGTCAGCCGAACTTGGTGTCCGCCGGGACGCCATTCGTATTGGTCGAGGTAGCTTTGCAGTGGCTTGAGAAGGGCATCGCCCGCTCCGGCGGAGATTCCGCCGCCCAAGATCACCAGTTCGGGATCGAGCACATTGATCAAAGACGCCACGGCCACAGCCAAACGACGGACGGAGGCATCCCAGATGATCTGGGCATCCGCCTCACCGGAGATCGCGGCGGCGACGAGGGCATGGGTGCTTTCGTAGCGACCCTGGGTGCGCTGGGGCAGGCTTTGATTTCCCAGGTAGGAGACTAAACTTCCCGGGGTCTGAAAGGCATCCTGTTCGCCGTCTGCTTGGATGGAAATGTGTCCCAAATGTCCACCACGCCCGATGTGGCCTCGGATGAGTCTGCCACCGCTGAGAATGGATCCACCCACCGCCGTGCCCAAGGTCAGCATGATGACATCCTGACAGCCCTGAGCGCTGCCGACCCATTCTTCGCCGAGCAGGGCGGCATGGGCATCATTCAGCACGCGCACTTGACGCGCTAAAAAAGCGGGCCAGTCCAGTTTTTCCAATCCATGCATTCGGCCAGGCATCCAGTCGATGCAGCGGCCACTGCGGTGGGCCAAGCCGGGAGCGCACAGGCCAACTGGCAATGGCCCGCAGCCCGCGGTGGCTTCCAGTTCATGCACGAGATCACGCACACGATGGGCGAACAAGGGCTCAGAGCCACGCCACTCGCCATCCAGAGTGGATTGGGACGACGCCTGCACCAGCGTGCCTGTGTCACGCTCCAACAGGGCTGCTTTGATGTGAGTGCCGCCAAGGTCGATGCCGATGGCGAGCCGCGATGCTGCGCTCATGGGTCAAATCAAGGACGAGTTGGCAGATGGTGTGCGTGGTGTGATCGGCTCGCGGACGAGCACGAGGTAGAGCAACGCGGCGACGATGCCGATGGCTGCGCCGGTGTGCAGGGCGGGCGCGAAGCTGGTGGTTTTTTGCACGATGAAACCGGTGAGCGCGGGGGCGAGCGTGCCGCCGCAGTAACCGCCAAAGTTTTGCACCGCACCGAGCGAGGCGGTGCTGTTCCCTGGCGCGGCGACCGGAGCCATGGCCCACGCGGCGCTGCTGGCGATGTAGAGCAGGAACATGGCGACGGCGATGAAGCCGATGGCGAGCGCATTCCCCGGCGTGATGGCAGCGAGCGCGGTGAAGACCGAGCCGCCGAGCAGCGCGATGACCATCGGTCCCTTGCGACTCAGCATGGGCGAAACGCCGCGTCTCACGAGATAGTCGCAGAGGTGGCCGCCGCACAGGCTGCCGAAGACGCCGAATACGAACGGAATCGCGGCCACCCAGCCCGTCTTTGCGATGGTGAAGTGGCGCTCCATTTGCAGGTAGCTCGGCAGCCACGCGTTGTAAATCCACAGCAGATACACCGTGCCGGAGAAGCCGAAGATCATGCCCCACGTCGTGCGAAAGCGGAAGAGATGCGTCCATTCACGGAGCGTGATGGGTTGGCGCACCGTGGGCTTTTCGCCATCGGCGAGGTAACGCTTTTCGTCCTCGGTGAGGTCAACCTGGGCGGGATTGCGATACATCGCGTAAAACGCGGCGGCAACCACGAGTCCGACCGCGCCCATGATGATAAACATGGCCCGCCACCCCAAGCTGAGCATGAGGAAGGTGAGCAGCGGTGCGGAGATGGCCGTGCCAAGCGTGGAGGAGCAGTTCCACACGCCAGTGGCGAAGCCGCGCTCACCTTTGCCAAACCAGTCGCACACCACCCGCACGTTCGCGGGGAATTGCGGTGCCTCGCCGATGCCGAGCGCCGCACGGGTGGCAAAGAACTGCCCAAACCCGCGCACGAACCCACCCACCATCTGCGCCAGCGACCAGATGGCCAGGCTGAGCGAGAGCACGAGCCGCGGCCCAAAGCGGTCCACGATCAGGCCGGCAGGCAACTGCGCGAGCGCATACGCACCGAGGAAGGCGGAGAGCAGCAGGCCCATGTCGGCCACGGACAGGCCCAACTCCTCGCGGATGAGCGGATTCGCAATCGCGAGCGTGGCGCGGTCGATGTAGTTGATCACGCCGATGAGCACGAGCAGCACCAGCGAGGTGATTTGCACCCGGCGGAGACGCGGCGACTTCGGCGGCATTGGAGATATTTCGTTAGACGGCATGGGCTTCACTCCGGTTGCAGTAGGACCTTGGTTTCGTTCTTGTTGATGACGCCCTGGAAAGCCTCTTCCCAGCGACTGAGCGGCAGACGATTTGAGATGAGAGGTCGCAAATCAAAGACGCCATCACCGAGCAAACGCAGCGTGGTGTCCCACGTCTGCCACGTGTGGCAGATGGAACCCTGGAAGTGCAGTTGCTTGAGGATGACCTTGTCCAACTCGATCTGAAACGGTGCACCGAAGATGCCGACCTGCGTGTAGCGGCCCATCTTGCGCACGAGGTCGAGACACATCGCGGCGGAGGCGGGAGCGCCCGCACACTCCAGCACCACATCCGCGCCGTAGCCGTGCGTGAGTTCCTTCACCGTGTCCAACGCATGGCCTTCCTACACATTGACGGTCACATCGATGCCGAGCGTTTTGCTCAGTTCCATGCGGCCTGCGTCTTTCGACGTGCCGAGCAGCACCACGCGTGCTCCATAAGCCTTCGCCAGCATCGCACACATCAGTCCGATGGGGCCGGGGCCGGACACGGCGACCACTTCACCCGGACGGATAGTCGTCAGTTCCAGCACGGCCTGCACCGCGCACGCGAAGGGCTCGCACAGCGCGCCCGTTTCAAAATCGAGGCTCTCCGGCAGCGGCAGCACGATCTCCTGCCGCACGTTGAGATACTTCGCGAAGCCGCCATTCATGCCGCTGCCCACCGCCGCGCGGTCGATGCACATGAAGGGCGCGCCGATCTGGCAGTAGCGGCATTTCCCGCAGAGGCGGCCTGCGGAAGGATTCACCGTCACGCGGTCGCCCACCTTCCAGCGCGTCACGCCAGCGCCGGTCTCCACGATGGTGCCGCAAACCTCATGACCGAGGATCACCGGCGGCTTGATGACATACTCGCTTTTGAATATGTGGATGTCCGTGCCGCACACGCCCGCGTTGCGAATCTCGATGACCACCTGCCCCGGCGCGGCCTGTGGCTCCGGCATTTCGATGTATTCGACATTGCCCGGTTCCGGGCGCGTTTTCACGACGGCTTTCATACGTTGTTGCTTGGGTTTGGATTGAGTTGGGAAGAATCGGCCACGCCGAAGCGGTCATCGAGCGAGCGGAAATGATCGAGGCGAACCACCTCGGAAAACTCAGCGTAAGTCGCCATGCGGCCTGCATCGGCGAGCGTGGAGCCATCGCGCCGCAAGCCCTGCAAAACCTCGCTCACCGCTCGCGTGGCTGCGAAGAGCGCCGAGAGCGGATACAGCGCGAGCGAGTAGCCCAGGCGCTTCAAATCCTGCGGCAGCAGGCGCATCGTCTCGTGGCCCTCCACGATGCTGATCATCAGCGGCCCCGGCACTTCGCGAGCCACTGCCTCCGCATCCGCGATGGTCTTCATCGCATCCACGAAGACCAGATCCACACCCGCCTCGCGGTAGCATAAAGCCCGGCGAATCGCCTCAGCGCGACCCGCCGCCGCCAGCGCATCCGTGCGCCCGATGATGAGCATATCCGCATCGCCCCGCGCCTTGATGGCCCCTTTCAGACGCCCCGTCATCTCCTCCACCGACACCAGCTTGATGCCCGCCATGTGCCCGCAGCGTTTTGGTGCCGCCTGATCCTCAAGGTGCATCGCCGCCACGCCCGCCTGCAAATACTCGCGCACCGTACGCTCGATGTTCGCCGGTCCACCGTAGCCCGTATCCGCATCCGCGATCACCGGCACCTTCACCGCACGAACCATGTTCCGCGCATGAGTCGTCATCTCCGTCTGCGTCAAAATCCCGACATCAGGACATCCTGTCAGACTCGCCGTCGCACCAAAGCCCGTCATGTAAACCGCCGGAAACCCCGCGCACTCGATCAATCGCGCCGTCAGCGCATCCGCCGCGCCCGGAGCCATCACGAGGTTTTCTCCGGCGAGCAGTGTCTTCAATGTTTGTGCGGTGTTCATGGTGGTGGGGATTATGGAAGGATCACGGGCACGGCCCATTTGCCGATAAGGATGGTTTCGCCGGCGGCGCAGTCTTTTTGGAAGAGCGTGGAGTAGTTCGCGACCATTTCAGGAATGAAGAGCGGGATCTCAGGCAGGGCGACTTTCTCGAAGCCTTGGTCGATCAGGGCTTGCGCAGCGCTGTCGCCGCTGCGGTCGAGCGCGGGGGTGAGGAAGAAGACGGTGCCGGTTCGTTCGCACTTGAGCGTTTTTTGACCGTTCATCGCGATGGGGAGGAAGTGCGCGTTCTTCAGTGGGGCAGGGATTTCGGCAGCGACGTAGGCGCGGTCGGTAAAGAGCTTCGCGCCGGGGATGAGCGGTTGCGATTTCGCTCCGGCACTCGTGAGCGTGCCAGGCTTGGCGGTGCGCATCGGTTTGCCATCGTCGTTGGCGCGGACGGGAGCTTTGGAGGGCTTTGGTTTCTCCTTGCCGCCGGTGCCCTTGCTGACGAGCTGACGCAGCTTCACCGCGCCGCTCACGTTCTTGCCTCCGGCCACATCTTCTTCGCGAAAGGCCGCCATCAGGATGTTGCGGTCGGTGACGCGATTGTAGTCGTAAATGATGCGGATGAGACCGTCCGGCGTCTGCTGGCCATCGGGATAGGACACGCCCGGGCGTTCATCGAGCATGAGGCCGCCACTCCAAGTCTTGCCATCGTCTTTGGAAAGGTAGGCCGTGAGATGCGAACGACCGATCCGCTGGTCGAGCGGGCCGTGCTTCACGAGCAGCAGATTTCCCGACACGAGCCTGCGAACGAAAAAGCGCGAGGTAGGGTGCTCAATGCCCGAGGGCGTCAGATCCGGCCACGTCTTGCCGCGGTCGGTGGAGACGCTTTCCCCGATGCCGTATCGGGTGCGCACGAGCAGCCAAAGGGAGCCGTCGGTGCGCTCGACGAACATGTGCTCGTCGGCCTCGCGCGCGTCCTTTGGCACATTGCAACTGCCGCGCAGGGTCCAGGTTTTGCCTGCATCGGTGGAGACGACGAGCTGCGCACTATTGTCCCCAACACTCCAGCCCTTGTTGCCCCATTGGCTGATCGGGAGCCCCCATTCACCGGAGGAAAATACGAGCGGCTTGCACATCATCACCCCTTCTCCGATGCGGCGCGGTAGCGACCACTCGGGCTGCGCGGCATCGGGCTGGGCAGTTTCCGCGCACCACAGTTCCGGTTTCACTGAGGGTCTCCTTTGCGCCCAAAAGAGGAACAAGCGGCCATCCGGCGACACCCACACCTCGGGATCGAACGCCCGCACCGGCCCGCCTGCATCGGGATCCATGGTGAGCACTTCCTGCCAGGTCGCGCCATTGTCGCCACTGGTTGAAAGCACGACGTAGTTGTTGAGGTCCTCGCCGGGCGTCACGCCAGCGTAAAAGGTCGCCCACAGCCGCCCTTTCGGTGCGACCGTGATGCTTGGGGCCATAGTCAGAGCGCGGTTGCTCACCGCATGCTCCGTTTTCGGCGGACCGAGATGCCACGGCGTTTGCCGCGCCGGTTGCCGCGCTGGAGCGTCGTCGGCGAGGAGCGCCGCCAACGGCGCGAGCAGGAAGGTGGTGAGGAACGTGAAGGTTGGTTTCATGAAAATGGCTATTGCTTTGCCAGCAGCGGTTCGATGCGAAAATCATCGAACCACGAGGCGAGTGGTTTTTGGCTTTTTCCTCCCGGCTGGAGGCCGATGTCGTTCTTCGGCATGTCACCACAGAGCGTGGTGTAGGTGAGAGCTAGCTTGCCGTTGAGCGTGACCTGAAGTTCTTTGCCACGCAGTTCGAGGACAAGGGCGTGCCACACGTCGGGGGTGATCTGGACCTTCTCTGTCTTCGCGTAGAAGAACTTGCGGTTCCATATGCCTTTGGCCTTCAGTTCTGCGGCTTGTGGCGAGCCTTTCGGCTGCAAGACGTCGTTGTCCCAAGCGGTGATGCCGTCGGGACGGATGTGCAGGCCGGCGACATTGAAGTCTCTCTCCACGATGGGATTCGGTCCGCCGATGCTGATGCCGATCTGACCTTCGGCAGCCATTTTGAAGCGACAGTGGAGCTGAATGTCGGTCCCGCTGATGGCTCGGCGCAGTCCAGGCGGATGTTTCTCCTCTGGGAAGCACTGACCACGCAACGCCCCGTCCATGATCTGCCACCATTCAGGCCGCGCGTCCTTGCCACTCACGGTCTTACCGAGCGGATGCTTGGCATCGATGCCGGTAGCAAGAAAGCCATAGGGCCGCCAGTTCACGGCAAAGGCAGCCGCGTCCGAGAAGTCATCACTCCACGATGCAGGAACGGGAGCGTTATCGCCAGCATGCAGCGCGGCCAGCGGCGCGAGGAGTAGGGCGGTGAGGAGGGTGAGGGTGGGTTTCATGGTTTGGTTGAAATGTTCAATGCCTCTGCGTCCTTGATACGGCGAGCAGCCAAATGGTGACAGTAGTGCTCCAACTCGGTGTAGCCGTCCGTGGTGATTTTCGAGGCATCGTCGGACTGATTCGGGTCTAGATTGCGAGCGAGTTCCCATGCGTCAGGCAGGCCGTCTTGATCTGCATCGGGCAATGGAGGCGCTGGTTTCTCCAAGGCCTCGCGGTCGGCGGTGATGCGGTCTTCGTAACCCTGTTTGCCAGTCCCGTTCCGCGTGTCCGAGGCCATCAGACTGCTTGTGGCATCGTGTGGCAGCGCGCCCGCGTGCGACAGCACACGTTTGAAGGTTTCCTCACCAGTGTCGATGCGTGAAAGGCTGAGTTTCGACTCCGGACCCTGGTCGGGGGCTGGCGGGCCGGGGCGGTTGTCGGCTTCTCGCGAGACACAACCGCGGATGACGCGGGCGTTTGGATTCACGGGCACCGCGTTCTTCCGGCGATCCGGGCCGAGCTTGAAGAAGCAGTTCACGATGGTGAGGCCCGGCCCCTCGGCACCCCAGGTCTGCTGGGTGTTGGAGTAGTTGTAGATGACGTTGTTGATGGCCTCCACGTCAGACTCAGCATCGGCGAGCGGGCAGCGTTTAGACTGATGCGCGTAGAGGCAGTGGTGGATGGTGATGCGTTTGGACTTCGAATGGAGCGATCCGTAGTTGTGCCACTGGCCGTTGTTCTCAAAGAAGTCCGCGTGTGCCTCCGCCTTGCGCGATGCATCGATGCCGCACCATTGCACGGTGACATTCTCGCAGCGCACTGTGTCGAAGGTCTCGTCGCACGCACCGGAGAAGGAGCAATGGTCCACGATGACATTCTTCGCATCGAGCATGAGCAGCCCATCGGGATCGTTCTTCGTGTGAATGCGAGTGCCCCGGAAGCGAAGGAAGCGCAGGATGACGTCCTCACCGCTGATGTCGAAACGCCGGTAGTTGTAAACCGCCACCCCATGCGGCGAGGTCTCGCCCGCGATGGTCACCTGGTCGTTCTCGGGAGTGATGGTGAAGGCGATCTCGTCGTTGCAGTCGATCACGCCGCTCACATCGAAGACAATCGTGCGAGGCTCCTTCACCTCATTGATGGCCCAGGCGAGGCTGCCAGGGCCACGTTTCTTTAAAGTGGTGACATGCACTACCCGCCCGCCGCGGCCACCACGCGAGAGGGAGCCGTGGCCCTCGGCTCCAGGAAATGCCTGTAGCTGACGACTGGATTCGGGCTCGGCCTGTAGCGCGGCCAGGGGCGCGAACAGCAGGGTGGGGAGGAGGAATGTGTGTTTCATGGCAGTGTGGTGATCACTACTTCGGGGCGGATGGCAGGGCTTTGAGCCACGCTAGATTGAAGACGTAGTGGTTCTTGCTGGTGAGTAGCTGGAGGCGTCCGTCGCGGGTTTGGGTGATGGCGAGGTAGCCCTGCGGTTCGGCCATGGTGTCGCTCATCGTGAACATGCCGTGGTTGATGGTGCTCACCTCACGCGCCGGGCCGCCGGGGGTGATCAGCCGACGGTCCGGCCAGGTCTTGCCCTCGTCATAGGACACAGCGGCAAACAAACCGTAGCCGGTGAACTCCCCATCCTTGCTCTTGAATGTCATACCCTTGCGGTTGCCTTTGTAGAAATCGAGAACTTGATCCGTGAACGAACACAGCAGGATGGGACCTTCGCGGAGACGGATCATCACGGGGCGCTGGACGGAAGTGACAGCCGGAAACTCGCTGGCTGCATAAGTCCAAGTCTCGCCCTGATCGCTGCTGAAACTTAACAAGGCCTTTCCGCCGAACGCGGCGGCCTGTGTAGGATGTGGCCTGCCGATGGTCATGAGCCTCCCATCGGCAAGTTCCACCACCGGCGCATGAATCCCGGCGTGCCGACTTCCCTTGCCACCCGGACGAAGATCATCATTCGGGTGGCGGGTGCCGACCGAAGTCCAGCTCTTGCCGTTGTCGCTGCTCTTGTGCAGCGCCACCCCGACATCCTGTGTGATGATGAGCGCTCCTTCCCGGGTGCGGATCATTCCAGCGCCGGTTTCCCCCTGCGGATAGATCGGTTGGGCTTTCGACCAAGTGGTGCCGTTGTCGGTGGAGGTGCGGACGATGTTCTCCGAGTGGCCATTGGCCAAATGGTAGATGGTTTGATCTCCATCCCACCACAGCTTGGGGGCGTGGTCGTTGATATCCTGCCCATCCCAAAAGGGCGAGGCCTCCTCCCACTCGCTTTGGCCAAACCTCAGACGGCTGGCGGCATTGCACAGCTCCGTGGCCCCTTCCAAGACGGTGGAGAACCAAACGGCAAGCAGGTCCCCGTTTGGGCATTCAGTGATCGCCGGGCTATGGTTGTGCGCGGAGAATAGCGGGCCCGCAGATCCTTCCGGGATTTTGACAAAGGGCTTCGGGCCGCTGAAAAATGGCTCGTCCTGCGGCGGCATCTCGATCTTGGCCACTTCCTGCTTCAAATCCCGCGCGTGCTTCGGTGGTGGCACCTTTGTGAGCAACTCTCCTGTTGGCTCCTCTCCCAAAACCACGCGGAACCCGAAAATGCTCGCGCTGGATTCCGGAATCCACGCCCCGCGGTTCGCGCTGCGCACCAGTCTTGAAAGCATCGAATGCGGCCCATCGCGGAAGACACGGAACTCCCCGTCGCTTCGGCCCCGTGGATCGGTGTGCTCCCCGGCCTCGTAAGGGCCATACCAATCACTGCACCATTCGGAGAGGTTGCCATGCATGTCGTAAAGGCCCCAGGCATTCGGCGCACGCTGCGCCACCCGCAGCAAGGGTTGGCCCTTTTTCAATGCCGCCGCCACGTCGTCGGGAATGACGAACCCATCGCCCGCCAATTTCAAAGACGCCCCCTCTGCACCAATAGGCAGGTATTCCGGCGCTCCTTTACCGTCCGGAAAGTAGAAGTTCCAGGGGAACAGTTTCGGGTATCCAAACCGTGTATACCACGGCAGGAAACCATCGGGCAGTTTGTCTCCGGTATTGAAAACCGTCGTCGTCCCGGCGCGGCAGGCATACTCCCACTCCGCCTCGGTCGGCAGGCGGTATGTCTTGCCTTCCTTTTTTGAGAGCCATTGGCAGAACTCGACCGCCTTGTGCCAACTGATGCCGCTGGCCGCCTCGTCCGGCAATCCTTTGCCTTTGCGATAGTCGGGATCGAATTGCCGGTATTGTTCGATGGTGACCTCGGTGGCGCCGATGAGGAAAGGTTTGGAGATCTTTACCTGATGCACGGGCTTCTCATCCCAGTCCGCCCGGTCCGACTCCTCGGGATGTTTTTTCATTTCATAGTCCGTCTGCGGCCCGTCCTGCCCCATCGTGAACGTGCCGGGCTCGATGCGCATGAGCTTTATGCCGATGGAGTTGGTGATGGGCTCGGCGGCGGGGAGCGCCGTGAGCGAGTAAAGAATGAAAGTGGTGAGAAGTGTGAGGCTAGGTTTCATGGAATTGGCAGCTGGGAATGGACGTTTCGATGCCGCGCGGCGGCTGAGGGTGAGGTGAAGCAGCTTTACGTTTTGACGGAGGTGTTGAGCTGCGAAACAAGGATGCCGACACCAATCACCGCGCCGCCGGTCAATTGAAGCGGCCCCATCGTCTCGCCCATGAACAACCATCCCGCCAAGTATCCGACCAACGGCACAGCGTTCATAAAAAAGGAAGCGCGGGCGCGTCCGACGTCCTGGATGCCTTTGAGGAAGATCAAATTCGGCACCAGCAGCGCAAACACTGTGCCGTAGAACAGCACGCCCCAATCTCGGAGATTCAGACTGCGATAAAGCTGGAGGCTTTGCTGCGGAGCAGACCACGCGAGCATGATCACGGCCCCCGTGCATACCATCCATGTCGTCACAAACCACAGGTCGAGCCGGGCCAGCAGAGACCGGCTCCAGACCACATAGATGGCGAGGAAAAGCACTGAAAGCAGCACCAGTCCGTCTCCCGCAAGCGTCTGACCTGTGAAGCCGGTCCCACGCCCTGCCACCACCGCTGCCACTCCGGCCAATGCTACCAGTGCCCCCAGCCACTGGCGTGCCCGCAGGCGCTCCAATCCCAGCAGCGCAGAAATCGATGCCACCACCAAAGGCGTGCAACCCCAGATGAGCGCAGAACTGGCGGTGGAAGTTCTCACCACACCGGAAACGAAGGCCATCTGAGTGAGGCCATGCCCGACAAACCCCAGGCCTGTGAGTTCGCACGCTTCCCGCCATTCAACCCGCCGCCACCGCCCGGCCCGATGACAAACGGCCAGCATCAATACTGCGCCAACAAGAAAACGATCCGCATTGTAAACTGAGATCGGCATCGCACGTCCTCCGAGCTTGATGGCGATGAACATCAGTCCCCAAAGCAACGCCATGATAGCCAGCAGGCCATAAGTCACCCCGATGCTGCCGGGGGATGTCATGGCGGATGGTGACTGATTTTTCATGCCGGTCAGTAAAGTCCGGTGGGAATCATTTGTTTACAGCATTGTCGTTCAATATGATCGGTCAGACTATTTCTAAAGGCCCAATGACACCGCTTAAACCGAACCACATCATGCCCGAGCACGACCACCATGTGCAGGAAAGCATCTTCACTGGCGCAGAGATCGGCATGACCATGGTTGGATCGACCGCCGCCACACAGGGCTTCAATGCCATCCCACTCACCTGGCACTCGCACGACCGCCATGAAGTGCTGATGCTGCTGCGCGGAGGCGCAGCGTATGAGTTCAAGAATGGCACCGAACTGGAACTCGCTGGTGGTCACATGATCGTCGTTCCGGCGAGAGTTCTACACCGGGGATCAAAAGACGTGCGCATGCCCTCCGTCATCTGTGCAGTGAATTTCGACATCGCACATCCGGTCACGCGGCACAGTCCGTTCACGAAAAAGGAAATGGCATGGATCGCCGCGCAGTTTCAGAGCCGCAGGCCCCGATTGCTCTCCATGAGCCCGACGCTTCGTCGCATGGCTCAATCCCTGCACCAGATGATCCTCCAACAACGCAAATCACCGCGCACTGCCGACGGCACCGCCTCCATGCGACTGCTCGTAGCCTCGATCATTCTAGAAGTCGCTCGGCACACCAGCGGCAGCCATCAGCGCAGCACCGCCGATGCCGTGACCCTCGCCAAGGAATACATGGAAAACCGTTTCACTGAGCCGCTGCCCATGAACGAAGTGGCGCAAAAAGCCGGATGCAGCCGCGCACATCTGTTCCTCGTTTTCAAACGCGAGACCGGCATGAGCCCCAACGACTGGCTGCAACGCCGCCGCATCAAAGCCGCCACCGACCTGCTCCGCACCACGGACCGCAAGCTCGAAGACATCGCCGCCGCCTGTGGTTTCACCTCGGCCCCGTATTTCTGCCACGTCTTCCGCAAATACACCGGCACCACACCCGGCGAGCATCGGCAGAAGTCGTGATCCTTCCCATCGTAATACTCAGCCAACTTTTAAGCTAGTAGATCGGAGATTCACCCCCAGGTCAGGCAGTGGAGCCAGCGGCGTTAGCCATAGGGCGGTGAACATTATTTCTTCGGGGTTGCGGCTGCGGAGGCGACTTGAGCGGCTTTGACGGAAATCCGAATTGGTTCGGAGACAAGAATATCGATGATGTCCTTCGGTGCGGCGGCAGCAGTGACGGTCTTCAAGAGTTGAGTGGCGTCGGCCATCGCGACTTCAGCCAACTTTTGTTTCCCTGCGGCGATCTTCGCAGCGTTGGCGGCTTCGATCTTCTCAGCGGTTGGTGCAGTGGTGACTTTGCCAGCAAGGTTTTTTGCTGCAGCGGTGAGGGTTGTGACTTCCTGTGCAGCTTTCTTGAGCTGTTCCTCAGCCATCTTAACCGCGTCTTGGTTGGGGTGATATTTGGTGATGCCGATACCCTTAAATGCGAGTGTGTAATCACCAGGTGGAGTCTTTAATGCCGCAAGATCAAGAACTGCCTCGGATGTGGCGGCTTTGATGGGCACGTCCATCTCCTTCATGTCCCCAAACAAGGTGCCGTATGCCTTAAATTTAACGGAAGTGCCGTTGAACTCGTTTCTCCATGTGAGCTTGTGCGGTATCTTCAAAATCTCTCCGGCTTTGGCCTCCCATACTTTATCTTCGCTTCCTGCGATGGTAACGGGAGCCTTCTCTGAGTCACTCACCGACACCGGCACGTCAGCCACGAGACGGGATGTCGGGAAGTCACTCGGGGCGTATACCACAGGCCATTCCATGGAGGCGAGAAGGCATGGGCGCGTCACACTGGCACCATTGATCGTTGCACGACCAAACATTTTCGCGATCGCGAACGCGGGCTTGGCATTCTCAGCAGCGGTGATGAAAATCATGCCCTGCACTTTACCAGCTGGAATCTTTAAACCGCTTGCAGTCACTCCCTGAGGCAGGCCTTCCATAGCCAGATCGATGTCACCATCGAATCCATCACGTCTCACGACAACCACCTCAAATGCCATCGTTGCACCAGCGCGCAAGGCGATAGGCTTGGATATGGTGCCGAAATCATTTTGGCGCACGGAGATGTGCGCGGCCCAGGCGACGAGCTTAAAATCCGGTGCTGCCTGCCGAATGATGAGGCGATAGACATTGCTCGCGTCACTGCGTGTGCCACCGAATAAATCCCGCACTTGCAGGCGATAAACTCCGTCCTCTTTGATCTCAACTTTGCCCAGCACATCGGGGGACCCTGCATCATATGGCGGGCCATTGTAAGAGGAGGCGGGGACATAAGTGCCGGGCTTCATCGGGCTTGGGATGTCATAAAGCTCGGCCACGTCCTTAAGCGTCTCCTTGTCTCCGATCTTGGTGACACGTTGCACAAGAACAAACGGATCAGTAGGCAGACCGAGTCGCTCAGAGGCAACCTCAACCCACCAGGTCTCACCCTTCTTCGCTGAGAACTCAAAGGTGTCGACATCCGCTGCTGGGAAAAAACTGCCCGCAATGTCGCAAGGCAACGTCATCTTCTGTGCCTGCGCAGGCTGATTATTTGGCTCAGCTTCATTCGTCTTCGCCGCTGCGGCCAAGCCTTCCGGCGGCCAAGACATGGAACTCACTGTCGCCGTGGCTGGCTGGCGCGGCACGGTGCCATTGCCCGCAACCTCCTGCAACGCCAACCTGTAAAAATGCTGAACTCCACCTTGGAACGTGAGGCTGTGAAGCTTGATCAGATAAGTGCTATCGGCAGGCGGCGTGAAATCGAGAGCTCCCCCCGTGCGATTCACCAGCAAATCACGTCCTTGAGCATCGGCGATAATCACCACCGGGGTGAGTTTTGAGTCAATCCCTGTTGCTGCGCAATCCACGACGACGCGCTTACCCTTCGCACCTTGGAATGAATAGAAATCCACCAACCGCTTACTGGTCACCGCGTTGCAGACGGAGTTCAGTTTCATTGCCATGGCAGTTTCCACCGAGTTGTTGGGCAAACCGCGAGTCACCTCTGGCAGACGCCCCACCGAGAAAGCGCGCGCCGCCGAAATACCCAGGCGCGACAGCACTCTCGCATCATGCACGCCAGTGGGTGCATCTGCCGCAATGGTGACAAGAAATTTGTTCTCCACGGATTTTCCATCCGCACCAATGACTGGTTTAGCGGTGATCTTGGGTGTCGAAAAAAGCAGAGCATTTACCTTTTCAATATTTTCGCCAGTGATGCTGACCTCAACATTCGTGCCAACTTGTCCACCCATCGGTATCACCGTAAGTAACCGAGGCGCATGAAGACAGACTTGTTGAGAGAAACTCGTCGTGACTGGCCCAAAGCCCACCAGACCGAGGGCGAAGGGAAGGCCTATTCTTGAAAGCCTGCTTTTTACAGATCCCATCCCAAGTTTTCGATGAGTGTGTCGCTGAATGTGAATCATCATATCTTCGGGGTTTCTGCTCGGAAATAGCTTTTTAGTGGGCCGAGTCGGTAGGCCAAGTATTGATCCAGCGAGGAGATGGGCTGGATGGGCACGTTTTTCCCGTTCGGCACCCACAACGAGCCGTTGCGATTTCCGCCTGCGGCAAGCGGGTAGTAGGCTTGGACCTTAAGGTCCTCGCCATCGTTGTTGTAGAGGATACGAGGCAGGCCGCGGGCGCCGAGCAGGTCGGTCGATGGTTCGCCAGCGTGCAGCGCGGCCAGCGGCGCGAGCAGCAGCGCGGTGAGGAGGGTGAGGGTGGGTTTCATAGTTGAATGTGAAGGATCAGTGGTGCGAGAGACGAGACTCAGGGCAGCGGCGGCAGCTTCGCGGAGTAATGCACGGCGCGGTGGCGGTTGTCGTCATAGGCGAAATGGAGCCACTGCTTGTCCGCGCTGACGAAGCCATCGGGGTAGTTCAACGAGCGTCCGGGACCATCGCTAGAATGTTCGACGAGCACGCGCTGATAGGGCCACGTCTTCATGCCGTCGAAGCTGATCCACAACGCCAGCGGATGACGGCCCTTCGGATTCGGATTGTGCAGCAGCGCGACGGTGTCGCCGCCGAGCGGATAGAGCGTAGCCTTCGAACCGGGGTTGGGAATGTCGGACTTCACGGCGAACTCCGGCCACGTTTTGCCGCCGTCTTTCGACTCAGCGTAGTAGAGCACGCCGCCCAGACCGTCGGCGCGGATGATCATGGCGATTCGGCCATCGGCGAGTTCCGCGATGTTGTTTTCGGCCCAGCCGTAATAGGTGTCGTTCTTGGAGATCCGGATGTCACCGTGTTCCGTCCACGTCTTACCTCCGTCAGCGCTCATGAGAATGCCGTTGCGCGGGTCGGTGGGTTCGGAGAGGCGGCGACCGCCATCGATGGCCTTGGTGTCCTTGACACGCTTGTAGTGCTGGAAAGGGAGCAAAATGCGCCCGTCCTTGGTAAGAATGTGATTGCGGATGAAGGTGCGGTCATGCAGCCGACCCGGTGCAGGTGCGGGTTTGCTCCAGGTGCGGCAACTGTCCTCGCTGTGCGTCATCCATTCCTTCCAACCGGCGAAGGTGCCGTCGTGCGTCGCGAAGAAGAGGGTGCAACGATCCTTCAGGACCATCAGTTCGCTGGGCACCATGGCGATGGTGTTGCCCTCGCGCGGAAACCCAAAGTCGAGCGGTTGCATCGGGCTCCAGGTCTTTCCCTTGTCGTGGCTCCGCGTCAGGAGGACGTGATTCTCTGGCCGTGGCTCGGTGTCGCCGCCTCCGAGCATCGCCATCACCCAGGAACCATCTGGCAATTCGCGCAGGGTGGTGTCGCAGGCGAGTTTGTTTGGCGTGATCCCGTCGAAGGGGATGCTGGTGAAATCCTGCTTTGCATCCTTGGCAGCTTGCGCGGCCCATTTCCACGGCTGAGTGGGATCGGGGCGAATGGATGCGGGCAGGCGCGCCTTGTTGGCGAGCATGAGGAGTTTGGCATCTTGCGAAACGACTTTACCCGCGAGCACGTCGGCCTCGCGAAATTTCGCCAGCAGGATCTCCGCGTCGGTGTGTCGGTTCCAATCATAGAGAATGTGAATGAGGCCGTCGGGCGATTCGAAGCCATCGGGATACGACACCGCGTTGCGTTCATCGAGCAGCAGGCCGCCCTTCCACGTCTGGCCTTCGTCTTCGGACAGCCACGCGCTCATGTGTGTGCGCTTTTGCAGCCGCTCGGCGGGTGATCCATTCTTCACGAGTAAGATGCGGCCTGATTTGAGCCGGCGCAGAAAGAAACGCGCGTTGAGGTTTTGCACAGTCGCCGCCTGCCGCGGCGCGCTCCACGTCCTGCCTTGGTCGCTGGAGAAACTTTCGAAGGGCTGACCAAGAGTGCGGGCGAGCATCCACAGGCGGCCGTCCTTCAGTTCCACTGTCATGTGCTCGTCGGACTCCCAATCCGGGAACTGCACACTGCCACGCTCCTTCCAGGACGCGCCTTCGTCGAGCGATTCAAACACGCGCGCCGTTTTCTTGTGAAAGTCAGACACCGGCAGCAGCCACGCGCCGTCTTTAAGCACGGTCGGTTTGTTCAGCGTGCAGCCTTCCGCAAACATCACCGGCGTGCTCCACGCGGGCTTCGCCGCATCGGGATCATCACAGCGGATGAACCAGTTCGTGATGCGTTTCTGCGGGTCGCCGAGCTGCTGGTCGAAAAAGAGCCACAAGCGCCCTTTCGGATCGGTCCAGAGATTCCCTATCAGTGCTCCGAAGAGCTTCTGCTTGGGTCCCGTGCGCGCGCCGACGGCCAGACGTGGCTTCGACCACGTCGCGCCATCATCATCGCTCGTCGCCAGCAGGAAATAGCCATCCTGCTTGTCGCCCGTGCCCGTCCAGCACCCCCAGATGCGTCCCTTCGGCGTCCGATCCATCCCAATGATCATCGCGCCGGGTCGCGCTTCGTCCTGAAACTCCTCGCCGGGGTTCAGGATGATCGACGGTGTCAAAGCTGGCACGTAGGCCTTCGGGGCCGCCTCCGCCTTCGTCTTGGGGGCTTGCGCGATTCCACTGCCGACAAAGCCAGCAGCCAGCAGCAGGGTAGTAAGGAGTGTGAGGGTGGACTTCATGATTAGTTTTTGAGGGTGAGCTTCCCAAAGCGAATTGAGCGGCGGCTCCGTTTCTCATCGCCGCTGTCCCACACCGCGCGGAACTCGCCGGGCGCTGTTTCGATGAGCGTGGGATAGGAGTTGTGGATGCCGGCTTCGAAGAAGGTGCGCTCGTCGCTCCATGCGCCGTTCGCCGGCTTCACCTTATAGCGCAGCGCCATGCGGCTCCATGCGGGGCCGTCATTGTAAACGTAGAGCTGAGTGCCGGTGCGCGACTGGCCGAACCATCCTTCCGACACGGTGTTCCAAAGGTCCAGCTCCTCCTGGGCGGTGCTCCACGTCTTGCCGCCATCGGTGCTGGTGCTTGACCAGGCGCGGGGAGGATTGAGCGCGCCGCCCTCCTTTCGTCCCTCGGCGGTCCGCATGACCATCTTGAGATGCTGCTGCTCGTTGATGACGGCGATCTGACCTTCGTGCAGGAAGATTTTTCCCGGCTCTGGCTGCGGCACATAGCCACCGAGATGCCAATCAAGCAGGCTGGTGCTGCGCAGCACAAAATGCTCGCGCTGACCGAGCGGATCGGCACGTTTCGTGTTGCGATGCGCGGGCAGCAGATAGATGGGCTGGCCGTTTTCGATGATGCGCTGGATTTCACCGAGGATGACAAGCGGCCCCGTGTAGTGCATGGCCAGTTCCACAGGATTCCAAGAGCGTCCGCCATCGCCACTGTAGGCAGCGGCGAGATGCGAGTCCTCGCTGTCGGCATAGTTCAACGGGCAGCGCATCGCAAAGCACCACAGCACCTCCTGCCCCGGCGGATGGTAGAGCACCGCATTGCAATAGCCGAACTGCATCGCGCCATGCCGCTGCTCGTGGTCGAAGATCGTGCTCGGGATACTCCAGGAGTCGCCGTCGTTGCTGGAAACGATGGCGTCGATGCTGCCCATGTCGGTCTTGCCCGCGATGCCTTTTTGATAAGCCACGACAAGGTGCTTCTCCTTCCACAAGGCGATGCTCGGCTGCCCAAGCAAGGAAGCGCGCGGCTCTTGGTCGGCAGTGCGGACAACGCGCCCGTCGCGGACATCGCCGGTTGTTGGGGCATTGGTGACTTGGTCTTTGGCGTGCAGCACTGCCAGCGGTAGCAGCAGAGCGGTGATGAGTGTGTGTTTCATGGCAAAGTTCCAGGCTTCTTTCACTTCTCGGAGACTTGCAGGGACGTGATGGGAATGATCGCCAGCTCGCATTGTCTGCGCCCGGAGAGTCCGGCCGTGTAGAGCACGAACAGGCGGCCATCATGCTCGATGGCACAAGGGTAATGCGACGCTGCAGGACGGTCGGCCGTGCTATGGTTCTGCACGCACCAGGTCTTCGCCAACGCAGACTCGCCGGGACGACTCACGCCAATGACAAGCATTTCGCGGCTATTGAAACCTTTCTCACCGTCCTTGGGCTGATTGAAGACAAGGTAGCGTTGGCCTGTTGAAAGATGGCCGGCGTATAGCTTCGAGGTGGAGGCGGTGAATGCGTGATCCTTTACCGCGCTCCAGGTGCGGCCATAGTCGTGGCTGGTAAACACGAACGGCACCGCGCCCATTTCGTTGCGCGTGATGGCAAGTAGCTCGCGGCCTTCCACCCACACGGTGGTTTCGGGGCAATGCGGTGTGGGGAGTTCCTCCGACAGCAAGGGCACGACCTGCCAGCGACCCGTGAGGTCATCGCCCCGGCTGATGGCGACGGCCGGAATGCGAGGTTTGACGCCGAAGCGGCTCGCCACACGCCCGGCCATGATCCAGTTGCCATCGGCCATTTTCAAAGGCTGGCAGTTCGGCAGGAAGAGGTCGGCGATGTCGCCGCGCGGCTCCCAGCGATGGGTCGCCTCATTGAGCACAAAAACCGCGCAGGTGGTGATGATGTCGTGCCCTTTCATCTTGCCGACGAACGCGTGGAGCACGCCGCCATGCGAGAGCAGTTGCGCGGGCACGTAGTAGGTGCCGTCCCGGCTCGTGTCCTCCGCGATGACCTCCAGCGCGGACCACGTCTTGCCGCCGTCCTTCGAGCGACGGCAGCGAATGAGCGACTCACCGACGATTTCCTTTTCAGGGCAGTTATACCAAGCGACGAAAAGCTCACCCTTATGAAACTCAACGGCCGGATCATGGAGGAACTGGTAACGATCCGAATCACTGCTTTCGACGAGCACATGCTCGATGCCATCGGGAAAGGGCGGCTCGGCGGCGCACGGCGCGGTGGACGATACGAGTATGAGTGCAGTGAGGAGTGCGAGGATGTGTTTCATGGCTTGGAAGCAGGAAGAAGTTTGCAGGATTGCCACGCGAGGAAACGCCACTGGCCTTTCTCCATGCGCCAGACGGCGAGGAAGCTGAGCGCGTTTTCCACTTCACCTTCAGCAGTCGCGGCCCGGATGCCGACGCGACCCGTCATCAACGCGATGTCTGGCGCGGGGAAGCTGAACTCGCGCTCAAGGTAATCGAAGCGAAGATACTTCGTTTTGCCGGAGGTGAGTGTGTCGATGAACGATGTCTTGGTATCCACTGCACCCGTGGAGTGAGCGTAGCGGAGGTCGTCGGAGAAGATCGCAGCCAGTTGGTCGCGTGTTGGCGAACTCATGGCGGCGATGCGGGCGTCATCGGCGGATTGGACGGCCAGACGAACATCGTCGGCGGCGTGGAGCGAGGCCAGCGGCGCGAGGAGTAGGGCAGTGAGGAGTGTGAAGGTGTATTTCATGGTATGGGAGTATTCACTGGTCATTACTCCAGAAGCCGCGGAAGACCTTCAGCGGGTCGGCGGTCTTGGGGTCGGTGCCTTTCGGGGCGGCTTTCCATTGCCAGTAGTCTTTGAACAAGGCGGCTGGATCGGGCGCGGGGCGGTCTTTCCAGTAGGCTCGGTCCTGCTCGACGATGTGGGCGCGGGACTGTTGCCACTCAGCGGTGACTTCGACGAACCACGCATCGTGTTTCGCGGCGAGCGACTTCACGATCTCGGGATGCTGGGCGGAGAGGTCATGCTGTTCGGCGGGATCAGCGTCGAGGTCGAAGAGCCGTGGCGGCGGTTGCGGTGCGGTGGTGGGCGAATCGAGCTGGCGGTCGAGCGGCATCTCCCAATGGGGGTGCAAGATGCCACGCTGGAACGAGGGATTGTCGCGGCCGCTGTCCTTTCTGAACGATGCTTCATCGCCGGGCCAATACAGCTTCCAGCGGCCCTCGCGAATGCACGCATTGACGTGCGACACGGGCGCGTAACGGTTGCGTTGGAACGGCAGGAAACGCCCGGCCACTGCGGGCGCCGGTTTTCCTTCGAGCAAGGGCATCAGGTTCAGGCCGTCGAACGGTTTGGCACCGACGGGCGCGGACTCGCCCGCGAGGCTGTAGAGCGTGGGCAGCCAGTCGCAGCCGTGCACCGGAGTGGACTCGACACGCCCGCCCTGGATGTGACCGGGCCAGGCGACAATGCCGGGCACGCGAATACCACCTTCCAAGATCGACTCCTTCTCGCCGGAGAAGGCTCCGTTGAAGCGCATCTGCGAACCGAGTTCCGCATCGCGCCGCAGCACGGGGCCGTTGTCGCTCGTGAACACGATGATCGTTTTCTCCCACAAGCCCTCGTCCTTGAGCGTCTGAAACACCCGCGCCAGACCCGTATCCATCGCCTCGATCATCGCATAGGTGACCGCCACGGCTTTGGTGGCGTCCTTGCCCAAGCGCTTCTCGTATTTTTGCACGAGCGCCTCCGGGGCTTGCAGCGGACCGTGCGGCGCATGATGCGCGAGCCAAAGCGCGAACGGCTTTGCCGCGTGCTCGCGAATGAAGGTGTTGGCCTCGTCATTGAGCGCATCCGTGAGGTAACGCCCGTCGTGCGGCACGGCGGCATCGTTGTGGAGCAGGTTCCATTTCCAGTAATCCTGTGCGCCGTTGGGAAAGCCGAAGAACAGGTCGAACCCACGACGGTTTGGCAGATAGTCCGGAGAATACGCGCCGTTGTGCCACTTGCCGATCAACGCCGTCGCGTAGCCCGCGTGACGGAAGTAATCGCCAAACGTCTTCTCGGACAAATCGAGCCGGTCGAGACCGCGATTGCTCGGCACATCGACGGCTCCGGTGCGATGATTGTAGCGCCCCGTGAGAAACCCCGCGCGAGCCGGCGCGCAGAGCGACGAGGGTGAATAATGATCGGTGAACCGAACTCCAGCCTTCGCGAGTCCATCGAGCGTGGGCGTGTCAATCACAGGATTGCCATAGCACCGCAGATCGCCCCAACCGAGATCGTCGGCAATGATGAAGAGGATGTTCGGTCGGCTGGCATCAGCCGCGTGCAGTGCGGTCAGCGGCGCGAGCAGCAGGGCGATGAGGAGTGTGAGGGTGGGTCTCATTGCGCTGATCGAAGTTTGAGCTTCACCTGTTTCAAATCCATCACCTGCGTGCCGGGCATGGTGAGTGGTTCGAGCGTGAGTTTGGCCGGGCCTTTCGGGAGCTTGAGCGTGCCGGCTTTCAGCGTGGTCCAGTCGCGGCTACGGTATCTTGCCGATCCTTCTTCATCGCGGTGAGGCAGTGGGATTTCTCGCGCTGGCGCTGCTGGGACGACGGTTTCAAAGGACTCGCTGCCAACGCTGATTCGCAGCCGTGAACCGGCGTCGGCGGGCGGACACGCGAGAGCGATTTCAATCTCATAATCACCAGCGGTGACCGCCTCGATGGCGAACCAGACTTTCGCTTTCGCATCCGTCCAGCCGGTAAGCCAGTCGTTGGCGAAGCCGGGGCCGCTGGCGAACTTCAGCGGCTTGTCGAGGTAAGCCTGCGGTGCGTGGAGTTCGACGGGGTTGTGTTCTGCATGGCCAATGGGCAAGGGGAAACGCTGCAAGCCATCGCGCGAGATGTCGGCGAACCAAGCGTCGTATCGGTCGCTGAGTTGCTTCACGATGTCCGGTTGGTCAGCGGCGATGTTCTTCGTCTCACTAGGATCGCTCTCCATGTCGTAGAGCTGCCAAGCTGTGGCGCTCGCGTCGTTGGCCTTCGCGTTCGATCCGCCCGCCGCGCCTTTGATTTCGCGGACCAGGCGATAGCGTTGTGTGCGCACGGCTCCAGGGAACTTGTTGGTCTCGTCGATGGGATTGTGCGTGAACAGGGTGCGCTCCGGCCATGCGCTGCTGTCGGCCTTTTCCAAAAGCGGACGCAGCGTGATGCCGTCCACCTTCGGCCCTGCGGGTGCCTTCACGCCGCAGAGATCGAGCAGTGTGGGAAAGAGATCGATGTGCGACACGATGGGCTTCACGACATGCGGTTGCCATTTCGCCGACGGCCAGCGCATGAAGAGCGGCACGCGAGCCCCACCCTCATGCACACTCGTTTTGCCGCCGCGCATTCCGGCGTTGTAAGTCTTCACGCCTGCCGTGCCGCCGTTGTCAGTGAGGAAGAGCACGATGGTGTCATCCGCGAGCTTCAACGACTCCAAATGCGCGAGCAGTCGGCCCACATTGTCATCAAGGTTCTCACACATGCCGTAGAACGCGGCCACGGTGTTGTCGAAGCCCTTGGCCTTGAATTTGTCGAAATATTTGTCCGGCACCTGATACGGCGAGTGCGGCGCATTGTAAGCGAGGTAGCAGAAGAAGGGCTTCGCCTGATTCGCGGTGATGAACTTCATCGCCTCATCGGTCAGCACGTCGGTGATGTAACCCTTCGTCTGCTCCGGCTTCGAACCGCGCAGGAGCACGGGATCGAAGTAGTTGTTCCAGTGCCCGTTGTTAAAGCCAAACGCCTCGTCGAAGCCCTGGCCCATCGGCGTGAAGGGATACTGCTCACCGTTGTGCCATTTGCCGATACAAGCCGAGCGATAGCCGCCTTCGTGCAGCGCCTCCGCCATCGTGACCTCGGAAGGCTTCATCGCCTCGGCATTGTGCGTGACACCGTGGCACCCCGTGCGCAGCGGCCAGCGACCCGTGAGCAAAGCCGCGCGCGTGGGTGCGCAAAACGAGTTCACATAGAACCGATCAAACCGCACACCTTCCGCGCCCAGCCTATCGATGTGCGGCGTTTGCAGATGCGTATTGCCGTGGATGGAGAAGTCGCCGTAGCCCTGGTCATCGGTGATGATGAGAAGGACGTTGGGTTGCTTCGCTTGAGCCGCATTGGCGGCGTCGCACATGGCCAGCGGCGCCAGCAGCAGAAGGGCGGAGAGGAGGGTGAGAATAGGCTTCATGGAACTGGTCCTTGGTTAAGGTTGGTAAACATGGCGCAAGGCGGCCGTGGCGAGGCGCTGGCCCAGTTCGGCCTTGCGGCGCGGATGGACATTGGAGGGATCGCCAAGGTCATAGGCGTCCACCAAAGTGGTGTCGGCGAGAGTCTTCACGGCCTGTTGCTGCGATTCGCGAAGTTGAATCCAAGGCCGGGTGCCGCCTTCTGCATCTGGTTGTTCGTAGTGCGGGAGCTGGACGACAATGACGTGCAGAGTTGGCTGCTCCAACTGGTCTCGCCAAGACTGCACCAGAAGCGGCAATTGCTCCGCATAGGCCGTCGCGTCCTCCATGCGGCTGGCATTGGACTCGCCCTGATACCAGAGCACTCCGCGCAGGGAAAAGGCACCGAGGGGGGCGATGAACTCAGCGTGCAACGTGGCGGGCAATGCACGGCCCATGCGCCAGGTGTAGAGTTTTGTCTGCGGATAGGGCACAAAGGCCCGCGCATCTTCAGCAGCGGCGGCGATCACCTCGGGCCGATCTGCGAGCGCAGCAAAGGAACGCCCAGCCTCGGTTCGCATCAGTGCGCTTCGCGGCATCCAGGCTTCGATACGAGTGCCGCCCTTCGCAACGACGATGATGCCCATGGGCAACTTTTGAGCTTGGGCGATCTCACGCGCAAAAGCCCACGCCACGGCGGACTGTTTTGGAACTTCCGCCGTCGTGATCCGCTGCCAGGTTCCGGCTCCAAAGAAGCGGATGCCGGACGGCAAGGGTTCGCGTGTGGCAATGGCGTTCTCACCTGACTTCGCGACGCTCATGGCCATGTTGGACTGGCCAGCGGCCAACCAGACATCACCGACGAGCACGTCAGCCACCTGGACTTTCCTGTCCTGCTGCCCGGACCGGACCCAGAGCGTTCTCGGCTCGGCACTGGCGGCCATCGGGTTGAGCTTCACCAACCACTTGCCATCCATACCAGCGATGGTGGTTTCCTTCTGCCCGGCGAACTCCACGGTGATTTGCTCGCTTCGATCAGCCAATCCCCATACAGGCACGGGCTTGTCACGTTGCAGCACCATGTGGTCGGAGAAGACAGCGCCGAGCCTTAGTTCACCAGCGTGCAGCGCGGCCAGTGGCGCGAGCAGCAGGGCGGGGAGGATTGTGAGCGTGTGTTTCATGCGGTGAGGAGTCGCTACTTGGTTTTGGAATCCTTCTTGGCCTCCACATCGAATTGATCGGCCTTCTGCTGGATTTCGCGGTCGAGAGCGGCGGAACGTGTGCGTAGCTCGGAGAGGCGGCGCAGTTCTTCTGTCGTCGGAGCGATGAGCACCGGCACGGATGTGCCACATTCCACGCGGCAGTCCTTATCGGTCACGTTCTTGGCATCAGCGAGTTTTGCGAGGCCGGGCACTGGTGCGGGAGCGCTGCCCACGACGCCTTGGAGCGTCAGGCCTTGCACGTCATCTCCGGCGATAAAGGCGCGGGCGTCGGGCTTCTCCACGGCGAACCGCACGTTCTCCAGGCGCACGCCTTTGACGTGGCGCAGATAGAGCGCTGAGCCGGGGAGTTCACCGTCGAAGGGAACCGCCCATTTGAGATATTCAAAGGCTTCGAGCAGCTCGCCCACGTCGAGACGGGCCGCCTGCTCGGCGGTGCCGCCACCGGGAAAGGTGATGTCGATGTCGTAAAACGAAATGTCCTCGATGCGACTGCCTGGTCCCGACACCACGGCCGAACAATATCGCTTGTAGGGGGCTTCCCATCCGCTCTTGCTCCGCAAGATCCCGCCGTCACCCACGACCGCCTTGATGTGCTCGAAACGGACGTTCCGTATATGCCCTATCGGAGGGCGACGCGTCTGGTGGTGCTTGCTGAAGGCGAAGCGCGAGGCCAGCACCATGATGGGTTGGCAGACCTTCGTCATCTGGATGTTCGAGAACGAAAGGTCCTCGTGCGTCTGACCGCCGGAAGACTCGATCTTAATGCCGCCCTGGCAGTCCGTGAACGTGCAGTCGCGCATCGTCAGGCGACGCGTCGCGCCAAAGGACTCGCAGCCGATACGGATGGCGTGCCAGCGCGTGGACAGGCGGCAGCCGCTGATATCGATGTCCTCGTTGGGCCAATCGGGGTGAAAGGTCATCAAGGCGATGCAGTCGTCCTTGCAGTCGGCGTCACAGTCTTTGATCGATACGCGGCGTGAGCCGGCGAAGACGAAGGCATTGCCGTAGGCGGCGGAAGTCCGGCTCCGCACCGTGACGCGCTCGATCTGGATATCCGTGCTGCGCACGAAGAACGTCGTCACCATCCCGGGGTCGATCAGCGTGAGTCCGGTGAGCTTCACATCGCGGCACCGCTCGAAGCGGAGCATGATCGGGTGGCGGCGCTGAGCATCGTCCTTGTTGGGGAAAATCTTGCTGTCCGCTCCGCCCTGTCCGTCGATCACGCCTGCGCCTTCCAGCCCGATCCGCTCGGCGTCTTCCGCATAAATCAACGCCGGGCGGAATTGGGTGTTGAAGCTCTTGAACCCGTTCAGGCGGTCTTGGGCATCGAACCAATTCAGTTCCGCCGTCTCGACCGCGTAATCAGCGATCTTCGGACTTCCGCGTAGGATGGCATCCTTCTCAATGCGCAAGACCACGCCGCTCTTCAGGCGCAACGAACCCGTGAGGAAGACTCCCTTGGGAACGCTCACCACGCCTCCTCCGGCCTCATGACAGGCATCCACCGCCTGCTGAATCATCTGGGTATTCAGCGTCGTGCCGTCGCCTTTCGCTCCATGGGCCGTGATGTCGAAGACCTTGGGCTCGGCGGCATGCAGTGAGATTAACGGAGCCAGCAGCAGTGCGGCGATGAGTGTGAGTTTGGTGTTCATGGGTGGCCTTTGCTCAGTTTTGGTTAAGAAGTTCGTCCTCGACGGCCTTGGCTGGATCTGGAATGCGCAAGTAGGTGGACACGCCGCTCGCATCCACGAACTCGGTCAGCACGACCTCCAGCGGCGCGGTGCCTTGGCCGCCATTTCCCGGTGCCCATGCTTTCGCCGTGACTTTCAGCCCGCCGGGGCGGACCGAACTGTCGGCGAGCGGCTGCCCGAGGCTTGCGGGATCGATCATCAGCTCGCGTGGATCCTTGAAGCGCTTCAGCAGTTCGGCGTTGGCCGTGCTTCCAAGGCAATAGACGACCGGACCGCGCATCAGGGCGGCGCGGCCTTCCTGGAGATGACGTCCCCGGACCAGCCGCCAAGGCATCGGCATGTCGAGCGTCAACACGTCACCCGGCTTCCACATCCGACGAATCTCGCAAAACGGCTGACCGGGCGTGATCGCACGCGGCTGCCCGTTGATGGTCAGTGTCGCGTCCGGGCACCAACGCGGGATGCGCAGCCGCAACGGAAACTCCATCGGCTCTGCTGGCGTGACGGTGATCTTCACTCGCCCTGTGGTGGGATAATCCGTCTCCTGCTGGATCGTGACGGCGCGCCCGCCCACCTGCTCGATGGCTTTGCTCGACTGCGTGAACAGGTTCACCGCGATGCCGCCGTCCGCGGTGCGGTAGTAAACCTTCTCGGGGAGTTCGGCCATGATGCGGCGATGGTTGCCGGGGCAGCAGAAATCGTCGCCCGTGTAGCTGCGGGGACCCTCGAATACCGTGAAGCTCCGTGTCTTTCGTCCTGCTGGGTCCTGGGCCGCGAATAGGACGTTGTAGATCGTTCGCTCCATGATGTCGCCGTAGCGCAAGTCGCCATCGAGGCGCATGAGGCTGTCGAGCCAGCGAATGAGATAGGCCGTGGCGCAGCTTTCGGCGGGCCTGAGGCTGCCATTCTGGCTGTCCGCGAAATGTTCATCGTCGCCCGCCGACCCGATTACCAGCAGGTCGCCGTCACGCTTGGTCAGCTCGCGCAGGATGAAGCGGGAGGCGTCCAGGGAACCCTCGCGTGGTTCCCAACGGTGGAGCTGAGTCTGGGCGTAGCATCGTGCGAAGTTGACGTAAACGTGGCCGGTATCGCGTTCCCTGAGGGTCGTTTTCTTCCAGTCGCGAAGATTCGAAAACTCGATCTCGGCATGGCAGTAGCCATGCCGGACGCTCGCGGCGTAGTCGAGGTAGCGTTTCTCGCCGGTGGCGTGGTAGAGTGCCATGAGGGCTTCAGGCAGGCCTGCCGTGCAGATCCACTCCGCCTTTGGGCACCGCGCAAAGGCCGCCATCGCGTAATCGGCCAGTTGGCGTGCCTGCTGGAGAGAGTCAGGGTTGTTGCGGAAGCGGGCATGTTCCAGCAGTCCGAGCACGACGTATTCCTGGTCGTGCAGGGTCCAATTGCGGTCGTTCTGCCCCCCGTTCGGCTCGGCGGGCATGTGTCCGAGATAACCATCAGGGTCGCGCGTTTTCATCAGTTCGGACACCAGATGATCAACCCGCTCGGCCACCTTTGGGTCGCCGGTGTAGGCGGCGAAGCGGCTGCCGGCGGCGATGACCTTACCCACGCCGATATAGCGCCAAGGCTTGGCTGCGGGAAGCGGAGGGCGTTTGCGAAAGGGGTCGAGGAACTTCTGCTCCAGGTCGATGACCATGAAATTCTTGTAGATCAGGTCATCGATGCGTCGTCCGATCTCGCCCGATAACTCGGTTTTATCGAGTGTGACCGGCTGCAAAGCATCACGGACTTTCGGCGTGGGGCGATTAGGCGCATCGGCAGCATGCAGCGCGGCCAGCGGCGCGAGTAACAGGGCGGTGAGGAGTATGAGTGTGGGTTTCATGATGTGTATTTCCTTATTTTAACGGTATGTGGATGGTTGTCGGTGTGCCTGCGGTGAGTGAGAAATCACGCCAGCCGTCTTTCACTGTGTCGACGGTGAGCGGGCCGGATTCGCTGGTGGCGCTGGCAGGGATGTTCACACTCAGATTGATGCCAGCCGGCGGAACAATGGTGACGTGCTGTGCGCCGTCCTTGAAATGCGATTTGAAATGGATCGGGCCACGCGTGGTGTGGATGTCGGTCTCCAGGCCTTGCAGGTCGCCAAGTTGCGGGCGGAGTCTGAACAGGCCGCCGGGTTCTTCCGCAGGCTCGAAGCCGAGCAGGCCAAGGAAGAGCGGGTCGGTAAGATGATTGCCCGTGAAGCAGAATATATAGTGCCCGTCGCCCTTGCCGTCGCCGTATCCTTCGGGAATTGTGAATGTGGGCCCGGTGACGGCTGGTTGTTGCGCCCAGACTTCCCGGAACTCCTTGAGCACGGTGCCGGTGCGACCATGTTTCGCCAACTCAGTCAGGCGTGGCATCCGATACCAGTAGACGGCGCGTTTTACCGTCTTGGGCAGCTTCTCCAGCAGATCGAGGGTCGCGTCGATCCGGCCCTCCGGGCAAAGACCCGCACGAAGACTCAGCGTCAAGGCGACCTCGTCGAACACCGGGGCCTTCTCCTGTTCGAGTCGCGGCAGGTTGTTCACGAAGGCACCGAACTGCGCACTCCAGAAATGCGTTTTCGCGCTCGCGAGCAGTTCATCGGCGAACTGGCGATACGCCTGAGCTTCCTGCGTTTCACCCAGCGCCTCGGCCAGGGGAATGAGGCCGTCGCGCAGACCCCAAACGGCCATGAGGGTGAGCGAGCATGCGTGATCCTCCCGCCCCCAGATTCCGTAGTTGGAGCCATAGTAGATCTCGATCCGGTTTTGGCATCGCAGGATTCCATCCTGACCGCGCAGGGTGCGTAGATACTCCACGTAGCGCCGAAAGTGCGGGTAGATGGCGCGGGCGGTTTCGGTTTCGCCGGTGTAGCGGTGCAACTCCCGGGTCGTCACCATACAGCTCAGGCCCTGCTCCATGAGCGGCCCCCACTTCGTGCCGTCAAGTTCCCTCTGTGCCAGGCGGGCGAGACGGTCATAGGCGGGCCAGCCGTCGATAAAATAGCCGGCTTTCGCCTGTCCATGAGTCCACGTGCGCAGAAAGCGATCCGTGAGCCGAGTCTCGCCGAAAGCGTAGAGAGCGGTCCAATGCTGCGGATCCATGTCTCCAGAATACTGCACGCGCTCCCGCCCCATGTCGTCCACCACCGTTTCGATCATGAGATTCTTCGTGCGGTTAATGCCGGCGCCGAACAAGCGGTCGAGGGCCGGCTCGGCAAACTTCATCACCGGCTCACTCGGCCAGTCGAAGAGCCGGCGGGTCATGCCCACGCCACTGATTTTCACGGGACCGGTGGCCTCGTGGATATGCAACTGCACCCAGCAGGCAGACTCGTAATCGAAGGTCTGGAACCGCTGCTTTCCGCCCTTGCTGATGAACCGCGACCAACTGTGGAAAAAGGTTTCCAGCCATGGCTGCGGCCCCTTCGGATCGTGGCCTTCCTGCACCATCAACTCCACGACGGTGCCCGCCGGAGCCTCGATCTCGAACGCGGGCCAGCCCACCATCAGCATCGGCAGGCGGAAGGTGAGAAACCAGCCCTCGCCCTTCGCATTCGCGGGCAGGGTCCACTCGCCCTCGCCCGTCTGTTGGGCCACCGGCTCGCGCCCGATGGTGAACGAATCGGCCATCCGCACGTCGAACCAGTCATCCACGGGCCGCTTCCAGCGCACGCGGCCCTGTTCGGTCATCTCTGCAGCGGGTTGCCAGACTTCCTTCGTCAGCGGAATCTGCCGCGTGTGCAGCGCGGCCAGCGATGGCAGGACTTGCAGTTTGTTCCCCTCAGGCTTGCCCGTCACGACTGGCTTGTCCGCTTTCGCGGACAGTTCCGCTGCCGACGTCCAAAGCGCGTCGGGTTGGAAGCCTGGCGCATCCCAGCCATCCGGCCGCAACCGTGAATCAAATTCCTCCTGCAGGGCGCGCAAAAGATATACCCGCTGGTGTTGCCCCGGCGGGTGCGCGCGGTCCAACAGCGCCTGCCAGGAGTTGTCCGTCACGACCCGGGTTTTATTGCCGGTCGAATCCTCCAGGACAAAGTGCGCGAGCAAGCCAGCGCGACCATCCGCCCACGTGCCGTCGCCGTGCCCGAAATGGAGCACCTCGATGCCGATGACATTTCCCCCTTTCTGCAAATACGGCGCGAGATCCACGGGATCGACGTCCGGCGTGCGCGGATCGCTCGGCGCGATGCCCCACTGCACATGCTTGCCATTCACCGTCAGCCGATAGCGGCTGTCCGCCGTGATCCAGCCGTGCGCCGACTTCGGCAAGGCATCGAGCGTGAGCGTCTTGCGGAACAACGCGAAGGTGTTCGGCAGCGTGCGCTCCACCGGCAGCCAGATCCATTTCGCCGGGGCGAGGTCTGCCGGATACGCCTTCCACTTGACGGCGGCGTCCGCGCCCCAGCGCAGGGCATTGAGCTGGTCCACGCCGAAGGTCTGGGATGGGCGGTCAGATTGTGCGTGCAGCGCGGCCAGCGGCGCGAGCAGCAGGGAGGCGAGGAGCAGGGCTTTCATTTCAGTGCTCCTCCTGGCTTGGCGAACACGACCGGCACTGGCACGCCGCTGGCAATTGAAGTGGTGCTGTAACACTCGGGCCAAAAGCGCTGCTCCTGACTGGTGCCGTCGGGATACGCCAGCTTGACGTTGATCGAGAGGTTGTCGAACGCCAGACGGGAGAGCGTGCCTTCCTCGTAGTTCTTCCAAAGCGGCTTGGGCTCCTTCGGGAACAGGTAGAACCCATCGGCATCCTTGTCGGGAGGCACGATGGTGGCGCGCCCTTTATCAACCCGTTCAAAGATGTAGCCCTGGAGGAAGTTGTTCTCTTTGTTCGTGACCTTGACTTCTTGCGCGTAGCGCAGCGGTGCCATGACCAGCGGACCGTAACGCAGCACCGCGCCGTTTTTCACCTCCTCGAGTTGATAGCCCATCCGGCCGCTCAGGACATGGCGGGTCTTGCCTCCCGGCAGGTTAGTCACCTTCACCTCCGCGCCCTTGATGCAGGAAGGAATGCGGATGCGGGCCTTCATCTCCGCCGGTGCCCCGCTGATCACCACGGTGGTGTCGGCCTTTTCGGGATAGCGCGTGCTCACCTCGACCTCGATCGTGGTGCCCTTGTAGGGAAGCCGGTAGCGCCCCGGCACCAGCAGGTTGATCCGCAATTCATCGCCCCGCAGGGTCACCGCGTGGTCGGCAAACTCGACCATAGCAAGCCCGCCTTGGTGCAAGCAGCAATACCATGCTTCCATGGCCAGCACCGCCCCGCTGTAGGTATGGTCGGATTCGAGTTCACGATGTCCAAAACCACCGCTGACCAACTGATTCAGAAACAGGGCGTTCCAAAGCGCATTTTCAGCCTTTTCGTAGGCCTCGTCTTCACCGGTGATGAATCCGGCATACAGGTTCAGCATGACCCAGTCCGCGATGGAGCAGGCTTCGTTGCGGGAGCTTCTTGGGAACGTCTCGCTAATGTTGCCATCGGGCCAGGCAGCCTCCTCGGCGATCTCCTTCCTGGATTGCTCCGGCAGCTTGTTCCAGGATGCGTCACCCGTGTAGATGGCAGCAAGTTGAAGCCCTCGGAGCGTGGTCATCACGCCAGTCGAAATTCCCCTCGCTTTCAGCGGGAGCGGCTTCTGCAGGTCCGCGACAGCCCGGCACACGTCCAGGCAACGCTGGTCTCCAGTGATGCTGAACAACACCGCCATGGGCTCGGTGATCCAATTGCCGACTTCAATCCCTGACTTAGTCCAAGTCGCGTTGCCGCCCGGCTGTTTCTTCCGAGTCCAAGTTTCCCTGATCTTATCAAAGTTGGAAAAGAAATATTCCGCGTTCTTTTGCGCCGCCGTGAGCGCCTTCGGATCTCCCGTTTCCTGATAATATCGCAGCAATCCGATGAAGAGTTTGTAAGCGGCTCCCCAAGCCAAGCCCTCCGGCGAGATACCCATGTCCTGGACATGGACTCTGCCAAAAGCCCCATTCGGCGCCTGGCACTTCATGATGCGCGCGAAAAGCGCCTGCATTCGATCGTGGTCAGACGGTTCGAGATGCGCGCTGGCGGCGAGGAATTGGAGGTATCGCCCGGTCAGATCCCCGTTGCAGAAATCGGCATGCCGCGTCAGGGTGTTTGGCCGCTCAAGATCCACCATGATGAAATCGAGGGAGTCCAGCGGGTAGGAACGCCCTCGCTGCTTCGCCAGCTTGATCCGGTTCAGCAAGGGGGATTCGTGCAGGGTGGCCTGCGCGAACGTCGAAAAATGCGTCGCCGGCCGTTCGGATTCCGCCGCGTGCGACGTGGATACGGCCAGCGGCGCTAGCAGGAGGGCG
Source organism: Verrucomicrobiaceae bacterium (assembly GCA_027486585.1). GTDB lineage: Bacteria > Verrucomicrobiota > Verrucomicrobiia > Verrucomicrobiales > Verrucomicrobiaceae > Prosthecobacter. The sequence continues at coordinate 20,817 of JAIXOU010000130.1, read as the reverse complement.
GCGAAGAGGATGAGAGTGTGTTTCATAGTTGATGATTCATTTGTTCACATCGGTCATCTCGATCCTGACGACCTGCTTGCCTGTGGCCGTTGTCGGAATGGTGCGTGCTTCCTGGCCGTTGATGGTGAGCTTCTTCACCACGTTGCCTTCACCGGTGATGTGGATTTCCAGCTCGGCCTGGCGATACGGCAATTCATAGGCTGCTACCGGGCTCATGCCTTTTGGAATCGTCGGTTTGAAAGTGATGCCTTCGGTGCCCAGTTGCAGGCCGCAGAGGCCTTGCAGCACCATGCGCACATAAGCGGTCGAACTCATGGTGTTCCGCCCGCATGACTGCCAGAGGTTGATGTTTTCTTTACCCTTCATGGGTGGAAAGAGTTTTGCGATGGCTTCAGGAGTTGGTTCCCCGGTGCCACCCAGGCGTGCGGCAATAAAGGCCTGCATGGCTGCGCCTTTTCGTCCGGTCATGCCTTCCTGCACCCCGCCATAAATTTCGCCAGTGATGGGATGATACATCTCGGCGAACTGGTTGTCGCGACACGCCCGGTCGGCTGTGTTTTTCAATTCCAGGGTAAAGCGCTCCGCATGTCCTGCTGAGGCTGCCACTTCAGACCACACTCCATTGACGGGGGGCCAGATGGAGTTCCGGTGGCCAAAGGTCATGGGATCCGATGAGGCATAACGGGGCCAGTTCGGCCAGATCACCGGAATTCCCTGCGGCGTGATGTGGATGCTTGCAAACACACGTTTTGCCTGCTCGGGACTGGCGATGCCAAAAAGAATGGCCAGTGTGTTGCCCCAGCCTTCCTGCTGATCGCTGCCGCCAAAAGAATCCACCATGTAGCGGTAGATGCCCGCATCGTCTCTCCAGAAATGCTTGTTGATCGCAGCCTTGAGTCGTGCGGCTTTTTCCAGCAGGGTCTTATCCACCGGCAAGCCGAGTTCCTGCTGCATGCGTGCTGCAAGCACATAGGCCTGATAGTTGATGCATTGAATGGAAAGCGCGTGCATGGGCAGCCCAAGACCTACCGCGACCTTCTTGTCCGGATTATACTGTGGCCACTTGATGATGTGGCCGACGCCGGGCATCGATTTTGTCCAGAAGTCAGGATAGTGCGAAATGCCATCGGCCATGAAGGCTGGACCCCGAAACAAATTCAGCTCGGAGTCGAACTCGGTGCGCTCGCCATACTCCAAACCACCCAAAGTGGCCGCCAACGCGATCTTCAGGAATGGAATGCTACCGGTATGAAGATAGTTCTCCCAGGCTCCCACGGTCCAGGACATGCCGCCGATGGGATCATAACACCGAATGCTTCTGTCCTTCTCCATCGTCAGCGTGGCGAACAAAGAGCTGGTCACCGCATCGGGCTGGAGGAAACCAGCGCCGTCCCAGGCATACATCGCAGAGTCAAAAGGAAAAACGTTGCCAGGGTAATCCATGCCGCCCGTCAGGAATGCCACTCTTTCAGGAATGATCTCAGGGGTCCCCGCGATTTCCGGAAGGCGCGCCGATAGATCCTTCCATTTTTTGGGCGAGGGATGCGCCGACGAAGGCAGCATATTACTCACCAGGTCACCGCTCGCGATGCGGAAAGCCCTGCCAATGTTTGGATCACCAGCCGTGACGTAGGGGTGGAGGTTCGGGGCTGGCTCGGCAGCGTGTAGTGCGACCAGCGGCGCGAGCAGTAGGGTGGTGAGGATGAGGGTGGGTTTCATTGGGAGTAAATTTTTCATGGGGCTATTCTCTTGCCAGTCAGGGTGGGGCGGATGGGCGCAGCTCTGCCCAGGACGGTGATGCTGCTCAGGAAACTGAGGGTGACGCGGTCAGCATCAAAACGGCAGGTGACCGTGTCGCGGTGCGGGAACTCAAGGTAGCGCCAGGTGAGTTCGAGCGTCGAAGCGTCCAGCCAGGCGGCGCTGGCGGCCAACTTTCGAGTGGGCGTGGCGAGCGTTCCAGCGCCGAGCTTCGTTGGTGTTCCTGGCATGGCGGTTTCACCCAGTCGCCATTCGCCGAGGCCGTGGACGATGCTGTGCTCGGTGTCACCGACCTTGGCGGTAACGGTTACGGTTTTGTCGGTGTTGGCAAAGGTGAGGCGGGTGATGCCGAGGCTGTTTTCTTCCAAGGCAAAAGCCTGCGTGCCCGTGCCTGTGCCTCCGGCGACGCCGGTGCGGGGTGCGAGGTGGCGTGTGCTGAGGAGTCGGGTGAGCTTCTCCTGGGCGGCATCGTCGGCCGGAAGCTTGGCATCATGGAAGGAAGGCAAGAGATATTCCCAGACCACTCCAAGTTGCTCCATCAGGTCACGGCTTTCGCTGGTCATGACGACGACCGCATCCTGATCGGGCATCATCACGATGAGCTGGCCGAAGGCTCCATCGGCCCGCACGGCGTTGTGGCGGCAACGCCAGAACTGGTAGCCATAACCTTGGCGCTGGTCGTCCTCTTCCTTTGGGCGGGTCGAGCCGGGTTTGGCGGGTTGTTGGATCTGAAACGAGGTGGCCTCCTTGACCCATGCGGCCGGCAGGATTTGGCGGCCCTGCCAGTTGCCTTTATGCAGGTAGAGCTGCCCAAACTTGGCGAGGCCCTCGGTCGGCACGCTCAGGCCCCAACCTCCCGTATTGATACCTCGGGGGCAGGTGTCCCACGTCACGCCGGTGATTTGCAGCGGCTCGAACAGGCGGGGCCGGAGATAATCGAGCACGGTCATGCCCGTCACCTTCTGCACGATCGCGGAGCACATGTAGGTGGCTGCGCTGCTGTAAACAAACTGCGTGCCAGGGGCACGAACGAGCGGCTGCGCGAGGAAGGCGCGGACCCAGTCGTCGGACTTCACCATTTCATTCTGCGGATCCTTTTCGTGACCTGCGGCCATGCAGAGCAGGTCCCGCACGCGCATGGCGGCGAGGTGATCGCTGACCTGCGGGGGCAGCGACTCCGGGAAGAACGAGATCACCTTGTCATCCAGTGAGAGCCGACCCTCCGCCGCGGCCAGACCGACGGCGGTAGAAGTGAAGCTCTTGCTCAGGGAATAGAGGCAATGCGGCACTTCCGCTGCATAAGGAGCCCACCACGTCTCGGCGACGACCTTGCCGTGTCGTAGCAGCATGAAGCTGTGCAACTCGAACCGGCGCTCCTCCATCGTCTCAAGGAATTTCGCAATGCCCGCAGGATCGACGCCCTCCGTGACAGGCAAACTTCGCCGGAGCGAAGCGGTGGCTTCCGCTGCCTGCATCGTGGCCAGTGGCGCGAGTAGCAGGGCGGTAAGAATGGTGAGGGTGGGTTTCATGTGCTAGCGAAGCCAAATGCCTTTACCTTTGCCGCCTTTCGGGGTGGTCTTCGGATAGTCGGGGTTGGGCTTTTGCTCGATGACTTTGACGACCTGTTCGATGGGCAAATCGGTCTGCGAGTCGCGCGTGCGGACACCGGAGACGGTCAAATTACGCACGGTGCAGTCGAGGCCGGGGGAGAAGATCTCGACCCATTTCGCGGGGTCTTCGGACTTGCCGCGCTTGGAGGTCTGCGACAGCGGGCCGATGGCGAGCAGGTGCCAGTCCGGGGTGATGGGGTGATTCACGCGGACGTTGTGGATCGAGAGTCCGTCGGTGTTCGCGTGGAGTTGGATCTGACCTGGGCGATTGAAGGTGAGGTCTTCGAGGCGGAGGTTCTTCACCGTGCCGACTCCGATGCTGAAGTCGGTGTCGCGGCCACGTTCGAGGTTCGGCTGGTCGTAGATTTTGAAATGCCGGATGTCGGTGATGCGACGCAGGGTGATGTCCCGGATGGAGCAATCGAGCATAGTGCCATCGTCGAAACGTTTCACCCCTGGCAGTAGGCGGATGGCAATATTGTCCTCGTGATCGTCCTCATGCCAGCCCGTCACATCCTCGACCGTGATGCGCTCAATGGGGCCGAAACTGGGGGCGTTGTTTTTCCATGCCCAGGCGGTCAGCGCCACATCGTCGTCGGAGGAATTGCCACGCACGCCGCGAATCACGCCGTCACTGGCGGGGCCGGTCACATGCACGCCGTCCCGGCGGTGCTCTTCAAGCGTGATATTTTCGACGGTGAACTCATGGGCGTTCGCCAGATGCAAGCCAAAGGGCCTGCTCTGGCGCACGGTGAGGTTCTTCACCGAGACGCGGCGGACGTTTTGCAGCAGGATGACGCCGTGCGTGCCGAAGACGGGATTCTCCTTCGACGAGCGTCCGAGGAGGTTTCCGTTCCACTCCTTTTCGGTCGTGGCGAGCGTAGTCCAGATCCCGCCTTCGATGATGATGCTGCTATCTGGTTTAGTTTTGGCGGGCACGGGCCGGTCATTGAAGGCGACGATATTGGCATTGCGCACCATGCAGGTGTTGCTGCCGGGCTTGAGGCGAATCTCGGCGGTCGGATCAGCTCTGAGTTTTTGACCGGATTTCAAGACGAGCGGGCCATCGAGGTAATAGGGCTGCGCTCGCGCGGGAATGTGCAGCGTTCCCTGTGCGTCCAGCGTCGCTTGCATGGCCTGCGTCCACACTTCGGCGGTGACTTTACGCGTTTCGGCTTTGCCGGAAGCGTCCGGCCATTTCTCGGTCCAAGTCTCGGTGTAGACGAGATGTTGCCAATCGCTCAAGGGCTTCTCAGCGGCTTGCAACGCGGCCAGCGGTGCGAGCATAAGAGCCGAGCAAAGCGAGACAGCCCGCCAAGAATATCTCAATGAGACGCGGGCAACGGTGATGAGTGTGAGTGAGTGTCTCATGGTCTATTTCTCGCTTTTCTTCGTGGAGGAAATCTCTCCGATCTTCGCATCACCACCGACCGAGATGGGATTCGGCACATCGGTGGTCATGACGTTGTCGAACTGGAGGTGGCCGATGTCACCGATGTCGTGCTGGAGCACGCTCTTGATCCGGTTGGCAGTGATGTTCGAGAGGTGGAGCCGGTTGATCTTTGGGATGATTTCCAGCGAGGCCTGAGCGCCCGGCCAGCCGCGACTGTCCAAAGGCACACTGCCGTAATTTGTCGGGTTCGGTTTCGTCTGGCTGGTCCCGACGCGAAGGTAGTTCTTCAATTTGGTCTTATCGGGATCAGTCCGAATCAGTGCCCCGTCGATTGGCACTTCTTTGGCCCGGTAGAGAGTCACATCCCTCACCGCCAGGAGATCAACCTGCCCATCGACCTGAATGACCGGCGCTTTGGCGGAGTGGGGATCTTTCTGATAAATCTGCATCCCCTCCACGCTGAGCACATCGATTGCCCCGTGCGGTTGAACCCAAATCACCGGGCGGCTGTCCACAGGCATCTGGCTGTGGATATTGCGGAGGGTGAGTTGCTCAAAGTGACCGGCGAGGAAAAACACAAACGGGAGCGGCCCATGGTCGGGTTTCAGGGGCCGCATGTCGATGTTCTCAAAAGTAATCCGGCCAAAATCGCCTCCTGATCTCCAGTGAGGCTGGAGAAAGAATCCATACTTGCTGAAATGTCCCTGCACATTGCGGATGGAGACCCGATCCACTCGCGATTGGCGGGATAGAATGCGAATCGCGTTTTCGGCGCCATCAATCTGCACTCCGTCGATATCGACATCTGTGATCGGCCCGAAGCTCGCGTAGGGTCCAAAGCCGTCGTTGCGCACGAACTCCTCCGCCTGATTCCAATCAACATGACCGTCGTCCGCGTTGAGGGCGATGAAATCATCACCCGTCACGCCCCGGATGTTCCTCATGCTCAAGAACCGGCCGGGGCCGCACAGGTGTAGGCCGTCTTGATGTGGGCGCTTGGGCTCCGTGTGGTTGTCGAGATCGATGTTCTCGAACACGGCGCGCTGCCAGTTCGTCATCAACAACGCGAAGGTGGTTGCATTCGTGATGGTGACATCGCGGAACGTCACCTGCTCGACACCGAACAGGGCAAACCCCGTCACCCACCCGCGTCCGGGCACGTCGTGGGCCTGTTTCGCGCCGTTGCCGTTGTAGGTGCCGCCGAGGAACGCGATGTTGTGGTTCTTGCGCTCTGTGAGCGAGGGATCGGCGTTGCGGATGATCGGCTGGTCCACGTGATCGGCGAGGAAGAAACCGCAATCACTCGTGAGGCACTCGATGGTGGTGTTTGAGTGAACCTTGAGCCCCTTCACGAGGATCGCGCCGTCCACGATGAGCTTCAACGAACCAAGCTTAGGCGCTCGGTCGAGAATGCTCTGGATGAGCGCCGTGTCATCGGTGCCGCCGCCCTTGTTGACATCGCTGTCGAGTTTCGCGCCGGCCTCGCTGGCGATCACGACGCGGGAGTCCGCGGAGGGTGCGGCGCGCAGCGCGGAGATCGGCGCGAGCAGCAGGGCGGTGAGAAGTATCAGCGTGGGTTTCATGGCGTGGTCTATTTCTGCTTGGTTTCGGTTTTGATCGCGGCGGGCGGCGGCACAGGCTTGGGCATCTGTTTCTGCCAGGCGAAGAAGGCTGCGCTGAGTTCCTTGACCTTTTCAGGGAACTCGGTGGCGAGGTCGTTCAGTTCGGCGGGGTCGCGACTCAGGTCGTAGAGTTCCCAGGGGCGGGCATCTTCGGGACGCATGTTATCGACGCTGGCCTGGGTGGGGTAGGTCTGGTTGGGGTAGAGTTCCTGGGCGCGGGAGTCGTCGGTGCCGTCGAAGGGTTGGTCGAGCTTGATGGCTTTCCATTTACCGCTGCGGATGGCCAGGTTGTAAGCGAGCACGGGATAGACGGGGCCGGGTTTGCGTTCGTTCGGTCTGGCATAGATTCGCTGCTGCCAGCAGAGGGTGTCGTGCGGGTGGCCGGTCTTTTTGCCCTGGATGTAAGGCATGAGATCCACGCCGTCCAAGTTGCCGGGCATAGTGGCGTTGGCGACTTTGGCAAAGGTTGGGAACACATCCACCGTGCTGACGATGCCATCGAAGGTTTGGCCGACGGGCACCTGGCCGGGCCAGTGCATGATGAAAGGCACGCGCACGCCGCCTTCCCACACGTCGAACTTGTGGCCTCGGTGTGGGATGTTAATCGCGGTGTTGCGGGTGTGGATGGCGGTGTTGTTACCGCCGCCGCCGTTGTCATTGGTAAAAATAACGAGCGTGTTTCCGGCGAGGCCGAGTTCGCGGATCTTTTCCATTACGCGGCCAACGTTGCGGTCCACGGCGCGGACCATCGCGGCATATTTGCGACGGTTGGAGCTGATGTCCTTCGCCTCGATGGCGGCCTGATCCTCATCAAGTCCGTCTAGCGGCGCATGCGGTGCATTGAAGGCCAGATAAAGGAACCACGGACCGTCTTTCTGCCGCTGGATGAACTCGCAGGCCTCGGTGCCGAAGAAGTCGGTAAGGTAGTCCGGCGATTTGAACCGCTCATAGTTGCCGTCCTTCAGCCGCGCGAGTTCCGTCCCCTTCCAAAACGATTTCATTGCGCCCGTGATGCCGACGAACTCGTCGAATCCGCGCTCGTGCGGTGGCTTGAACTCAAAGTCACTGTGCCCGCTGAGATGCCACTTGCCGATGGTGGCGGTGCGGTAGCCTTGTTTTTTGAGCACGTCGGCTAGGGTGATCTGCTGCATCCATATCTGGCATATCTGGACTTGCTGCTGGCGTATGGGGTTGTCGAAGACACCGAAGCGGGCGGGGAACCTACCGCTCATGAGGCCCATGCGCGAGGGCACGCAAATGGGCGCGACAGTGTAGGCGCTGGTAAACCTGGTGCCCTCGGCGGCGAGCCGGTCGATATGAGGTGTGGGGATGTCCTTGCAGCCGTATGCGCCGATGTCGGTATAGCCCATGTCGTCGGTGAAGATAATGACGAGGTTGGGTTTTGCGGCGGGCTCTGGCGCATCGGCAGAGTGCAGCGCGGCCAGCGGTGCGAGCAGCAGGGCGGTGAAGAGTGTGAGAATGGGTTTCATGGTGATTGATCGTGCTTTAGGGGCGACTGCGGCCGTCGTTGCGGATCTTCTGCAACAGGGCCGACAGCCGTGCGACGACCTCCGGCTTTTGAGTGTAAAGGTCCTTTGCTTCTCCAAGGTCATCGCCGAGGTTATAAAGCTGGCCTGAAGGTTCGGCGGCGGATGGTGCGGGAGCCTTGTCATTGTAATCACCGCCCAAACAGGCGATGAGTTTCCATGGCCCTTCTCGGACGGCAAACGCACCCTTTAAACTATGCATAACCAGTGGCCCGCGCGGCAACGTGCGCTGCTTGCCAAGGATGAGGGGCAGGAAGCTAAAACTGTCTTCACCGGCATCATCGGGCAGTGGCACTCCGACAAGTTCAGAGCATGTCGCTAGCACGTCGGTCAGGCAGACCAGCTCGCCAGACGCCGTGCCCGCAGGGGTGTGACCCGGCCAACGGACGATGAGCGGCACCCGGTGTCCTCCTTCCCAGAGCCCCCACTTTTTTCCGCGTAGATCCCCGTTGGGGCTGTGGTCGCCCTTTCGTAGCGCGCCTGCCTTACCATTCACGTAAGGCGGCACACCGCCATTGTCGCTGGAATATAACACCAGCGTATTTGTCGCTCGCCCCGTCCGCTCCAAGGCGTCCAGGATTTGCCCAACGCACCAGTCATGCTCCTGGATGCAATCACCTCGCGGACCGCACTCGCTCGTGTCTTTAAAACGCGGGTGCGGAATGCACGGCTCGTGGATGGTGCTTGTGGGGAAGTAGAGAAACAGCGGCGTTGTTTTTGGCACCGATTCGATCCAGGCGACAGCCTTCTCGGATTGAGGAACATCAATGTGCTCCAGTGGGATGCGGGCCGCCGTTCCGCCCTTTATGCTGTAGTGTTGAATGTCAGTGATCGGATCCGACCGATCGAGGCCAACGACATGGTGGTTCTCGACAAAGACCACTGGCTGATACATGTTCACCACGGGAATTCCGAAATAGTAATCGAAACCGACCTCCAAAGGACCCGGCTTGAGTTCGCCATTCCAGTCGGGCTTCGGGTCGCCAAAACCGAGGTGCCATTTGCCCACGACCGCGGTCGCGTAGCCCTGGTTCTTGAGCAGGGAAGCCAGTGTGGTTCGTCCCAGTTCGATCAGCAACCCATCGTTTGGCTGACACACTCCTGACTTCAGTCGCGTGCGCCAGGCATAGCGTCCCGTGAGCAAACCATAGCGGGTCGGCGAACACACAGCCGAAGGCGAGTGTGCATCTGTGAATCGCATTCCAGCGCTAGCGAGCCGGTCGATGTTCGGTGTCTTCACTTTCGTCGCGCCGTAACAGCCCAGGTCACCGTAGCCAAGATCGTCTGCCAGAATCACGACGATGTTGGGTATTGGCTTCGGAGCATCGGCAGCGTGCAGCGCGGCGAAAGGCGCGAGCAGCAGGGCGGTGAAGAGGGTGAGGGTGGGTTTCATGATCAGCATTTTCATTTCACGGATGCTCCTTGGGTTTTGGTAATCTTCGTCTCGCTACCTTGATGAACAGCCTTCGTCGGGGCGGGTATCGAGAGGTCACGAAGGTCGAGGGCTTCGATGGTTCCGCCCTGATGATCGAGGACGTGCTCGAGGCCTTCAGCAACGACATCGGTGATCTGGAGACGCTGAATCTGCGGCGTCAAAGTGAGGTAGCCGACACCCTCAGGCCAGCCACGGCGGCCTTTGCCTGGAGGCGTCACGATGCCAGCGCGGGCATCCATGAAGGCTTTCAGCGCGGAGCGATCCATGGAGGTGCCGATCAAGGAACCGGCGGGCGCGGTGGCTTGCGGTCTTTGCACAACGACATCGCGCACTTGCAGCAACGCGATGCGGCCATCGGCCCGGATGAGTGGCGTGTGGCCGATTTCCTTGCGCGGGTCATACACGTTCAAGCCATCAATGCGCAGCCGATCAATCTTCGCATCCGGTTGGATCCACACGAGCGGGCGGTCGTCGATGGGCGCGTGGCTGCTGATGTTCTTGAGCGTCAAATGCTCCATCTTGCCCGCGATCCAGAAGAGGAAGGCCGGGACGTAGTCATAGGCCCGTTGACCAGCGGGACGGAGGTCGATGTTCTCAAACTCCAGCCTCCCGATGTTGCCGCCCTCACGCAAATACGGCGTGATCCAGACGCCGAAGTCCCGGTAGGTGCCCTTTACGTTGCGGATGGAAACGCGGTCCAGCCGGGAAGCACGTGACAGGATGCGGATGACCTGAGCACAGTCGTCCGCCTGCACGCCATCAATATCCACGTCGCTCACCGGCCCGATGCCAGCGGCACTACCGAAGCTTTTGATGGCTCCCGCATCGCGGCCAAACCTTCCTTCGCTGTCCCAATCGCCGAGAAAATCGTCAATGTTCAACGCGATCATGTCGTCCCAAGTGCGGCCCTGGACGTTGCGAATGCTCATGAACTCACCCGGCCCCATGAGGTGAATCCCATCCCGACTCAATTGAGTCGGGACCTGGTCAACGTTGATGTAGATGTTTTCCAGGACCACACGCCGCCAGTTCGTGAGATACAAACCATGGGCGCGCGAGTTCGTGATGGAGACATCGCGAAACAGCACCTGCTCCACGCCGTGCAGGGCGACGGCGGTGGAAAGGCCATAGTCCGGATGTAATTTCTTCTGCTGATGCGTCGCATTGCCGTTGTAAGTGCCGCCGAGGAACGAGAGATTCCGATCCGCGCGACCTTCCGGCTGCGGCGTCGCATTGGCGATGATCGGTCGATTGGAGTTGTCCGCGAGATAGAAACCGCACCCTCGATTGAGGCACTCGATGGTGGTATTGGAGTGGACCTTCAGTCCCTTAACGAGGATCGCCCCATCCACAACGAGCTTCAGCGAGCCGAGCTTCTGCGCACGGTCGAGGATGCCTTGGATGAGCGCCGTGTCGTCCGTGCCGCCCCCTTTGGTGACATCGCTGTCGAGCTTCGCCCCCGCCTCGCTGGCGACGATGATGCGGGAGTCTTGGGAAGGTGCGGCGTGCAGTGCGGCAAGCGGCGCGAGCAGCAGGGCGGCGAGGAGGGCGAGTGTCGTTTTCATAGTCTCATTTCCAGGTGGCAAAAATTGCTGGGCTACCGCGTTGAAGGCGCGGAGGTCTTCAGCCAATAGGTTTCAACATTCTGAAGCCCCTCGCTACGGTATTGCTGATTCGCCTCAGCGGTGCGTGTGAACATGAACGAATCATCCGCAAAGGATTTCGTTTTTGCATTCGCCGCATCGCCATAATTCCACAACGATGAGAGCTGCATTCCGGAGGCTTTGATCGCTTTGACCTTGCGGACGAAATTCGCGTCGGTGTCCCCGTGGAATTCGCCCATATACAGCACCTTGTTGCTTTGCTTTGCGAGTTTCACATAGATCGTGAGCAGTTCTTCTATCTCGACGACTCGGTCGAACCTCTTCTGGGACATCCCGTCCTTGTCCTTGTCGAGAGTGATATGCACGCTGATCACTTTGACCGTGCGCGGTGAAAAAATGTCCATGATGGCGCGGAGTTCCTCCTCAGTGTCATCCGTCCATGTTCGCTCCGTCCTCAGATGATACTGGCTGGCTCTGAAATCCGCCGTTCCATTGGAAATCATACGATAGGGATCAATGCTGCGAATGACCTTCTCGACCTCGGTGAAATAGGTTTCAACATCCTGGGAAGTGATTCTGTCAGCAGGCCCTCGTTGCGCCGGCGTTCCTCTGGAAGCCGCAACATAGGGGTAACCCAGAGGAGGCTCTCCTTGCTTATCCAGATCGGCCGCAAGATTGAATTCATTGCCGATTTCCCAACCCCAGATGGCGGGCGAGTCTTTATACCGGCTCACGACGTCGCGGACATACTTGCGGGCATACTCCATGGTCTTGCTGGCCGGGTTTCCGATCTGGTTCACACTTTCGCCCACTACATCGGAGACGCTGAATTTGGTCCAAAACAGGTCGGCGATGATGCCGATCTTGTTTTCCTCGCAGGTCTTCACGAACAAATCCATTTCGCGAAAATACTGCTCGGGCTTGGTTTGATAGACTTTGAGTTCGTTGGGCCAAAATCCGCTGAACGGCACCCGGATGAATGGAATCTTGCTGGCTGCAATCCTTTTGAGAGATGGCGTGTAAGGCGGATACTTCGGATCGCGAAGGGTGCGGAGGAACCCGTCATAAAAGCAGAGTCCGATGCCGTAAAACGGCTTACCTGCCAGCGTCAATGTGCCATCCGCTTCCACATGCAGCCCCGACAGAGACTGTGCGGCAGGCTTCGGGGCATCCTCGGCGTGCAGCGCGATTGGCAGAGCCAGCATAAGAGTTATGAAGAGTGTGAGGGTGGTTTTCATGGTATTAAGGTCTCGAGTTTGCCGAACATGATGCGCTCCTTGCGGCCTTGCGTCACACAGAGCCAGATCGTGCCGTCGTGCTCATGGAAAGTGGGGTATTGAAATGACCGCGGGTTCTCGAAGCGATACCTCCTCTCCCACGTCTTGCCATCGCGGGAGACGTCCACGTTGAAAACGCTACGGCCTGCACCCCGAACCTGCCAGCCGAGGTAATAGAAGCCGCCGAACTTGTCGAAGGTCGGCTTCGAGCTGGCACCATCTGGAACATGCGGCAGCTCGCGTCCGGCGGTCCATGTCTTGCCGTCCTGACTGGTGGTAAAGTGGTAGTTTCCCTTTTGGCTGCGGCAGATAGCCATCCAGGTGCCGTCGGGCAGGCGGTTCACTGCGGATTCACTCAGCGCCGCGCTCTCTGGCTCGTTGAAGTGGCCGATAACCTCGAAGGTTTCCAAATCGTCGTGCACCAGTGCGAGCGCATTCTGCGTCCCCCTAAAATTGTTCAACGCAACGTAGGTCTTGCCGTCGATTCGCTTGAATGAGTCGAAGATATGCATCGTGGAGTCGCAGGGCTTGTTCGTGAAGCCGCGGGCAGCAGCGTCCGCATGAAGAAACTGCGGCTGGAAGTCGAAGGTGCCCGCTGCGGTTTTAAGCTTCGCCTTGTGGAGGGTCGGGGCAAAATCGCCGCGCTTCAGATCGAAGTCACGATACCAGACCTGTGACTGCCGTTTGCCGGAATCGTTGCTGTCGAAGTAACAGCGCAGCGTGCTCGGATCTTTTTGGATAATGCGTGGCGCGACACAGGCACCTGCGGGCAACCTCTCGTTTTCAAACGTCTGCTCGCCCCTCGCGAAATCGATGACCTTTTCCACGCTCAGCGACTTCAGGTTCACGACGGACATCGTCACGTATTGGAACGGCCATTCCGCGCTCTCACCCGGCTGCACGTTGTTTGCTTCGGCGACGACGAAAGCGCGGTCGCCCACGCAGACAAACTCCGCATCGTGTGTGCCTTTCACCTGCGGTGCGGTCACGTTGACCAGTCGCTCCATGACACGGTTGGCGGCCTGAAGCGCATCCCAACCTTCGGGGACGATATTCGGCCTGAGGTCCGGGGCGTCAGCAGCGTGCAGCGCGGCCAACGGCGCGAGCAGCAGGGCGGCGAGGATGATGTGAAGGGCGGGTTTCATGGACGGGTTATTTCGTGACGACTGTTTTACCAAAGACGGTGAACTCGGCGACGCCGGGAGTGATGCCTTTGGGTGAGCAAAGGATGACTAAACGGGCTCGCGTGCCGGTGGCGGGTTTGCATTCGCGGTAGTCGATGAGCAGGTCTTCGGTGCTCTCGCTGCGGTCGAGAATCGTGGTCCATTGGTCTTTGGATGTTTCGAGTTCCACGCGGTAGCGGAAGGGGCCGGGCTTCACGTCGTGCTTCGTGTCGAGGCCGATGTCTCGCCAAATGAGGCGCACGGCATGGATGGTAGCGGGTGCGCCGAAGCTGCTGGTGAGCATCGGCTGCGTGTCTCCTTCGGCTGGCTGCCACCAGGTGCGCATCTCGTTGTCCACGGCGAGGCGGCCTGGCAAGTTCGGTGCGCTGGTGGAGCCGAGCGTGTGCGTGAGGCCATTGATTGGGAGCCAGCCGGTATTAGCGGATTTCGTGTCCGACGGCATTTTCCCCGGCAACCACTGTGGGAGCGAAGTCGCGCCGTTGACGACGAGTTCGCCGTTGGCATCAATCTCCGCGCGATCCATGCCGATGCGGCGCTCGAAGCTGTGAACCACGCCTGCACGGATCGTGTAGAAGGCCCAGAGTTGGTTCTCCGGTCCGGCTACGATGCTGCCGGAGGCTGTGCCGGTGAGGAGCCCCTCGGTGGTGCGCAGAATTGGATTGTGCTTCTGAGGCGTAAAGGGTCCGAGCGGTGATGAGCTGACAAAGCAACCCATCGCGTAAGTGCGGTATTGCGTGCCAGCTGCGCCGTAAGTCAGGTAGTATCGGCCGTTGCGCTTCAGCATCCACGCGGTCTCCAGCCAGCCTTTGTTCGGGTTTTGGTTCCATTCGCCATGGGCCTCCCAGGGGCGGTCCTTTGGATTGAAGTCAACGAAACGCACGGGCGCCGTGAGAGGCTTCGTGGGGTCGGCCGCGTCGAGTTCCACGCCCCAGATGCCAGCCGTTGCCGAAACGCCAAAGTAGAGGTAAAGCCGTCCGTCATCATCGGAGAAGAGCATCTTGCCCATCAGCGGCGGAATCTCGCCACTGGGCTTGAGCTGCAAGTCGCCGATCTTCTCGAACGGCCCCAGAGGCGACGTGGAGGCGTAGAGTGTGGCGGAGTTGTTGCCGAGCAGGAACCGGCCCCGATGACGCACAACGGTGGGCGGGTAGCCAATCTCGCGCACATTGATCGGATGATGTTGCCAGGTCGCGCCCTGGTCCGCGCTGACCCATGCCATATCGCCGGACGGGTAGAGATACCATTTCCCATCGTGCCAGAGAACCACCGGATCAGCCAGCTCACGGAACTGCTCGCGATGCCCGAGCAACCATCCCTCGCGTGCATCGGGTTCGCCATTGGTCACGTTGCGGGCGGAAAAGCCGATGGGGTAATTGGGAATCGGCAGCGGATTGCAGAAGGTGGCTGGAGGTTCGGCGGCACCCAGCGCGGCCAGCGGCGCGAGCAGCAGGGTGGTGGCAAGTAGTGCTTTCATTTCGATCCTCCTGGCTTGGCGAACACCACCGGCACGGGCGCACCGCTGGCAGTTGAGGTCGTGCTGTAACACTCGGGCCAAAAGCGGTGCTCCTGACTGGTGCCATCGGGATACGCCAGTTTGACGTTGATCGAGAGGTTATCGAAGGCCAGGCGGGAGAGCGTGCCTTCCTCGTAGTTCTTCCAAATCGGCTTGGGCTCCTTCGGGAAGATGTAGAACCCATCGGCATCCTTGTCGGGAGGCACGATGGTGGCTCGCCCTTTGTCGATCCGTTCGAAGACGTAGCCCTGGAGGAAGTCGTTATCCTTGTTCGTCACTTTGACATTTTGCGCGTAGCGCAGCGGTGCCATGACCAGCGGTCCATAGCGCAATACGACGCCGTTTTTCACTTCCTCAAGCTGATAGCCCATCCGACCGCTCAGGACATGGCGGGTCTTGCCTTCCGGCAGATTCGTCACCTTCACCTCCGCGCCCTTGATGCAGGACGGAATGCGGATGCGGGTCTTCATCTCCTCCGGCGCGCCGCTGATCACCACGGTGGTGTCAGCCTTCTCGGGATAGCGCGTGCTCACATCGACCTCAATCGTGGTGTCTTTGTAGGGAAGCTGGTAGCGGCCTGGCACCAACAGGTTGATCCGCAATTCGTCACCGCACAGGGTCACCGCGTGGTCGGCAAACTCGACCATGGCGAGCCCGGCGTTGTGCAGGCAGCAAAACCAGCATTCCATAGACAGCACCGCGCCGCCGTAGGTGTGGTCGGATTCATAGTCTCGATGGCCGAAACCGCCGTTGACCGTCTGATTCAAAAACAGGGCATTCCACAGTGCGTTTTCGGCCTTTTCGTAGGCCTCGTCTTCGCCCGAGATGAAACCGGCATACAGGTTCAGCATGACCCAGTCCGCGATGGCGCACCCTTCGTTGCGGCTGCTGTTGGGGAACACCTCGCTGATGTTGCCATCAGGCCAGGCAATGACGTCGGCGATCTCCTTCCTGAACTGCTCCGGCTGCTTGTTCCAGGATGCATCTCCTGTGTAGATGGCGGCAAGCTGTAGCCCTCGGAGCATGGTCAACACGCCATGCGCAAGCCGTCCCTTAAGCGGGCGTGACTGCTGCGCCTCGACCACCGCTCGACACACGTCCAGGCAGCGCTGATCTCCGGTGATGCCGAACAGCTCTGCCATGGGCTCGGTGATCCAGTTGCCGACGTCACCCAGCCCGCCTGCGGACCTGATCCATTGGCGGAGGTCTTCCGGTTTCTTATGCTGAATCGAGGCCTCCCTGATCCGATCCAGGTTCGCGAAGAAAAACTCCGCGTTGCCTCGCGCCGCGGTGAGCGCCTTGGGATCTCCCGTTTCCTGATAATACCGCAGCAATCCCATGAAGACCTTGCTCGAGGCCGACCAGGCCAGTTCATCCTTGGAAACGCCCATGTCCTGGACTTGGACTCTGCCGAAAGCCCCATTCGGTGCCTGGCACTTCAGGATGCGTGTGAACAGCCCCTGCATTCGGTCGCCGTCCGATGGCTCGAGGTGTGCGCTCGCGGCGAGTAAGTCGAGGTATCGCCCGGTCAGATCCCCGGTGCAGAAATCGGCGTGCCGTGTCAGGGTCTCCGGCCGCTCCAAATCCACCATGATGAAATCGAGGGAATCCATCGGGTAGGAACGTCCTCGCTGCTTCGCCAACCTGATCCTGTTCAGCAAGGGTGACTCGTGGAGAGTGGCCTGCGCGAACGTCGAAAAATGCGTCGAAGGCTGCTCGGATTCCGCCGCGTGCGACGTGGATACGGCCAGCGGCCCGAGCAGCAGGGCGGTGATGAGTGTGAGGATGAGTTTCATGGTTTGACGATTACGGCAGCTTCTCCACCACCAGGATTCCCCACGGGTTCAGTGCGGGGACGGACACGAGAGTCCATGGGCCGTCGGTTGTCGTGGTGAGTGGCACCTCGCGAATGAGGCTGCGGTAGCTCTTGTCCTTCTCGGCCTTTGCATGCAGCGCGGCGTCATAGGGACGTGGCTCGCGCAGCGTCACCTTGATCGCATGCTTCCCAAAGAACCTCGCGGTGGGCAGGCGGAGTGTCGTGGTCGCGCCTTGCTCTCGTTCGACGAGGTGGATGACCACGGGTGCATGAGCATCGCTGGGCTTGGCGCGGAGGAACGCGCTGAGCTTGCCGCTGCCGCCCTCGATACGCAGGGGCGCTTCGTCGCCAAAGCGCGTGTCTTGCAAATCATAGCCGCCGACGGCTGCCTCTTCGTAGCCATCAAGGACATCCGCATTGGCTCGGACGAAACCGGTGAGGTCGGCAAACTTCTCCTGCGCGATGAAGATGCGGGGCAGCTTTTGAATGGGAATGCGTGGCAGCCTCGTGACCGGATCGAGGACAACGTTCTGGAACTGGTCCCATGGCACGATATACAGATTGCCCGTGGCGTAGCTCGTCGCCCAGATCCAGCGGTAGTCCTCGGCAGGCCTGTCTTCCTGGCCGGTGAGCACGAAGAGCTTCTTCTCCTTGCGCGCGGCGAGGCCGATCTCGCGGATGCGGCTCGGGCTGATGACTTCCTTCGTCCCGTCCATGGATCGGAAACGCACCTCGGTCATGCGGTAGTCGAACACCTGCATGAAAGGCGGATCTGTGTGGCAGTTCGTGCTGAAGGTCAGTTTGCGGCCCGCGTGCTTTTCGATCTCGGTGCGTGCCCAGCGGTGGAACTCCAGCAGATCGGCATCGGGGATGGCGTCACGGCGGCCCTTCTTGCCCCAGTCGAAAAAGCCCTCGTCTGGGTCGTCGCGCTGGAAGCTGGTGATGCCCATGTCCACCAACCGTTTCGCCCGTTCGAGGTAAAGACGGCGGTATTCCGGGTTCGCATTGTCGGCGCGGAAGGGTGGCTTGTCGCTTTGCCCATTCGTTCCGATGGGTTTGCCTTCGCGGTCACGCAGAGCGAGGGCCGGATCGGTTAAGGTCATTCCGAGACTAGCTTGGAACTCCCAGCCCTTGGCCCGGACGCTCTTGATGAAGGATTCGTCCTCAATGTAAGACCAGACCCCTCGCGTGATGTGGAAGTCGCTCCCGGCGGCAAGCATGCGCTCCGCCGGAACGCCTTTTTGATCGAGCCTGAACAGCCGCATGCAGACATCGCTGAGCTTCGGCATCTCCGGCGTGAACCCAGAGGGCTGCGCGATCTGGCTGAACGTGGCGTCCGGGGCCACGCGCGGCGTGGTGGATTCGGCAGCGAGCAGCGCGGCAAGCGGCGCGAGCAGGAGGGTGGTGAGGAGTGTGAAGGTATGTTTCATCATGGATATAGAGGAAGCATCACGGCTGACGCATCAGCTCGCTGGTGGTGATCAGGTGAATGAGCTCTCGGAGGGTGTAGTCTTTTGCTTTCCAGTCCGCTTGCAGACGCCGGAGGGCGGGCTGGTCGGTGAATCCAAGCGGGCGGCCGAGGGCGTAGGTGAGGAGGCGGTGGGCGAGATTGTGGGCGAGGAGGTCGGGGTGCTTGATGAGGTAGGCGCGGATGTCGGCGGGGCTGTTGATGGGCTGGCCACGATACTCGCCGGTGGTGTCGATGGTGGCACCGTTAGGGTAAGCGCTGCGGAAGTGGCCGATGGGATCGTAGGCTTCGAGGGCGAAGCCAAGCGGATCGATTTTGGCGTGGCAGTCGGCACAGGCCTGTCCGTTGCGATGCTTCTCCAACTGCTGGCGGATGGTGGTGGCTCCGCGGATGTCTGGCTCGATGGGCGGCACATTAGGCGGTGGCGGACTGGGGGGCGTGCCGAAGAGTTTCTCCAGCAACCACACGCCGCGCTTCACGGGCGAGGTCTCGACGCCGTTGGCGGTGATGGTGAGGATGCTGGCTTGGCCGAGTAAGCCACGCCGTGGTGAATCAGTCGGCAGGCTAAAGCGTTGCAGGCGGTCGCCGCTGACAGTAGGCAGTTCATAGAGCCTCGCGAGTCCGGCATTGAGATACGTGAAATCGGCATCGACGAGAGCGGTGACGGGTTGGTTGGTGCGGAAGAGTTCGGCAATGAAGCGCCAGGTTTCTTCCTTCATCGCGGGCTCCAATCGGTCGATGTGATAGGCGGGAAAGGTTTCTTTCGAGGGCGGCATGGTGCCGAGCTTGTTCAAGCCGAGCCACTGCTCCGTGAAGAGGCGCAGGAAACGATCACCGCGCGGCGAATCGAGCAGGCGGTCGGTTTCGGTGATGATGGCTTTGGCATCGAGCGCATCTTTGGCCGCAAGTGAGCGCAGGGTGTCATCAGGCGGACCGGCGGTGAGGAAGTAGGAGAGGCGGGTGGCGAGCTGCATCGGCGTGATGGTCTTCGCGTCTGATTCCGGCTCGGAAAGAAACAAAAACTCCGAGGAACAAAGCAGCGCTTTAAACACAGGCCGCGCGGCATCGGCGTATCGCGTCTTGCCATCGAGACGCTTTTGCACGGCGCTTGCATACGGGGCGATTTCTTCACCCGTCACCTCGCGACGAAAGAGTCGGCTGGCGAGGCCTTGCAGTTCAGTTTGCAGGCGCGCGGGCTCGATTTGCTTTTCATCGGGTTTGATGTTGGCAAACAGCAGAGTGCGGGCGGGATCCGGCTTGTCGTCGCGCATGGGGCCGGTGACTTGCCAGTAATGAACGCGGACCTCGGGGCCTTGGTAGAGGTGTTTGTAGAGCTTGTCGCGCTCGGCACGCAGGGCGAGATTTGCCCGGACGTGCTCCTCGATCTTCGGCACGCTGGGGTCGTATTTGTAGAGCTTGTGGGTGATGAAGTTGGGTCGCGTGCCCTTGGGCGGACCATCGATCCAGGAGAGGTAAGGCACAGTGCCTCGATCCAGCCAAATGCGGGCGCGGACGGTGATGTAGCGATCATCTGGCAACTCGGTGGCGTGAACGATATTCGGTGGAATGAGCCGCCAGCCAATGCCTTGGATGCCTTCGCCTTGGCGACCAATACCGAGTTGCATGGGTTGCGACTCGTCATAGTAGGACTTCAGGTCTTTGTAATACGGGGTCACATCTATGATGAGATCTTTGCCATACGGGTGATGACGGTTCGCGGCGGTGGCTTCGACCTCGACTTCATACCAACCGGAATGCGTTACGCCATCATCGCCCAGGCGGCTGAGGAAGAGCTTACTATCGAAAATCAGCTCCTGATTTCGCACGCCGTGGCTGAGATGGATGTAGGCGGGACCTTTCGCTTTCTCTGCACTGATGACACCAAGCCCGAAGGCACCGTTGAGGTCGCGCATTTTGTCCGCGCTATCCTTCCATTGCTTGGCTTCAGGTTTGCCGTGCACGTCCGCGAGATCATAAGCTTGATCCAGCACCGCATCGGCGGCCTTCAGATACTGATCCAAATGATGCCGCGACGTGCGCAACGCGGAGCCGATGTTGCGAAAGCCTTCCAGCTCCTCATCGCCGGGAAAGCTGGTGGTGGGATCGAAGTCGCCATCGAACCCAAAGAGGTCCTGCATGGTATGCAGATACTCCGCACGGCTCAGCCGACGATGCACGACCTGGCCGCCTCGATCTTGAGCGCTGGACTGTGCGTGAATGAGTTGCTCATCAATCCATGCGAGCAAAGCCCGGCGCTCGTCGTCGGTGGGTTGCTTCTTTTTCGCTGGTGGCATCTCGCCGAGTTGAAGTTGATGCAGCACCTCTTGCCAACGCTCCGCGATGGCAATGTCTGTGCCGACCTTCAAAGGCAGATCATCGAGCCGACGATCCCCCTTTTGCACATCACCATCGTGGCATTCGAGGCAATAGCGCGAAAGGAAGGCGTCGGGCTTGAGTGGGGCGGGGTCTGCGGCGTGGAGGGTGGACAGGACCATGCCGAGGAAAAGAGCGAGGCAGGAGCGATGGAGTGGTGGAGTGATGGAGAGTTGGAAGACAGCACTCCCATACTCCATGACTCCATTTCTCCCGG
>JAIXOU010000001.1 GCA_027486585.1 Verrucomicrobiaceae bacterium | reverse complement strand
GAACGGGGTCAGGGTGCAACTGGCTGACAAAATAGAATCTATATATGGTTCGTTAGACATCGGCTTCATCTAAGAACAGCCTCATGCTATCAGGCACTTTTGCCAAGGCTTTCTCGCGCTCCAATCGTCGGATTTGTTGACACACATTCGCTGCTGATTTCATCGCTAGTTTCTCCGCAAGCCATTCCTGCGACACCACCGTTCGCCGCCATAAGAGATCTGCTAGCAGCACCTTCCTAGCGTCTGATCCCTTGATGCTTACCAGATCACGGGCAGTGAGTCCTGCGGCCTTCAGTCCTTCTTTAAGCCACTTACTAGCCTGCCTTTCCCCATGCTCTCTCACTGCTGGCTGTTTCTGATACGACCTCGACTTGGGCGCACCCACCTTTTGTAGCAATGTCGCCGCTAGCTTGCCCATTTTCTCGCCAAAGGCCTGCGTGCCCCAATACCAGCCACGCCGCAAATGGCTGCATCTAGTATCCATCTCTTCTGGCAGTGCTGGCACCCCACAGCTTTTAGTCTCTTCTTCCAAGGCTCGCTTATCCAGCCGCTCAACCATCTTCCGGCGTCCAGATACCGTGTCCGCAAGTTCAAAAGCTTTGAACCCATCATCAGCTGCCAACCATTTCGCACGGCGTTTCGGCTCGACCGCATAAGCACTGGCCAAACTACTCCAGGCATAGTCCATCACACTTTGCCCATTCTTTGGCTGGATCAGTCTCGCCCGCACTGGATTGAGATGAATGTAGTCCATCAAAGTCTGGTAATGATACCTGTCCTCCCCCTGCACGATGACCGCCTTGTAGCGATCACCAAAAAGCCGTCCCCACTTCCTATGGCGAACGTTGTAGCGCCGAGTCAGCGTGTTTTGAAACCAGGACATGCCAGACACCAGATTCGGCTCCGGCGTCTGAATAAAGAGGTGGTAGTGATTGTCCATTAACACCCAAGCCTGCACTCGCCAACCGGTCATGTCGCAGGCTTGGCTCAGCGTATGGAGAAAGAAGCGACGGTCATCGTCATCATGAAAAATGTCCTCCCGTCGGTTACCACGGGCCATGACATGATAAAAAGCCCCTGCTGCTTGAATGCGAATACTGCGTGCCATACAGACCGCTAATCGAATAGAGTATATTTGTCAATCAGTTGCACCCTGACCCCGTTCTTGCGAATACTGCGTGCCATACAGCCCGCTAATCGAATCGCAAATATTTGTCAAGCAGTTGCACCCTGACCCCGTTCTCTGCTAGAATCGGAAGTATAAACTGTCAAGCAGTTGCACCCTGACCCCTTTCTCCCTGACCCCTTTCTCCCCGGGCCATGACATGATAAAAAGCCCCTGCTGCTTGAATGCGGATACTGCGTGCCATATCGACCGCTAATCGAATAGAGTATATTTGTCAATCAGTTGCACCCTGACCCCGTTCTCTCTGTCGCCTGACCCCGTTCTCTCTGACCCCGTTCTCTGACCCCGTTCTCGGCCGATCACTTCCGTTTCTTCACCAATAACCACAGCAGGCCAATTGCCGCCACGATCAACACGACGATGATGCTCCAAGGCGTTGATGAAGCAGGTTCTTCGCTCGGCGCTGATTTCGTTGGCTTTGCTTCGGAAGCATTCCTTGGCGTCGGCTGTTGCACCGCCTGCAGTGGCTTCGGTGTCGATATGATTTGTGTTTTAGGGGCGGGCGGCGGCGATGTTTCGTGGTTCTTTGATGTTGGAGCGTTAATTAGATCCTTCAGCCTCGGCTGGACATATTCTGCCCATCTGCGGGTCCATTCATTTTCACTACCCAACAAGGTGGTTACTATTTCCTGTTGCTTCGCAAGATCTACACTTGATACGGTCCTGATGAGTTTGACGAGATCAGAGATTTTCTCCCACCGCTCTTTTTCTTGCGGCAAACGGCAAGGCAAGTGTACCAGAGATTCACGAGCTGGTGAGATTTGATCAACATTTAGGACTCCAGATGGGTCAATTTGGACGGGCCAAATTCCATTTTCTCCTAGCTTCAAGGGCGGATATAACGTAATTGCACCCACTCCCCCTTGGCCAGAAGAGCTCATCGATGCTTGAAACGTTCGATTTGAAAGGGTGGAGGGACCGTAGAGCACATCGGTCACCCTCAACTCAGCACGAATCGTTCCCCCATCATCCAACACACTCACTACTGACGCGTCAACGAGGAGTGTCGGAAACAGGACATAACGTTCCTCCGTAGTCTGTGCAGTGGTGCTGGTGAACTGCATGACCATCAGTAAAAAAACATGTTTGCGCATAAAGGTGAGTTATTGATTTTCAGTGGTCCAGGTTTCCGTGTTAAACGCTTCGTTAATGTTTGCGGCAGCATTGGGAATGGTATCGCCATTGGTGACCTCGGAAAACGAAGGGTCGCCAGTGACTCCACTACCTGTCAATGTCCACTTCCCCGAGGCATCTACACTGCCGGAACCATCGAAACGCCAATTCAATTTGCACCGCTGTGTAAGGCTGTCATAGGAGTTGTTCACGTTCTGCTTTGTCCGCACCGCGAAATACAAGATGTGGAACATATTGATCGCCAGCCTGTCAACTTGGTCTCCGCTGAGTGTAAAAGGATACGTACCGAGGAGTTCTGGTTGATCAAAAGTCTTGAACACCTGATTACTGATGGAAGCCGAATCTGAAGTTATGTCCAAGTGGTGGTCTGCGTCCTTGAGTGTCCAAGGAAGTGTTGATGCCATAGCAGCATCCCAGTGCGTCTGCCCGTCCTGCAGACTTGATCGCTTCCGTTTATTGGGGAAGAGAAAGAAGCTATCATCATAAAGTCCATGCTTTGCGTCGAAGCTTGCCTGGTGGACAATACCAAGTTCCATGAACTTTTTCCCACGTTGAGCACCGTTGATAGTTGGACCCTCCACAGTGTCGACAACAACATTAGCCGTCATGGCATTTGTCCAAGAGTTTGATGCGATCAAAGCGCTTAGGAGGCCTCCTTTTTGAAACGGTGCACTGTTGTATGTTGCAGTGTTCCCCGTTTGTTTGATTTTCACCTGCACGACATTGACCTCCAAGTCCCAAACATAATCGCTGCTCAGCTCGTAAACGGCTTTCCCGACTACTGGCCCCTGATCCCAGAAAATGGTGGCCTGCGTGGCTGTAGAGCCGGACTTCACAGTTCCGCTAGTCGGTGTTCCCCACTTCGAACCAGTCGGCAGCGATCCATCAGCAGTGTAGCTGTAGGCCGTGTAACCGGGCACGTTGAGCACTCCTTTGAGTTCGAAAACAGTGAGCTTTAGCCGAGCAATGTTCGTTTTGTCTTGTCCCCCGTGTCTCAGTGTCAGCTTCAGCAGGTCACTGCCCTTGCTCACGCCTTCTGCATAAACCGTGGTATTTACCGAAGCGTCAAACTCGGTAGTGGCCGTGGCCTCGTCCTGCCGATTGGAGTTCTTCCAGACTTTGACTTTGGATGGGATGTCCAACAGGAACTTGGCACCGGTCAGTTGAGGCAGCTTTTTCAGGTAAATCGGGATCAGATCGTTTTCGCCAGTGATGGCCCCGGTCTGATCTTTGTCGCTCCCGAGACTCGTGCTCGTTGCGGAGTAGTCATCATCATCCGAGTTGAGCGGCAAGAAAGCACCAGTGGATTCCTTTTTGGAGTCATCCAGCTCACCTGAAGCGGTGTTATGCGAGATTTTGGCAACGTCTATCTCAACCGGGAGGAGGTGATAATTCCGAGCTTGGTAATCTCCAGTGCTGTTACTTTTGGGAATTTCCTGGAGCATCTCACTAAACGGGGCATTCGTCGGTTCGAATGGTTCTGAAAAAGCCTGCCCTATGGGTATTTCAAAAGTGTGAACACCTATAATGGTTTGCGTTGGATTGGAAGTATCCACAGTTTTTGAAACTTCCTTCAGGATCAAATAGGTTTTGCTTGTACCTTGATTTAATCTAATGGGTTCCTCTGGAATAGTGTTCGGTGTGACTGCCATCAGTTGAGGCCGCTTGAGAGTCCATAGTTGATTCCAAAAATGATTTTGGTTTGCCGTTTTTCGTTGGTATTGAGAGACGTTAAGGCAAAGGTGACTTAGTTCGTCATCCGCAGATTGAATGGTGAATCTTTCTTTTAATTTTAAAGTTTCGAGGATCGCTGCATTGAAACCGTTAGTGGGTGGTGAAGTGCGTTCTAGAATGATGCTGGTTAAATTACTAGGCAGAGGAAAGTCCCCGTTGACCTCGGAGTTTTCATCGCGATATCCATAACTGAAAGGTCTAAATCCTTGCCAACAACGAAGCGACCCGCCCTTTGACGTTTCAGTGCCTGTCTTGCCAGTTTCATAAAGTTCGCCCCTGGATGCATGTGATGAAAATGAGATCAACTTAAGTTCAAACGGGGCGTTTGGAGTTCCGTTTCCAGGACCTGTACCAGGACCTGTACCCGGAAGACCTGTTCCGCCGTCTGCAATAATCTGCGCACAGGGAACTGTGTGAGAGCGGACCGCTTCTTCAAAGGTTCCCACGGGATCTGGGTACTTCCTAAAATTGTAAACTTTGACCCAAACTTCAGGTGGTGGTGTACTCGATTGAGGTATCGTTAAAATACTGTCTGTTGCGCGGACGATTGGCCTGGTTTTATCAGGTGACTTGCCAAGATACCACTGGTATTTGAGTTCAGACTCTGGCAAGTCCTTGTTATATCCTCTGGCTCCGACTAAAAATTCGTAATCACCATTGGCGCGAGGTCGATAGTAATCACGCGGCTGTGCGACAATGACTGGCTGACTTGGCGAGTCTGTCACAAAGAGTTCCACAGGTTCGCTAAGAGTAATGTTCCCAAGGGAATCACTTACAGCAACCTTGACATAATATCCGGAATTTGCATAAGTCATGGGCGTTTCAAAAAGCTTGTCTTTGGAAGTCCTTTCCATGATTGAGGAGAATCCATCTTTTGTTTTTCCGCCTGGGGTGGTATCCAAACTCATAAAGGGTGTACCCCATACAAATTTTGCACCCCATTGGTATTTTAGTTCTCCACCGTAACCCTCTGCGGACACGGTAAATTTATTCGTTGAGTTGAGACCCATTGTTATCCGTTCTGGCTGCTCTGTAATCACTGGAGCGGCAGGCACGTCGATAAGAGCGGCCTGGCTGTCAACAGTACTATCAAGCGCAAAATTTTCGGGGTAACTGACAGCCACACGATACGCTGAACTTTTGGTAATTGCGGGTGTGGTATAACTACTTTTGGTTGCTCCCGGAATAGGCTGATAAGCTGCTGTGATACCATCATCATCAACATGCCACTTATACCACTGATACATCAAGGGTAGGCCCGTAGCGCCACCAGTAGCTGTGACTGTTAGTTTGACTGTCTTACCGATTCCGATGGTCGCGCCTTTGGGCTGCTCTGTGATTTCAATTCTCTTAACGGCTTGAGCGTATGCAGTGAGGCTGTTCGTGGTCTGCACATTGAGTTTGTCCGCACCTTCATTTGCTTGATCATAGGCGGTGACTCTGACCCAATAATTGGGACTTTTTGCGCCATCCTGCCATGGGGCTTGTAATTCAAATTCTGGTGTCTTGGTTGTTTTAATCAGTTTATTAGTGACTCCAGAGCTGCCTTCAAACCACTCATAAAGATAAAGTTTGTTTGCACGCCCATCGCCTGTTATGGCACCAATTTCGAGTTTTCCTGATTGCGATACGTAAGTAAACAAGTTCTTGGGCTGAACAGTAATGTGGGGCTTGATGCCGATCTTTGGATGAGTCAGGCCGGTGGCACGTTGTTGATACTCTTCTAAATTGCTGAGACCGTCGTTATCAGGGTCGATTTGCTGAAGAATCCACTTTTGCTTGGACGTTAAGCCCAGCAACGTTTGGTTTTTGAGTCTGCCATCTGTGCCGCGTAGGGCGACGAGTTCTGAAGCGATGGTGGCGGGTAATTTGCTCAGGGGCGTATCACGGTGATAGTTGTAGTGCAGAAGACTGGCTTCGGCATCCAAGGCTGATGTGGCTTTAAGCCCATGAGGAGGTAGATTGAGTGGAGTGGTCCGTGCGGCTTGGGTTTCCCATGCATTTGGCATACCGTCACCATCAGTGTCATCAGGGTCGGGAACGATGGATAGTTTGATGGGCGTATTCGCGGATTTTAAGGCGGCTTTGGTGGCGATAATTCCGAGAGTAACGGTGCCTTTTTGATGTGGCAACTTGACACTGAACTGGGCTTTCCCTTGATTGTCTGTTGTGAGCTGCAGTGATTGAGGATTCCAGTTTTCTTTGGCTACGGAGGCGGCCGTTTGTGAGCTGCCTAGTGCAGTTAGTAGGATGAAATTGTCTGTGTTTGGGTCGGAAATATTCACGGTGGCCCCAGGTGCGGGGCAAAAACCACCTTTATCTCCCTGATAAACACTTTGAATGAGAATAGGATTTGGAATCATCCCGTGCGGACGTCCTGATTGATTGGGTCCACTGATGATCTTGAGTGTTAGCTTTGGCTTGCTCGTGGCTTTGGTCGAATCGGTTCCTGCGCTTAGCTCTTGCGCATCGGTGAAGCCGTCACCATCGGTATCGCGGTCAGCCGTACCAATAAAATCCGCCAGATTGGGATTCAGGTCTAAAAAATATTCATCCGCATTGACTAGACCGTCATGATCAGGGTCGATCTCAGCCAGGTAAGGCCAGGTGTGGTAATCTTTGAACTCCTGTAGCCAAACATCACGTTTGGCTCTCCAAGTCCCTTGAATCAAAGCACTCGCGGAGGCAGCTGGAGGTGCGGGCAACGCTGCCGGAACTTTTCTGACAAGAGCGTACTCATTGGCCAACTTGGTGTCTCGGCTAGAGGGTATTTTATTCGTACTAGTCAGTGTTGTGAGAGTGCCAAAGCTACTATCAAGATACTGCTGAATCAGTGGTCCAAGTTTGCTTACTGTAAGATCCTCATTGGTAGCGCGCTTGAAGCTAATCACTTCTGCGGCATTGAGCGTCAAAGCATCTGTGCGAGATTTAACCGTTTTTAGAGCTTCAAAAAGACTGGCATCTGTCGGCATGCGCCAGTTCAACTGATAGCGCGCCTCCCAGACATCAGGCATCCTATCCGCATCAACATTGTCATTCACAGTCATTAACTTTTGAAGTTCATTTTTCACCTGTAAAGGAGCTGTCGGCACTTTGCCGTTTATTGGGGCTGTGCTGGATGCTATTCCGATATTGGCAATGACATTGACAGCGATCTTGGGGAAAATCTCTTTTTCCAGCCACCTGAGGTAGCCCAAGGGAAGATGATCATAACCCCTGACTTCATTAGTCGTGGATGTCGCCGTAGCAGGAGCAAGCTCTAAATACCTAGGCGCAAAAAAGTCGGCTGGATATTTGCCTGCGACGGCGCTGGAGCGGTAAGCTCGACGGAGAAGTCCATCGTTCATCCATTCAGCGTAAACTTGATCAGCTTCCCTGTAGGACCAATTAAGTTTTGGGTCGGTCGTGTTGGCAGGTGCTGAGCGTGAGGTGAGCTTGTAGGTTAAGGCGCTCTTCAACGCCGCAGTTCCACCTGCATTGTTGGGCCCGGTTGATTTCACAAAGGGATTCGTTGCGACCGCTGCCGGGTCTTTCACTTTAGGATCTCCCCAAGTGCAGTTCAGTTCTTCAATGGTGAGAAGGCCATCCTGATCTGGGTCAACATAGGCATCTTCAAACTTGTATTTGCTGATCAGACCTGGATAGGCTTTCGACCAAGTCTCTTCAGTTTGATTGATAAGACCGTCCATATCAATGTCACTTGTGACAACATTGTTTAATAGATCCCGGCCTTGTCGGTATTGGGCGAGATTATTGACCCCATCTCCATCTAAATCCCCAAGCGCAGTCACTTTAAGAGGCTTGTACATATCAGCCACTAAATCGGGGATGCCATCGCCATCAGAATCACGAAGATCTGCCGAGAAATATGCGCCTTCACTCTGCCATATACCAGCAGGCACGATGCTCGTGAGTGTAAGGTCAAAATGGCTCTTGAGCGGGTCATTGCTGGGGATACTCAATGCTGCCGTTTGACTTATTTTGGCCAGAGTTGTCTTTGCACTGAAGGTGACATTAAAGGATGCCACTGCGTTTGATGCTAGGCTTAAGGTAGCGGTGGGTGCAGGGCTTCTGGGGTTAAACAGGGAAATGCTAAACTCACTGCTATTGGGGCCACTCTTGATGATTTCCCCCAGTGCAAGATCTGCCTCACCGTCATTACGAATGAAAATAGTCTTGGTTAAATCACTGCGTTTGATTCTATCTGCACTTAAACTCGGGAAGCTTGTCGTCTCTCCAGACTGCGCTACTAGGTAAGCCGTGTTTATTCCATCTGCTGAATCTTCATTTTCTTGAATCAAAACGGTTATTTGAGGAGGATCCTGCGGATCGTCGGGAGGTGTGTTATTGACTGGTGGATTGTCGGCAGGTGGGCTCTCGGCAGGCGGATTATTGACTATTGAATTGTCAGCTGGTGGAGTTTCGGCAGGTGTGTTGCTGCTCCCAGGGTCGCTAGCAGGCGGACTGTCGCCATTGCCGTCAGATGGGGCGGCTGAGGGATTGCTAGAGTCAGAAAAACTAGTCGGATTTGGTACTAAAGGATCGGTGAAATAGGCCTGCTGTTCTTCGTTGTCTGTTAGGCCGTCTGCATCGGTATCCACATTCCCCGGATTAGTTCCCGTTAACTGTTCCACACCATCGGGACTGCCGTCGCCATCGGTATCAGAGTTGTTTGGGTTCGTGCCGTTTAGCGCTTCTTCGGTATTGGTCAGGCCATCATTGTCAGAATCTGAAGGTGACGGATCCTGCGCGTCAGGCACACCGTCGCTGTCAGTATCTGGGGGAACATCTAACTCATCGTTGCTGCCATTGTTGTTATGATCATTCCAGCGCTGGGGATCGTCTGGGTGGGTATCCAAGGTATCAGCGTATCCGTCACTGTCTGTATCAATGATGGTGATTTCATTCTCGTCGTTTTGGCCATTGCCGTTTTGATCATTCCAGAGGCTGGCGTCATTAGGATGGGTGTCGAAGGCGTTGACTCGACCATCTTGATCATTGTCGATGAATTGGTCCTCGTTGCTGTCGTTGTAGCCGTTGCGGTTGTTATCCTCCCATAGATTGCTGTTGTAAGGATCGCTATCTGAGCCGTCAGGATAGCCATCACCGTCACTGTCTTGCGGTGGCTGGGTAGTTTCGGTAGAGTCATTGGCTCCGTTGCGATTCCAGTCTTCCCAAAGACTGCTATTGTAGGGATCACTGTCTGCTGAGTCAGCATAGCCGTCGCTATCACTGTCACTGGGCGGCTGGGTGATTTCGGTGGAGTCATTGGTGCCGTTGCGGTTCCAGTCTTCCCAGAGACTGCCGTTGTAAGGATCAGAATCACTGGCGTCGGCATAACCATCGCCGTCGCTATCCTGTGATTCTTGACTGTCATTGGTGCCGTTGCGATTCCAATCTTCCCAGAGACTGCTGTTTTGTGGATCGGAATCGCTGCTATCATTACGGCCATCGCCGTCGCTATCCTGTGATTCTTGACTGTCATTGGTGCCGTTGCGGTTCCAATCCTCCCAGAGACTGCTGTTTTGTGGATCGGAATCGCTGCTATCATTACGGCCATCGCCGTCACTATCCTGTGACTCTTGGCTGTCGTTGATGCCATTCCCATTCCAATCTTCCCAAAGGCTGCTGTTGTAGGAATGCGAGTCGGAGTTGTCGGAATACCCATCGCCATCACTGTCCGCATTGCCAGACTCACTATCATCATTCACGCCATTGCCATTCCAGTCACACCACTGGCAGTTGGTGTTCGGGTGCGAGTCCTGGAGATTGCTGACACCGTCGCCATCCCAATCTTCGTTTTGGTCATTGCCGCCATTGTAGTTCCAGTCATTGGAAAGATAGGGATCTGTGGGGTGGGAATCGGTGTCGTTCGAGACGCCGTCACCGTCGCTGTCGTTATTGGGGATCTCGGCATCGTCATTGGTGCCGTTGTTGTTGGCGTCATTCCACACGGTAGGATTGGTCGGGTCGCTATCTTGACTATCCGGCACGTAGTCGCCGTCACTATCAGGATCATTGGTGGGCGAGAGTGGATCTGGGTCCACAGGGTCGTGGTAGCCGTCACCGTCATAATCGTAGGGCGTCTCGCCTGGGCCGACGACGTCTTCATCCACTGCCGTGTTGCCATAAAAATCGTTGTAATCGGAAACGCCGTCGTTGTTGCTATCGGTGCTGGCAGGGTCGGTGCCAGTGAGGTTGGTTTCCACGGCATCAGTCAGCCCATCGTAATCTGAATCTGGATTGTAGGGATTGCTGCCAGCGGCGGACTCGTCCGCGTTGTTCAGGCCGTCGCCATCAGCATCACCTGTCGGCGCTAATGGTGGCTCAGGATCCGTTGGCTCTTGGGGTAAGGGTTCAGGATCACTTGGGTTAGGTGTTCCGTCGTCATATCCAGTCTCAAAAAAACCGTCACCATCCTCATCAACCGGCACCCACACACCGTTAGAAGTCGAGCAAGGCAGCAAAATCATCTGAGCGATGAGGATGCCGTGTAGGATATAGCTACGGCGTGACCAGGATCGTAACCAAGGGAGTAGAAGAGAGCGCTTCATGCTGAGTAGGCATTTAATCGTATTTAATTTGAACAAACGCAGCGTGCCCAAAAAAGTGCTCTTTCGTCAAGATTTTTGCCAGAAAATTCAAGAGACTGTTTCTTCCACCGATGGCACAAGATATGATGAATCATTTCATAAGTTGATAGGTGCAGCCCTCATTGTGATGGTTGAGTCCAGTCAGAGCAAAGCCAAGAGAGACATGAGAATAAATGCTTTCTTCAATCTCCATTGTCCTCGTTATGAGTCCCTTAAGGAATAATTGAAATCGATAACTCCAGTTATCTTCAGTCATTTAGAAATTGACGCGACTGAAAAATAGTTTGAACGAAAACACGCGCTTCGACTTCTGTGAGCCTCATGCCTCCGAAATTCACTCTCGATTCTGGATATAAATTGGATACACCAGGCTTGCGATTTGATAGCGAGGTGCCCGTCCAAGCGCCTAAAAGTGTTTGGATAAATCCAACCAATAAACCGAAGCCTAAGACAATGAACGACTATTATCTGAACCGAATCAATATGGGACGCAGGGTCTTTGCCTGCCTTGATGCCCCTGCTCATGAACTCCTCTGGAAAGATCAGCCACCTCTACGCCTTACGGCAGCGATCAGTGAGGCCCGCGTGATTTTTCAAGATCTCGAAACTCAGGCTCAAAAGCAAAGCCTAGCTACCAGTGGCAATGCCATGGACAAACTCCGTGAAGAAAAAGAACTGGAAGACAGCGCCCACGAACTGGCCCGCCTAGTCGTGCGCTGCTGCCGTGCCGCTGGGGATGAAGCCACTGCTGCTGCCTATGATCTGCCCATCTCTGGCTGGCGGCGGATGCGGGATGAAACTCTCCTGCAAACCGCCCGCACCCTGGAGGCCAAAGCAGCCCAAATCGCCACCACTCCGGCAGGAACTCAATACGGCATCACCACTGCGAGAGTGGCCGAGTTAAAGAAAGAAGCCGATGACTACGCCGCACTCATCGTGGCACCGGACGACGCCATCAGCGCCCGAGCAGTCTCGCAACAGAAAAATCGCTCTCACTTTGCGCGGTTCAGCGAAGCCCTGGAAGAAATCGACGATCTCATCCTTCCCCTTCGCCGCACAGTCGCCGGAGCTGAACTCGTCGAAAAATACCAGGATGCCCGCAGCATCAATGATCGTGGTCGTGGCCCGAAAGAAAAGAAGCCCGATGAGACAGCCGTGCCGGAGCCACCGACGGCACCAACGACCTAACCCATCTCTCCTCCATCACCGCCTAGCGCCACTGCGAGCGGTACGGTTGAAAGAGCGCCTCCTCAGGGAACCATGACCTGAGGAGGTGTTTTTTTGGCAAAAAAAGGCATTGCAGACCCAAGCGCCCCAATTGTTTGCCTTTGCGGGTTCATTGCAGAGCGTTGAGCCCTGATTTTACGTCTTTTC
This sequence comes from Verrucomicrobiaceae bacterium, assembly GCA_027486585.1. GTDB lineage: Bacteria > Verrucomicrobiota > Verrucomicrobiia > Verrucomicrobiales > Verrucomicrobiaceae > Prosthecobacter. The sequence goes on along the minus strand of JAIXOU010000001.1, from coordinate 3,335 downwards.
GATCCGGTTGCAGACCTTAGCCTTTCGATTGCAGGAAATTTCGTGTGTTTTCAGATTCTCACCCACCTCATTGCAGAAGATTTGCCCCCATTTCCTGAGGTCGAGCATCTATTGCAGCCTATTTTGACCCAATTGCAGCTCGTTGAGATGCAGTTTTTCAAGTTAGAGGGTTAGTTTCCCGTGTTCGAGAGTTCGTTTTCGGGGTTTGAGAATCAGCTATTGGCGCTTGAGGGCTAATTTCAGAAGTTTGAGGATCAGTATCCGAAGTTCGAGACTCAGTTGTTTAGGCCCGTGAATCGGTTTTCGTGATCAGGTAGGCGCCCTCCTTGTCGGGCGGGGCGTTAGGGCCTGCGGCTTTCACGGCAGATTCGAAGTTCACTCCTATTGCCAAAGAGGCACGTCACTCAAGGCCTGAAAGCGCTCTCGTGAATACTGGCATGAACGTATCGGGTAATCACCGTTCGCCAATAAAAACGTCCACTTGTTGGCCGACGTAGAGGGTGGTTCCCGCTGGGACTTTGAGGCGGTAGATCACTTGAAGCACGCGGGTATCGACGCGTTCGGTGCTGGCTCCGGTGAGGGATTGCTTGGGAATGACAAAGGGGTCGATCCGAACAAAGTCCAAATCGTAGGCTGTTTTGCCGTCGCCTTTGAGAAAGGCTTTGGCGGGTTGATCTGGTCGCACAGATAGGGCGTTTTGTTCATCGACATCGGCGCGCACTTGCAGCATGTCCACGTCCCCCAGAGTGATGGCCGCTTGTTTGTTTTGAATGCTCGCATACTCGCCTGCGCGGATGTTGACCTGCAAAATGCTGCCGGCGCGCGGAGCGCGGACAGTGAGACGCTCAATCAGGAGTTTGGTTTGTTTTACCGCAGCATGGGCAGCATTGAGCTGGGCTTCCGCCTGAGTGGCCTGGGCTTTGGCGACTAAAACATCGTTCGTGCGGTTTCTCAGATCATCTTGAGAGATTGCGCGTTGATCGGAGATGGATTTGAGTCGATCCAGGGTGTCCTGAGCTTTGGCTAGTTGAGCCTGGGAAATGCCTAGATTGGCCTGATTCACCTCGATGCTGGCTTCTTGGCCGATGAGCTGAGCTTGCAGTTCACGGTCGTCGAGCCGCATGAGTTCCTGGCCCTCTTTGACCTTATCCCAAACTTTCACCAGCACTTGGCTCACCAGTCCAGGCACGGGCGTGCCGATGCTGACGTTCTCAGCCGCGGATTCTAGGATGCCCGTGGCTGCCACCCCTTTGGCAAAAGGTTTTTCTGGCGGTGCCACGGGTGGCGGGGGCGTGGGGTTCTCCTGAGCTCGGATCACTTGCAGGACCTGCGTCATCTGCACAACACCGACAATAGCCAGTGCGATGCTGCCATAGCGGACGAGGAAGGGGATCGAGATCATGAGCGGGGGGAGATCACAGGATATCTCCGGGCTGATACGCCGCTGCTTCAGGATGGGCTGCGGTGAGTTTACCGACACGTTCCACAAAGTAATCCACCTGCTCAGGCGCATCTCCCATATTGGTGCGTCCCTGAGCGGTCAGTTTTTCAAAAGCATCGCTGCCTAAGCCCAGGCGGTCATCGGCAGAAAGGCGCGCAAAGAGATCATTGTTGGCCACCTTTCCGGTGCGCATGTCTTTGGCCACTTGCACGGCATGTTCCTTGATCGCTTCATGAGCGGCTTCGCGTCCAGAGCCAGTTTTAACGGCTTCCATGAGAACGGTGGTGGTGAGCAGGAAGGGCAGATAACGCATGAGTTCTTGCTCGACCACAGCTTCAAAGACTTCCATTTGATTGAGCACGGTGAGAGTCGTCTCCAATAAACCATCCATGGCTAGGAAGGCATCGGGTAACATGACGCGGCGCACGACGGAGCAGGAGACATCGCCTTCGTTCCACTGATCGCCTGCCAGACCAGCGGCCATGGCTAGGTATCCTTTGAGGATGACGTGAAAGCCATTGATGCGCTCACAGCTGCGACTGTTCATCTTATGTGGCATGGCCGAGCTGCCGACCTGACCTTTGGCAAAACCTTCACTGGCCAGCTCATGTCCAGCCATGAGGCGCAGGGTCTTGGCAAAACTGCCAGCACCACTGGCCACATGCGTCAGGGTGGAGACGACCTGAAGATCCAAGCTGCGAGGATAGACCTGCCCCACGGCGTCGAGGGCTGCTTTGATGCCGAGATGATGGAGGACGCGTTCTTCTAGGGCGCGGGCTTTGCTGGTGTCTCCATTGAATAGGGTGATTTGATCCAGACGAGTGCCGACGGCGCCTTTCAGACCTCTGGCAGGGTAGGTATTGATCAGCTCATTGAGAGCCTGCACACCGATGAGCATTTCTTCTCCAAACATCGCCATGCGCTTGCCGAAGGTCGTCGCCTGCGCGGCCACATTGTGAGTACGGGCTGTGAAAGGGATGTCGCGTGTCTGTGCCGCCCTTTGGGCAAAGGCAGCCAGGACAGCAATGCTTTTTTTCTGAACTTCGAGCAGGGCGCGGAAGACTTGCAATTGCTCCACATTTTCAGTCAGGTCGCGACTGGTCATGCCTTTGTGGATGTGCTCGTGGCCAGCCAGGTCACAAAACTCCTCAATGCGGGCTTTGACGTCATGGCGGGTCACGCGCTCACGCTGCATGATGCTGGTCAGGAAAACCTGATCTTTGACGGCTTCATAGGCCTCGATCACGCCATCTGGCACAGGAATGCCCAGATCTTTTTGCCCCTTCAGCACAGCAATCCAGTAATCCCGTTCCAGCTTCACCTTGCCCTCGCCCGACCAGAGGGCGCGCATGGCAGCAGTAGCATAACGTTCAGCGAGGACATTCGGGATGGCATTGGTATTCGACATAGGAACCTGTGGCCTAGCACTGGAAACCGCTCGGCTCAAATCCGATCACGCTGAAGCGCCATAAAGTTTGGCTAGTGCCCACCTCAGGTTAGAATGCCTGGTGTCAAAAGCTGTCCTTGCTGATCTGTTGGAACTCCGCTTGGATGCGAGCTCTCTCATGTCACTCCTTGCCCGGCTGCAGCCTTTTCGCAAAGAGGTCTGCATTGTCCTGGCGATGCTGGCCACGCTGGTCGGTCCCTTTTTGCTAAAGCCCAAGGAAAGCTCCGCTCCGGCAAAGTACGATCGGCGGCTCGTCATCGTGACGCCCCACCATGAGAGCATCCGCGAGGAATTCGGGAAGGGGTTTGCCCGTTACTGGAAGGCGCGGACTGGGGAAGTTGTTTTTATGGACTGGCGGGTGCCTGGCGGCACGTCGGAGATCGCCATGATGTTGAAGTCAGAGTTCATCGCCGCGTTTCAGCATCACTGGACTCAGGTTCTGAAACG
>JAIXOU010000142.1 GCA_027486585.1 Verrucomicrobiaceae bacterium | reverse complement strand
TCCGCCGTGGGCAGGATGTCGAGCAGACGATCGATTTCCGCGAGGGTCGCGTGCGCGAGTTGGGATGAGTTGGTCAGCAGGATGGCGGGCGAGTTGTAACCATGCTCGGCCTGCCCGAGCAGATCCGTTGCGCAAAGCTCGGCATCGACGGTATCGTCAGCGATCACCATCGTCTCGGTGGGACCAGCCAGAAGGTCGATGCCCACGCGGCCGAAGAGTTGGCGTTTGGCCTCGGCCACAAAGGCGTTGCCGGGGCCTACGATCATGTCCACGGGGGCGATCGTCGCCGTTCCCAAGGCCATGGCGCCGATGGCCTGCATGCCGCCGAGGACATAGATTTCGTGTGCGCCGCCGAGGTGCATGGCAGCGACAATGGCGGGATGGGGAGCGCCGTTTTGAGGCGGAGCCGCAGCGACGATGCGCGGCACGCCAGCGACGGATGCGGTCAGCACGGACATGTGGGCCGAGGCCACCATCGGGAACTTGCCGCCCGGCACATAACAACCGACCGATTGCACGGGAATGTGCTTGTGGCCGAGGATGACGCCGGGGAGCGTTTCGACTTCGAGATCGGTCATGGTGGCACGCTGGGCTTCCGCAAAACGATGGATCTGCGCTTGAGCGAATCGGATATCGGCAAGGTCGCGGGCGGAGACCTTCGCCATCGCTGCCTCGATTTCAGCCTGGCTGAGCTTAAAGCTAGGCGGGTCGTAGCGGTCGAACTTGATGGACAACTCACGCACCGCTTCATCGCCACGCGCAGCGATGTCTGCCAAGGTGCTTTCGACAATGCTGCGCACTTTAGTGTCGTCTTCGGCGCGTTCGATTTCGGGCTTGCCGGATTTCAGATACGTGATGGCCATGGGTGCAGTGTTTTCGTGGATTGTTATTACGCTGGATGGACTTTCATTCTGCCACCGGGTGTTGGAGATCGCTTGGATCCAAGCGGCGGATTTGTGAACGAATGCGCCAAAAGATTGCTAATTGGATCGGGATGAAGCGTATTAAAGGCGAATGCCAAAAACGCTGCCACCGCCTGCCGACTTCCTTGCCCAACTCGCGCCCGGGTATGAGCTGCGGCTATTCGATGCGTATGCGGACACGCGTTTCTTCATCAAGGACGCGCAGGGTATCTACCGCTATGCCAGTCGGATCATGCATCTCGCGCACGGATTCGCTGATCCGATGGGCATTCTCGGCCGCACCGATCATGATTTTATACCGGCCTACCTGGCCGATCATTACACGCGCGACGACCAAAGGGTGCTCGCTGGAGATGAAATCTGGGGACGGGTGGAGATGGTGATGCGCCATCCCGCCAGTCCAGACTGGTATGTCACGTCAAAGATTCCGTTACGTGGCAAGGATGGCCGCGTGGTCGGGCTTGCGGGCATCTCTCGGGATCTGCAAAAAGCCGCCAGTATCGCCTCGCCCTTTCTGCAATTTACTCCAGTGCTGGAGCACATCCGTGATCATTTCGCCTCGCCCGTGGCGGTGGAAGATCTCGCGCGCCTTGCCAGCATGTCCGTTCGAGGTTTTCAGCGGCACTTCAAAAAAGCCTTTCAGCTAACGCCTTCAGCCTACCTCCGTCAGTTTCGCATAGGCAAAGTCTGCCAACTCCTGGTCGAGACGGCCGAAACCATCACCACAATCGCTCTAGAGAGTGGATTCAGTGATCACAGCCACATGATTCGAGAATTCACCCGCGCCATGAGCATCACTCCAGGCGCTTATCGGAAGCGATACAGCGGTGATTGATCCATGTTGTGGGTCTATTCATTCGCATAGCTCCGACAAGGCCCTTCGATCCACATGACATCCGGTGTGATTCTTTTTGAGGCACCTCGCTTCTCCTCTAAACTTCCCCTTGGGGTTGACGTGTGCTGGGTCGCTTGGCAATCTGACGGATGCTACTCAATCATGGAATCCATCTCGGCTACTGCACCAATATCCACCGCGGAGAAACGTGGGAAGAGACGTGGTGTGGGTTAAAGGATTACACGCTGCGGGTGAAGGATCGTGTCAGCGATGGAAAGCCTTATGGCATTGGTCTGAGATTGAGCGAACAGGCAGCTCGTGAACTAAGCGCTCCAGGAAAGGTGGCTGAGTTTAAGGCCTGGCTGGAAGCGAATCACTGCTATGTTTTTACCATCAATGGTTTTCCCTATGGCTCGTTTCACGGCACCAGAGTGAAGGAGCAGGTGTTTAAACCCGATTGGTCCACGAAAGAGCGCTTGGTGTATACCAACCTACTCTTTGATATCCTGGCGGAGCTTTTGCCAGCAGGCGTAAGCGGCAGTGTGAGCACGCTTCCTGGATCGCATAAAACGTTCGGGATCGGGTCCGAGGAACTGACGGCCATCTTTGAAAACCTGCGCCTTTGCCGAGAGCACATTGAAAAGCTTTGTGTGGCCACGGGGCACGATCTTCATCTGGGCTTGGAGCCTGAGCCGCTGGGCCTGTTTGAGACGAGTGGTGAGACACTGAAGTTTTTTGGCCTCTACTTCGATCGATTCCCGCAAGACAAAGACTTCTTTAAGTTTGTCGGCCTCAATTATGACACCTGCCACTTGGCCATTGAATATGAGACACCCAAGCGGGCGCTATCTCGGATCACAGGGGCGGGGATTCGCTTGAGTAAACTGCATTTCAGCTCTGCTCTGAGACTTACGCCGACGCCTGAGATGGTGGAAAAGTTACGGGCGTTTGATGAGCCTGTTTATTTCCATCAAGTCATTGCCAGCTATGGTCCCACGGAGCCATTACGGCGCTTCAAGGATCTGCCGGATGCGCTGGCCTTTGCGCAGACCAATCCGCAGGAACTGGGGGAAGAATGGCGGGTGCATTTTCACATTCCGCTCCATGCTGAGCCAGTGGACGGCTTCCAAAGTACCCGAGACCACATTCAGGGCGCCATGGATTGGCTGTCGCAGAACCCAACCAAGTGTCAGCACATTGAAATGGAAACTTACACCTGGGAGGTTTTGCCAGCCGAGATGAGGGCAGGGGATGTGGTCGATCAGCTGGTCAAGGAATACGACTGGACGCTGGCTGAACTGCGTGAGCGCGGACTGGTGTGATATTTCAATGATTACTTCTCTTCCAAGACTCTCTGAACTTCTGTCGGCTGAATTATTTATGAAAACCATCCTTTGCTTTGGCGACTCGAATACTTGGGGCTTTGATCCAGCTAGCATTACCGCACCCTTTCCTCGTCGGCATCCGATCACGGCGCGTTGGACGGGACGTTTGGCAGCGGAGCTTGGACCGGAATTTCGTGTGATCGAGGAAGGCCAAAATGGTCGCACAACGGTGCATGACGATCCGCTGAATGTTTGCCGGAATGGGAAGGACTACCTGCCGGCTTGTTTGGAAAGTCACAAGCCCATCGACATCGTCGTGCTGATGCTCGGCACCAATGATCTCAAGAGCTTCTACAATCTGCCCCCAGGCGAGATTGCCAATGGCGCAGCCGTCTTGGCTAAGATGATTCTGGCCAGCGATGCCGGGCCTGGCAATCAGCCGCCAAAGCTTCTGCTGGTTTGTCCTCCGCTGGTTGGTGATCTTTCCCACCTGCCGGATCTGGCAGCAAAGATACCCCATGGGCTAGCGCGCAGCCAACAGTTCCCACGCTATTATGAGGCCCTGGCAACGGCGCTTGGGTGTGCGTATTTGAATAGCCAGGAGATCGTGCAAACAAGCCCCGTCGATGGCATCCACCTTGAGGCAAGTGAGCATGCAAGGCTAGGCTCTGCTGTGGCTGCCAAGCTCAGGGAGATAGTTTGAGGGTTTTTGACCACATCCTGCGGCGTCTTGAATATTGCAGTTGCGCGGTGGTGCCTGTGTGACATAGCCTTCACCTACAGGCATGGATTCATACACAAAGACTTCAGACTCGCCGACCACGGATCACTCCGTGGTAACAAAAGGATTTACCCAGATAGCGCTGGGAGCCGCTGCAGGAGCCTTTGTGGCGATGCGGATGAACCGGGCAGCGTTGTTGCTCACGGCAGGTTTAGCTTATGCCTACTGGAAAAAAAGCCAGCCGATCTCGTCTGACGGTTCCGTTGCAGAGCCGATGGGCATCAATGATTTAGAGCCTTCGGAAGTTCTTTCAGCGTCACTGCCTGAAAAGGCCCACACAGCTTGGCAGGCCCCGGAAGCTACGATTCAAGAGCCTTTTCAATGGGCGACGAAGCCTGTCGAGCCTGAGCCGAACCTGCTGCCTGCATCTTCATTACAGGCTTTTTTCACTCCACCAGTTGGCCTGGTTGAGCCAGAAACGACACCCGAAGTCGAAGCAGTAACCGAAGCAGCCATTGCGCCTAGCGAAACTGCCTGGGCTGATTTGCGTGCCGCCATTGCCCCAGTTATCACTGGTCCACTGGAGGAGAAAATTGAGTCTTTATTGCCCGTGAGTCAGAATTCATCAGGCGTCGAAAGTGAAGTGCTGGTTGAATCAACGATTTCTGAGCCGCCGCCGATGGGTGACTTGGAGGTTTGTTTGCCATCTTCACCCATGGTTCTGCCTACGATGGATGAAACGGAAGTGCTGCCAGGCGATATGCTGATGATTGAGCAGGTAGAGTCCGTTGAGGAAGAGGTTCCGCAGAGTTTGTTTTTCGAGGCACCCGCAGAACTCAATCCAACTCCGCAATCGCTGTGGCATACGGAAACGCTGATTGTTCCCAAGCCCACCACACAGCCACTTGTTGCCGAAGCCCCGACTAAGGATGTCAGTCTTTCCGCTCCGGTCGTTTTGCCCAGGGATTTGCAGGCGCGGAAGTCTTTCTTTGATTGGCTTCGTGGTTAACCTTATTCTTGAATTTCAATCATGGACGCCTCTCATTTTGTCTGGTTTGCAGCTGTGGCTATTGTGCTGCTGGTTCTGTGGAAGATCATCACGCATGCTGCACCAAGACGTCGTCAACCTCGGCGTTCCATGGATGACACGTCATCTTTTTCAGCCCATGACCCAATGCTTTGGACCTCAATGTCACAAGGTGGAAGTCAGCCTGATGATCAGACTCCAGCATCAGCTCATTACACATCCACTTGGGACGCATCGCCTTTAGATGCCGCTTCCTCTTTTGATTCTGGAGGCAGTTCCTTTGATTGCGGAGGCAGTGACTCTGGTGGCGGAGGAGGAGGCGGAGATTAGCAGCGTTTCTTCAGGCCGGTGATGGTCAGCGCCATGCCCAGTCCCGCATGACAAAGAAGCGCAATCATGGCTCCTGAAGGTGCTGCAAACCAGGTGCGGACTAGTTTTGTCAGCGGTTCAAAGACGACTGTGTTCTTCAGCGTTTCGATGCTGCCAGACCAGCCATAATAAGCGGTGATCAAGGGCTGTAAGACGCCACCCAGGAGCCGAGGGAACCCCAGCAAAGCACCACAAAGAAGTACATTCACCACCAGCAGCATCCAGGCGTGATTTTGAGCGCGTGCTGCGCTGAACGATCGGGCGGAAAGTCCCATGCAAAGGCTGGTGAAGGCGATGCCAGTAAGCATGAGTAATAGCAATCTCGCTGAGCCATTGCCAGGTAGGCTGCCGCCGGTGATGGATAGAAAGAGACCCAGTGTCAGGCTCTGGGCCAAAACAATCGGGATGAGAAAGCCCAGCTTGCCAATCAAGTAGGCGCTTGCTCGCAGACCCGCGAGGCGCTCGCGCTCAAACAGAGGTCTTTCACCAGCGATCTCTCTAGCTCCGTTGCGCACACTCAGGATAAGCATCAGCAGGATCTGAATGAAGATGGCCATGGAGCAAGTGTAGGCTGCTGGCCAGAGGTCTTCTGGGGCCACCACCTCATTCTTTAAAGTGGAGAGATAGACCGTATTCGGAGCCAGCAGCAGCATGGCCAAAAGCGGAGATAGGGTCAGCATGACTAGATGCTGAATCCACTCGGTCTGATTCCGGCGCAGTAGCGTCCAGCGGCGTTGGATCAGATGAGCCGCTTGACTCATCAGGGTCGGCAGGGCAGGGGCTTCAGCATAGACGATCTCTTCGGTCGGTTTTTTGGCTGTTTTCTCTGTCTCTGGTAGCTCGACGTTTTCACTCTCTTCCATGCGACCCTCCTCGGGGCGCTCTTCGTGTGATTTGCCGAGGTCACCTAATTTAAAGGCCTCATAATACGACTCGCGATGCCGTGACCAAGAGTCGCCCCAGCGATCTGCCGGACGTTTGGCGAGTCGTGGATAAAGCTCCTCGACCGTGGTAATGCTAAAATAGTGGGCCACCGCTCTCGCCGGACCATGAAAGCAAACATAACCCTCATGCAAGATCACCACGGTGTCGTAGGAGCCGATGTTGCTTAAAGTCTGCGTGGCATGGATGACGACACGCCCAGGTTGGTCTGAGACCACAAATTTTAGCAGTGCTGTCAGTTCCTGCTCTGACTTCACATCCAGTCCGTCGGTAAACTCATCACAGAGGATCAGCGGGGCATCACTGACGAGTGCTAGCGCTAGCTTGAGTCGGCGTTTTTGTGGCAGGGAAAGCTGACTCACGCGCTGAGCTGCCATCGTTTCTAGTCCGACTCCGACGAGGATGTGGGATGCTTTGCTGATACGCTCCTCATTCGACTGGTCAGCCACGCAAAGAATGAGAGCGCTCATGATCGTCTCGCGCACGGTCAGTAGGCCGCTGAGGCAATCGTCGTCCGCAGGCACATGGCCGATGCTGTTGGCCTTGGGTGGGCTGATGGCGGTGTCTTTGCCTTGGAAAAGGATCGTGCCTTCTGTGGCTTGGCTGCTGCCTGCTAAAAGGCGGATCATGCTTGTTTTACCGCTGCCCGGCGCACCGATGATGCCCATGAGATGTCCCGCAGGTACACCAAAGTGGATGTGGTTGAGCACCGTCTGAGCCTCACTCTGCGGGGGAGTGATGATTTGGGAGACATTGAGAACTTCCAGCATGACCTTTATCAAAGCGAGTAACTGTCCCTGTGACAACTCGAAACCAAGCTCCTCAGACCTGGGAAGGCGAGCCTACAATCATGCCTTTGTTCCATAGTCCGCAGATGACGGTCATCTGTTCATTGTGTTTTTTGTTGGGTGGCAGTTGCAGAGAGAGCAGTGTTTCTATCCATAGGCTTTTGGGTGCCAATGATAACTCTGGACGGGTTTGAAGAATTTTTAGGGCTGAGATCGTGTACTCATTATTGAGCGCCGGTTTGATCTGCTCTTTTGCGGAGGGGCCGCCTAGGATCAGTCCCAGTTCGCCAAGCGCTCGAAAGGTCATCATGGGGCAGTTTTTAACTCTTGAAGCCGTGGATTTAATCAAAGCCCGAGCCGCCTGCTGCCAGGCCTGCTCAGGATCTATCATCAGCTTTCCCACAAGTAGCTGGGCCGCATAAATGGCCGTAACCTCATACATGCGGAGTTGTTTCTTGGATTTGCGGTTCCCTTTTTTTGCCATGGCCCACCTTCGCGATACCTGAAACTTCTCAAGATGAATCTTTACTGCCGATTTTTCAGGTCTCGTATAGCTCGCGAACTGAATCGCGGAGTAGCACAATCATCGTGAAGACTCCAAGGGTTGTTCCAAGAGGAAAATGCATGCAATTGACTCCAGAAACGATCAAACAAAACGTCCGGTGCTTTCTGGCGCGAATGAATAGTCCCGCCAGCAAATTAAGAATGCCCGAACCCACAAACCAAACGGCAAACACGACGTAAAGCCACTTGAATATCTCAAAGAACTCCGCAGGCAGAGGTTCCTGATTTTGATTCTGCCACAGTTTGTCATTTGAAAAGACCGCTTGGAGCATGGTGTAGTGCAACAAGATAAATAAAACGCCAAGTCCAGCCAGCCCCACTCCAACGAAATGGAAAATGGAGAGCAAATTGAGATGTTCCGCGTCGATCTTACGCTGGTCTCTGAGCGGTGGAGGGAGTTGATTCATCCGTGGTTTGAATGACTGGATCTGATCAATGCATCTCCACAGCGCAGGACCCTAGACCGCCGCGGTAATAGTTGAACTGGACGTTTTGGTGGTCGGCAAGCAGGGACATCGGCACGCTAGAGTCGGCCAGGCGTTTGGAGATCATGAGCGCGGTGAGGCGCTGGCCGAGTGGGTTGTCATGCATGCCGGCATGCCAGATGCTGACTTTTTCAGCATTCCAGGTTTCTTTGGGGCCGACAGTGATGGCGGTCTGGGGAACCATGGTGATGTTGCCACCGCCGGAGGTTCGGGCGTTTTGTGCTAGGGTGATGGGATGCAGTTCGACGATACGGGTGCCGAGTTTACGGTATTCGGCAGGCGGTGGCGGCTCGTTCTTCCATTTGCCGGTGCGCTTGAGCGGATCGTTAAAGGCCCAGTGCTTGATGTCGCCCTGGCCACCCTGCATGACGATGCAGCGCACGCCGCTACTCCAACTTTTGATGTAGGCACTGGTGTCGGCTTTGGGGAAATGAAGTTGGCTGTCTGGCATGACGAGCTTTTTCTGGATCCGATCAAAGCAGAGTTCGCGGTCGGCTTTTTCAAAGGAAAGCGGGTGATCCATGGTCACTTCCTTTTTGGTCTCAGGATCATACCACTCGTCCATGCCCCAGAAGTGGCCGTCTTTGATGGAGATACCGAGATCATTGATCAGCCTAGCAACTAGCGGCAGCTGCTCCGTAGGGCCGATGGGACCGCAGATTCCGGCTGGATTGTCTGGCGTGGCTTGCTTCCAGGCATGGATGTATTCCAGCGCCTCAGCCAAATAAAAGTCTTCAAGCGTATCGTACATGACCACTTTGAATCCGGGGCGGGCCAGCTGTCGCAAGTCACGCTCAGTGAGTCGGGCGGCATCATTGATCAAAGAGGAGTCTAGAGTGGTGTAGTCCCACCAGTCGGGAGCGATGTGGCTGAGTTTGCGTGACATGGTTAGTAGAAGGGTTGCTGCAGAGAAATGAGACGGTGATTGTCGCCGTGATTTATCTAGTTTCATCTGCTGGACGGCACTTTGCCAAGTCTAGAAGCAAGATTAGGCGAGATTATTCTTAGATTCAGTTAAGAGCGCCGAGAATGGAATAATGCATTGGCATTCAAGCCGCAGGAGACAGAGATCGAGTCAATTAAAATCACGATCTCCTTTGTCAGCTGGTTTCACCCTTAGCTCTTCCTCAGCGCACCGAATGGAGTGACGATGGATGATCTTTACGCCGAATATCTCGGCTGGTTTGCCAACAAAGCAGGCTTTTTAAACTGGCCAAGTAGGCTTGCCGTGGCGGATACTCCACTAGATGAAGGCGTACGGTCCTGAGCAGGGCTATGGCGACTTATTGCCAGTCAGTGGTTTGTTCTTGTTTGGTTGACTCTTGAATTTCTGCCGCAGCAGCTCGATCGGAGCGCTCGGTAGTTCCAGGTAGTCGGCTTTGTTGAGTAGTTCGGCAGCTTCAGATGGGTTGGCGGTGCGTCTTGCAGCCTCGCGCAAGAGCGGTGCGCCTGCAGCATGCCCGAGAACGATCATGCCATCCAGGGCAGCTTGTCGGAGTTCGGGGTCTGGATGCGTAAGGTAAGGTTGTATGCGCGGCAGTTCAGCGGGGTCATAGGATACCGAGGCTAGCTGGATTGCATCGATAATTCTCTGCTTCTCGGCAGAATCAGGAATGGGCCCCTGGCTCGTGACAGGTGGCGTGTTGACGGATAAAGTGCTTGCCGACTCACTGTGGACCTCAGCCGTGGTTGACTCAGGGCGGGACTTTTTGATTGCTGCCCCGTTTGTGCTTTTCTCCCCACCTTCGGGCAAATTTGCCCCAGCACTGTGGTAGGCAAGGTAAATTCCGCCACAAAAAACGGCTCCGAATAGGCCAAAGATGAAGGTCTTATTCATGGTGGATGTGAGGGCTTTAAACAAAGCACCTCCGTAGATGAGGCGGAGGTGTTTGTCACATCAAGAACAAAGACAGGGCTTTTGAGTTTTATTCAAGCGGTGCGGGGGTGAAAACATCCATATCGACAATGACTCCTGCGGCCACGCTGATGGAACCTTCGATTAAATCTTGGTAGGGGGCGAAGCCACCCACACCGACCAACCTGTCCAATCTAGAGGCATTTGGGGAATACACAAAGGTGGTGATTTTTTCGTCAGTCTCAGAATCCACGCTTGTTTTTGGTGTGACTTTGAACCCACCTGACAAAAGGCCCGATAGATTGAATGGTTCTCCGGTATAGGATGGCACGCTTGCTGAGGCTGGGCGTTTATAGGATTTGGAGTATGTTCGTGTTTCGGTTCTGCTGGGAATATCCGTGAGAGGCGTGTAATCGGTAACAACTTCCTTCGAACTGATGGCAGCAACCTCAAATGCGTTCGGCGCAATAGCAAAATTAATGGGCACTGTCGTCTTGTTCGTGTGTCTAGCAACGACGCCGGTAACGTTACCTAATTCGTCGAAGACCATGATGATTGACCATCCTGCAAGGAATGGGGATTTGCCAATCTCTGGCAACGTTCCATCCCCCACAAGACTCTGGATGATCTGAGCATTCCCCCATCTCCAGACACCAAGTTTACTGCCATACTCGGTGGTGGTGACAGACTTGATGGGAACCCTTTCATCGACGGGGCCTCCCAATGTCTCGACAGTATAAGTATTTTCGAAAGTGGAGCCACCACCACCTTCTTCTGTGTCGGGAAGTACATTGCCAAATTCATCTTTCAGTCTTAACGCCTCTGACTGATAAGTCATAGTGAGAGCAACAGTAACGGCTCCGGTTGAGCCCCAAGATTGTGCGAAGGCAGGGGCCGCAAAAGCAATAGATGCAGCAGTAACAATGTAGATAAATGGTTTGATTATCATAGGTTTTAGTGGTGCTAATTCAAAAAGTCCGCTAGACCACAACACCATTCATTGCAATGAAAACTGAGATCATTCAGCTGTTTGTGCCGAAGTTTTTACTTAGCCCCAAAAATCCAAATCAAGGTAGCCGGGGTAAGGGCTTAAATCGGCAAAACGGGTAATCGATTGACCGGAGATGCCGGTAACAATTTCGGTGCTGCCCATACCTTGCCACATTCCGCCAAATCTGGAACAGAGATTGAAGTTCGGCGCACTTGCCAACCATGGTAGGTTCATCATTAGCGATCTTGGTGAATAGTTTGCAATGAGTCGAAAATACGGAGCCGAAACTTCGCCCGTCATATGGTGAACCGCACTGAGGTGTGGGGGCATTGAGGAATTAAAGGCCAAACCAAGAACCAACCCATGGCGTTGGCTGTGATAAACCGTTAGATCCAGGGCAAACGCATGAAATGAATAACTGGGTATGGTAAATACTCGATGAACAAATCACTGTACAAATTACCATAACCACTGATGAGGGTATGGATGGAAGCCACCCTTATCACCACTG
>JAIXOU010000061.1 GCA_027486585.1 Verrucomicrobiaceae bacterium | reverse complement strand
TCCTCGCTGACCTTTACCAGTCTCGACTGGAACGTCGCTAAGACCGTCACTGTCACGGGTCAAAACGACCTGATTGTGGACGGCACCGTGGCCTACAGCATCGTCACCGCCGCAGCGACCAGCGCTGACTTGAACTACAACACCTTCAATCCAGCAGACGTCAGCGTCAGCAACACGGACAATGACAGTAATACGCTCGCGATTGACAGTCCGAGTGTCACGGAAGGCAATGCCGGCACATCGACTCTGACCTTCACGGTCACCTCACCGACCGTCGTCACTGGTGGCTTCACCGTTGCCTACAGCACCGGCGCAGGCACCGCTACCGTCGCCACAGACTACCTCGCCGCCTCTGGCACACTCACCTTCGCTGGCACCGCCAACGAGACCCAAACCATCGCAGTCACCGTGAATGGGGACACTTTAGTCGAAGCCAGTGAAACGCTCACCGCGACTCTCGGTGCGATTTCCGCAGTGACTGCACCCGTTTTGGCGAGCCAGATCACTTCCGGCGCATTCGGCACCGGTACGATCACTGATAATGATGCAGCAACCGTCACTATCGCCAAGATCAACGACGGAGCTGAGACTCCAACGAGCGCGCTCTTCCGCGTCACCCAGACTGCCGCAGCCAGCGTGGACACCGTCATCACCTACAGCACTGGCGGCACGGCTAGCAGCACTGACTTCACTGCACCAACTGGTAGCGTGACCATCACAGCGGGTAATACGACCGCCGACATCACCGTCACCATCACCAATGACGCCCTCGTCGAAGCCACGGAGACGCTGAGTCTCACGCTCACTGGTTTCACTGCCCGTGATCCCCAGGTTACCTTAGGAACTACGGTGCTCGCCACTGCCGATATCACCGACAACGACAGTGCCACTGTCAGCATCGCCAAAATCAATGACGGTGCCGAAACCAACACGCCTGTGGCGGGCCTCTTCCGTGTCACCCAAACGGCTGCTAGCAGCACCGATACGACCCTCAGTTACAGCGTGACTGGTAGCGCCATCAGCGGAACTGACTTCACTGCCCTTTCGGGAAGCCTCACCATCGCCGCAGGGCAGACGACAGCGGATATCTCTGTGGCGATCCTTAATGATAACATCGTGGAAGCTTCGGAGACCATTACTGTCACACTTACGGCCTTCACTGCGCGGGACACTGACATCACTCTGAGCGCCGTGCCTTCCGCCACAATCGCTATCGTCGATGTCACGGACAACGACATGGCCACCGTCAGCATCGCCAAGATCAATGACGGCGTCGAGGCTGCCCTGCCGACCAATGCGCTCTTCCGTGTCACTCAGTCTTCCGCTAGTAGCACGAATACCGTCATCGCCTACAACGTCACTGGAACCGCCACCAGTGGTAATGACTTCACTGCACTCAGTGGCAGCGTTACCATTACCGCAGGTCAGACCACCGCAGACATCAGCGTCGCTGTTTTGAATGAAGCCCTCGTCGAAGGCACCGAGACCGTCACCCTCACGATGAGCAGCATCACCAGCGGGGACACCGACATCACGCTGCTCGCCCCGCTCAGTGCCAGCGCCGACATCACGGACAATGACACCGCCACCGCCACCATCGCCAAAACCACCGATGGCAACGAAGCGGGTCCTGTGAGCGCCGTCTTCACCGTCTCACTCTCAGCTGCCAGCAGCACGGCCACCACGCTGAACTACAGCGTCGGCGGCACAGCCACCAGCGGCAGCGACTTCACTGCCCCGAGTGGTAGCGTCACTGTCCCAGCGAACTCCACCAGCGCCACCGTCACCGTCACAGTGACCAATGACGCCCTCGTCGAAGCTACTGAGACTCTTTCCCTCACTCTCACCGGCATCTCCGGTGATCCTGACATCAGTCTCGGCTCCACTTTACTAGCTACGGCGGACATCAGCGACAATGACACCGCCACCGTCAGCATCGCAAACTTGGCCAACGGAGCAGAACCCGCCAGCAATGGCAGCTTCCGTGTCACTCAATCAGCCGTCAGCAGCACGGACACAGTCGTCAATTACGCCATCACTGGCACGGCTGGCAGCACCGACTTCACCGCCCTCAGCGGTAGCGTGACCATCACCGCAGGCCAAACCACCGCCGACATCAGTGTTCCTGTGATCGATGAACTCCTCGTAGAAGCCACGGAGACTGTCATCGCCACGCTGAATGGCTTTGGTGCTCATGATGCCGACATCACTCTCAGCACTACCGTTGCCGCCACTGTGGACATCACTGACAACGACACCGCCACGGTCACACTGGCAAAAATCACTGACGGCATCGAGCTTGCAGTGCCGACCAATGCTCTCTTCCGTGTCACCCAAACCGCAGCGGCCTCCGTGGACAGCGTGATCAGCTACACCGTCGGCGGCACCGCCACCAGCGGCACGGACTTCACCGCCCTGACCGGCAGCGTGACGATTCTCGCCGGAAACACCACCGCTGACATCAGCGTGGCCGTCTTGAATGAAAATGTCGTCGAAGCCACAGAGACCGTTTCACTCACCTTGACCGGCTTCACCGCCCGCGATCCCGAAGTGACCCTGGGCACCACATTGACGGACAGCGCCGACATCACCGATAGCGACACCGCTACCGTGACCCTCGCCGCAGTGAGTGCCGACAAAGACGAAGGCACCGGCGGCACCACTACCGCCTTCACTTTCAGCGCTACACTCAGCAATCCAGTCCAAGGCGGTTTCTCTATCGCCTACACGACCAATGACGGCACCTCGCTGGCTGGCAGCGACTACACGGACAACGACAGCAGCCTCAGCTTTACAGGCGCTGCTGAAGCGCAAACCATCACCGTCCTCGTTACGCACGACGGCACAAACGAGATCGATGAAGCCTTCACCGTCGCCCTCGGAGCCATCACTGGCACCACACTCGGCGGATCGCTGAGCGTTATCAACTCTCCACAGACCGGCACCATTCGCAACGATGACGCCCTCACGGTCACCATCGCCGCCACGGATGCGGATGCCGATGAAAACACCGCGGGCACTGGCACTTACCGCATCACGCGTAACGGCGTGCTCGGTGCTACCACCGTCCAACTCGCCATCGACGCCTCCAGCAGCGCCGTCGCCGCCGATTGGACCCAAAGCGGAGCCACCTTTGCCTCGCTCGCCCCAAGCAGCGCTGGCACCGCCATCATTCCTGACGGCAGCACCTTTGTGGACATCACTTTGACCCCATCCGCTGATCTTCACGCTGAAGCCGCTGAAACCGTCCGCCTCAACATCACTGCAGATGCCGCTTATGTCATCGGTAGCCCCGCTGACGCTACCGTCACCATCGGCCAGAATGACTTCCTCGTCATCAACACCAACGACGCCGGTGAAGGCACGCTGCGTCAGGCCGTGCTGAATGCGAACGCCCTGGCTGGAGATGACACGATCACCTTTGATGCGACCGCTTTTGCCACCGCGCAGACGATCACACTCACTAGCGGACAAATCGTCATCAGTAGCAACGTTATTGTCGAGGGCACAGGGCTGCTCACGCTAAATGGCAACGCCACGAGCCGTATCTTCAACATCAGTGGTGCCACCGTCATCTTGTCTGATCTGACGCTCACGAATGGCTCTACCACGAGCTGGGGTGGTGCGCTCAATGTCGTCAACGCCTCATTCGTCACCGTGCAACGCTGCACCGTGAGCAACTCTACCTCCGCTCTTGAAGGCGGCGGCATTTATGTCAATAACGGCACGCTCAATGTGGTAAGCAGCACCATCAGCGGCAACACGGCTACGACCGTCGGCGGTGGTGCCATTGCCACGGGAACGTCAATCGCTAGTGCGACCGTGAATCTGGTCAACAGCACCATCAGCGGCAACACCGGTGCCAACGGCGGAGCCATGCTTTTCGGCAGCAACGCCGTCGTCAGCATCGCACAAACCACCGTTACGAATAACACAAGCGCCCAAGGCCCCAATGTGTGGAGCGGAGGCGGCGCTGTTACTGTGGCTAACAGCATCATCGCTGCTAATCAGATCAACACGGGCCACGACGATGTCGGCGGAGCCTTCACCTCGAGTGGCGGCAACCTGATCGGTCTCGGCGGCGCTGCGACAGGCTTCACCCATGGCACCAACAACGACCAATTCGGCACTGGTGCTCCTATCAATCCGCTCCTCGGCCCGCTCCAAGACAACGGAGGCCCCACGTTGACGCACATGCTGCTCAACGGCAGCCCCGCCATCAACAACGGCCTCATCGCCAACCTCCCGGCGGACACCAACGATCAACGTGGCGCACCGAACCTACGCCAGCGTGGCCCTGCGCCAGATTCTGGAGCCGTGGAAGCCTTCGCCTTCGAGCCAACGCTCACCGTCGCCACCACCGATGAAGATGTGAAGACCACGAGCGGTCTCGTCATTACGGCAAACAGTGCGGATGGTGACTTGACCACGCATTATCAGATCACCAGCATCCTCAATGGCACGCTCTACAAAACTGATGGCAGCACGGTCATTGCTGGAAATAGCTTCATCACCAAAGCTGAAGGCCTGGCTGGGCTGAAGTTCTTGCCAGATACTAATAAAAATGATCCCAACACCGCTGCTGGCTTCGGCTTCACCGCCCAGGCTGCCATCAGTGCTGCCGAGGCGGATCTGCGCGGCGAGACAGTGGATGTGGAAATCACCGTCAATCCCGTCGCTGACACACCGAGTGTGACCGGCACCTTCACTGTGACCAGCACGCAGTCCACGGACGGCTTGGTGATCACCCGCAATGCTGCGGACAGCACGGAAGTCACGCACTTCAAAATCACCAATATCCAAAATGGCACGCTTTACAAAAACGACGGCACCACGACCATCGCCTCGAATAGCTTCATCACCGTTGCGGAAGGCGGCGCGGGTCTGAAGTTCACGCCTACAGGTGGCTTTGTCGGATCGACCAGCTTCACGGTGCAAGGCGGCGTGGATAATGCAGGCACGGGATTGAGTCCGAGCGCCTCAGCCGAAATCAATGTCGGTTACCCAGCGCCGAGAATCACGGTGCTCGGTCCGCTGGTGCTGAATCGCAAAAATGGTCTCTACGAGCATACGGTGCGAATCACCAACGCTTATGTGGTGCCGATGGATGGCTTCCGCCTGACCAATACCAATCTGCTTCCAGAAGTGCAGATGTGGAATCGCACCCATGCTTATCTGCCAGTCATCGAAAACAGCGTCGATCTCGGCGCGTTTTCTTCTCGCGATGTCCTCGTTCAGTATTACAGCCGTGAACGCGACATTATCGATTGGGAGCCGACTTACTCCACGGACAACTTGACCGATCCTGAAATCGCAGTGCTGCCGCCTGATCTCAGCGGTCTATGGCATGGTCTGGCCAGCCGTAGCACACAGCCGATCTTTACCCTCAATCCGGCGGTGGGTGCGCGCCTAGAGGTCAATGTGAGTACGTTTGGTGTACTTTCTGGTAAGGTGACAGAAGGAAAGACGGTGAAGCCATTCACTGCCCGTATCTCTGGCTATCTGAATCTAGGCAACGTCTTTGGCGGAGTGCTGGAGACATTGGTTAATCAGTCAAATATGACCGTGCCGATCCCTGGCGGTGATGTCACTGCGCTATTGGCCCCTTATGCCCTGACTGTGATCAAAGGCAAGACGCCTGCACAGGATGTTTATTTGGCTGTGATCTTCATCCCTGAGGTGAACCTGATGCTCGGCATCATGGGTGGTCCTGAAGTCCAAGATGTGGTTGATGGCCTTCTCGGTGGTCTCGATGGCGGGAACACGCGCCAGGGCAATGTCGCTGAGCTCGATGATGCCGGTGACGAAGTGGAGACCTTGCTTAACTTGCCATTCTCCATTTTCCTGGGCTGGCGCAATATCTGGGGTATGTCGATCGAAGGAGATCGCCGCGCAGGGCCAGTGAGCCCCGTGGCCACCTATCAACCGACGCCTTATCTCGCTCGTCACCACTTCGCCATGGCTCCTACTGAAGTGCCAGACATTGGTGGTATTAGCACGCTCAACACTGTGCAGGCATTGAGCGCACCAGAGGGCTTCAGCTTTGGCACACTGGTGCCACTGAATGTGGCTAAGAAGCGTGGAGACTACACCGTGGCGGGTCGCCTCGCCGATGGCACCAGCTTCACTTGCAGTAGCTTCTATGGCCAATACGGCCAATGCCTTGTCCACCAGAGTCTCTATGGAGATCGCGGTTCTCTCTTGGGCTTACTTCTCATCATTCCAGGGGAAGAGATAGCAGATAATGACATCCTCGGTATCCTGACTTGGCTCAAACCTGGCCCGCTAGGCACCGCCAAGCTTGGGCGGAACTATGGGCGTGGCTTTAGCCTGTTCATGGAGGCTCAGGGTGGCACCTACACACCACCAGCCAAGGGTAAGATCGTGATGGGCCTGTCTCCGACACTGAAAGGTGTGCCGAATACACTGATGAGTTTTGAGGGCGCAGGTCTGACTTCATCCATGGACCAGCCCATGCGTGCTGCCAGCTCTGGGCTGGCTAGCTTGGTCAATACCTTGATACCCACACTGCCTAACGCGAATGCCATAAGGATCACATCCTTCAGCGCCGCCACTGGCCTGATCAAAGGCAGCCTGACCACAGCTATCGTGCCGAAGCGTGCGGCGACTTTTGAGGCCCTCATCGTGCCGATAGCGAACGCTGAACTCCCTGACTTGGAGGAAAATGACATCATACAAGCACCTCTGCGTGAACAGACCGGCTTCGGCTACTTCCTGCTCCCACAGGTCCCTGTGGCTCCTCAGACAATGGCGACATCGCCGATTCTCAGCGGTCAGGTCATTCTCACACAAAACGTCCGCTAAACAGAGCGCTCAAAACCACCTCTCATGTCTTTTAGCACCCGCTCCCCTATGACGACACGCTCCCAAGCCCTAGCCTTTCTCATGATCGCCTGCGCCGCCTCAGCCCAGGACATTCCGAAAGACATCCCTGCCGCAACACCCGCAGTGCCAGCTGCCGCGGCGGAAGCGGCTCCTGCTGCTGAAGCTGTCCCCGCTGCCAAAGCCAAGAAAGGCTTTTTCGGCAGGCTCTTTGGCAAGGAACCGCATCCAGAAGAGTCCAAGGCAGATCCGTCAGAACCGTCAGATCTGACCACTAAGACCGATCCGTCACTGAAGACCGACGTGTCAGACAAAACGGTCCCAGTCGCCCCCTCAGACACCCCAGTCCCAGCTCTCACCGACCGAGAAAAACTCCAAGCCCTAGTCAACGCCCACGTCGCCGAGACATTACAAAAGGAACTCGAATTCAAACCTCAGTCTCCCTGGCGTCTGGGTGCCGGATATGCGCCCATCCTGGGCATGAAGGCTGATTTTAAAGGCATGGGCAGCGTCCCCACCACGCCGAACATCGCCGGTCAAAACCGCGAATACCTTGATGGCTACGTCCGCGTGGACAGTAGCGGCAATGCCGGAGGTGACACCACCTTTTGGAACTATGGTAGCACTGCCCAGGAAGTTGGCGGAAACATCGCCTTTCAATCCCTGGCCTCCGGCGCTAGTGGCAGTGGCGGCAACAGTATCACCGACAGTAGCGTCAGCGCCGCTGCGGGTTTTGAGCTCTACGGCTTCTATGACATGGGCCAGGCTACCGTCTTCGGCCTTAAAGACAAGGGAGCGACCTGGGGCTTTCGCACCGGTATCCAGTATGCCCATATTGACCTCAACAATAACGGCAGCAGCAGCGGCACCGCCAGCACCTTCACCGACAGCTTCAGCCTCGGCGGCCTTGCGGCACCCGGCCCCGGCTTTAATAGCAGCTTCGCCGGCCCAAACCAACTGCTCGGAGACACAGCCGTTCGCACCCTTGGCGGCAGTGCCAACGTCCAAATCAGCGGCAATCGTAGTCTCAGCGTCCACCTCGCCATCAGTCAATGGGGCAGCTACCTTGAGATCCCCCTTTGCAAAAAGGTCGATCTCACCCTCGAAGGCGGCTTCTTGATTGCCCTAGCCAGTGGCAGCTATGACTACCAGAACCGCGTCAGCATCGGTAACAGCGCCGGTCAAACCGTGCGCGGCAGCAACAGCCGCACCCGCATCCTGCCCGGTTTTTACGCCGGCCTAGGCCTCAGTTACGAGATCACCGACCGCCTGAGCCTATTGACCAATATCCGCTACCAATACCTCAATAACTATGAAGTTACCGCCAACGGCAGCTCTGCCAATCTTGACTTCAGCAGCGCTTATGTGTTAGGCATTAGTGCTCTTTGGAAGTTTTAAAGGGTGTTGCAGACTAAAAAGTCAGCAACAATCTCAAATAGTACTGCCCAAAAATAGCCGCAGCGCACGCCGGTAAGTGTTTTGACGCTGATAAAAATGGCATCGTTTCAAAACAGTCTTGCCCCGAACACTCTAGGCGGTAAAACAGAGGCATGGTTCGACTTACAGTTCTCGGCAGCGGCAGTTCAGGCAATTGTGCCATCGTGTCCACAGGGCGCACGACGTTGCTGATCGATGCAGGCCTGAGCGCCAAGCAGATCATGATGCGTATGGAGTCGGCTGGCTACACGCTGGATCAGCTGGATGGCATCCTGCTTACACATGAGCATCAGGATCACACCAATGGGCTGGAGGTGCTGAGTGGAAAACACAAGCTGTCTCTGTTTGCCACGCCGCTGACGCAGGAGACGCTGGTGGGTAGCTTGAAGTTCCGTGGTGTACCGAGTTGGAAGATCATGAATACGGGCAGCGCCTTTGATTTCCAAGATCTGCGCATTGAATGCTTTCCCGTGCCACATGATGCGGTGGACCCAGTAGGATTTGTCATTGCCGATGAAGAATCGCGTCTGGGGGTGCTGAGTGATGTGGGTTTCGTCACCAATCTGATCAAAGATCGCCTGCGCAGTAGCGACAGCCTTTTTGTCGAGGCCAACTACGATACACAACTCCTGGAAGCGGATACCAAGCGCCCCTGGGCGACCAAGCAGCGCATCAGCTCGCGCCATGGCCATCTTTCCAATGATCAGGCGGCAGAGCTGCTGGAGGAGATCGCGCACCCTGATCTGCATCATGTGGTGCTAGGGCATCTGAGCGATGACTGCAATGATCCTGATCGTGTGGTGAAGCGGATGCAGGAGTCGCTGCATCGTGTCGGTGTCAAAGAAACGCGCGTCATTTGTGCCGAACGCCGAAAGCCCACCGCCACGCTGGAAGTGGCTAAAAAGCGTGTCACCATTTCCATCAGCGCATCACCGATGAATCATCAACAACTCGCCCTCTTTTAGCTCTATGCGTCTGCTTTATCTGATCCTCATCGCTTTAGTGATCGTGCTTCTAACTTGGTTTGGCTGGTGGTCTTTTGGCCGTTCGCCGGAGCAGCAGGTGCTGGCGCGGCAGACGGCCTTCATGGCGGCGCTGGAGGATCGCGATTGGTCAGAGGTGAAGGGCATGCTCACCAACGACTACATGGACGATTACGGTCATGATCGAGATAGCGCCGTGGAGGATGCCCAAACGATGCTTGGTGGTTTCCTCACCTTGACGGTCAAGCCTGAAGTCGTTTTCAAGCAGGTCGTGCCAGATTTAGCGATGCTAAAAGTAAAGATTCAGATCGAAGGCAAGGGTCTAGGCATGAGTGATGTCGTGGTCGGGCAGGTGAACAACCTGACGCAGCCATGGTTCTTCCATTGGCATAAAAAAGGTCGCTGGCCCTGGGACTGGAAGATCGTGCAAATTCACCATGATGAGCTGCGCCTGCCGCAGTAAATGGGTACTTTCTTCGCCATGGTTCGATTCATCTTTAGCCGACTTTTGCAGGGCATTGCCGTCATTCTCGGCGTGCTCTGCATTACCTTTGGGCTACTGAAGCTCGCACCTGGCAGTCCGCTGCAAAGTGAGCGTAACATCCCGGAGCATATTCGGGTGCAGCGCATGGCGATGTCGGGACTGGATCAACCTTTGCCCGTGCAGCTCTGGCGTTACATCGTTAGTTTTGCCACCTTTGACTTTCCTGTATCGGCCAAGACGCCTGGACGCGGCGTGGATGAGATCATTGCTCAAGGTTTCCCTGTTTCTGCTCAGGTCGGTTTGGCAGCACTCATGATTGCCTTAGCGCTGGGCATCCCCATGGGAGCACTAGCGGCACTGCGGCCCAACAGCCTGGAAGATCGGGTGAGTACGGTAGCGGC
>JAIXOU010000050.1 GCA_027486585.1 Verrucomicrobiaceae bacterium | reverse complement strand
TCCATGGAATACGACCCTGGTCACAGATGCCATGCATATGACGCATAATTTTGAGATCATCCCGGCTGGCACTCCCGAAGAAGCCGAGTCGATCCTTCTGGCCGGACGAGAAGGCGTGCTGAGACTCGATCCCGGAGACAAAGGCTGGCGGCCCCATTGGATCACCAAGCATGAAACGCCCGACTTACTCGGCGCAGGGGAAGTCCGCTGGGGTGCCTTCGCAGGTGGTCAGCCCTATGTAGCTACGATCGAGCCGATGCACGGGAATCAACTCGTCCTCTACACGCCACCTCCTCAGGGACCGAAGGACGGACTCTGGCAGCGCCGTGTCTTGGATGATACGCTCGTCGATGGTCATGCCTTAGCTGCCCATGATTTGTTAGGGCTAAACAATCGTCAACTCGTCGTCGGTTGGCGTGCGCATCATAAAATCGGCACGCGAGTGGGGGTAAAACTCTTTCATACCACGAAAGAAGATGGCAGTGGCTGGCAGCAGCACCTTTTAGACGATAATACCATGGCCTGTGAAGATGCCATGGGAGCAGATCTCGATGGAGATCGCGATGTGGACATGGTGGCAGCGGGAAGATCTAGCCACAACCTCAAGATTTATTGGAATCTAAGGAACAATCCATAATAAACGTTCTGACATTTTTCTGACAAGCCGTTTGGCAAAGGCATGATTTTCGCTAATGCCAGACTCATTATGAAAAATGCACGTTTTGCTTTCATCGGTTTAGCTCTCTGCACCTTGAGTGCATGTCAGCTACCAGACACCTTGGTTCGTCAGGAAATCATACGTAAGCCGATTCTTGTTCAGCCTGCGAATTCTGCCAGCAGTCCTCTCTATGTCTGGCATGGCGCAGGCCAGCCTGGTCCCGTGCGTGTCACCATCGACTTGAGCGAACAAAAAGCCTACATCTTTAAAAACAGCCAAAACGTCGCCTGGACCTATGTCGCCACAGGCCGCAGTGGCTTTAACACCCCCACAGGCACCTTCCGCATCTCTGAAAAGGTCGTCAACAAACGTTCGAATCGTTATGGAACCATCGTCGATAGCAACGGTAATACGGTTCGTAGCAATGCCACAGCTGGTGTGCATCGCGTCCCATCAGGCGGACGTTTCGTGGGTGCCAAGATGCCCTACTGGATGCGCCTGACAGGCAATGGCGTCGGCATGCATGCAGGTCGGATTCCGAATCCAGGCTCCCCAGCCTCCCACGGTTGTGTGCGTTTGCCTTATGACATGGCCGCAAAAATTTATGCCGTGGCACCCACTGGCACCACTGTGACCATCGTCCAGTAATTCCAATGAGCTTTCAAGATGAGGCCATCCGCTTGCCATTGGGCCCACTGGCTTCGTTGCGTCCTCGTCAGGCATTGCTTGAATGCAATCCTCGTCCGCGTCTAGCCAGCGGACAGAATGGCGGAGAGCGGCTCCCCCACATTTTGAAAGCTCATTGGAATAAGCCCGAGTGATTCTCCCAGATTGGCTCCAGGAACACACGCTCTTCACGGCTGACAGTCGTGTCTTCATTCTCGCGTCGATTGCAGCCGTCTGCATCGGCCTTTCAAAAAGTGGCCTCTCGGGCACTGCCACGCTGAATGTCGTCCTTATGGCCCAGGCATTTGGTGCCAAGGCATCGGTAGGCCTCGTCTTACCCCTGCTCATCGTGGCAGACATCATGGGGTTTTTCATCAATCGAAAAGGCGGCAGCTGGCGGCGCATCCTGCCCATGGTGCCGCCCGCCATCATTGGCGTGGTGATAGGTTACTTTTTGCTCGGTAAAATCGACAACGAAGCAGCTCGCACCGTGATCGGTTGGCTGATCATCAGCTTGCTGGCTTTTCATCTGCTCTTAAATGCTCGGCGACAGAGTTTCATGGTGCTCACCCAGCATAAAGTCTTCTCCTGGAGCATGGGACTCTGTGCGGGCATCGTCACCATGTTAGCCAATGCAGCCGGTCCCGTCATGACCGTCTATCTTCTCTCCCAGCACTTGGAGAAAAAGGACCACCTCGGAGTCTTCAGCCGCTTTTTCCTGTTCATCAATCTCTTCAAAGTGCCCTTTTCTGCTGATCTCGGCATCATTCATCCGCAGTCGTTAATGACGAACCTCGTACTGTTACCCTTCGTCATCGCAGGCATTTTACTGGGCTGGCAGATCCTCAAACGCATCCCGCAAAAGCCCTTTGAGTGGACTCTTTTTGTCCTCACGCTCATCGCTGCGCTTTGGCTCGTATTGGCATGAAATCCCAATCCGCTTAAGCCCGAACATCGTATTTCCTGCCTGTAAACCCTCCACGTGTCCATACTCTCCGCCAGCCATCTCACCCGTAGTTACCCGCTTAGCGGCACCTCCGTGAATGCACTGCGGGGTGTCAGTCTGGAAATGAGTGCTGGGGATTTTATCGCCATCATGGGTCCCTCAGGCTGTGGGAAATCCACCCTACTTCAGCTCTGCGGAGCCATGGACCGCCCCGACAGTGGCAGCTTGCATCTCGATGGCCGAGACATCACCACGCTCAATGACACCGCGCTCACTCAGTTACGGCGGGAACGCATCGGCTTCGTCTTTCAGTTTTTTAACCTGCTGCCCACACTCAGCGTCTTGGAAAACATCGCCATGCCCCTGCTGCTCTCCCGCGAGTCTGAAAAGGTGGCTTTCGAAAAAGCTCGCGCCTTGGCCTCTCGTGTAGGCATTGAGCATCGACTCGATCACATGCCCTCGCAGATCTCTGGTGGGGAAGCCCAGCGCGCCGCACTCGCCCGAGCCGTCATTCATGAGCCCGCCCTGCTCATTGCCGACGAGCCTACCGGCAGTCTGGATAGCAGCAATGGCCAGCTCGTGCTGGATCTCTTTCGTCAGCTCAATCAAGACCTCGGCATCGCCATCCTCATGGCCACCCATGACGCCACCGTGGCCGCCGTCGCCCATCAGACGATCAAAATGCGCGACGGCCAGCGAGTCTGAAAAGTCTTTGCGCCTGACCCACTTGACTGAAGTTAAAGAACGGAGGCGCGGTTTGCAGGTAGGGGCGCTCAGCGCCGCGACCGATGATCCGGGAAACAGCAGAGCATAGTAGCCAGCTCGCATCGCCATTTCGATCATTCACAAGCTGAGCTCAGAGGGATGGTAGATAGCGAATCGAGGATAGAAGTCAGAGATCAGACGTGTCCTTCGTAGCTCAACGAGCGAAGGAGGAAGAACAACGACGTTTAGGAAGCCGTTAGGTGAAGAAACGAGATACTCGGAAAGGCCAGGAAGTCTGAGTCAAAGGAGACGAGACGGGAGCCGGTGGTGAAAGCCTGGGCAGCCAGCCAAGCGTCCGTCCAGCGATGCGGCGCGAAGGTGGCTGTGTCTGTCCAAGCGGCGAACTGAAGCTCCAAGCGCGGGTTTTCCGAGAGGAAGGCTACCTCCGGCAGAGCTAGAAATGAGCGGTAGGCCAGCCATGCCTCTGCTGGGGTGAAGGGTGAGCCGTGCATGACCTTCGGGTGAGTGAGTAGGCGCAGCAGACCCAGCATGGTAACGCGGCAAAAGGCAAGCTGGGGAGCAGCCTCAGTCTCCCAGTAACGCCGAGCTCTTTCGTGGTGTTGGTGGTCTGGGTCAGTCAGCGCCAGCCAGACATTTAAATCTGGGAGTCACGGACGGGCATGGTGGTCGGCTTTGGTGAGGAGGTCTTCCAGCTCGGCATTGGTCAGTGCCGAGTGTCGAACTCCGGTCTTCGGGCGGACCTGCGGCAGTGGACTGCGTGAGCGGGCCGTGAGAGGCTGCCCGGCTGCCCTGGCAGCCAGCCCTTTCTCAATGAACTCGGTAATGAGGTCCTTGAGCTTGGCACCGCATAGAGCAGCTTCAGTTTTCAACTGACGGAAAGTCTCGTCTGGAAGGTCTAAGGTGGTTCGCATAACAGCATTTTCATATAAAAGCGCATTCACGTCAAAGTGTTCGTCGATCAGCCCAACCAAGGTAGGGACGCGCTTCATCCTTCGCAGTCTTGCTTTCATCCTTCGCAGTCTTGCTACGGAGAATGGAATGGAGAATGGAATGGAGAATGGAATGGAGAATGGAATGGAGAATGGAGAATGGAACGGAGAATGGAACGGAGAATGGAACGGAGAACGGGTGCGCCGCGTCCGTAGTTCGGCCCCGCGTTCGCTGCCGCTTTTGAGGTCTGTCCGTCGTCAGCAACCAAGAACAGTGAACCATGCCCAATGCAGCTTATGACAGGCTGGCAATCTCGGCGGCAAGAATCGGCAGAGAGTCCGTCACTACATGCCAGATGATCCCCAGATCCACTCCCGTGTAGTCGTGAACGATCCGGTTACGCATCCCGGCCATCTGCGCCCAGGGCACCTGCGGGTTAGCCAGTTTAAAGGCTTCCGGGAGTTGTTTGCAGGCCTCACCGATGACTTCCACATTCCGCACCACCGCATCACTCGTCTTGGAGTCCGCTAGAAAAGCGTCAAAGTCCATGCCCGCCGTGTAGCTGGCTATTTTTTGCATGGCCTCCCACATGTCTTGCAGGAGCAGACTGGCATCACGCTTCGACATCGATCAGATCCGGTTCAATGCTGGCCCACATGGCCGGTTTCAGCCCGCGCCTGGACACCAGGTCCACCTTCCGGCCCAGCTCCGCCTCCAGCCGCTCCGCTAGCGTCACAAACCCCAGGCCGATGCTTGGGTCCACTTCCACCAAAATGTCGATGTCACTCTCAGGCCCCGCATCACCACGCGCCGTAGATCCAAAGACGCCCAACTTCTTCAGCGGGAATTCCCGCCGCAGCGCTGGCAGCGCGGACCGCAGACGCGACACCACAGCCGGAACAAGGATAGCGGACGGAAAAGACATGACCGGAGCATAGCGTTCCAGATTGAAAATCGCAAGTCTGGCCTGCAAGCCCCCATCTTCCAAGAACCGAGAACCGAGAACCGTGAACCGACCTGTCCATCTCTCCATCTCTCCATCTCTCCATCTCTCCATCTCTCCATCTCTCCATCTCTCCATCTCTCCATCTATCCATCTC
>JAIXOU010000019.1 GCA_027486585.1 Verrucomicrobiaceae bacterium | reverse complement strand
GCTTTCTTCACTTCTGCGAGCCGCCGCTGCGCGAGCGGTCCACCCGCCGACTGCCAATGACCGATGTCGCCATTGGTCACAGACACAAGCTTCACGTGGTGGCCGAGTTTGATCCACTTCGCAGCGGTGCCGCCTGAAGTGTATTGAGCATCATCAGGATGCGCGCCGAAGACGATGATGCGCAACTTGCCATCATCCCCCTGGGCTTGGGCGATGGAAGGAAGCATGAGGGTGATCGACAGAAGCGCGGTGGCGTAGCTGAGGAGTAAACTGAGTTTCATGGTGTGTGTTTTGTGGTGGGTTAGGGTGCGTTCCATTGCTAGAAATCCTCCGCCATCTGATCGAGTTCCTGGTTGATGCGGTCTTTCCATGCGGTGGGAAGATTGAGTTGGAGGAGTTGGTCGAAGGTCTCGATGGCTTTGATTTTCTTTCCGGCGGCGAGCAGGGCGCGGGCGTAGGCTTCGAGGAGGGTGCCTTTGCTAGTAATGTGGTCGATCTGGCTGAAGTCGGTGCCTTCAAAGGCTTTCACGGCTTCTTTGGGGCGTTTGTTGTCGATCAGCAGGCGCGAGAGACCGGCGAGGCTCTCGATGCGCCAGGCGTAGTTCGCGGGGTTGACGGCGAGAGCTTTGCGGAAGTGCTCTTCGGCCTTGGCGGTGTCGCCTTGCTTGAGGTGGAGCACGGCGGCTTCGCGGTGGGCGCGGCCACGCACGCTAACTTCGGCCCCAAGCGCCTCGGCGGCCTTTTGCCATTGGCGAAGTTCGGCGGCATCGTCTTTTTTCTTGTGGTAGATCTCGGCGAGAAAGGCATGCGCTTGCCCACGGCAGCGCACCGGCCAGGTTTCGATTGCTTCCTCGCGCACGGAGGCGAGCGCTTCGTCGTAGCGCTGGAAGTCGGTGAGCACGCGCAGCTTGGCAAAGTCACGATGCGCGGCGTCTTTCACCTGCGCGGCGAGCGCGAGCGAGCGGTCCGCGTTTTTGAGCGACTTCACGGTGATGTCCATGGCGAGATCGAGGTAGTGGAAGTTCTCGCCTACCTCCTCGGTCTTCGCCGCGAGGGCTTCGAGTTTCTGGATGGCTTCGTCGTAGCGTTTGTCGGCCGTGAGCCCCTTCACGGCGCTGAGTGACTGAAAATCGACCGCGTGGGACGAGGTGGCGAACAAAACCAGCGTGATGGCGAGGAGCGAGAGGCGTGTCATGAGCGGATCATTTGAAGGTGGCTTTTCCAAAGCTCGCATCGCCGGGGATGCGGGAGGCGTTGAGCTTGCTGGTCCAGGCGGAGAACTCGCGGTTGGTCTTCTTGTCGGTGGAGTCGGTGAAGTGCACGCGACCGACATTGAGATACCAGGTGTCGCCCGCTTTGGGTGCCTTAGTGCGCATGGTTTCAAAGGGAATGACGGCCATGGACTCCCAGCGGTTCTTGGCCGGGATAAGCTTGGTTTCAAAGATCCATGCGCCGTTCCAGCCCTCGTCATTCCAGCCGTAGCGCGGGTGCAGGTAGTCGGCGATGAAGCCGTGCTCGGCCTCATTGAAGGACGTCGGTTCCGGCTCGTAGGCGAAGTAGAAGTAGCGGCTCTTGTCGGCGATGGGCGAGACATTGACGACGATGCTCTCCTGCAACCATAGCTCGGCATCGTGGCCGCGGGCGGCGAAGGTGGTCTTGTTCGCTGGCTGCTCGCCGCTGACGCGGATGTAGAGGTTCGAGTCGTCGCAGAGCAGGCGGAAGGTCGTGGGTGCTTGCAGCTTCGTCACGGCGGCATCGGTGGGCAAAAGCGGATGCGACTCGACTTTCTCCCAGCGGGTTGAATCGAGCGTCAAAGGCCCGGTCACACGCTCGATGGTAAGCGATTGGCTCTGCTGGATCATTTGCGCCGGATTCGCCCGCATCTTCGCGGTGTCCCAATTGAACGGAGCACGCTCCAAATAGCGTCCGGCATACTTCAGGCTCTTTTCGTCGGCGAAGCGATACGCGGGGTTCTTTTTCTTCGCATACTTCGCGTCGCCATTGGCCACGCCGGCGATGAAGGCGTTGCGCGCATCCACCTCGTCGAGCAACTGCGTGAGCGAGGCCACGTTGTTCATCGCCTGATGATTGCGCCAGGCATTGATGACGAGGGCGAGGTGCTTCAGGAAATCGAACTCGTAGCGCACGATGTCGAGCCTGCGCCGCACCTCGGGCAACTCGGCGCTGCCTTCGGCGGCGGCAAGGTCTTCTTCGAGCGAATTGATCACGTCCGGCGGCCAAAGAGTGCCGAGCGCGAAGAGGGGATCGCGTCCGGACTGATACGCATATTCACGCAGCACCCGCCACAGTTCGACGCGCCTTTGCACGTTGGTGAAGAAGCGGCGCATCGGGTTTTCGCACTCACGAAAGGCGGCCTGCAGGTATTCGTCGAAGAGTTCGTTCGCGCTCTGCCGCTTCGGGTCAATGGCGAGACGCAGATACACATAGATGTTTGGTCCTTCGAGTCCCCACTGCCCAGCGCCGGGACTGCCATTCACCTGCACCATGCGCACATTGTTCTCCACGAGCAGGCGATTCTGCTCCGCGATCATCGAGACGGTGGTGAGCGGCGTGAGGCCCACGAGATGGAAGTTTCCCCAGTTGTAAAGATACGCTGAGAAGCCACCGGGAACCTTGAGCTGCTTCCACGCGGCGAAGGATTCCTCCTCAGAGCTCATCATTTCGATGATCGTGTTCTCCGGGAACTCGTGGAAGGTCTGCGGCGGCTCCCGCGAGATGCTGTAGGCGGTCATCATGAGCTTCTTTCCTGGACGATCCTTCATCAAGCGCAAGGCCATGTCGCGATGCATGATCCAGATCTTCTCACCCCAGGCGCGGTCGGTGCTGAAGGCAATGCCATCGGTTGGCTTGGTCGTGGGCTTCACACCGTAAAGCGCCTCGCATTCCTTGCACTGGCAGGGACGGAAACCATCGGCCTGGCCCAGTTCGATGACATCGTAGCCGCTATCGAGAGTCGCGAGGATGTGCTTGTAGATGAGTTCACGCACCTCCGGGTTCGAGAGGCAAAGCTGGCCGTCTGTCGCGCCGACTTCGGGCTGCCGCACATTGCCGGTGAGGATGAAATACTCGGGATGCGTCTTCCCATACTCGCTGATCGGCACAGCCGACGGATGCTGATGCCCGCCACGCGACCACACACGCGTGAAGCGTCGGCAATGATTCGCCGTGTAGAACAACTCCGGCCCATTGCGCATGTCGTGCTCGATGAAATGCGGCTCGCTCCGCACATCGAGCGTCGGCGGCACATGAATGATCGACTGCGGCACGAAGGTCGTGCCCGATTCATCCGGCGACAAAAACCGCGCTCCGACAAAGCGATGCACAAACTCCGCCGCGCCAAACAGCGTGCCCTCAAACGGCAGCGATGGGTCCTTCGTCGCCGTGCGCCAGCCCGGGATGGCGCGTTTCCCTTCGAGCGCATCCGGCTCGTCATTCCCCGCGATGATCACATTCCGCCCGACCACTTTGTGCACAAAACCCCAGCCCTTGAGCTGCCGCACCTCCGCGCCATTCGCCGCCGCGAACTTCGTCGCCCCGACATAGAAGCCCGGACGCCCCGCCTCAGCCTGGGACTCCTTCACCACCGGCAGCGTGATCCTGTTCGCCGCAAACGCCTGCTGCAACAGCTCCGCCGCACGCGTCACCGACGACTCCGCCGTGGGATTCGCCGCCATATCCGGCACGATGATCTGATACTTCGATTTGCTCCGGAAACCGAGGATCATGTCCTCCGGCGCGCCCACATCCGTCGTCGCGATTTGAGCATTGGCTGACAACGCGATGGCGAAGGAACAAACGAGCACAGTAAGTTGGCGCATGAGGCGAGTGGTGGAAGATGAAAACACGGGTTAGGTAAACGTCGCCCGAGGTCGTTCTTTGTCCTCTCGTTCACGGTCGCCGACCTGAAGGTAGCCAATCACGGTTTGGCCTGCACCAACGCAGCACGGATGTGTTCCGCGACCTGCTTCGCCATCACCGACGAGCCACTGGACATGAAATGAACATTGCGCGGAATCTGCAGCTCGGCCTGCCGTGGCTTCACGAGCGACCAGAGATCGTTCCAGGTCACGCCTTCCTCAGTCATAACTTGTTTCGCTACCTCGTTATAAGGCAGCTCGGAGTCCTTCACGTACTTCGCCGCATCGCTTTCCGGCACGGGCGTGGTGCTGGCAAAGATGAGCTTGGCCCCGGTTTGCTTGAGCCGAGCGACGATCTGGCGCAGATTCTTCTCATAGACCTCAGGCGGGACGTTTTGATGGCCACCGTTCGTCGGTGACGCATATTCGCCCTTAGCGTTCTTATCGCTGTCATCGGCGAAGCGATACGAGAGATCGTGCAGGCCGTGGTTGAAGTGGATGACATCCCATTTCTCCTTCGGGTCCGGCAACCAGCGCACGAGTCCATACGAGCCAAGCGCCACCTTCGTCGAGCCGCAGTTCGCCGGCACGCGATGCACGTTCGCCACACCCGAGAGCAGTTTTCGCACCTCCAGCGCATACGCAATGGACACCGAGTCGCCCATCAAGAGCACACGCGGGAGCTTCGGATCATCCGTGATGGCGGCAAACTCGGGTGGGGTGGTTGGTTTATCCGCCGCAAACGTGGCACAGGCTGTGAGAAGGAGACAGAGAATGGTCTTCATGGATCGAATGTGCTCACTCATGTGGGCTCAGGGAACCCATTTGAAATCGGCGAAGATGACCTTGGTCAGATCCGAGCCTGGTTTGGGTAAAAAGTGGATTTTGCCCACGCTGGACCAGTTCGACATGGGCTTATGGTTGAAGCGGTTGATGAGCCGCTCAGGGGCGATGATCATCTCCTGCCAGTGGTCAGAGGCGCTGATCTCCAGCTCGACCGAATTATGATCGGCGGCGGTGAGGACCACGGTTTGCGGCTCGGTGCAGTAGAACTTGAAGCACAGCCGCGAGTCGGCCGGGGCCTGCCATTTGGGATCGTGCAGTTGCTCGGTGCCGGAACCGCGACCGTTGTTTGTGGGACGAAATCCCTTGATGCCTTGGGGACCTTCGAGTTCGGCGATGTTGCTCCAGGCGCTGTAACCGCTGCCAGAAAGATCGCTTGATGGTTTATCGGTGGCCACCGCCTTGCCGAGCTTGGCAGGGATCGCCGCATTGAAGTCGGTCGAGCGCACGATCGTCGTGTCGTAGGTGATGTTGGCGTAACCGAAGACATAGTCGTCCACATTGAGCACCGGCATCTTGCCAATCCACTGCTGTCCCTGCCGCACGCTCGAAGTGTCACGCCAGGCACGGGCGTAGCTGCATGGGTTCTTGAGCGCATAAAACAGCTCCACCTTGCGCACCGTTTCGGGTGACGCCGGCGTGATGACGAGTTCCGGCACGCCTTCGGCATCCAGACGGATCTCAGACCTCGGATGCTCCGGCCAGGCCACGTCTTTGCCGAGCACATGCTTTTCCAGCCAGAACTTCGTGTTGTGCCCGATCTTCTCGGTGTCGTGATGCCCGCGGGCCTGGATCGCAAAGGACCACGGCACGTTCTTCGGGAACTTCTTGAAGCTCTCCAGCCCGCGTTCGTGACCGCCATGATGATCGTTGGAACCATTCAAAAACAACGTCGCCGCCGTGATGAACGGCACATGGGCCTCAGGCACAATCGAAGCCAGGATGATCTCTTCACCCGACGACTTTGACGGCTCGACGTAAGGCACGTTGTAGAGCCAGACCTGCTTGTCGCGGTAGTAATCGTTGTAACCGATACCGAAGTAGGCGGCGACGGCTTTGATACGGGGATCGGTCGCGAGATTCCACATCAGCGTGCCACCATACGAGTAACCTGTCGCCCCGAGCCGCGAGCGATCCACCTCCTTCTGCTGCTCGAGATAGCTCAGCACCCGCCGCTGGATGGCATACCACACATAGTCGGAGGTCTGCTTCGGATCGGTGATTTGTTTTCCGTCTAGGTCCTGTGCCCGCGCCGGTCCAGCCACCGTCCGATCCATGTTTCCGTGCCGCAGCTTCTCTGGATACTTCGTGAAGTGAGGACGGCTTCCCGTCTGGCCGCAATAGTCATGCGCCATCACCGCCCAGCCATCCTCGACATACTTCTTGTCCGGCTCCGGCGCGCCCATCCAGCCATGCACCACCAGCAGGCCCGGAGCTTTCACGGCACCCGTCTTCACGCGGTAACGACAATAAACACGAACCTCCTCACCGAGCACATACGCGCTGATGTAGGAGTCGCGGTTGAAAATGCCGTCTTTCGTTTCCTGCTTCACGATCTCCTCTTTGAAGTCGCCCTGATTGGGGTCGTAGTCCTTCCAGAGGGCGGAAGGAGTGGGGAATGGTTCGGCGGCGTGCAGCGCGGCCAGCGGTGTGAGTAGAAAGACCGTGAGGAGTCGCAGGGCAGGTTTCATATCTGTGTTGTGATTCACTTCTTCGGCGCACTCGGCTCCCCCGACTTCACCAGTTCAGGTCTCAGGAAAGCCTTGATGTAGTCGTTGTCGGTGGCGTGCTTCACGTTTGATGCGCCGGGATAAACGAGGTCGCAGGGGACTTGGTGAGCATCGCAGTGCTCCTTGAGCTTCACGCCGAAGTTCGCGGTGTGGGTGGGGTCTTTTTCGTCCTGACCGAGGTTTGGCGGGGCGCTGTAGTAGAGGCCCACGGGCGGATCGCCGAGGGTGACGAGCTCGTAGGGCGAGTATTCTTTGATCCAAGGCAGGAGGCGTTCGCGGGCATCGTAGAACATCTGGAAGGACCCGATTTTCTTCTTCGCATCCCACGCGATGCCGAAGGCGTGCGAGCCGTATTTGCTGTTGGGCGTCCATTCACGCATCTGGTGAGGATCGAGCGTGGTCTGGGCACCGGACACGGCGGCACAGAGGACGCGGGTGGACTCGCGGGCGACGGGATCAGGGCTGTTGGGATCGGCCAGATCGTCGTGAAAGGCCAGCCAAAGGCTCGTGCAGGCACCAGCGGAGCCGCCGGCGAGGGCAACCTTGGTTTTGTCGAGGTTCCAGTCCTTGGCCTTGCTACGGCAGAACTGGAGAGCGCGGGCGCAATCGAGCATCGGTCCCTTCACCGGCGGCACGAGTCCATCGGCGGTGGAATCTTTGATGGTGCGGTATTCCACGGACGCCACTGAGATGCCAGCATTGAGCGCGGGCAGGATCATGCTTCGAGCCACGGAGCGATCCCCGCCCTGCCAGCCACCGCCATGGATGTAAACGAGCAGGGGCGTGGGCTGGTCCGACTTCGCCCGCCAGAAGTAGATCACCTGCATGCGATGCGGGCCATACGAGACGTTTTCGTCCGGCTCGACGGGTAGCTCGTATTTCCGAAACTCGGGTGCGGGTTTTTGTTCCTTAGGCGGAGCATCAGCGGCGTGGAGGGTGGCCAGCGGCGCGAGGAGGAGGGCGGTAAGAAGAGCTTTCATGGTCTAAGATGGGTTGATGGTTTTGGATCGTTTGAAGATATTCGCTCCAGACCTTTACTCCTTCGCTGCGGGCGTATTTCGATGTTCTGCGGCACCGATGTCGGTGGGGGCATCGGTGCGGCGGGGGTGGCCGTTGAAGTCATCGGCGCAATCGGCGGTGGTCAAAGGCGGGCGGAGTTTCTCTGCTGTGCTGACGACACTAGTGACGGGTGATTTCAAATGCAGATCGCAGCCGGCTGGGTCGGTAAACATCGCGGGTGTCGCTTGGGTGTAGTTGCCATACACCTCGGCCTCTGCGTCGTTGCGGGAGAGGATGTTGGCGTCGGTCAGGTTGTTCGCGATGATGACGCCCTTGGTGTTGGCGAAGCGATACTCAATGGCGTTGGGACAGGTGCCGTTGGTCAGGATGGTGTTGTGCAGGATTTTGGTGCCAGGTGAGTTCCAGGCCAGAATCGGCGCGTCGGCATTGGTGATGCGGCGTGAGGTGTAGAAGAAGTTGTTTCGAATGACGCCGCCGGAGTGGTCGCTGGGGCCGTCTTTGGGCTTTTCATTCACGCCGAATTGGACGCCTCGGTCGCAGTCGAGGAAGACGCAGCGCTCGACGATGGAGTCGCGCGAGTCATTCCACATGAGCACGGCCGGACCGTGCTGGAACCTCAGCCCCGGCTTCACATGCATGTTCCGAAAGACGCAGTCGCGGACGATGTTGCGGTCGCCACGGTGTATGTCCACGCCTTGCGTATAGCCCTGATTCGCGATGGGTCCGATGTCGGTGTATTCGATGAGGCAGTGCTCGACGATGCAGTCTTTGGCTCCGATGCGGCCTGGGCCTCCGCTGGTGCCTTTCACGAACTGCTGGCCGGCGTCGAAGAGGCGGAGGTTGCGCATGCGCACGGCACGGCAGCCGAATCGGCCATGCAGCATGATGGGGTGATGGAAGAAGTCGCCGATGGACATGTCGGCGACTAGGGCACCATCCACATTATTGAACTGAAAGGAGCTTTGAGGGTTCCCTTCAGGATTTTCCTGCCCCGGTCCACGAATGACAACGTCCTCGCGCTTCCCGGTCGCGCCACGGAAGGCGATGTTGCGCAGCGGCTCCGAGGTCTTGGCCCCAAGCACGAGGTCATGGGTGATGCGATATTCGCCAGGGGCGAGCACGATGGTTTGGCCCGATTTCATGGACCGAACGGCCTGCTCCAGTTCCCTGGCGGTCTTCACTTGCACCACGTCACCCTCAGGCTTGGGCAAAGGTGTGGCGGCTTTTTGTTCCAGCAGCACTTTCGCGACCTCAGGCGGCACTTCTGCATGAAGTGGGCTGCCAGTAATGAGAAAGGCGATGCTCAAGATGTGGGTGAAGCGGGAGATCATGTTGTTGGTGCTGTTTTCGGTTCATAGCCACTTTTCAAACCACGCCCAGGCATCGGCTTGGCGCTCGGCGTTGAATTCGTGCGGGCGTTCTTCGATGATGCCTTTGAAGTTATCGGGCGCGCTGGCTTTGGCGTAGCATTTCGCCAGTTTAGCATGAGCGGCACGGACGCCGTCGGGCTCGAAGAGCGGGTCCTGGATGCCATTGATGACCATGAGCGGCTTCGGCATGGCGAGGGAGGCGATGTCGGGATGATCCATGAGGCGGTAGATGCCAGGGATGATTTTGCTGTGGCCGATGGTATTGCGGATGTGCTTCGCGAGTTGGTTTGGAAAGGAACACATCCATCCGCACACGACAGCCGCTTTGATCCGATCATCCAAGGCCGCGAGATAAGCGCTGCGCAGTCCGCCGACGCTGTGGCCCACGCAGCCGATGCGCTGCGGGTCCACCTCGGGCCGCGTCACGAGATAGTCCACCGTGCGGATGTCATCCCACGCGAGGATACCCGACCACGTGACTCCAGCGCTGAGCAAGGTGCGGCCCATGAGCTGCTCGCTGGCATTGCTGCGCTGGTTGAACTTCACCACCGACTCGCTGCTGATGTCCGCCGGACGCTCCTTCCACTCCGGTGGATCGTCTTCGAGCACCATGCGCCGCTCGCCCCAGAAAAACATGTCGATGCTGATCACCACATAGCCGCGCCGCACCATCTCGGTGCCGATGGCCTTCTTCCCGTAGGATTCCCGCATCTCGATGAGCGTGGGATGCACGTCGTCGCCCTCCAGTTCACGCTCGCGGCCCCACAAGTAGTAGGCCCCATGCGAATGCAGCAGCACCACGGCAGGCGCGGGCTTGGTGAGGCCCTTCGGGATCAAAACCGTGCCCGGCACGCGAAACACCGGTGTGGTGTTGAAGCGGATCTCCTCGCGAATGTAGTCGCCGCAGTCCTTCCGTGAGATTACTTCCGCCTGCGGCTCGCAAGTCTCCGGCGAGTAGTGCAGCAGCTCCAGCATCTTCGCGCGCGCCTTTGCCCTCCAGGCCGCAAGATCAGCATGTTCGTCGTTGAGAAACGAAAGCGGCACCTCGCCCCGTGGTTTCAACTTCTGGACGAAAACATCCAATGTCCCCGTGTGCGGCCCGATCTTCGGCGGCGTGGGATTCATCGAGTAACGAATCTCAGGCTTGGATTCAGCCGCGACCGCCTTCGACGAGACAGCAGCAGCACCAGCAACCGTGACGATGAATTTTCGGCGAGTGTTCATGGCTTGATATCTGCACCCATCCACCGCACCGCATTTTCCACCACGCGCAGCGTCTCGGCTTGCTGAAAGATACCATAGGTCTCGTGGCCGGGGCGGAAGTAGAAGACGCGGCCCTGGCCCACACTCCAAACACAGCCGCTTCGGAAGTGCTCGCCCTTGTCCCACTTTTCTTCGAACACGACCTCGTCGGGCGCAGGCACATGGAAAGGCTCGCCATACATCTCTGTGTGCGGGATGTCCCACTGCAGGGGTAAGCCGGTAGCGATGGGATGCTGAGGCAGCAGGGTGGTGACGTGCGAGGGCATGCCGTCATTTCGATACACAGGGAACACACACGCTGGCAGGGTGAGCTTCCACACGTTGCCTTCGCCCTTCTCAACAAAGGGCGTGATACGGGCTGCACGACCAACGCCTTTGTAATACGGCGCGTCATTGAGGAACTCCCACTTCGCCGTGGCACGCTCAACTTCCGGCAAAGCCTTGATTGCATCCGCCTTGGCCCGCTCCTGCATGAGCCGCACGAAGGGCTTGCCCCAATGCGTGGAGTGCAGCCCGATGAAGCTGAGTTTCCCCTCCATGACACGCTTCACAATGGCTTCCATGCGGGCATCGTCCTGATCCTTCACGCGGCGATGACACCAGAAGATGAGCACATCCGTCGCATTCAGCGTGGCATCAGAAAGGCCTTGATCCGCCTCGTCGAGCTTCGCGGTCTTCACGGAGAGTCCCGGCAACTTCGCCAGATACGCGGCGATGGTCTCGCCGAGGAATTTTTCACCATAGCCTTCTTTTTGCTGCGGCTGCTGCTCGTCCCATACGAGCACGCGGATGGGTTCGGCGGAAAAGATCGGGTAAACGAGAGCAGACAGGAGTAGGGCGATGAGTTTCATGGTTGGTAAAGGATGTGAAAACGGCGTGTCACTTCAACTCCGCGATCGCCGCACGCATGGCAGCGAGTAATTTCACGACTTCGGCGGCGGGATCGTAGTCCTTGCGGCCCATGGCGAGGGTTTCGATGGGTACGAAGCCGCGGTAGCCGCCATCGTGGATGATCTTGGCGAGCTTCTTGAAATCGGCGGGCGGTGTTTTGAGACTGCTGCCGAGCGTTTCCTTGATCTGCCAGTTCACCGCATGCGGCACCATCAGAGCGATGTCGGCATAAGGATCAGCCGTGAAGTATTTGCCGGTGTCCACGAGCGCACCGCACCAGGCATGATCGACGCGCTTCAGCAAGCTGACGTGCTCCGGGCCGGTCGTGAGGAAGTCGCCATGATTTTGCACAGCGACAATAACGCCGAACTTCTCGCCATGCTCCGCACATTCGCGCAGCGCCTCAGCCATCCACTTCTCCACCTCGTCCCGCGAGGCACCACCTGCGGCGCTTTGCCAGTCCTTCGCGTTCTTTCCATGCGGACCCGCAAACACGCGCACCACCGGCGCACCGAGCCGCGCGGCGACCTCGATCCACAGCTTCGTCAAAGCCACGCCCTCGGCACGCACCGCCTTGTCCGCCGTGGCGAAATCATTTTTCACGCCTGTGCCGCTGATCGTGATGCCGCGATCATGTGTGTAGCGCTTGATGCGGGCGATGTAGTCGTCCGACGGCGCTTTCGGATAGC
Organism: Verrucomicrobiaceae bacterium; assembly: GCA_027486585.1. Taxonomy (GTDB): domain Bacteria; phylum Verrucomicrobiota; class Verrucomicrobiia; order Verrucomicrobiales; family Verrucomicrobiaceae; genus Prosthecobacter. Next base: position 70,543 of record JAIXOU010000019.1, on the reverse strand, counting down.
CGGGGAAGAAGTAGCCGGTGAGATCCACAGCTTCGATGTCATGCTTCACGCAGAAATCGCACACACCGAAGAGGTCGATGCCCTTCGTCGGGTCGGCGATATTGGCATTGAGCTGTTCGAGGAACGAATACGCATTCAACGTCGGGGTGAAGTGTGCTTTGCCAGTGGGTGGGAGCGGCGAGTAGGCCGCATGGGCTGTGGCAGCTCCGATTGGAGCCATAGCGGCGAGTTGAAGAAGGCGACGTCGGTTCATGGGGTGTGAAAGTTGGCGGGCAGGAGGGACTGTTTCATCTCCTATTTTTGCTTTGCCGTTTCGGGAGTCACTTTTGCAGCCCACTTGATGCCTTCGAGCACATGCTGCCGCGCAAAGGGGGTGCTGAGCGAGCGCAGGTCGTGGCCGAACTCGGTGTAGAAGAAGCGACCACCGGTCGCGGGTTCGTGCGTCCAGGCGATGGGATGATCCGCGCCCATGGGCTTGCCGTTGCGAGTTTGGAAATACTCACGCACCGGCGTGTAAGTGGCCTCGTCCACGCGCATGAGGACCTTGAAACCGGGCTGGCCGGTGACGGCGCGATCGTGGTTCGTCCAATCAGCTTCGATCCAAAACTCCGCGGGTTGGCCTTTGACAGATGGATGATCTTTCGCAGCGGGATCAATGGTGACCTTGGCCTTGCTGAAGTCGGAGTCGCTATTGAAATCGCAACCGCCGAGCGCATTCAGCCACGGCCAATTGGTCTGATGCACCAGCGCGGCATGAAGGCCGACGATGCCTTTACCGCCCTTGGTGAACCATTCCTCCACCGACTTGCGCTGCTCCTCGGGCAGCACCTTGTCGAGTTCGTTAGCATTGTTGAGCACGAGCACGTCGTAGCGGCTCAACTCCTCGGCGCGCATGTCTTTCCAATGCTCCGTCACATCCACCTCGAAGCCATTCTCATGACCGAGCAGGACGAGCCAGCGATTGATCTTCGGAGTTTCGGGATGGCGATAGTAGCCGGTGTTGGAATAGACGAGCACTTTGAGTCCGGTGCCTTTGGCTGCGGGCGCTGCAGGTTCATGACTGTGGGCGATGCTGGCGATCAGGAGCAGGGAGAGGAGGAGATGCTTCATGGGGATAGGTAGAGTGAATGGTTCCGATGAACGGAAAATGCCAACAGCATGTAACGACGCTCACTTCTTCACCACCGGCACAGCCCAGTCATCGGTGCGGAAGGGCGAAGCAGGTATTCCAGCGCCATTCGCGAGACTGTAGTCTGGCCAATCTTTCCAAGCGTAACGAACGGCCACAGGCTGCGCGACTTCGGCGCTGCTGACGACGACGGTTTCGCCGACGATCTTGGCCTCAGCGGGCTTCCATCGCTGATCGGCTCCGGCAATCTGGAAGCCGGTGAGCGGGCCGCCGGTGATGGATTTGAGGCCGCCGTTGGTGTGCTTGAAGGAAACGGTGATCGAGTTGCCGTTGATGGTCGAGCTTGCGGGCAGCGGGCCGCTGGTGGCGGGGACGTTTTTGCCATACACGGTGCCGAGCGCCCAGAAAGAGAGCCGTTTGCCGACGTTTTGCTTGTTCTTCGGATGAATGTCCTTCGCATCACCGAGGTCGATGGTGATGGCCATGCCGGTCTTGGGCAGGGCGAGAGTTTTGAGCATGGATTCACGCACACGGGGCCAGCCTTCGCCGGGCGCGGTGTAGTTGGGTAACTGCACCCACGCGAAGGGCACTTCGTCCTGCCAAAGCGTGCGCCAGCTCGTGACGAGCTGCGTGAGCTGCTTGTGATAAAGGCCCGGATTGCTGTTGGCATTGCCTTCGCCTTGATACCAAAGCATGCCGCGCAGGGTGTAAGGCACGAGATTGACGACCTTGCCGTTGAAGAGACCCGCGGGGCCGCCTTTGAGCTTCCACATAGCGAGCGGATCCTTCGGTGCGGGGACGACGAAGGGCGTGCCGTTGGCCTTGGCCTTCTCTGACGCGGCTTTCCAGATGGCGAGCTGCTTTTGATGCAAAGCGGGAGCCTGTGCGGGATCGAACTTCGAAAAGGTATCGAGCCGCGTGTCGTAGTTCGCCTTCGTCTCGGGATCGGACGACTGCGCTTCAGCGGCCACCCAGGATTCGATCGGCGTACCGCCCACGGAAGTATTAATGAGGCCGACAGGCACGCCGACCTCTTTGTGAATCTCGCGTCCAAAGAAATACAGCGCCGCCGAGAAGCCACCGACCGTGTCTGGCGTGCAAGGTTGCCACGCACCTTTGCCCTCTGCCTGCGGTTTCTCGGCGGGGCCGGAACTTTCGCGATAATGACGAATCAGCGGAAACTTCGCCGACGCCTTTTCATCATCGAAGTGGTAACAACCCGCGACCGTCATCGCCATGTTCGACTGGCCGGAGCCGAGCCAAACCTCGCCGACGAGCACGTCCTTAACCTCGACCTTGTGGCCCCCCTGCCCCGTAACGATGAGCGTCCGAGATTCCTCACTCGCAGCGAGAGCCTCCAACTTGAGCGACCATTTGCCATCCGTGCCCGCCGTGGCGGTCTTCGACTGACCCGCAAAGGCAACCGTCACGCTTTCCCCCGCATCCGCCCAGCCCCACACGGCGACCGGTTTCTCACGCTGAACCACCATGTGATCCGACAGCGCCGAGGCGAGCCGGAAGTCGGCGGCGAAAAGGGAGGCTCTGCCAAGACTGAGCAACACAAGGAGAATGGTGAGGTGGGTGTGGGTAGGTTTCATTTGAATCACAGGAGTTTGTTTGAACGTCCGCCCTATCAAGAACATGCAGCTTTTTGACCGGAGAAAAGCCAGATTCACCACGAGCGGTTCAGACAAGTCCTCAACGAAGTCGTGACGCTAACTTCCTCACAAGAGTCGTCGCTGGGGTTAGGCGAGCAGCGCCTTCACCACTTCGCCTTCGACATCGGTCAGGCGGAAGTCGCGGCCGGCGTAGCGGTAGGTGAGGGTTTCGTGGTTGAATCCGAGCAGGTGGAGGATGGTGGCGTGGAGGTCGTGGACGTGGACTTTTCCTTCGGCGACGCTGAGGCCGATGTCGTCGGTGGCACCGTGGATGTGCCCGCCTTTGACGCCGCCTCCGGCCATCCAGATGCTAAAGCCGTCGTTGTGATGATCGCGGCCCACTTTGGGCGTGAGCGGCATTTGCGCGGTCGGGGTGCGACCAAATTCGCCACCCCAGATGACGAGTGTGTCTTCCAGCATCCCGCGATCTTTGAGGTCCTGGAGGAGCGCGGCGATGGGTTGATCGCATTCGGTGGCGAGGCGCTGATGGGCTTCTTCGATGCTGTTGTGGCTATCCCAGGGTTGGCCGGCTCCGTGCCAGACCTGCACGTAGCGCACGCCGCGCTCGGCGAGGCGGCGCGCCATGAGCATTTGGCGGCCCTGCAGGGTGTCGCCATACATCTCGCGAATGGATTGCGGCTCTTTCGTGACGTCAAAGGCATCGGTGGCCTCGGTCTGCATGCGGAAGCCGAGTTCGAGCGACTGGATGCGAGCTTCCAACTGCGGATCGCCGGCGCGCGGCTTGCGGTGCAGTTCGTTAAGCTGCTGGACGTAGCCGAGCTGGCGGCGCTGCTGTCCGGGAAGGATGGCGGTGTTGCGCAGATTGGAAATGAGGCGGTCCGCCTGCGTCTCCTTGGTGTCGATGTGGACGCCCTGATAGATGCCGGGCAGGAAGGCACTGCGCCAATTCGAGCTTTGGGCCACGGGCAGTCCGCCGGGACACATGACGACGAAACCAGGCAGGCTTTGATTCTCCGTGCCTAGGCCGTAGAGAGTCCATGAACCGACACTGGGGCGCGGCAACGTGAGATTGCCCGTGTTCATCATCATCAGCGCGGACTCGTGATTGGGCACGTCGCTGAACATGGAGCGCACCACGCAGAGATCGTCGGCGTGTTTGGCCACATGGGGGAAAAGCTCGCTGATCTCGATGCCGCTCTGGCCGTGTTTGCTGAACTTGAACTTCGACCCGAGGGCCGCGCCACTGAGGCGTTTGTCCTTGCTCAAATCTTTGGCGATGGGCAGCGACTTGCCGTGCAGGGCATTGAGCTTGGGTTTCGGGTCGAAGGTGTCCATCTGCGACGGTCCACCGTTCATGAAGAGATGGATGACGCGCTTCGCCTTGCCGGGGAACTGCGGCTGCCGCCCCGAGAGTGGCGAAAGGTTTGCGGCATTGGCCTGGGTGAGGCCCATGTCATTGAGCAGGCCAGCCAAAGCGAGACTGCCGAGGCCGAATCCTGCGCGGCTGAGCGCTTCGCGGCGGGAGAGTAGTGGGGGATTCATGAGGAGGTGGAGAGGTGGAGAGGTGGTTTAGTCGATGAACATGAACTCGTTGGTGATGATGAGGGCCTGAGCCATTTGTTCCAAAGGAGTGAGTTTCGGCGGCGGCGGCGTTTTGAAATCCGCCTGCGAGTCCCAGACGGTTTGCATGTCTTTCGGTGCTTTCTCCGGCATCACGAGCAGCCGGATTGTCGGCACCCAGCGAAAGCCATCGGACGTGGTGTTCTCGCGGCAATCCACCGTGAAGTCCAGGATCTCTCCTGCTTTGACGGTCACTTTTGAAAGCGTGGTCGGCGCAGAAACCCCGTTTGAACGATCCACGATCCATTCGCCGATCTGCCCTGAGCGTGATGAGATGACGCGGGCGCGAATCCCATCGCCGCTGCCCTTGGCTCCAACGGAAATCTCGCCACCGATGCCAAACTCTCCGGCACGCGGTGCAATCCAGCGACGGATGGCTGCTTTCTCGAGCCCAGATCCTGGATGACCTCCACTCGCGTTCAGACTGACGAAGCCGTGCTCCTTGTCCGGAAACAAACGCGCTCCCTGGTAGCGCTTAGTGGTTGCATCAAAATACGGCAGAGCCGAAAAAGCCGCGCTTCTTGCCACAACGGGATCAGCACTGCCAAATCCCTGCTGCCAGGAGCCCGAAAGCGTTATACTTTCCGGCGTCGGGGCATCGGCGAGGAGACTCCGGGCCAGCGATTCTTCTTCGGACAGCGGGACGCGCTGATACACCCGGCGATAAAGCTCACGCGTTGCCGTGATCAACTTATCTCCAGGAGTTTTGGCAGCCGCTTTCTCCGCGTCTGCCGCCAGCTTCCGGGCTTGTTCGATGATGAAGCCATCGTTCAGCGCGAAGAGTGCCTGCTGCGGTACGAGCGTCTCGCTGCGCTGGGTGTTGGAGATGTCCGGCGAGGGAAAATCGAAGGTCGTGAACAGCGGATCGATATTCGTGCGATCAACGAAGCCATAGATGGTGCGGCGCCCGGTGAAAGGCGTGGTGGAGAGATTCACGGCGCGTCCGCCAATGGCGGGATCGAGCAGGCCGCTGGTGGCGAGCATCGCATCGCGCATTGCCTCGAAGTCGAGGCGACGGCGGTTTGCGCGCCAGAGCAGCGTGTTTTCGGTGTCAATCTTGGCTGCATCGGGGCGGTTCGTGCTGGTCTGCTGGTAGGTGGCGCTCAGCACGATGTCCCGCACGATTTGTTTGGTGGACCCGTTCCGCTGCGTGAGGGAGGAGGCCAGCCAATCCAACAACTGCGGATGACTCGGCGGCTCCGACTGCAAACCGAAGTCGCCCGTGGATTTCACCAGCGCCTGGCCGAGGAGATGACGCCACACCTGATTCGCCCACACTCGCGGCGTCAGTGGATTGGTCGGGCTGCTGATGCGTTCGGCCAGTTCTCGCCGACCGCTCTGCGCTTCGGGAAACGGCGTTTTCTTGGGCTCCAACACTTCGAGGAAGCGCCGGTCCACGGCATCGCCCCGTCTCGCTGGATCACCGCGAACAAAGATCACCGGCTTGACCATCTTGGCCTTTTCATTCATCACCATCGCGCGAGTCGGCGCACCTGGGTGCGTGGCTTCCACCTCCGCGACTGCTGGGTCCACTTTGGCGTAGTCTTTACGGGACTCGACCGAAGGGCGGGCCACCCTCTCCACATCCGCCACTTGGAGATCCAGAAGGCTGTCTTTTTTCAGGAACGCATTGAGCAGCGGTCCGCCGGCAGCCTTGGGCAGCTTGCCTGCCGCAGCCAGAACCGACCCATAAGCACGCACCAGCGCAGCCAGGCTGTCGGGCTTCTTCTCCTGGATGACCTTTAGCACCAATGGATGAATCTGGGGCTTCGTCTCCGGCGCTTGGCCGCTCGTTAACAGGGTTTTGAGCAGCGCAGCCTGTTGGGCGGCAGGAGCGGCGGCGACTTTTGCCAGTGGCCCGAGCACGGCGTCCTGGAGTGCGTCCGGCGACTTCATCCATGCCTTCCATTGCTGAACCAGCGGGTCGAGCGCCACTTCCGAAAGCTTGGTATCGGTGAGGACTCGGGACATCACTTTCTTATCGAATTCCAATCGGCACAGGGCATCGAAATAAGCCTCCGGCTTTCCTTTCACATCGTTGATCGCCTTGGTGCGCAGACCCGCGGTGAGATCAGCGACAGCCTTCAGGGCCTTGGCTTTTTTCGCCTCGTAGTCGGCATGAACTTTGGCATCCACCTTGGCGGAAGTGAGCGTGATTTCCGGCAGTTTCTCAGGAATCTCCGAGCTGCTAAAGATGCCGTGCAGCGCATAAAAATCGGCCGTCGGGATGGGGTCGTATTTGTGATCATGACAGCGGGCACAAACCACCGTCAGCCCCATCAGGCCACGGGTCACCACGTCGATCCGGTCATTGATCTGCTCCTCGGTGCGCCGCAAAAAGCGCGGCCCGACCGTGAGAAAACCCAGCGCTGCCAACGCAGGATCATCCGCCTTCAAGTCCAGCAAATCCGCCGCGATCTGCTCGCGGATGAACTGACCGTAGGGTTTGTCTTCGTTGAAGGCCCCGATCACATAGTCGCGGTAAGTCCAGGCGAAAGGGTAGCGGAGATCCACTGTCGGGAAGAAATCCTGCGTGTCAGCATAGCGCGCGATGTCCAGCCAGTAACGCCCCCAGCGTTCGCCGAAATGCGGTGAAGCGAGCAGTTCATCGACCTTTGCCGCGATGGCCGCATCGGCATCGTTGGCAAAAGCCGCGACAAAGGTTTTCATTTCCGTATCATTTGGCGGCAGCCCAGTGAGATCGAAATGCAGCCTCTTCAAAAGCGTCGGAGCATCCGCGCGCGGCGAGGCGGTGATGACCTTTTCCTTTCGACGGGCATCGACGAGCGCATCAATCGTCGCGGGCCCCTTCTGCAGCGATTCCACCGTCGCTTTCACTACCGGCTGAAAAGACCAATGCGTGACCGCCTTCTCGAAAAATAGCGGCTGATTTCCGAGGACTTTTTGATTGGGATCCAGACCTTTCCCAGGCCACACAGCGCCCTGATCGATCCAGGCGCGCAAGACCGCTATCGTCGAGTCCGGCAGCGGATCCTTCTTCGGCGGCATCTCCATCTCGGGCTCCAGATGCGCCATGAAAAGGATCAGCGGACTCTCCGCGCTCTTCCCCGGAACAATCGCCGGTCCATAGCCACTGCCGCCCATCAGCGCCATCTCGCGCGAGTCGAGCCGCAGTCCGCCTTTCTGCTTGTCCGGCCCGTGGCACGACACACAATGCACTGCGAGCACCGGATGAACGTCGCCAAAGTATTTCACCGGCCGCTTCATCGGCTCCGGCAAATCCAAAGCATCGCCACCCGCCCGCTTCGTCTCCGCTGCAGCGGGCAGCGAGGTGAGGAGAAGACAGAAATAAGAGAGGTGAAAAAGGCGGATTCGCGTCGTCATGTTTTGGTCTTTGATCTTTTTGTCTTTGTGAAGCATCTCGGATTTCATTTGCTCTTCTCGGGTGCCTTTGCACGCCCCGCTTGTTTGACTTTGATGAAGTCTAGCACTTTGTCGCTGCTCACGCGGGTGTAGGGCGCGGGCATGGAGGCGACCCAGGTGTCGTGGGCTTTTTGGAGGCGCTCTCGGATGTCGGTGCGTGCGGTCGAGAGATCGTTGGCTTCACTGGCATCCTTGCTCAGGTCGAAGAGCTGCACCTCGGAGGAAGCGGCGCTTCCTTGAACGAGCTTCCAGTTGCCATCGCGGATGGCCCACGGGGACTTGGCGACGGCGGGGCCGAAGACGAAGCGCCACGCGAGAGTGCGTGCGGGAAATGGCGCTTCTCCACGCAGCGCGGGCAGGAGGCTTTGGCCTTCGAGTGGCGCAGGTATGGGCTGACCTGCGGCGGCAAGAGCGGTGGGCAACAGATCGAGCGACGACACCGGCATATCCACGGTCTGGCCGGGTTTGATGGTGCCGGGCCACTGCATGACAAAGGGCACACGGATGCCGCCTTCAAAGGTCTCGCCCTTCCAGCCGCGCAGGGGCTTGTTGTTCGAGTATCCATCGCCGGGACCGCCGTTGTCGCTGAGGAAGACGACGAGCGTGTTCTGCTCAACATGCGCAGACTTCAGCGCGGCCAGCATGTGCCCGATGTTGCGGTCCATGACGGCAACCATCGCGGCGTAAGTGCGGCGTTGGGTGTCGGTGATGTGGGCGAACTTCGCGATCTCCTCCGCCGGGGCTTCATAAGGTGAGTGCGGGGCATTGAAGGCGACGTAGAGAAAGAAAGGCTTCGCATGGTTCTCGGTAATGAAGCGAACCGCCCGCTCGCCAAACGCATCGGTGAGATAGCCACCCACGGGCACGAGCGTCCGGCCTTCGAGGATCTGCCCGATGCTCTTTTGGCCAGCCTGCGGGAGATACCAACTGCTGCCGCGCAGGAAGCCGAAATACTCGTCGAACCCGCGATCCAGCGGCTGTTGGCCCGGATTGGTTCCCAGATGCCACTTGCCCACCATGCCGGTGCGGTAGCCTGTGGCACGCATGCGGTCGGCAATCGTGGCACCCTCGCTGAGTCCGGCGATGTCAGTGACGTTGTTGTTCTCGCACCCGATGCGGTTCTGATCCACGCCCATCAAAAGCCCCGCACGCGACGGCGCACACTGCGGAGCAGTGACATAACCAGCCGAAAACCGGATGCCCTTCTTCGCCATGGAGTCGAGATGCGGCGTGGGGATGTCTTTGCAGCCGTTGAATCCCGCATCGGCATAGCCCATGTCATCAGCGAGGATGACGATGATATTGGGCTTGCTCGCTTGGGCAGCGTGGAGTGTCCCCAGTGGCGCGAGCAGCAGGGCGGTGAGGAGTTTGAGTGTGGTTGTTCTCATTCAGGTGTGCCTCCTTTACTCACAAGGCGACGGTTTGATTTCACGCGGGCGATGGTTTCAGCAGAGGTGGCGAGGACGTCTTCCTCGCGGAAAGTTGTCATGACGATCTCCTGGCTCTGGGAGCGCATGAAGTCCCAGATGAGATGAATGGTGCCGTCGGCGGTTTGCTGGCCGTCCGGGTAGGAGCAGCCGATGCGGTCGTCGATGACGAGGCCGCCGGACCAGGTTTTGCCGTCGTCCTTGGAGATGAAGGCGGTGAGGTCGCGCCGCTGCAGCTTGCCGACCGATGCGGGGTCCACGTCGATCCCCGAATGCTTCACCAGCAGCAGACTGCCCGACTGAAGCCGGGTGATGAAGAAACGGGCGGCCGTATGCTTGATCGCCTGGGTCTTCAACGGACTCCAACTCGTGCCACCATCAGTGGAGACGCTTTCGCCGATGCCCTGCGCGGTGCGCACAAGCATCCAGAGCGAGCCGTCCTTGCGCTCGATGAGCATGGGTTCGAAGGGCTTGAGGTCGTAGCTCACCTCGAACGCTCCTTTCACGGTGAAGGTCTTGCCTCTGTCGCGCGAAACGAGCGACTGGATCACGCTGATCTTTTCCGTTTTTCTGTCGCAGACTGGAAGCAGCCAATCGCCGTTGGAAAGGAGTGCGGGCTTGTTCATCATCACGCCTTTGGCGATCTGGCGCGGTTCGGACCAACTAGGATTTTCCCTCTCCACATCGTCGGCGGTGATGGCCCAGGCGTGTTTGACACCGGTGTGATGCCAGATGATCCAGAGCTTCCCATCAGGGTCAACCCATGGCTGCGGGTCGAAGGCCTTGAGCGGCCCCGCGCCATCGGGATCAATGGCCAGCACTTCCTTCCAGGTTCTGCCGCCATCGCCGCTGGTGCTGACGACGACATAAGCGTTCGGGCAGCGTTCGATGATCTCGCCCGGCGTGGTGCCGGAATACCACATGGCCCAGATTCGTCCGCCGCGCGAAACCGCGATGCTGGGCACGCCCGTGCAGGTGCGTTTCACGCGAGCGTAGTCCTTGGTGCTTCCGGGATTGGGGATCAGCCTCGGCGGTGTATCCTTCGAGGTGGCTGCCGTGCCCTCGTTTGGATCAATCCCTTCAAACTTGGCAATTCCTGGCTTTTCGGTTTTGTCGGCGGCATGTATCGCTGCCAGCGGCGCCAGCAGCAGGGCGGTCAAGAGTGTGAGGGTGTGTTTCATTTTTTCTCCGAGGTAAAATTCCAGGTTTTGGGTTTGGCGTTCTTGCCGGTGTATTGGATGGAGGCGATCTCGACTGGAGATTGGTCGGCGGGAAGATAGAGTCGGAGGATGCGCAGGTCACAGGTCAGGGGGATGTCCATGGTGATGTCCTGCCATTCGTCGCCTGCGCCGAGAGTGAACGCCACCGTTTGGCCGGTGGCGGGGAATTCGGTTTGGTCTTGAGTGACCCATTGCACCTTGCCGGGTCCGCCCTTGGCGCTGCGGGCGCGAAGTTTCAGGGTGATGGGGCCTTTGGTCTCGATCTGCGCGGTGCCGAGGAAGGGCGTGCGGCCATCGGCTTCGACGCGCGCGGCCCCGTCGGCGACGATGAGCTTGCAGAATTTCGGGACGAGTCCCGCCGCCGGATCAGCGCCCGGCTTGGGTCCGGACGGTTGCGGCTTTGCGGCGCGCGGTTTGTAGGCGGGATTGGGCTTGGGGTAGAGTGCCCCGGTGTCGCGGACGAAGTCATCGATCAAGGCATCGAGCGCTTTCACTTTCTCCAGCATCTGCGTGGCGAGGTTCTTCGTTTCGCCGAGGTCATCCTTGAGGTTGAAGAGTTCATGCACGCCCTCGTAATCGCCGGGGCGCTCGGTGAACCGGCGGATCAGCTTCCAATCCCCCTGCCGCACGCTGACGCCGGGGACGAGATGCGGGAACCAGATGAAGTAGGCGTCTCGCTGCAAGGTCCCGGTGCCCCGCAGCACGGGCGCGTAGGAAACGCCGTCGATCTTCTGCTGCGGGGGCAAAGGGAGGCCGGTCAGGTCCAGGATGGTGGGATAGATGTCGTAGCATCCCACGATGGCATCGCTGGCGGCGGCGGGCGCGATTTTGCCGGGCCAGCGCACCATCAGCGGCACGCGGGTGCCGCCTTCATACAGCCTGCCTTTGCCGCTGCGGAGCGGTGCGTTGCTGGTGGGCGGCTTGTCTCCCGCCCATTTGCGCCAGTCCCGCAACATCGGGTCGTCGGCCTTGCGCTTCTGGGCCTTGGCGTCCTCGCCGCTGTTGCTGTGATCGTTGCCGCCGTTGTCGGAGGTGAAGATGACGATGGTGTTCTCCGCCAGGCCAAGGGCGTCGAGCTTGGCCAGAATGCGCCCGAAGCACTCGTCCACGCTGCGGAGCATGGAGGCCATGATGGGGTTGCCCTGCACGCCGCGGGGGGCGGTGGTCTTGGCGAACTCGGCGGTGTAGGCCTCCTTGTGTCCCCACGGACCATGCACGCCGTAGCACCAGAGGTTGAGGAAGAAGGGGCGGTCCTTGTTGGCGTCGATGAATTTCTCCGCCTCGGCCGCCTGCCGGTCCACGATGTATTCGCCGTCCGGCCCGTCGGAAATGTTGCCGACCACATACTTGGCGTTCTTCCCTTTGGGCCGCTCCGAGCCAGGGGGCAGGACGCCGTAGGGCGAGAAATAGCCGCCAGGGGGTCCGGGATCGGGATGGCAGTGGAAAGTGACATCGAACCCCTGGGCCTCCGGCCAATGAGGCTCGGTGAGGCCGAGATGCCACTTGCCGATGTGGGCGGTCCTGTAGCCAGCATCGCGCAGGGCCTCGGCGAGAGTGTATTGCGCCGGATCAAGGTAGCTGCCGCTCTCGGGCATGAGCAAGGGCGCGTTACCCGGAGACTGTTCCGGCAAGGCGGCCTTCACGGGCTTGGTATGGCCGACGGCGGAGGTGACCCCGTGCCGGGACGTGTATTGCCCGCTGAGGATGGATGCCCGCGTGGGCGAACACAGAGGCATCGCATAGGCATCGGTGAAACGCATCGCCTGCTTGGCGAAGGCGTCCATGTGCGGCGTCTGGTAATACCGCGAGCCGTAAGCACCGCAGTCCATCCAGCCCATGTCATCGACAAGGAAGAGGACGACGTTGGGCTTCTTGGCGGGTTGATCGGCGGCGTGGAGTGCCGCAAGCGGCGCGAGCAGCAGGGCGGTGAGGAGTTTGATGGCGAAATTCATAGGGAATGAACTTTGTCTTTGTGGTTGCTGTTGTTTCCTCATCACTCATTTCGCGACTTGGGTGACCGCTTGGGCTCGATGGTTGGGCACCGCATCGCGGATGCGGATGGACGCGCGCACGTCATCCACGAAGTGCCCGGCAAAGGTCACGGACTCGGGCAGCGAGGACAGGCTCTTGCTTCCTACGGGCATTCGGCAGACGGACGCCTTCAGCATCACAAACGCAGTCCCCGCCGGCAGCAACAGCCGCGTTGAGGCAGGCTGCCAGGTGCTCGTAACGCGATCCAGTGCGGGGAGCCTGCCGACGCTGAAGGCCAGCGCGTCCTCCTTCACACTGTCTTCCGTGGCACCGCGCAGATCGGTATCAGCGCCGAGCGCGTAAATGGTCACCATCCCGTCGTAGCGCTCCGTTGCCGGGAAAGTCACGGCGTTGAACAGCGCCGACAGCGTCAGCACCACATCAGCGCCATTCGCCTCGCTCTGAAACGGCCTCACATCCACCACACGCATCAGATCACCCTGACGGCTTGGCAACGGCACCGTTCGGCCCTCGAAATCCGAGCGCAGCAACCGAGCCATCTTGTTGCCATCCTTCGGCTTCACGCCCTCGTGCTCCAACACGATCTCCGAGTAATCTCCGCTCCATTGCTCCAGCAAAGGCGGCACACCCGTCACCAAGGGCGCAGGTCCACTCTCAAAACTCTCCTGCAAAAGCGACAGCACCTTCTCGACCGACCGCGCTCCGAAACCAAACACCACCGAGGTGCAGAACATCCCAATCACCAGCCCTGCCGCCGCAGCGGTGAGCGGTCGCCAGGAGAGCCAGCGGAAAGGATGAGACGAAGCTGGCGTGAGCACCCGGTGAGAAGGTGGCACCGGCAGGATCATGGCGAGCTCGGCGGACTCTGCAGTGAGTTCGAGTGCCGAGTCGAGATTCACCGCATCGAGATACCAGTCGCGCAGATCGGCATCCGTTTTGAGTTGCTGCTCCAATGCCTCTGTCTCGGCCTCCGTGATGGTGCCAGAGATGTAGCGTTCGATAAGATCGTGCCAGTTCATGTTCATGCCAGTTCCTCCTGAGTCAGGGTTCTGCGGACGCACTCCAGCAAGGCCTGCCGGATGCGATGAAGTTTCTTGTAAAGCGCCATCGCGGTCTCGCCGCGCTGAACCGCCAGATCGTCCATGCGCGTGCCTTTCGTGTAAGCCGTGATCACCAACTCACGCTGGCCCTGTGGCAGTTTTTCCAAACAATGCTCCAGCGCCTCGCGCTGCTTGGTGTGCCGCACCTCCAACTCAGCCTGCCGGTCCGCAAGCTGCTTGACAAGCTCTTCGCTGAAGACATGCCGGTCCCGCATTTTCCTCTGGAGATGGTGCAGCACCTTCATTCGCGCCACGCCGAAGGACCACTTCCTAAAATCATGCGCTCCCTCGAACTTCTGCCACAGCGTCACAATGACTTCCTGCATGACCTCCGAGGCCTCGTGCCGGTCTGGCAACATCGACCGCACATAGCCATGCAACGCCTGCTCCTGATCCGCATAAAGGCGGAGGAACTGGGCGTGCTGAGGATCAAGAGGCGGCGGCATATCAAGGGGTGCTGCATGAGAGTCACAGCCACGGGCCTCATTTGCCGAAAAAAGTTTTCACAGGCCGAAAACTATTGGAGCGAAGTGATGCGGAGATCTTTTATGAGAAACTGGGCCCCATTAAATCCGCCGCCATTTAGATAAAAGGGTCCCATTGGACGACTAAAGCTCTCGTCTCGCGCTGTGATAGTGGCGCCGTCAATGGTTACTGTAACGAGGGCACCGTCGTGGATACAGACGAGTTCATGCCATTCCGTATTGAGCTTGGCCAGTTTACCTTTGGTCAAAATCGCCCGAGGCAAGTCTTTGAATTTCGGACGCACAATCGTGAACCTTCCAGTGTCTGGATTGAAGGTAAAATCAATGGCGTGTGCCCCAGAATCGGCCGGCCATGCAACGAAAAGGAAGGTCTCTTTGGGTTGGGCAAACTTCATTTTCCACTCCACCTTGAGCCGATCAAATGGAATGAGCGCCTTGATGGTGGCGGTGTGTTTTTCCGTGGGAACCTGCTCTCCCAACATCGCTCCCTCTGCAAATTTCCAAGAACCATGAAAAAACTTGAGCTTGTCATTTAACATCTCAGCTTTCCCATCTTGAAACAAAAGGACCTCTTCCGTATGGGCTTTGGAAATAAGCAGGAGAGAAGCAAGGAGTAGGGTTGGAAGGAATGATTTCATGCTTGGTTTGAAATTGTTTTAGGCTTGATTAGGAGACGAGAGCTTTTATGACGATGCCTTACTTCACCGGCAGCACGATGCGCGACAACGCTCCCGTCTTATGATGCACCTGCTCGGTGGCGATGGCGGTTTTGCTGCTAGTGATGCCTTCGGCAGTGTTAGGATTGCGGTCGTAGAGGGGAAAGTCGGCACCGCTGATATCCACACGGAGTTGATGACCTTTGGCGATGGTGGCAGCGACGGGACCGAGATCGACAGTGATCTCGTAAATTTGGCCGGGCTGCATCAACTCGGGTTTGAGCAAGGAAGCGCGATAGCGTCCACGCAAGATGCCGCGCGCGATGTTTTGCGCAAAACCATCAGGATGCACGTCAATGAGTTTGACGGCCCAATCAGCATCGGGCGTATCGGTGCTGACATGAAGCTTGGCTTCAGCATTGCCGGCAAAAGTGAGCGGTTCAGTCATCGGCTCGCTGGAGTAAACAAGCACGTCATCGCGATCCTCGGTGGCGCCTTGATTCACAGGTCCCCAGACAGCGGCTTTGATGGGGCGTGCTTCGGTGATGGGGTTTGATGGCGTTGGCTTAGCGGGATCTGCGAGGAAGGTGTCCGGTGTTTCATCTTGGGTAGGTGCTTTCAGAGAAAGAACTCCCCTTCCCTGCCGAGTGTTCGCTTTGCCTTCGGAACGAAGGTAGAACGAAGTCGCGGTGAAGCCTTCCGGCGGCCACGTTTGAGCATCGTGCCAGACGTTATCGCCCATGGAGAAGTAGCGCACGGGCGGGAAGGTTTTAGCTTGTGCAGCCGGGTCTTGCTTGAGATGGCGATTAAACCAGTCGAGCTGAAGCGCAAAGGTATCCAAGGCAGCATCGAGTCCGAATTCAACTTCAGCGACCTTTGTCTTGCCAATGGTGCCATGATCCCACGGGCCGAGAATGAGGCGCTGCTGCTCGCGTGTTTTCACATCACGCGCCTGCTTTTGCATGATCATGAAGTTACCCACCGACTCGCGCGAAAAGTAGTCGTAGTAGCCGACAACATGTAGCGCGGGTAGTTGCAATTCAGGAAGACGCGAGGTGAGATTGAGCCGAGTCCAGAAGCCATCCGGCTTGGGATGCGTTAGGAAGGCATCGAGCCAAGGCATGGGCCAACCGATGGCTTCATCGACATCGCTGAGTGGCAGACGTAGCAAGGCCTCGCTCATGTCCGCAGGCTTCACGCCTTCGTGCTTTGGAGTGTTGCCCGCGATCCAGCCTGCGATGAGCGAAAGCCGCACGGAGCCGCCGAGGTGGAGGTTTCGATAAAAGCTGCTCCAGGTCGCTTGCGGTGCGATGGCGGCAAGTCCGGGTGGATTCTCCGCCGCTGCCTGCCACTGCACCGCGCCGACATACGACCCGCCCATCATACCCACACGACCACTGCACCAAGGCTGGCCCGTGATCCACTCGATGGAGTCGTAGCCATCCTGGCCTTCATTGTTGTATGGCGCAAACGCTCCTTCCGACCCAAACTTCCCGCGACAATCTTGCGCGATGAAGATGTAGCCTGCCTTTGCCCATCGCTCTCCCGTGGCCTTCTGCTTCGTGCGATCATATGGCGTTCGGGTGAGGATCACAGGAGCCTTTGTCACGGCATCATCGCGATAGATGTCAGTGGCGAGCTTGATGCCATCGCGCATTGGCATGTTGAGGGTTTCGGTTTTGACCTCAGCGAAAGCAGAGGTGGCGAGGCTAAGTGAGATGAGGAGTATTTTCATAATTTAGAGTTGGTTCAATCCGCTGAGGGTGCCGCCGCTGCTACCAAATGACGCTGATTCGATACCCATGTTCTGCATCATGGAAACGAAGAGATTGCACAGTGGCTTGTTCTGCTCGGTGTCGAAGGCGAGGTGCTGGCCATGTTTGAATCCGCCGCCGGCGAGGAGGACTGGGAGGTTGGTGCAGTTGTGAACATTGGCATCGCCGAGGTTACTGCCGTAGAGGACCATCGTGTGGTCAAGCAGGCGTTTGGAGTCGGCCGTAGGCGAGGCGGCGAGTGCAGTAATGAGATCGCGCAGGTGACGCATCTGCTGAAGATCCACCTTTTCGAGTTCGGCGAGTTTCTCTTTCGACTGGCCGTGGTGGCTGAGATTGTGATAGCCATCGCGAGTGCGGTGCTGTGCATCAATCTCAAAAACGGGCGTGGCAAAACCGTCCACCATGAGGGTGATGATGCGCGTGGAGTCGGACTCGAAGGCGAGCCGTGCCATTTCGAGCATGAGCTGAATCTTGGGAAAAAATTTGGCTTTGTCGGCGATATCCTGAGGTGGCGCAACTTGAGTGTTGGGCTTGGGTTTTCTCTCCCATTCTCCGGAGATGGCGAGTCGCTCCTCGAGCTCTCGAACCGAGGTTAAGTATTGGTCCAAACGCGAGCGATCCGTGGCGCTTAGTCCGCGTTGGAAACCACGCATGTCCTCGCTCAACACATCAAGCACGCTGCCTCGCTCTTGGAGGCGTTTGAGTGAAAGCGCGGTCTGTTTTGCATCTCCCTGGAGGAACATTTTTCGAAACAAAGCAGCCGGTCTATCCTCAGCGGGCAACAGCACGCCATCGCGTGTCCAAGACAGACTGCGGTTAGCTTTGTCAATATTCACGCCAAGGTTCAGCGTGGGAAATCGCGTCTGCTGGCCGATGGTTTCAGCAGCGAACTGATCGAGTGAGATGCTATTGCGAAATCCGCTTCGAGTAGGTTCGCGTGCGGCGGTGAGGAAACAGTTTTCCGTACTGTGTCCGCCAGTCACCGCCGGATGCGAAAGACCGCTGCACACAGTGAAGTCATTCCTAAAGGCTGAGAGTTCTTTCAAATAAGGTGAGAGCGTATAGCCGGGACCTTTGTCCTTTGGAAAGAAATGCTGAGGCAGCACGCCGAGGTTATTAGAGATAAGCAACATTCGCTTTGGAGGCGCGTGCAATGCCGCGCGGGCGTAGTTTTGCTCCAGGAACGGAAGGCCAAGCGTGACGCCTAGGCCGCGGAGAAAACGGCGGCGTGGAATCGGAGTGGAGATGTAGGGGAAGTTCATGACTGGAGTATTGAACCAAGGAAAATACGGCTTTGCACGAGTGCGTTAATCAGGTCCTTCACACGAAACCCATCCGCCGCGCACGCATCGAGCATCGTCTCGATTTCTTCGCGATCCGCGAATCCCACGGGCGTGCCGGTGGCGTGGAGGACGAGGTGTTCGAGGAGGTTTTTGGCAAGTTGGCGCGGGTTGGCCGTGAGGAGACGTTTGACATCATGGATGTCGTGGAAGGATTCGCCTGTAGGAAGCTTACTGGAGGCATCGACGGGTTGGCCGACGAAGTAGGTGTAGGGATGTCCGGCGGGATCAATGCCAGTGATCTTTTCGCCGCGCTCCATGCCGCGATAGCGATCCCGCCAAGCACCCATGACATCAAAGTTCTCCATGGCAAAGCCGATAGGATCGAACTTCGCGTGGCAGGCTGCACAGGATTTCAAAGAGGTGTGTTTGGCAAGCAGGTCGCGGATTGTCGTGGCACCACGAATGTCCGGCTCCACAGCGGGCACGCTCTTGGGTGGCGGTGGTGGCGGCTGGCCGAGCAGTTTTTCCATGATCCACACGCCGCGCAACACGGGGGAGGTGGTGGTTCCATTGGCGGTGTGTTTCATCAGTGCAGCTTGCGTGATGAGTCCGCCATACGGACTGCTTTTGGGCAATGAAACGCGCTTCATGGCGGAACCGCTGACACGTGGCAGATCATAGTGACGTGCCAAGCGATCATTCACAAAAGTGAAGTCGGCGGCAATGACTGTACTCGAGGGCAGGTTCTCGCGAATCATGGCGCGGAGGAAGGACTGCGTCTCGTAGGCCATCGAATCGACGAGGTAGTCGTCTTTGCGATACTCGGGATATAAACGCTCGTCCGGGATGTCGCGGCGCAGTTTGCGAAGGTCGAGCCATTCTTCGGCAAAGGTGCGCACGAACTGCTCGAAGCGCGGATCGGCGATGAGGCGTTCGGTTTGCGCTCGGAGCACGGCTTTGTCATGCAAACGGCCCGTTTTCGCGAGTTGGACCAGTTCGTCATCGGGTCGCGAGTTCCAGAGAAAATGCGAGAGACGGCTCGCGATGGCAAAGTGGGTATCGGGAGCGTCTTTTCTCGGCTCGGTGAGGTAAAGGCAGTGCGAAGAGCAAAGCAGCGCCTGATAGCCCGCGAGCATGGCATCGGCAAAAGTGGCTCCAGCGGTGATTTTAGCCTGAATGAGCTTCAAAAAGGGCTGGTGATCCTTCTCGCTCATAGGACGCAAAGCGGCCGTCGCGGCGAATCGGCGGAAGAGCTTTTCAGCATCGGCGCCGGTGGCTTTGGCGATCTCCACCTCATCAAACAAAACGTGATGCGATGGCGGTGGCCACTGTGCATCGCTGATCGGGCCGGTGACTTCAAGCCACTGGATCGCGACGCCGCGATGTCCATCCGGCGGCATCGGCGGGTAATCATAGAAGAAGCCGCCATCGGTGCGGATGAAGGGCACGGGTAAGCCGAGCGGGCTGTATTCAAAGGTCTCGCCTGCCTTGAGATGAATCGTCGTTTCGAAATCACGCGCATCGGGTTGCAAATCCATCCAGCCACCGGTCTCGCGCACATCGCCGGAAACATCGGCTCCGGAAGGCTGCCGGGCGCGAAAACTCATCGCCACGGGTTCATGCGCGGGCACGAGGCGGAAGTCACGCACCTGCCGCACGGCTCGTCCGCGAAAACGCACGCGATACGCTCCCTTTTGTTTGGCTCGGAAACCAGGCGGATAGCCATAATACGGCCAGGTGGCGGAGCGAAAGAGCGCCATCTCCAAGCTAGGATCGCGGCGCTGCTCAGGTGTCATCGTTTTCAACTCCGCCGCTGTGATGGGCACCATGCGGTTGTTGCGTGCGAAGAACATCGCCTCGCGTTCGCCGAAGGTGTTCAGACCTGGAAAAAGCTCCGTGCCGGTGAATCGTTGCGTCACGGGTGCTGCGGGTGGTTTTGGGCCTGCCATCGCCGTGCGCAGAGCGGTCTCGGTGGCTTCGAGATAGGCATCGAGCTGCACATGCGACATATCCAGCAGCGCGGAGACCTTGGTGAAACCATGCGCGTCGCGGTCCTCGGGCAGTTTGTCGCGGATGTCGAGGTCAGGCAGCTTCAGCAGCGCACGCAGGTTGTTTTCAAACTCCACACGAGTGAGCCGCCGAACCGGACCGCGGCCGTTTTTCGCCGTCTCTGCCTGTGCGGCGGCGAGTAGGCTCGCGCTGAGTTGCGAGACGACGGCTTTGCGTTCCTCCATGCTGACTTTGGACTTCTCCGGCGGCGGCATCTCGCCTTTTTCGATCAGATCAAACACTCGTGTCCATCGACCGCGTGTTTCGGCTTGACGGAGATTAAAGGTCAGCGCGGTGATGTCGAAGTCGCCCTTCGCGACGCTGTCGTCATGGCAGTCGATGCAGTGCTTGTCGATGAAGCTGTGGATCGGGCTCGTGGAGGCTGATTTTGGAGCGGGTGAGTCAAAGACATGAACATTTGTGATGTGCAGTTCTTCGAGGCCGCTGCCTTTGTCGATCACGCCGTCGATTTGATCCACCAACTGATCTCGCGTGAGCTTCCACACGACTTTTCCGGCCTTATCGATCTCCGCGAGCAGATCGCGGCCCTCGTCGGCTTTCTGCATGTGATAATCCCCGCAGGCCATGAGCACGTTGCCATTGGCCAGTCGTGACAGGCCGAGCAGGTAGCGACATTGCAGACCGAGGTCTTCTTTCGTCCAGCAGCCGAGCTTTTGGCCTTTCGCATCCACATGCAGCAACTGGCATCCAGTGGACGTGGCGACCCACAACGAGCCATCCGCATCCTGCAAGGTGGCGAAGGCCTTCTTCACGGTGGGCGATGGCTTCAGCAGCGGATCGAGCGGAAAGGTCTGCAACACACGCCCCGTGCCTGTTTCGACTTTCAGGACGGTTTTGCGGCCGTATTGGCCGATCCAGAAGGCGTTCTCGCCGGACACCTCGCGGATCATGCGATAGCGGAAGTGCAACGGGTCGTCTTTGAGATCCGGCAGCGGCGTCTCGCTCACCACCTTGCCGCTTTGATCGACGATGCGGATCTGATTCACGCCGCTGTCCATGAGTGCGAACTTCTTGCCGCCTTCGAGCACGGCCACGCTGTTCGCTTCCGCACCTTTGAGGCCTGCGACGGCCTTGTGCTCCAGGACGAGCTTCTTCGCTGCATCAAACACCGCCAGGCCGCCCCGATGCGCATACGCGATGCCTCCGTCCGGCAGTCGTGCCGCATCGTAAATGCCGCCGTGACCTGGATGTTTCAGCACGGAGACGACTTTGCCAGTGCGGTCGATCTCGATGACCTGATTGTCCGCTGCGAGCAGATAGTGCTCCTCGGCGTAAGCGAAGGTGGTGGCTAGGAGGAAGATAAGCAGGTGTTTCACGAGAAGTGGGATTTGATCGACAGAAGAATGGGGACAGGAGAATAAGGCCATTCTTCTGTCCCCATTCTTCTGTCGATGGATGCTTGAGCAGGTCACGCGAGGATCTCCTTCACGAGTTTGCCATGCACGTCGGTGAGGCGGAAATCGCGGCCGGAGTAGCGGTAGGTGAGGCGCTCGTGGTCGATGCCAAGCAGGTGAAGGACGGTGGCGTGGATGTCGTGAATATCGACGGCTCCTTCGACCGGGAAGTAGCCGAAGTCGTCGAGCTGACCGTGGCTGGTGCCGGGACGCAGACCAGCGCCGGCCATCCAGATGGTGAAGCCCCAGGGATGATGGTCGCGGCCCGGTTTGTTGCCGCCACCTTCGGTGTTCGGCGTGCGTCCAAACTCGGTGGCGAAGACGACGAGCGTGTCTTCTAACAGGCCGCGGCCTTTCAAGTCCTTCAACAGACCGGCAATGGGTCGATCAATGGCGCGGGCGTTTTGGGCGTGTTTATCCTTCAAGTCGCCGTGCTGGTCCCAGCCGTTGCTGACGATCTCGATGAAGCGAACGCCGCGCTCGAGCAACCTCCGGGCGACGAGGCATTGCCTGCCAAACTCATCGGTTTCCTTGCGTTCGGTGCCCACACCATACAGCGCGAGGGTGGCGGCGGTCTCCTTGGTGAGATCGGTCGCCTCGGGCACGGCGTCCTGCATGACGTAGGCTTTTTCGTGGTTGGCGATGGCGGCCTCGATGATCTGATTTTGTGCGGAGGATTTCAGAAAGTCGCGGTCGAGCTGCCCCACCGCACGCATCTTGTTTTGCTGGAGCGATTTGATCTTCTCCGCCATCACGAGATCCGACAAAGGCCGGGCTGGGTCCTGAAAAAAAGGCGAGCCTTGATGGACCGGCGGCAGGAATCCATTGGTGCGATACATGCGCTTCCGCGAGCCCATGACGACGAAACCGGGCAGGTTCTGATTCTCCGAACCGAGGCCGTAGTGCGCCCACGAGCCAACGCTGGGAAATCCCTGCAAAAGCGAGCCACCATGAAGCATGCCGATGGCGCTCTCGTGATCGGGCGACGGTCCGTGCACGGCGTGAAGAAAGGTGAGATCGTCCACGCAGGAGCCGATGTGTGGAAAGAGATCACTCACCCTCTTTCCGCACTGGCCGTAGCGCTGAAAAGCGAAGGGGCTGCCGAGGATGGCATTGGTGGTGCGTCCGGTGATGTCCTCTTTTTTGCCAGCGATTTGGAGCGGCTTGCCGTGATCCTGCGTGAGGCGCGGCTTGTGATCAAAGCTGTCGATATGCGAGAGGCCACCGTCGAGGAAGAACCAGACAACGCGTTTCGCTTTCGGAGCGAGGTGAGGTGTGGTGATCTGCACTTGCGAGCCGAAGGAGCGGTCTGCCAAGAGAGATTGCAGGGCGAGCCAGCCAAAGCCCGAGGCGCTGGTTTGCAGGAAAGATCGGCGGCTAGGTGGTGAAGGCTGCATGGCGGATCAGGGGATGTAGAGGAACTCTTTGGCGTTGATGAGGACGTGGCAAAGGTCCGCCCAGAGTCGCTGGTCCGTGCCACGCGCGGCGGGCGGGAGTGCGTAGGCCTCGGCCTGGTCATCAAGGAACTCGACGAGCGACTGCACCTCGTCAGCGGAGGGCTGGCGGCCTAGCGCCTTGGAAAAGAGATGCTCGATGCGCTGCTCGGTCGAGTATCCTTTGCGGAGCTTCATATCCTTCGCGGCCCAGGCGGTGGCTTGCTCGTGGACCAGAGCGCTGTTCAGCATGAGCAGCGACTGCCCGGGCACGCTGCTGGTCTCGCGGTCGCCCTGGGTGCGGGATGGCTCCGGCGCATCAAACATGAGCATCATGTGATCGAGCGACTCGCGTCGGATGTATTGATAAACACCACGCCGCAGCTTCGGATGGGCCACGGCAGCGCTCTCGCTCTGATTCGCTGGCCCTGTGTAGCCAAACATCGTTTGATCCAGCGTGCCAGAGACCGCGAGGATGGAATCGCGCACCGCCTCGGCCCGCAGGCGTTGCACCGGCATGTGCGAGAGAAGTCGATTCGCTGGGTCCACTTGCTGCGCCTTGGCGGAGGCGATGCTTTGGGCCTGGAAGGCCTGGCTCGTGACGAGATGACGGATCAAGGCTTTCACCGACCAATCATGCTCGACGAGATAGTTTGCGAGGTAATCGAGCAACTCGGGATGGCTGGGCTTCTCTCCCATGACGCCGAAGTTGTCCACGGTGGCAACGAGACCTTGGCCAAAGATCCAGCGCCACACGCGATTGGCCATGACGCGGGCGGTGAGCGGGTTCTGCGGTGAGGTGAGGTCGTGCGCTAGTTCCAGCCGCGCCTGTGCTCCGGCGGTGTAGCCTTCCGCACCGTGGATCACTTCGAGGAAACGGCGCGGAGCCTTTTCACCTAGCGAATCCGGCGAGCCGCGACGATGCACGGGCGAATCAAACCCAGTGCCCTCCGCCACGATGGCCGAGGCACGCTGGAAACGCGGCACAGCGGATTCGTGCGCTCGATACTGCCCAGCGAGCTTTTGCACATCGCCGGGCATTTGGGCCATTTGATTGCGCAGAGCGCCGTGTTCCAGCAGCCAGTTCAGCAACTCCACGTCGTCGGCTTTCGCCGCATCGCGGCCCCAGCGATCCAGCGCGTCATCACATTCCTTGCGCCAGTGCGCCGCGAGATTTTTTGCGTTCCACTCTGGACTTGGAGGCGCGAGTCGAAGGGTCAGCCGCAGGTCATTCTCGGGCGCTCCTGGAGTCTGGTGCTCCACAATCTGATCAACGCCGAACCATGAGCGACCAGTCGCGTCATTGACCACGAGTTGATAGGGTTTGTTGCCCTCATCGGAACGGCGGAAATGGGCTGCATCATCCTTGGTCAGGATTTCCAAATACGAGCGCCGTCCCTGCCAGCTCGCCTGATGCCCCACAGGCACCGTCACCCAAGTGGGAAAGCGTGAATCAAAATGCCGCACTTTGTTGGCATGAGCGATGTTCTCCATCTGCTGGAAGTTGTTTTGAATCAGCCGCACATGCGCCGACGAACCACCCGCTACCCGAAGACTGACGAACTGCGTGCCGAGCGAAAAATCCACCGAGCGTGCGATGGCTCCATGCTTGCGGGTCAACCGATCTGAGCTGAGGCCCGGAGACACGAAGCGATCGACCAGCTCCTTGCCCTCTGGCATCAGCGCGAAATCGCTGCCGCCGCTCCAGACC
Source organism: Verrucomicrobiaceae bacterium (assembly GCA_027486585.1). GTDB lineage: Bacteria > Verrucomicrobiota > Verrucomicrobiia > Verrucomicrobiales > Verrucomicrobiaceae > Prosthecobacter. Next base: position 46,245 of record JAIXOU010000019.1, on the reverse strand, counting down.
GTGCTCGGCTGCACACCCGAGAGGAACCAGCCAGCATCGCTCTGGCGAAAGTCCGCCGTGGTCTTGAACTTGTTCCGGTTCCGCTCTTCGCGGGCTATGGACTCACGCCGCTGCTCGTCGAGCCATGACGCGGCTGCTTTTTCCCAACGCTCGCCCGCCTTGTTCGGAGACAATGAGACAATGGGATGGGGAGACAATGAGACATTAGTCTTCTCCCCGTCTGGTTGTCTGATTGTCTCCTTGTCTGATTGTCTCCCTGTCGCAGCAAAGGCGGCGGAGATGCACCAGAAAAGATGCCCCGGGTCAGCGCGATCCACTTTCTGACGCAGCAACACGTGGCCCCAAAAGGTCGTCTTGTCTGGCTTGTTGCCTGGCCCGGCTTGCAGCCATGTTTGCATGGCTGTGCTCTGAGTTTGCACATCCTCTTTCCACAGCGTTAGCAGGCGACCTTTCATCTGCTGCTTGGCGGATTGCATCGCTGCCACTCCGTTGTTCTTCACCTCCGGGGCATCAATGATCACCTGGCTCTGCCGCGAGCTGGCGAGTGTCCCAAACAGGGCGTAGTAATCCGCCGTGGAGATCGCATCGAACTTGTGATCGTGGCATCGTGCGCAGGAGACCGTGAGGCCCTGAAAAGCCTTCGCCAGCGTGTCGATCTGGTTTTCCACAATCTGCGCCTCCTCCAGCGCCACGTCCGAGGCCGTCGAAGAAACCTCCATCAGTCGCATGAATCCCGTGCCAAGCGGTGACTCATTGATCTTCATCGCTGCATTGATTCGCGGCGACAGCAGATCGCCCGCCACATGCTCCTGCACGAAACGGTCATACGGCACATCCGCATTGAAGGCGCGGATCACATAGTCGCGGTAACGCCAAGCCTGCGGGATCGGGTAATCGCGCACATAGCCGCCGGTCTCGCCAAAGCGCATCAAGTCCAGCCAATACGCGGCCCAGTGCTCGCCAAACTGCGGGCTCTGGAGAAGGCGGTCGATGAGAGATTCTGTCGCAGACAATGAGACAATGGGATGGGGAGACAATGTGACATCGGCCTTCTCCCCATCTGATTGTCTGATTGTCTCCCTGTCTGATTGTCCCATTGCCGCAGCAAAAGACTCCATCTCTTCCTCCGTCGGCGGCAGGCCCACCAGCGCGAACTTCAGCCGGCGCAGCAACGCGGAAGGCGCTGCCGGAGCCGCGGGTTCCAGGCCTTTCTCCTGCATCTTCGCCATGAGAAAGCTGTCCACCGGGTGAGCCGCCAGCTTCGGCACCGTTGGCGTTTTAACCGGCTGCCAGGCCCAGTGAGCGCGACGCTTGGTCAGTTTGGCCTGCCATTCTTCGGTGGCAGCGGCTTGCGCGCTCGGCGGATTCTCCGACAAACCCGGCATGCCCATGCTGACCCAGCGTGTGAGATCAGCGATCACACCATCGGGCAGCTTGTCAGCTCCTTTCGGCATTTTCAGGTCCTTTGAATCGTGGCGGATGGCTTGCAGCAGCAGACTCTTGTCAGGCGCACTCGCATTCACCAGCGCACCACTCTCGCCGCCTTTCTCAATACCGCCGCGATAGTCCAGCCGCAGGCCGCCCTTGGTCTTCTCCGCGCTGTGGCATTCGTAGCAGTGCATCACCAGCACAGGCCGGATGCGTGATTCAAAGAACGCCGCGCCATCGGGCTCCGCAGCCGTGGCAAGGATGGGCAGCGCCAGAAACGGCCCAGAAATCGAACGAATCAGTGATTTCATGCTTTTGCGTGGGCAGGGTTGAGTGCGGTCGTGGCCATCGCGCCCGCTTTTTTCACCACCGGAGCGAGCTTAGCGAGCCGCTCCTCCGAAAGCCGCTGGCTAGGTCCCGAGATCCACAGGCTGGCGATGGCGTTGCCTTCGGCGTCGAGAATGGGAGCGCCGAGGCAGTGATGTCCCTCCAAGTGCTCGCCCGCATCCACGGCCCAGCCCTTCTTGCGCACGTCGTCGAGACATTTCAGGAAGTCTTTGCGATTCGAAATCGTCCACGGCTGGAAACGCTCGAACTTCATGCCTGCGATGACTTCATCCCGCTCCGCCTCCGGCATGAAGGCCAGCATCACCTTCCCCGGACCGCTCGTGTGCAGCGGAAAGCGCGTGCCACGCTCCACATAGAACTTGATCAACGCCTTCCCGATCACGCGCTCCAGCACGATGCCCTCATGGCCGCTGATGATGCCTAGATGCGCCGCCTCGCCCGTCTGCTCGCTGAGCCAGCGCATCGCCGGCAGGGCGGCCTCCGCCAGCGGCACATCATCCACCACCGGCTGGCACAGCGCCAGCATCTGCGCCCCGATGCTGAAGCGTTTCTCCGCATCCCGCACCACATACCCATGCGCCACCAGCGACTGCGTGACGCGATACACAAAGTTCACCGACAGCCCCAGCCGCTCCGCGATCTCCGAAAGCGTGAGCCCTGAAGATTGACCGCCCATGCACTGCATGACTGCGAGTGCGCGGTCCAGGCTTGGAGTGCTGAAACCGGAATCACGGACAGGCGAGGTGATCTTGCGTTTGGCGGTGCGCTTGTTTTCCATTTTCTATATGTGGAATCTTTTGTAGATATATAAAAGTTTCAGACAGGGGCTTTCTTTCGTCTTTTTTGAATTGATTCGGAGAGCTCAGGCCAGACAGCCCATCCTACTTTTCCTGATTGCCTGCCGCGAAGAAGGAAAGACGCTTCATGAGACGACAGAAAGATGGATTTTTATCTCCCATCTTTTGGCGAAGATTTATCAGGATGCTCACGCGAGGATCTCCTTGATGACGTGCCCATGCACGTCGGTTAGCCGGCGGTTGATGCCGTTGTTGTAGAAGCTGAGTTTCTCGTGATTCAGCCCGAGCAAGTGCAGTGCAGTGGCGTGGAGATCGTAACAGTAGGCGGGATTCTCGGCGGCTTTAAAGCCGAGGGCGTCGGTGCTGCCGTAGGCGGTGCCGCCTTTAATGCCGCCGCCCGCTAGCCATGCAGTGAAGGCACCGGCATTGTGATCGCGGCCTTTGCCAGCGCCTTGCGCGGCAGGTTGACGACCAAACTCGCTGGTGCACATGACCAGCGTGCTTTCGAGCATGCCTCGTGATTTGAGATCGGTAAGCAGCGCGGCGGCGCCGGTGTCGAGAATGGGCCCCCAGTAACCATGGTCGCGTATGATATCTTCATGGCTGTCCCAGTTCGGGCGAATCTTTTTCGCACCGGTATTCTCCGCACCACAGAAGATCTGTACAAAACGCACGCCGCGCTCGACGAGTCTGCGAGCGAGCAAGCATTGGCGACCAAAGGTGCCAATGTCTTCGTGATCGAACTTGTAAAGCTGCTTGGTGGCGTCGGATTCGCCGCGCAGATTAGTGGCATCGGGAGCGCTGAGTTGCAAACGAGCGGCTAGCTCGTAGGCGGAGATGCGGGCTTCGAGTTCGCTGTTACCGGGGCGCTCGGCGGCGTGGGCGCGGTTTAACGTTTGGAGAAAATCACGACTGGCCTGCTCGGTCTTCCCGCGGAGATGGGCGAAGTTTTTCGATGGGAACAAATCGGCAATGGGTGGCTTCTCGACATCAGTCTGGAGCGTCGTTCCCTGATGAATCGCGGGCAAAAAACCAGCCCCCCAATTGATGACTCCGCCCGGTGGCAGTCCGCGAGGATCAGGCAGCACGACGAAGGCGGGTAGATCATCACCCACGCTGCCGAGTCCATAAGTGACCCAAGCACCCATGCTAGGAAAGCCGGGCAGGATGAAGCCGCTGTTCGCCATGAACATCGCCGGCCCGTGCAACGCTGTCTTGCTCTGCATGGAATGGATGAAGGCCATATCATCAACGCGCTGCGCCAGCTTTGGGAACAAATCGCTTATCCAGCGTCCACACTCGCCGTGCTGACGGAACGGCCACCAACTCTGCTGACAATTGCCCGGCTTCGACGCGAAGAACTGCAGCTTGCCATCCACATCGAATGGCTTGCCCTGACGCTTCACCAGCTCTGGTTTGTAATCCCACGTATCCACATGACTGAGCCCGCCGGGGCAAAAAATCTGGATCACGGCTTTGGCCTTCGCAGAATGATGTCCGGCCTTGGTCGCAAGCGGATTTGCCGCAGCCTGCGCTTCATTCATCATCGCCGCGAGAGCGACGCCGCCGAGGCCGCCACCAAGTTCCCAAAGAAAATTTCTGCGGGTGACGAATTGTTCGCGTTGTCCGCATGGAAAAGCAGAGTTCGGATTCATATTTCAGTCGAGGTAAACAAACTCGTTGGCATTGATGAGCATCCGGCAGAGCGCGAAGAGGCCCTGCTCGGTGACGAGGGGGATGGCGGCTTGCAGTTCGGTGGCAGTGGCATCGCGTTGGAAGGCGAGAGCGAATGCGCGGCGGATGGCGGCGGCGCGGGAATCGGTTTCCTTTTCGATGCGCGTGACGAGATGCCGCGCCTGCTGGAGCATGAAGTCGTTGTTGCTCAGCGTGAGCGCCTGCAAGGCGGTGGTCGTGTTCACGCGGGCGGGTGTGAGATTGGCTGGATCGGGACAATCGAGCGTGGACAGAAACTCATGTGGCGTGGTGCGCACGATGAAGCGGTAAATGCTGCGCCGCCAAAGCTCCGGCTTGTCCGGTGTGATGTAGTCGTAAATGGGCGCGTAGGCTTCGGTATAATTGAAGTCACGATAGCCCGGGCCGCCCATCGCAGGATTGAGCGTACCACTGACGGCTAGCACGGCGTCGTTCAAGGACTCGGCATCGAGACGGCGCGGGTTTTGCCGCCACAGGAGGCGGTTGGCGGAGTCCAAAGTGGCTGCAGCTTTTGCCGCAGCGGTTCGGCTAAAGCCTAAGCCGCTTTGCTGCCGAAACGCTGCGCTCATAACGATGAGCTTGTGCATGTGCTTGAGCGACCAGCCGCTTTTCAAAAACTCGTCCGCGAGCCAGTCAAGTAATTCGGGATGCGAGGGCTTGTCACCGCCGAGACCGAAGTCGCTCGGCGTAGTGACGAGTCCTTGGCCGAAGTGATGATGCCAGAGCCGATTCACGAGCACGCGGCGCGTGAGCGGGTTGTCGGGATGCGTGATCCACTCCGCGAGCGCACGGCGGCGCTGGCCTTCCAACGTGGTGTTGTCGCCGAGTGCGACTGGCGCATGCTTTGCCCAGGCAAATGCAGCAGGCACGACCTCCACGCCTTCGTCCTCGGGATTGCCACGGCGCTGCACTTTGACGACGGGCGGCTTCGTCTCGGAAACGATGGCAAAGACCTTCGCAGGCTCAGGCAGAGCTTTGAGTTCGCTTTCGAGCTTCTGCGCTTCGGCACGGAGCGACTTCAATGCAAGCGCCTCTGCCTTGGTGGAGCGGGTTTCGGTGACTTTGGGGACGAGCTTAGGGTCACCGATGAAAAGCAAGTCACTGTTGATGCCATCGCCGCCATCCGTGGCGATGAGAGTGAGCGTCTTCGCCGTCGCGGGCAATTCGATGTCGAGCACGGCGGTCTCATCTTTGCGCAGCTTGAGCTTTTGAAACTTCAGCTCGGCATCCATCAAGACGGTAAAGTCAGCACGACTCGCGGCAGCTTCCTTTGAGACTCCGAAGCCGACGAGACCGGTGAGTCGCATGGCAACGAGGCCGCTTTGCTCGCGCAACTTCACAAGGTCAAAGGTGATGGCGCTGTTCGCGTGCATGGCGAGCATCGTGTGGCCTTTGATGGCGAAGTCGGTGTCGCCAAGCGTGGTGCTGCGCTGCCCATTCAGCGGACGGTTCGCGATGGTGTCCCAAAAATGACCACTGGTCGCAGGGATTGGGGCCGGGCCATTGGGAAGAAAGACAGATAGGGCGGATGGGACTGATGGAACGGATACTTTTTTGTTCGCCGCGATGTCGCGGAAATAGCCGAGCTTGTCCTTTGTGATGCTGCCGTTGCGCAGATCGATACCGGAGTCCTTCGGAATTAGAGAGGCGAGTTCAAAGCCTTCCCCAGTGAGCTTGGCGATCTTCGTTCGCGCCTGAGCGATGGCATCGCTGAGACGCACTTTCTCAGCAGCAAGTCGCTTGGATTCCGTTGCGTTGACTTCGCGTTCGCCGCGCTTCACGCCTGCGAAGACCGACCACAGGCTGTAATACTCCTGCTGCGTGATGGGATCGAGTTTGTGGTCGTGACAACGGGCACAATTGATCGTGATGCCCATGGTCGAAGTGATGACCTGCGTGACCATATCATCCAGGTCGCCTGCGCGAGCCGCACGTTTGAGCATGTCGCTCTTCGTTTCCACCTGCCCCACAAAATCCCAAGGCCCCGCTGCGAGAAATCCAGTCGCGATGAGCGCCTTCTGGTCATCGGCACGAATGACATCACCCGCAATCTGCTCGCGCAGAAACTCGTGGTAAGGCTTATCCGCATTCAACGACTCGATGACGTAGTCACGATAACGCCACGCATTCGGCCGCAATTGATCGCGCTCGAAACCGTGCGTGTCCGCATAGTGCGCAATGTCTAGCCAATGCCGCGCCCAACGCTCACCGTAGTGCGGCGACGCGAGCAACTCATCCACCAATGTCTCGTAAGCCCGCGGGTCTGTATCGCGGACAAACTGGTCCACCCGCTCCGGCGTTGGCGGTAATCCTACAAGATCAAACCACAACCGTCGGATGAGCGTGCGCCGATCCGCTTCAGGAGACATCATGAGTCCCTTGGCGGAGAGCGAGGCCTTGATGAAGCTGTCGATGGAAAGCAGCTCGGTCTTCAGCCCGAAAGTTTCGGCTAAAGCCGAAGCCACTTTCACAGGCTGCACCGACCAATGCTGCAACCGCTTATCCACCGCAGCCGCCCGGTCCGCCAGATTCTCCGGCCACACAGCACCACTCTCAATCCATGCCTTCACCGCTGCGATTTGCTCAGGCGAAAGCGCCTCACCTTTCGGAGGCATACGCTCCTCGTCATCCGTGGACGTGATGCGCTGAAACAGCGGACTCTTCGCAAAATCACCAGCCACCCACGCCGCCCCAGCATGCCCGCCCTTCAACGCAAAGGGCTTCGCATCGAGTCGCAGCTCGCCCTTTTGTTTTTTCTCACCGTGGCATTCAATGCAGTGCTCTTGGAAAATAGGGCGGATTTCTTTATCAAAATCGATGGCGACGACGGTCGAAGTAAAGAAAAGGCAAAGAGATTGTGGCAAAAAGAAGGACTTCATACTATGCGAGAATCTCCTTCACCACCTCGCCATAGACATCGGTCAGGCGGAAGTCGCGGCCGAGATGACGTGACGTGAGCTTGATGGCATCGCGCATGGGAAGGCTGATGGTTTCGATTTTGATTTCGGCGAGCGCGAGAGGAGCGGACGCAAACGCAGCAAGGATAAATAGGACATTCTTCATGATTCAAAACCCAGGTCAATGGACGCCTTCACTCCTGACCGAGTGCGCTGAAGTCGGTGACGGCCTTCCAGGTGGAGAAGCCAGTGTGGGTGATCTGTTTGAGCGGCTTGGTGAGCCTTGTAGTAAGGGATTGCTTGCCGGCTTTGAGGGTGACCGTCTGCGCGTCGGGGTCGAAGGTGACGGCAAATTCGTTAACTGCGTTCGCGTCACCGCCAAAGTCGGCTCTTTCGCCCTTTTGAGCTGGGGTATTCCCCTGAATGATGATGAGGCGGCTCTGAATGAATTGCAGGCCGCATTTGATGAGCTGATCGTCGCCAGCACCATCGCCGAGAACGAAAAAGCCGTTGCCATAGTAGGGAGGGTTCGGGAAACCGGGCGTGCGCTGCATCTTGAAAGTCCACGTGGTCTTGGTGGTGACGGGCTTGCCGAATTCGTAGAGCGCCTGCGCGACACTGTTTTCATTTGCGGCAAGGCGGTAGCCCAGTTCGCAAGAGACGGCCCTACCTCCGACCACTTTGGCGAAGCGATAGGAGATGTCCTCGCCGGTGATCTGCGCTCGCTTCGCCGGAGTGGCACCGGCTTGTCCTTTGCCGAGGTTCGTGACGCCGATCTTGTCCATGAACTCCTTGCGATATTCAGTGTCGTCCGGCAGCAGGTTTTCGGCGAGGACTTCGATCGGTTCACCGAGCTTCGAGACCAGTTCTCTGCCTTCGCTGCCGAAGCATGCGACGCTGCCGTCCTTCATGGCGAGATAGAGTTTGCCGTTCGCACCGGCGAGACCGTCGAAGACTGGCAGTGCGTCGATTTGATAACTAGCGAGCAGTTTGCCTTCCGTGGTAGAGGCGGCGGCAAGACGAACACCGCGTTTGCCATTGAAGGCATCGTCGGAGCGCACGGCATCGCCATACGGCCCGGCCATGAAAATCGTGTCACCGGCGAGAACCATGGCACGCACGTGGAAGGGCAGTTCGTCGGACCATTTCACCGGCGTGGTGCGGATCTTTGTCCAGTCGGTCTTCAGATAGTTGCCTTCTTTGTGTTCCTTCGCCGCGACGCTGTAGTCAGGCTCCTTGCCTTCGCGCTTTTCATTCGCGGCGAGGATATACTTCTCACCACGACCGAACTGGGCGGAGTTTTGACCGGCGTAGAAGTTGTGGCCGAAGGTGTAAACCGTGTCGTCGTTGAAGACGAGAATGCGGCCTGCCGGCAGTTTATTGCCGCTCTGCCACCAGCCGCCGTAACCGCTCTTCGTATCGTCGCCATAGACCCAGTAGGTGCGGTGCCACCAGTTGTCGTCGAGGTAGCCAGTGGGCGAGAAGATGTGCGGAGCGGGTTGGCGGCGGGAGAGTGACTCCTTGTCAAAGCTGGAGTGACGCATGAACACGAGTCCGTTCTGGCTGGAGAGAATGTCGGGCAAAGCTCCGTCCATCTCAAATGAACCGGTGATTGGTGGCTGTTTGCCATCTCTGAAGTCATAGACCGTTTCCTCGCCGAAGAACTCTCCCGTCGCGGCCTTGATTTTCACCATGCGGATGCCGCCATCAAGGAAGGATGAACGTCCTGCGGCGGCATAGACCATGCCGTTCTCCACGAGCACGCTGCCGCTCACCGGCCAGGCGGACTCGAGCCGGCCATAGGCCACCACGCGGCGCTCATCCGGCGCGGCACGAGTGCGCCAGCACAGCGTGCCGTCCGCTGCCACGAGGCAATAAACGCAGCCATCACCGCTGCCGAAGTAAACAAAGCCGGCGTCAATCGTGGGCGGTGAATCGATCGTTCCGCCCGCCGTGTAGGCCCACAGTGGTCTGCCACTGGCAGAGTCGAGCGTATGGATAGTGTTGCGGTCTTTTTGAGCAACGAAGACCTTGCCTTCCGCCACGACGAGACTGGTCAATTCCCCGCCGAGTTTTGTCTTCCACGCTTGTTTGAGGCCGGTGCTGATCTGTGTGGTCGCATGACCGCTGCGTGAGACATCGTGACGATAAGTGGGCCAGTCTTCCGGGTTCCGTGCTCCTGACAACACCTTCTGATAAGCCGGACCTTTCTCGATGGGATCCGCCTTGTCCTTCGGGGCCTTGAATGGCTCCGTGAGACCGGGCCTCATCGCGGTGAAGCCGTTCATCTTGCCCTTGATATAGCACGCACAAGCATGCGGAGTGGAGTAGAGCATGCCATTCGCGGGGAGGATGCCGTAGAGGCACGCGCCGCGGATCCAGTGGTTCTCATCATAGCTTTGATCGGTGGGATTCACATACTCGACGCCAGAGCGGGACAGAAGCACGAAGTCGCCACTGGCCTTCGCCTTGTAGCAGCGATGATGGCCGATCCCTTTGAACTCCGGCAGATCGAACTGCTTCTTCACTTCACCCGTGATCAAATCACGGCCCATGAAGGTGCCAGGCGCTTTCGCACTGGCGATGTTCATCGACCACACCAGATCCTGCATCAGCATCACGCTCACCGGGCTGCGGTAGTCGTTGTCTACCCACGGTGCCTCCCACATGAGTTTGCCATCCGCGAGCGAAACGGTCGTGAGCTTGCGATTCCACGCGTAATACACCGCCTTGTCGTTCAGCACGACGGTGGGCGCTTCTTCGGAGAAGGTGAACAACGGCTTCGTCGTCTGCGCGATGGGCGCGGACTTCCATTTCTGCGCGCCCGTTTTCAAATCGAGGCAAACCAGGCTGTAACCGTCGTGATACACCACGTCCTCACCACGCGCCGCGAGCGTGAGCACGCTGATTTGCGGCCCGGGATGTTTCCACAGCACCTTTCCGCTCTCCGCCTCGATGGCGACGATGTTTTGCGGCGCTGTGTGATCGAGCACAACACGGTCACGTCCGTCGTAGCTGAAATGACGGCGTTTCTGCGTCTCCTCGGCGATCTTCTTCATGTCCGGCGGCGAGGGATTGCACACCACGAGAAGAATGCCCTGCGTGGAGATGACCTCCTCGGCGGCAGCTGTGCTTTCATAAACGCGAAGCTGCTCGCCAGTGGCGGCGTCGAACTGCATCAGCGGGCCGTTGATGTCGAGCGGTGCATACACTCGATCCCCAATGGCGATCAACTTGCGCGGCATCTGCGCCGGACCACTTTTCCACGGCCAGAAACGTGTGAGCCACTGCGTGAGTGGCTTCTTCCAGAGCACGACACCATTGTAAGCATCGCGTGCCGTGAGTTGCCAGTCAGCCGCGAGTTGCACGGAGGCGCGCGCACCTTCGTCCATGATGTAAAATACGCGGCCGTTCGCCGACACCATCGCATTCAGGCTCGCCATGCTCTCATGCGCCGTGGACCAAAGTGGCGTGCCCGCCCACTGAAAACGACGGGGAAGTCCGCAGCTCTTGTCCTCGCCCACCGGATTGTTCGCCGAGTCGTATTGATAATGCGTCCACTCCGCTGTCTTCGGCGTGTGTGGTTTCGTTTCCATCGACCATGTGCCGCTCACTTTTCTCAGAACAGAACCACCGGGAGCCAGCACCCGCATCGCCTCGTCGTGCGCGACCTTCGCCGCCTCGTCGAGGATGAGTAGGTTCACAAGGTTCTCGGCATGAGGCAGAGAATCGAGCGCCCAAAGTTCCGCCGAGAGCCGCAGGGCCGCGCTATGAGTGGAAAAAGTCGCGCGCGCCTTCTGCACCTTAGCGGCATCCGCATCCATCGCATGCACGATCAACGAGTGCCGCGTCGCTGCAATCTCGGCCGCGAGCTTTCCATCGCGCGCGCCGACATGGACGACCAAGCCGCCTGTGGTGTGGCTCATTTCGAGCAGACGCTCCGCGTCGTTCGATTGAGCGAACGCGAACGAGGCGAGCGCGAGGACGGCGGAGGTGGCGAGGGGGAGGGAGAGCAGGTGTTTCATGGATGGTTTCAAAAGCAGGTAGGCAGTAGAATGGGGGGGTAGGAGAATGAATTGAAGACGCCATTCTTCTGCCCCCATTCTCTTGCCTATTTTGAAGGCGATCAGTTCACGCCAGAATCTCCTTCACCACCTCTCCATAAACATCGGTGAGGCGGAAGTCGCGACCGAGGTGACGGGAGGTGAGCTTGAGGTGGTCGATGCCGAGCAGGTGCAGCATGGTGGCGTGGAGATCGTGGATGTGGATCTTGCCGTTGATGGCTCGGTAGCCCATGTCGTCGGTGTCGCCGTAGGTGAGGCCGGCTTTGACGCCGCCCCCGGCCATCCATGAGCAGAAGCTTTCGGGTTGGTGCTCGCGGCCGTGTTTCTCGATGGGCGATTTGCCGCTGAGATCCTGGCTCCATGGTGTGCGCCCAAACTCACCGCTCCAGAGCACGAGTGTGTCTTCTAGGAGGCCGCGTGACTTGAGATCTTTCAGAAGGGCGGCCACCGGCTGGTCGGTCTGCGAGCAGAGTTTGGGGAGGTTGCCACGGATGTCACCGTGATGATCCCAGCCGCCGGTGCTGACTTGCACGAAGCGCACGCCGGCCTCGCTGAGTTTGCGCGCGAGCAGGCAGGCGCGGCCAAAGGTGTTCGTGTCCTTGCCGCCAACACCGTAGAGATCGAGCGTGGCTTTGCTCTCTTTTGAGATGTCCACAATCGCGGGCGTGGTGAGTTGCATACGGGCGGCGAGTTCCATGTTTTGGATCATGCCTTCCATGTTCGCATCGCCATGCAGATCGCCGACAAGACGCTTGTTCATGCGGGCCATGAAATCCATGCGCTGGCGCTGGATGGCGTCGTTCTCGGAGACGTTGCGCAGGTTCTCCACAGGCAATGATTTGCTGTCGAGCGGCACCGTCAGTTTCGTGCCTTGATGGATCGCGGGCAGGAAAGCGGAGCCGTATTCGCGCACGCCCCCGCCCTGGATGCTCACGAAGCTGGGAAGGTTCGCGTTTTCGCTACCGAGGCCGTAGCTGACCCACGCGCCCATGGACGGACGCACTTCGGCAAAGGTACCGGTGTGGAACTGCAATGTTGCACCTGCGTGCTGCGGATTGTCCGCGCTCATGCCACGCAGCAGACAAATGTCATCCGCTACTGTGGCGAGGTGCGGCATCAAATCAGAGATCATCATGCCGCTCTGTCCACGCGGACGCACCGGAGCCATGGCCTTGAGCGCGAGGAACTGATCCGTGCCGATCTGCGTCACTTCTTTGCGCAGGGGCGAGTCGATTTTCTGCCCGTGCTTGCGCTCAATGAAGGGCTTTGGGTCAAAGAGATCCATCTGCGACGGTCCACCGCCCATGAAGAGAAAGATGACGCGCTTGGCCTTCGGCACCATGCCGGGGATTCGAGCCGCGAGCGGATTAGCTGCCGCGCTGGCGATGTCTTGCAAAGCGAGAGCACCGAAGCCGCAGGCGGTGCGATGAAGGAGTTGGCGGCGGGTGAGGATTGAGTTCATGGCGACAAAAAGATTGGAGACAGAAAAATTAGGGATGGATTGTGGTGAGGGTGATTTCGTCGTGGGTTAGGTTTGCCCAGTGAATGGCTTTGAGCGGGGTGTGACGCATGAGCTTGCGGGCGTTAGTAAGGAGGTTGTCCAATGGCTCGGTGAGGGCGGTGAGCTTGAAGGCAGCCTCTGGAGTAACAAGCCTCATGCGCTGATCGGCAAGATGACCACTATTGCCAAAAACTGGGACGGTGGGATTCAATGATTGCGCTTTGTTAAAGAAATGTTCCAGGCCTTCCTCGTAGAGTGCTATATCGAGTCCAGTTCCCCAATCGTGAACGAGCGTCGTGAGCGTATCTCGAAATGCTTCAGCGCCAGTCGTATTTCGGTCCCACGCCGTATCAATGAAGGCGGGATTGCGAAGATTGGCCAGACGACGATGGCAGTTCACGAACTCGTGCCTCACCTCTTCTGTGCGCAAATTGATAAGCTTTCCGTGAGCGAGATCGAAGAGCAATAAGTAGTGAATAGTCTGCCCACGATGTTTGGAGTGAATGGCGTCCGCGGCCTTGAACTCAAACAGCCCGCCATCATGAACGATGACATCGGCAAAGTAACGCTTGGAAAAGGTGCCATGAACAACGTCCACAAACACCTCCAGCAGAACGCCCTTCATTCGCGCAGCTAACTCCTTCTTGTAAATCTTCTCGTCAAAGAAGCGCCCGAAATCGCCATGAATCGCAAAAACATGATCCATCACCTCATACGCCAGCGCACCAAACTCTTTCTGGGAGAGGCGTCTTGTGGTGATAGATGGAATGATGGGCATATAAGTTAGAGGCTCAAAGATTGGATATTTTTGTCTCCAATCTTTTTGTCATAAACGAAACACGAACTCGTTCGAGGCGAGGAGGCTGTGGCAGAGTTCGCGCCACTTGATGGAGTCCAAGGCGGGGCGGCCTTTGACGGTTTTGATGAGCGGTTCCACCTTGCCGAGGAAGGCCGTCGCATCTTCTCGCTCGGTGCTGGTGATGGGACGATTCAGCACGCGGAGCCAGAGGGCTTCGAGTCGCGCGAGTTCGTTCGGTTCGGCGGCAATGAAATGGTCAGCGAGCTTGGTGGCGCGTTTGCGTAGGAGGTCATTGCTAAGCAGGAAGAGTGACTGCGTGGGAACCACGGTCTGGTTTCTCTGACCGGCCGTGCCAGCGGGATCGACGAAATCAAAGAAGGCTCGCAAGCGATCTGGCCCAGCGGTGCCACCTCTGAGCACGGGAAGATAGAGGGTGCGCTCAAACTCCTGCGTTGGGCGCGGTTTCGCGTGCTTGTAGTTGGGCGGATTGACACCTTTCAGAGCCAATGCACCGCAGTTCTCGGGTTCTTCGAGCACCAGCGCAGGCCCGCCGCTATCACGGGTAAGTTCGCCGCTGATGGCGAGCATGGAATCGCGCAGAGCCTCGGCATCGAGGCGCTGGCGATTCATGCGCCAGAAGAGTTTGTTCTCGGGATCGAGCTTCATCGCCAGGGCGTCGTTGGAGCTGCTCAGGCGATAAGCACGGCTAAGAACGAGCGAGCGAAGGAAGGCTTTCTGTGACCAACCGCCGCGCATGAACCGGGTGGCCAGATGATCGAGCAACTCCGGGTTCGTGGGCACATCACCACGAGTGCCGAAGTAGTCCACGCTGGGCACGATGCCGGTGCCGAAGAGCTTTTGCCAGATGCGGTTCACGGTCACGCGAGCGGTGAGCGGGTTGCGTTTGTCGGCAAGCCAGTCCGCAAATTGCAGACGTCCACTCTGGCCTGCTGGGATGGCGGGGAACTTATCCCACGAGGCCACGCGAAGGGTTCCACGCGGCACGACGGTGCTTGGTGCATACGGATTGCCACGCACATAAACGGGCATGTCGGCAGGCGTCGGGCCATCGCTCATGGCGAAGGCTCTTGGAGTCTTGTCCTTGAAGAATTCGGCGTGTTTGATGGTGTCGGCGAGCTTCTTGAGCTGGGCGTCGATTTCGTCGCGGCGTTTGGTGAGGGCGTCTTTGTCGGCAGCTGGCTTGGTGTCGGCTTTGGTCTTAATGTCGCGTTGTGCATTGTCCGTAGCGGCGACGACTTTTGATACTGGCGCTGTGGGTTTGCCAAGAGCAGCTAGTTGTTTGGCGACAGTGGCTTTCTCGTCGGTGAGCTTCTTTTGCTCGACCTTGAGGCTTGCGATACGTTGTTCGTTCTCGGCTTCGAGCTTTTTGCGCGCAGCAAGTTGAGCCTGGGTCTCAGGCAGTGCGGTGCTGTTGATGGTGCTCCACACGCCCATGTCTGGCATCTTGTGCGAGGAAGGTGAACTGCGCAGCATGCCCGCGATGCCGTAGTAGTCATCGACTCCGATGGGGTCGAACTTGTGATCGTGGCAGCGCACGCAGCCAAGCGTCATGCCCATGAAGGTCTGGCCGATTTTGATCATCTGGGAATCGATATGATCGGTCTCCATCTTTGCCTTGTCCGGGTTCACGATCTCGATGTCGCCCACCATGAGGAAGCCCGTGGCGGTGATGTTTTCGGCGCGATCTTCGACAGATTTTGACGGCATCAAGTCGCCAGCGATCTGCTCTCGCACGAACTCATCGAAGGGCTTGTCGGCGTTGAAGGCGTTGATGAGGTAATCGCGATAACGCCATGCGTGCTCAGCGAACACGCCGTTCGACGTGCCTATCATGTCGGCATAACCGGTGAGATCGAGCCAATGCCGCGCCCAGCGTTCGCCGTAGGCTTTGGAGTTTAACAAACGATCGACAGCGTTCGCATACGCATCGGATGACGCGTCTTTTGAAAAGGATTCGATGTCATTCGTTGTTGGCGGTAGGCCCGTGAGATCAAGGCTTACACGACGAAGCCAAGTGTAGCGATCGGCATCACCCACGGGCTTGATGCTCTTGGCTTCCAGCGGCTTGAGGATGAAATGATCCAGCGAATCAAGCGGCCATGCGGTATCCCGCACAAGCGGCGACTTGGGATTGCTCACGGGTTTGAAGGCCCAGAACTTCCGGCCTTCGGCGAGGTCGATGCCTTTCTTTTGCTTTCCGGTCCCAGCGGTTCGCGGGTCGTGCGCACCGAGCTTCACCCATTCTTCGAGAATGGCGATCTCGCTGGCAGGAAGCTTGGCCTTCGGAGGCATTTCGAACTCCGAGTCCACATAGCGGACCGCTTTGATGACCAGACTTTCCTCCAATTGGCCTGGCTTGATGGCGGGACCATTGTCTCCGCCCTCCGCCCAGCCAGAGCGTGAATCCAAAGCAAGGCCGCCTTTGATCTTTGTTCCGTGCGAGTGGCATTCAAAGCAACGCTGCTGGAGGATGGGCAGGACTTTCGAGTCGAAGAATGCGGTGTCTGCTGCATGGTTGGTGACGCAGAGCAATGACAAAAAGATGGATGACAGAAAGATGGGCTTCATATCTCATTTCGCCTTTATGGTTTTGAGTGCGGGAAGATCCATATCCTCACCAGCAGCAAGGATGTGGCTGCGCATGGCCTCGCGGGCGGCTTCGGGGTCACGGTTCTCGATGGCGACGAGGATGGCTTCGTGTTGCTCGATGGCGGCTCGCTTGCCGATGCGTCCAATGGTGCGCAGGCGGCTGGAGACGCCGAGGTCAGCGAGGGAATCGAGGATGAGACGGTAAATGAGGTTGCCGCTGGCATCGGCGATGGCGTGATGCATGGCGATGTCGGCCTCAATGGCGGCAGGGCCTTCGGCGGCGTTTTCGAGCTGCTTCTGGATGCGCCGCATCGTCTTGAGTTGCTCCTTGGTGGCTCGCTGCGCGGCATAAGCGGCGGCATCCGGTTCGATGGAGAGCCGGGCGTCATTGAGCTGCTGGAGGCGATCAGCCATGTCCGGGATCAACAGCGTCAACGAATCGTTCAGTGGACGATGAAGGCGGTCCACGATCTTGATGCCCGTGCCGTGTTGAATCTCCAGCATACCTTGCTGCTCCAATCGTTTTGTCGCCTCGCGAACGACGGTGCGGCTGACGCCGAGTTTCTCAGCCAACGAGCGTTCGCCGGGAAGCCAGCGCTCTTCCTCAGCGCTACCGCCACGGATGAGTTCGGCAAGTTGCTGACAGACACGTTCGACAAGGGATGCTGGACGTTCGAGTGCGGTAATGTTCATGGAGAGGTGTGTGATGGAGTTTAATAAGTCGCGCGGCCGCCGGAGAGATCGAAGACGGCGGCGGTGGTGAAGGAGCAGTCTTCTGAGCAAAGCCAGGCCACGAGTGCAGCGGCTTCTTCCTTTTTGCCAAAGCGTCCCATCGGGATCTTCGAGAGCATGTAGTCGATGTGCGACTGCTGCATCTGCTGGAGGATGTCCGTGGCAATGACAGCGGGTGTGATGGCATTGACGGTGATGTTCGCCGTCGCGAGTTCTTTGCCGAGAGACTTGGTCAAGGCGATGACAGCAGCCTTGGAAGCGCTGTAGTGGGCTGCATTGGGATTGCCTTCCTTGCCTGCGATGGAGGCGATGTTCACGATGCGGCCGTAGCCGTTGGTGATGAGATGCGGCACCACGCTGTGACAGCAGTAAAACGGTCCGTTGAGATTGATCTCCATCACGCGCCGCCAGTCGGCTGGGTCGAGTTCCCACGTCTTTGCATTCCCACCGGTGATGCCGGCATTGTTCACGAGGATATCGATCTTTCCAAACTTGGCCACGGTGGCTGCGGTTGCGGCCTGGACGGAGCCGAGGTCCGCGAGATCGACAGTCGCAGTATGAACGGTGTCCGGCGTGCCCATCTCGGACGAAGCCTGCGCGAGCGCTGCTGCATCCACATCCCAAAGCGAGACGCGCGCCCCCGAAGCGAGGAGGCGTTCGGCAATGGCCCGGCCAATGCCCCGAGCGCCGCCTGTGATGATGGCAATGCGGTTTTGGAGATCGATTTGATTCATGGAAGAGGTTTGTGGTAGGAGGTCATACCAGTGACTAAACGACGTAGTTTTTCGGGTTCTTTCGGCCAAACCGAGAGATCACTGTTTGCTAAACTGATGCACAGTGACACTGCGACATGTCTCGCCGGGACAGAGAATGGTCGTTAGGAACTCGGCGTGATGAACGGAATCGGGGTGATGCTGGGTCTCTAGGCAGAGGCCGTGGAAGCCGTCGTAGCCCGCGCCGATTTTGCCCTTGAGTGGCGGTGCAGATCTCTGGATGCCGGGCTGGTCAGTGAGGATTTGCATCACGCGACGGGTGCCATCGTGGTTTAGCATTCGGAGTAGAATCAGCGGATATGATGCCATTCACTGATTCGCGTTAGAGCTGCGTTGGTCTTTGGCAACGCAAGAGTCACCGGCCGAGGGACCTCAGGAAGGCGTGCTGCTAGGGTGTAGCGATCGTCCAGAAACACTTCCACCATATTGCCGTCAATGAAAACACGAGCAGTGATGTGGCTGGGCATGGGCAGTGCGATTGGCAACGAGCTCCATGACCCGCCAGAGAAGTCGAGGACGCTTAATTGATCACGTGTTACGACGACTTCGCCCAATGGAGCAAGGCTGATGCGGACTTCGCTTGTTGCCTCTGGCAGTGTAATCTTTAAATCGGCTATCCAGCTTTTTGCGGGAATGATTTCGTGCTGCCAGGGCAGGTGTTCGAAAGTTTGGCTAAGCTTCGCTGGCAGACGCGTGCCGAGTTTGCCATCTGAGAGCAGATGCACTTCGCGTGGCAGTGCCAAATGTCCACCCCAAGTTTGCTTTCCAGGTCGTGCGGGATCGTGGGGTATCCAGCCAAAGAGTACGGGTGTGCCGCCATCCAAGGCGACCTGAGCAGCACAGAGGTCTTTACCGTCGAGATGGCCTTCGGGTTCATTTTTCCATGGTCCGAGTGGTGAGGCACTAGTCCAATAGGTGGGTCGGCCTACCGCACGATCGTAGATACTAACGAGCAAGTGCCAACGTCCGCCGAGGTGGAACATCTGCGGACACTCGGGTTCGCCAAAGATTCCAGGATCAAGGATAGGGCCGTGGTCTTGCCATTGCTGCAGGTCCACTGATGTGGCGAGACTGACAGCTCCACCGGTTTCCTTCGGGCGGCCTTTCATCCAGGTGGTCATAACGCAGCCGTATTGTTTCATCTCGGGAATCCAGAAGACAAAGGGATCACGGCGGCGCTCATAGTAGTCGTCGGCTGGAATATGAAACTCCTTTGGCGCGCATGACCAATGCAACAGATCCCGACTCACAGAGCTAACCATGCGGCCCTGCGCATGACCATAAAAGCTACGAAAGAGCTTAGCCGTCGGATCATGAAACACGCCAAGCACATAGTAGGGCGACATCCAGTCATCGGCCTTCACCACGTCATGGGTGATGGGCGTCTCCGTCCAATGCAGCCAGTCACGCGATCTCACAAGCATGGCGTCATATTTGCCGGGCTTGAGGTAATAGAGGAAACATTCCCCCTCATGAAATGCTGGATGCACATCACCGAGCAGATGGCTCTTCGGCTTGAAATGAAGGTCCTGTGCCTCCGCAAAAGGTGGAAGCGATAGCAGCAGTTGGATGATGCTGATGAAAAGGGTAAAACGGAAGGGCATGGGCGGTCGCTGCTTTCGTTAGCAACTGTGGAGTGGTGGAGTGGTGGAGTGGTGGAGCGGTGGAGCGGTCGAGTTTCAGAAGCTTTTTCCAAGACTCCCACACTCCATCACTCCGCTGCTTCCAAAGGTATCGATTTCGCCGTCTATGTTTTGTAGTATGGTGACGAACATTTTGTTGGGTGGGTCTAGTAATATGGGATAACGTAACTGTCTTATCCTTGAGCTGCACTGACGGTCCTTACTGATAAGAATTGAATCACACTCATTCACCACTGCCCTTTTTTAGGGGCCCTTTCAATGCATTGCGATTGGGAATCACTTTGGCATTAGCAAGAGCAAACGAATACAGCTCTCAAGACTTTCATTTATTGATCGTGGAGTTCACCTCGTAAAGACTGGTTCAAGCGCCGAATCTTCATTCATTTCTCAGGCAGCCTCATTCTGCAACTGCTACGATTCAATGTGGCCGTAACGTGCCCAGCGGCTGGTCGTGGCTGGTGCCGCCAATATCCGGCTCCACCTGTCCGGTCTACCGCTACTACGATGACACCCGCACCGAACCGGCTTACGTCGAACAATAGCGGCCGTAGTGAGCAACTTGATAGCTCCATAAAGTTTAACGCATTGTCTTTGAAAACGACTTCCCGGAGGAGCTTTGGGTTAACCCATAAAACCAGTTATCTAACAGTGGTTATGGAGGAAGTTGAGGTAACCTAAATCGTCTAACCCAAATTCAACAAAACTCATGTACGGAATGGTCAACAAAGCAGTCCAAGATTTGATCGTCACAAATCATGGTGCAGGGGTTTGGGAGAACATCCGGCAGCAAGCAGGGGTGGAAGAGGAAATGTTCATCTCTAGCGAAACCTACCCAGACGAGCTCACTTTTCGACTGGTGGCTGCAGCATCGGCGGTTCTGGCCGTGCCAGCTGAAGTGGTGCTGAATGAATTTGGTCGCTGGTGGATCCTGAAGACAACCCAAGAGGGTTACGGGCACCTCATGAAGGCTGGAGGTAAGTCGCTCGGAGAATTTCTGGCGAATTTGCCAAATTTTCATACACGCATCGTGATGATGCCGGCATTGAGACCGCCGGAGTTTGAGTGCTCCGACGTCGAAAAGAATTCTTTGCGTCTGCACTATCGAAGTCATCGGCGTGGCCTGTCAGCATTTGTCATTGGTCTTCTGGACGGCCTCGGGGAAATGTTTGCAACACCGGTCACCCTTTGCCATGAGCAACGGCAGGACGACGGAGCAGATCATGATGTCTTTCAGGTAAGTTGGAAGGTTTGAAGCACCCCTTGAATCCAAGTCATGAATGCACCCTATTCACCATGGCCTCAGCTAAAAGAACGCTTTCCGTTCGCACTCGTTGATCTCACAAACGATGAGATCGAAGGGGCGACCAAGCCTGGCATAGGCTCACGCTTTTGGTTGCGCATCCCATTTTTGATCAGTTCGGTGATGCAGACTGCGGACTCGCAGCCAAGATCCTGCTCAATTGCCCTTTGGGTTGCCGACGACTCTGAAAATGTTCGCGAATCCATTCTGTCGGCTATGCAAAGTCCTGAGATAACTTTGCGGCAGATCACGAGCGTTGCCGAGCTGCAAGCTGACCTGCGCAAAAAGGGCCCGCCACCTAATGTTCTCATCATTGATGGTTCCTGGCTGAACACTACTTTAGTTAGAGCTCTTGATAAATGGCGGAAACAAGTCTCCTCAAACGTGCCAAGAATCATAGTGACCCGGGCAGCCCCCGAAGGCATCAGGATTCCTGACGACTGGAACCAGCTCTCACGTCCGTTGCAGCAGAATGCGATCCGTAAATCGCTTCAACAGCTTCGAGACTTCAGCCGACATCTCGGACTGAGGGTGCTCGTGGCTGAGAATAATCAAGCAAACGCCAGACTCGCGGTCTTGCTGCTACAGAAGATGGGCTGTGATACTGACATCGCAGCCAATGGCAAACAAGCAATCCAAATGCATCAAGAGCACGCTTACGACACCATTCTCATGGACTGCCAAATGCCAGTCATGGACGGCTATGAAGCTGCCCGCCGAATCCGTGAACTTGAAATTCAATCTGGCGCTGCACAATCCACCTGTAGAATCATCGCCATGACGGCCAGCGCAATGCCTGGGGACCGCATGCGCTGCCTAGAAGCAGGCATGGACGACTATCTTGCCAAGCCCTTCGACGTATCCTCCCTGCACGACATACTGTCACGATTCGCAAAAGAGAAGCACCAGGCTGAAGAACAACCAAACCATGGGTAGTTGTTCCATCTTTGGCCTTCTTGGCATCACGGAGTGCTGCCAAATCATCGAAGACGAAGCCCTTCTGTCGAAGAAAGTCAGCAAGACACTTGTCGATAAACTGATCCGTGAGGTTGCAAAAGGCACAACAAGCTTTGTGGAATCAAGGACGGATGCAAATCGGCGGTCAGCCATTCCTGTTTTACGCTAAATGCTCAATGCCTTTCAAAACAAGCTCAACACCGCCAAGGTGAGCTTCCAGCAAGTCGCAGTCGAGTTTCATGGATAGCACCGAACTTCGCTGCGCTGAGTGTGGAAGTGGGAGTAACTTCCTCGGAGTCAGTCGGTGGATAAAGCGGTCTATGTTTCGGCACCCAAGGCTTATGGCTGTAGAATGGCTTTTCTCAAACACTCTACTGCTGCCATTCATTTTCCCGTGGCTAGGGGAAGTGAGTCAGCACAAGCCTAAAGACCATGTTTTTTGGAGTTCTCTTGATGCCAGACGGCCACCGCTTGAGTCTTTGATCTAACGTGAAGTTTTTGGTAAATCCTTTTCATGTGGACACGGATGGTTTCATGGCTCAATCCCAGAGCTTCCCCCGTCGCCTTGGCTGAACCAAACATTGAAATCATTTTAAGCACTTCAATCTCGCGATTGGTCAGGCTTTTTACCCCACCTGGAATGTAAGCAGAGTCGATTGGAGCGGCTTTCCCCTTGCTCAGAAATTCATTCACAAGAAGTTTGGCGATAACCGGGCTCAAGATGACACCATCATGGATGGCCATTCGAATACTGCTGAGCAGTTCATCCGGATTCGAATCCTTGACTAAATATCCAGATGCACCGCTCCGCATCGCATCAAAAACATCCTGGGGATCGCTGGAGGAAGTCAGCACAATGCAAGGTAACTCAGGCTGCTCTTGCTGCATTTTTTGAATCACTGAAATGCCACTCTCACCAGGTAGATTCAAATCCACCAACAGAAGGTCTAGGTCCTTTCGTGCCAAAGAACTGGCTGCAAAATCCTCCGCTGACTCCCAAGTCTTCACAGACTCCACCCCAGCCTGATTTTGTAGCAGTGCAGTGAGAAAGGTGCGTATCACCCGATCGTCTTCCACGAGTCCGACGCGTCTAGTTTGAGGCTGGGTTTTCAACTGCGGTGAGATCGTGAAGTTAGTGAGCCTTTGTTGGCGACGAATAAGGTTATGGATTAACTCGAACGCTGCTCAGCCGCCTGCTTTTATTTGGGTTAACCCATTGTTGGTTTTGTATTCATTCTTATTTGTCATGAATATAAAACTCGAGGTGGGACGGTTTTTGTTTGTCCTTTCCGCCTCTGGCTATTGGCTGGCGGTGGCGTACGAGCGCCACCGCCAGTTAGTGATTTACCAGCTAAATATCTTGGGTAAAGTCTTCCCAAGACGGCTGTCTTCACAGACGAATCCAAGACGCTGACGTGCCAAAGGATTGATTGACCAGTGCGCCGCTATCTCTTGAAGCAAGCCCATTTTAGCCGCGAGTCATATTCAAGCGCTCGTTTCATGCGTTAGCCCTGTGCAGTCATGTGAACGTGTTTGCCGCCCTAGCTTGATCTATTCATGAAAGTCGCCACGAGACGCCGCCTATGTGAGCTTACCGAAAGTCGCAGTCGAGTTTCATGACTAGCACGGACTGCCGCGTGGCTGAATGGAGATAACAGGTTGAAGTTAGTCAGCAGGTCAGGCTAGGCGTTCTTGTAGCAATCCCATGAGAAGCGCCCCGGCCCCATGATGATGAGAGAGGCCGACCCGATGAAGTAAAGGAAGGCCAGCTCTCCGGATTGCTCCCCCTCGAAGCTGGCACCGTGGACGACGACAAAAGCCACCGCCATAGTGGCAGCAAAGAGAAGTGATGCAGCACGAGTGAATAACCCAGCGATCATGAGCAGGGATGCGCCGACTTCGGCAGCGATGGTTAGGACAAGAGTAGTACGGGCATCAAGACCGAAGACGCTAAGAAAGCTTGAAGCTTCTTCCTGAAACTGCCTCCAGTAGGGCAGCCCATGCTGCAACAACATGGGTAGGCCCAGGCCAAGCCGGAGTAGTAACAGGCCGGCATCCTGTTGGAAGGAGGCTGCGCTCCTATCCGTCTTTTTCGAAGTACGTCTCATGTCGGCTGAAGGGCGGTCACAGCCCGTGTGGATGGCGTGGCATGAATCCGCTGAGGCTGCGGTCCGTCTTACGCCAACGTGGCCCATCTGCCACCTGACCACCGGTGGTGTCAAAGCGCAGTCCGCAGATGGTGATGAAGACATGATGCCCGGGTTTTATCCAAAGGGTGACATAGCGCCCGGGCCCAGATGCGCCATAGTCGGCGAAGCTCTTGGAAGTGAGCACCTGGTTTAACAGCCCAGCCTTGATGAGCATGTATGACACCGAACTGGAGCAGTCGTAACCCACGTCCTCGAGCTGGCGGTGGCCGCCGCCAAAGATGTAGGGCTTGTTTTTTAGGGCGTTGCCAGCCTGGATCATGCGCTGAAGGACGGAGGGCAGACTGGTATGGCCATAGGCCTGGCTGCCACGCATGACGATAGGTGACTGGAGGCCGCCGATGGCCTGGGACTGAGGCGTCGTGGTAAGAGACTTGGAGTGCGTGGCTGGAGGCTGGGACTGCGCGGTAGGAGGCTGGGAGTACGTAACCGATTGTGCGTATGCGTACTGCTGGTAGTAGGCGGCCCACTGACGCTGGTGGGTTTCGTAAGCCTTCCACTGCCAAGCAAGGGCAACGAGGTCCTGCTGCCATGGATTCTGCCAAGCCTGGCGGGAATGATAGTCAACCCATTGGGCCGCTCGTGCCGCCTCACTGGCGTGCTGGTAATAGCGACTCCCCGCCTCCTGGTACGACACTTGGCCGAGCCCATTTGAGGCAAAGAGCACAACGATGAAGATGAGGTTCCCGAAGGAAGTGACTGATCCAGTTAAGTTCACAATCGAAATTAACCGTATCCCTAATTTGCTGATAGGTTATTAATGGGTTAACCCATAATATAAAATAAGTATAATCACTAAGACCTTGTGATTGATCGCTTGGTTTTTATTGATTAACCCATCAGCCATACGAAATCGACCTCTATTCAGCTTGGTTTTTGATCTGTTTTGCAGAAACCTCAAGCGCAGGCTGAAACATGCGCTGCAGGGAAGCCGTGGATCAACAAGATGGAGACGATTCAGGCCTACCGCTTGCCGCCTCTGAGAGAGGCCGGCATTTGAACACAAACCAGCCTCACCGGCATAGGATTTAGAAGGCCCGCGCCCTGATAGACGGCCTGCTAGAGAGGAAGGACAAGATGGCCGCTCTAAAGATCTGACTGGCCATCAATGCACGAACAATAAATCTAGCTTTAAACGAAGAAATCACGACTATGGGGAAGGTCTGGAGGTGGCTATCAGCTTTGCTCCTGCCCGACGATCCCACTTCACCTTGCCATGAATCCACTCACCTTCTGATTTCTTTCATCTCAAGGGATAGTCACCCTTCCCTGCGAAGCTGGTAACTTGGGGAATTCGGCGCACGGTGAATCATGGCCAGAATAGTTTATTTGAATAACCGATGACATCCAAACTTCCTGACTTTGTAAGCCAGCCAAGCGCTGAGGCCGTGTGGTTGGGATTGCAGCACGTGATCCGTGACCTTGATGCCCAAAGCATTGCCCTAGCCACCAACCTGCACAGGGACGTGGCGGGGACACTCGTCGCTAGCGCGGCCGTCGCGGAACTCGTTCGATTGGAACTCGATCCCAAACTAGCCTCTTCGAAGACTGTGAAATTGCTGACCCAACTCGATTCGTCGTTAAGGGAAGGGCTTCAGGTGGTGCGTGAGTTGACAAATGCTCAGTTCCCACCGGTCTTGAAAGTTTTCGGCCTCAACTCAGCCCTTCAGCAGCATTTGCCAAGCCTCAGAGACCAGTTCCCAGGTTCGGTGACACTGGACACGAAGGGTGAGGAGCCCGAGTTACCGCTCGCCTCTCGGCTGAACCTTTTCCGAATCGTCCAGTCGTTGATCTCTCTGTGCATCAGCTACTCTGGAGCAAGTAAGATTGCGGTCATCAGCCAGTCACAGAAGAATCGGATCAATGTAGCCATTGACCACGATGGCTGCGATGAACTATGGACCTGTCCCGAGGTAGCAGGCGGACTTGCAGTGGTCAGGGCAAGATGTGCGGCTGCGGCGTGCGAGATCTATGTCTGCGAGGCGCCGCAAATGGGGGGCGTGCGTATCGGCGTCATCGCATGTGCACCAACAGGTTCACTCACGGCCGCACAGTAAACCCTTACACCATACTGCCGAATGTCTTCAGACTTGCCGTTTAGCGTGTTGATCGTCGATGATAGTGCCCTTGTCCGCGGGGCATTCAAAGCCATGCTCAAGGCTGAATTCCCCCTAGCCACGATCGCTGCCGTGAATAGCAGTACCGAGGCCATGGCTGAAGCTAGGCTGCGCTGCTATGACATTGCCCTGGTGGACATTGAGCTGGGGGATAGCTCTGGGCTGGATCTCATTTCCGAACTGCGAACTCTGACGCGTCCGCCGCTTATGATCGCAGTCTCCATGAACCAGGAAAGCATCTTCGTGACGCGCTCCATGCAGTCAGGGGCCAGCTCCTACGTGGCCAAGGGTACTCCTTGGGGTGAGTTATTTGAAGCGATTCGAAAGACGCTGGAAGGTCAAAGCTACATCTCCCTTGGACTGGCCAAGTGACTCTCGGAACCGTTCAACAGCTTGGTTTCATTACGCCACACACGCTGTGGTGAGCGTTTGAGAACGAAGCTCTTTCTCTGTGATGGGTAGCTTTTCTTTGGGTGACAGGCAGCGCGCGAGTTCAATGAGAACCCGCGTGGGGTGAAGACCCCAAGGTTTACGCGACCCTATACTGCTATGATTGCGCCATGTTCCTCATGAATTGCGCACCTCATCTCACACTCCAATAATTGTATATCCTCGTCGTTCAAATAGTGGTAAAAAACTATAATTCAAAGTTGCCACGAACATTCAAGATCCTTTCAAACTCCACAGAGGACTCTTATAAACCCATGATCTGTAAACTAACCGAATTTAAAGAGCAGCCAAGGGCACAAAAGCCCGGCCACAAGGTGCTGACTGAGCAGCTGGTGATCCGAACAGCAGAGGCCTATGAGCATCATGAGCAGGGGATCCTTGCCTCAGAACAGCGTTACCGGCGTCTGTTTGAAACGGCCCAACATGGGATTTTGATTTTAAACGCAGATACCGCCCAGGTGATGGACGCCAACCTGTTCATGCAACGATTGCTCGGCTACTCCCAGGAGGAGTTTCTGGGGAAAAAACTTTGGGAAATCGGGCCCTTTAAAGGTGAGGCGGCTTCGAAGGCCACCTTTGCGGAATTGCAACACACAGACATCCTCCACCACGAGGAACTGTGCCTTGAGACCAAGGACGGGCGGATGATCGATGTCGAGTTCATCAGCAACTCCTACACGGTGGACCAACAACGTCTCATCGCATGCAACTTCCGCGACATCACGGAGCGCATGAACCGCGAAAAGGCAGCAGCGCAGGGTGAGCAGGCGATCCGCGCCTCCGAATTGAAGTATCGGAAGCTTTTCGAAACAGCGCAGGATGGCATCTTGATTCTGGATGCTCATACTGGTCGCATCAACGAGGTGAATCCATTCCTGCTCAAACTGCTGGGCTTCACCCACGAAGAGGTGGTTGGCAGGTTTATCTGGGAGCTCAGCCCATTCGGGGACATCGTCTCGAATCAGGAGAAGTTGATGCAGCTACAAAAAGATGGGTATGTCCGTTATGAAAACCTGCCTCTCTTAACGAAGGATGGCCGCATGATCGCGGTGGAGTTTGTCAGCAATGTGTACTCCACCGGAGAGCGCCATGTGATCCAGTGCAACATCCGCGACATCACCATCAGAAAACAGGCTGAGGACGCTCTCGAGACCTCTCACACTCAATTGCGCTCCCTGCTTGCGCGGCTACAAACCGTGCGTGAGGAGGAGGCCACACGCATCTCCCGGGAGATTCACGATGAACTGGGGCAGAAGTTGACCGGACTCAAGATGGATCTGATCTGGGCGGAGCGGAAGCTCAGAGAGCTGCTAGGCTGCTCCGCAGTCAACGCCATCTTGCAGCGATTCTCTGACATGCCAAAAATGGTCGATGACATCACCACCTCCGTGCAAGTGATTGCGGCGGAGCTGCGCCCCGTGGTTCTGGACAAACTGGGACTGGGCACCGCCTTGCAATATGAAGCCAGACGTTTGCATGAACGCATCGGCATCTCTTGCAAGGTGCATCTGCCGGAAACAGAACAGGAAATGCCACCGGAGCTATCCACTGCGCTATTCCGCATTTTTGAAGAATGCCTCACCAACGTCACCCGGCACTCCCAGGCGTCCGAGGTTAAAGTAGAGCTGAAGACGGAAGCCGGATGGGTGACGCTCTGCGTGCAGGACAACGGCCGAGGCATCACCGGAGCAGAACTCGCGAGCCCGGTGTCGCTGGGCCTGCTCGGCATGAAAGAGCGTGCTGCTTTGCTGGGCGGAAAGATCACCATCACCCGTGACGAGGACCATGGCACCGTCGTTACCGCAAGCCTGCCAAACCACGCCATCCCAACCCGAAAGAGGACCTCATATGAAACATGTGATGATCGTGGATGACCACGAAACCGTAAGACGCGGCCTCAAGGAAATCTTTGCAGCCGCGTTTCCTCAAATGGAAGCAAGCGAAGCCACCAATTCACGGGAGGCTTTGGAACTCATCATGACCCAGGACTGGGACATCATCCTTCTGGATATCAGCATTCCCGGTCAAGGCGGGCTGGCGGTGCTGGAGGAAATAAAACGTCTGCGCCCGCACATTCCGGTGCTGGTATTGAGCGGCTACTCGGAGGAGGAGTTCGCCATCCGTGCGCTCAAGCTGGGCGCTTCGGGTTTTCTCAACAAAAGCCAGACTTCTGATGAGCTGGTGGCAGCTATAAAAAAGGTCATGTCCGGTGGGAAATATGTCACCTCAGCGTTGGCGGAAAAACTAGCTTTTAACCTCGGAGCTAGCAGCGAACACGAGCCCCATGAGGCGCTCTCCATCCGCGAACTCCAAGTTTTGCAGATGATCGCTCAAGGAAAAGCGATCAAGGAGATCGCTGCAGAGCTGGCGCTGAGTGAAAAAACGGTGAGCACTTACCGAGGCCGCATTGCAACTAAGATGGATCTGTCCACCAACGTGGCACTAACCCGCTATGCCCTAAAGCACCTGCTCGTGGATTGATTGACCGAAGGATGCACTCGTTGGTCCTGCTTGCTGCCCATCTCCACAATGACTGTCAGGCAATCTGCTGACAGCATTCATGGCCATGGCTGACAAAGATTCAAGACTTTAGCCAACTTGCGAAATGATGCGTGCTGTGTGAATGTAAGTAAGGTTATCCTTCGGTCTTGTTGCCGAACCATAACTCAAATCACCCATGGACAAAATCAATGACTTTGAGAGCGCTCCGGCCAGACAAAATAAAGTCATAACCAACGCCAAAAAAATCCCGCTGGCGGAAGGTCAGCCACGTGACATGAAAATTGTTTACATGACACCTCTGATGCGGATCGGGAATCCGCAAAGTACTGGGCAGGGCAGAGTTCAGGCACTCAATCCTGACACCCAAAGGCACCACGCGTGAGGAGCGTCTTGATCGTGGATGACCACGAGATACTGCGGCGAGGGCTAAGAGAGATATTGACCGAGGCGTTTCCGAAAATGGTCATAGCTGAGGCCACCAATTCCAGGGAAGCCCTGGAGCAGGCTCTGACGCAGGAGTGGAGCATCATCATCCTGGAGATCAACATTCCTGGTCATAGCGGCTTGGCGGTGCTGGAGGAAATGAAACGGCTGCGTCCTCAAACTCCGGTGCTGGTCTTAACTGCCTATTCGGAGGAGGAGTTCGCCATTCGTTCTCTCACGCTGGGCGCCTCGGGTTTTCTCAATAAAAGCCAGACTTCGGTAGAGGTGGTGGCGGCGGTGAAGAAGGTTCTGGCCGGTGGAAAGTACGTGAGCGCAACACTCGCGGAAAGACTGGCTTCCAACCTCTACAGCGACGTACAACATGCACCCCACGAGGCACTCTCTAGCCGTGAACTCCAGGTATTGCAGATGATCGCCAAAGGAAGAGCGATCAAGGAAATCGCTGCGGAGCTGGCGCTGAGTGATAAAACGGTGAGCACCTACCGCAATCGCATTTCAAAGAAGATGGGCCTGGCCACCAACGTGGCACTGACCCGCTATGCGCTGAAGCACCTGCTGGTGGATTAAGTAGCGTCATGCAACCAATCAGCGGCACGTCATCAGATGTCCGCAGCCGTTGTCAGCCAAACACCCGACAAGACTCAAACCATAGGCTGACACCACTTTGAGATTCTGACCGACTTGTCGAACAATGCACGCTGCATGACTATCTTGGGTTAACGCAAAATACGTTATATCGACTATGCAGAGCTACCCCAAACCTAACCCATTTCCAAAGAAAATCGATGGCATTGAGGTGCTCAAGGTCCTCAAGACAGAGGCACACTTGGAAAACACCCCCGTCATGATGCTTAGCGCCTCGGCGAAAGCGCCGAACCTGACCGATTGCTCCAATTGTGGCGTGAATACCCATGGGGTAAAACCGGTGGGTTTTAATGAGTTTGTAAAAGCAGTCCGTCATCTGGGCTTTTTTGGGGCGGCGATCAACCAACCTCCGCTACCTGCTGCAAAGGAGAAGCTTTAGGCTCTCAACATCGAGATCATTGAACTCAGACTACCTATTTATAGATGAACACTCCGCTTAGAATCCTGTGTCTTGAAAACAATCCCACCGATGCGGCGCTCATCTGCTCCACCTTGGAGGCTGGTGACATTCCTTGCACGACCACCTGGGTAAAAAACCGTGCCGACTTTGGAGATCAGCTCAGTCATGGGCGCTTTGATCTCGTTCTTTCGGACACTTCGCTGCCAGCCTTCGACGGACTCTCCGCCACCGCCATTGTCCGTGACCATTGGCCCGATCTTCCCGTTATCCTTTTATCCAGCACCATGGGGGAGGAATTAGCCGTCGAATCCCTCAAAAGCGGTGCCGCTGATTATGTCCTGAAGACCCGGCTGTTTCGCCTAGTCCCTGCAGTGCGCCGCGCCATGCAGGAAGCCGAAGAGCGCACCGAACGCCGGCAGCGGGAGGCCCAGCTCATGGGCCAGCACGCCGCCAGCGTTGCTCATGATTTCAACAACATCCTCAGTGTCATCATGGGCTACAGCGACATGCTGCTGATGAAACTTTCCCGTGCTGACCCATTGCACCATTTCGCCGAAGAAATCCTGCACGCTACAAAACATGGCTCTGCCCTGACGCTGCAACTCCTGGTCCTTTGCCGCAAACAAACCGTTCAACCCGTGGTCATGGATCTCAATGTCGTGCTGCGTGATCTAGAACAAATGCTGCAGCGGCTCATTCATGAAAACATCACCCTCGACATCTGCCCCGGAAGTCACGCCTGCAAAATCCTCGCAGACCCCAGCTCCATCGGTCACGTGCTGATGAATATGGCCACGAATGCAAGCGATGCCATGCCAGA
The DNA here is from genome assembly GCA_027486585.1 of Verrucomicrobiaceae bacterium. Classification (GTDB taxonomy): domain Bacteria; phylum Verrucomicrobiota; class Verrucomicrobiia; order Verrucomicrobiales; family Verrucomicrobiaceae; genus Prosthecobacter. The sequence goes on along the minus strand of JAIXOU010000019.1, from coordinate 15,098 downwards.
CGGTGGCAGACTTACCATTGCCACCAGTAACGTAACCCTTGATGAACATTCAACACAGGCCTATCCCGGCTCTCTTCCCGGAGACTACATCATGCTCAGTGTCAGAGACACCGGCACGGGCATGAGTGAGGAAACCAAAGCACACATCTTTGAGGCTTTTTTCACCACAAAACCTGTGGGAAAAGGCACCGGTCTGGGGCTGGCCAATTGTAATAGCATCATTCAACAATCTGGCGGTTGTATGAGTGTTACGAGTGAGCTAGGCAAGGGCACCGAATTTCAAATGCTCTTCCCCTGCGTCGAGTAGCTGCCCAGGTATCTTGTTAGATGAATTTATCATTTTCAAAATACCCGCAGCAAGATCATAAATGCCCCCATCGGTTTTTTGAAACCTCCGTTAGATGACCAATCCATCCACTCATTCCAGACTTCATCCCAAAACCATCCTCATCGTTGATGATCACGCGATGTTCGCGGAAACTTTGTCTCAGTTCATCCAGACGGTGTACAATGAGACCGTCATTCTTGTGGTTAACACTGCGGCGGAGGCTCGTGAAGAACTGTCACGTGTGCGCATTGATGTGGCGCTGATTGATTTGGAGTTGGCTGATTGCTCTGGTTTAACGCTGCTGAGTTACCTCTCTCACATGAGTGACGCTCCAGCGGCGATCATCGTTAGCATGCATTTGGAGGCACCCTGGATCGAACGCGCTTTGAAGGCAGGGGCCGTCGGATATGTTGCCAAGGACTCTCGTCCTGCCGAGGTCATCACCGCTATTGATTCCGTACTCCGTGGCAAGAAATACCTGTCGCGTAGTGTGGCGCAGTCCTTCGCAGAGAATGCGCTCAGAGTTCCGTTGGACGGAAAAGAGTTGCACAAGGCTTTGAGTCAACGGGAATTCGAAATCTTCCTTCAGATTGCTAAGGGCAAGACGCTGAAATTGATCTCGCTAGACTTGAATTTGTCCGCGAAGACCGTCTCGGTGCATAAGCACAACATTTTCAAGAAGACCGGGATTCATTCAGCAGCTGAGATAGCCCGTTACTGTTTGGAGAATCATTTGTTGGAGGGAACTTTTCGGTCATCGAAGGCGATCTGATCACGAGTGATAGTTGATGACAATGGGCGCGGTCGAGATTTTGACCGCACACTTTCGTGTCCGGTTTAGAGAAAGGAAGGCACAGCCTATTGGCTCACTTCCTTCGGCTTATCGTAGTGGTTGTAGTACTTGTTATAGTAGCCTCTAGATAGACCATTGATTCCATTCAGGAAAACGGCAGTGGACACTTCTTGGTGATGTTCTGATAGGAGTAGAAGCCGAGTGGCATTCAGAGCTCAACGCGTTGTTTAGCGCTTAGAGCCTTCTGGGCAGCAGAAGGAGGTGCGTTTTACGGCTGGGCAGTGCTTATGCGCAGGACTTGGTAGTGCGCGAAAGGCGGTAGGCGAAGGGTCAGGGAGCCTTTGCTGATGGAGATGTGGTCAGCACCGAGAGCTAGCCGCTGCGTGTTATTTGGGGCAGTCTCGTCGTAGCGGATGGATTCGAGGGTGAGCTTGTCGGTGCTTTTCAGCTTCGGCACTTGCAGCGTGACGGTGAAGTCGGTGCGTGTGACGGGGGTGAGATGATCGGCGGCGAGGTCGTGGTGGTAATTGACGAGATCGATGGTGAATTCGCAGGGGTTTGTTAGGCTCTGATTGGCGTAAATGCCGATGTGTTCGGGGGCATTGTTGGCGGTGAGCACGGGATGATGATCGCTGGATCGAGCGAGGGCTTCGTGAAGCGGTGCGGAGTTTTTCGCGTCCTCATGGTAGGCGAGGCCGGGCTTCGTTTTGATGAGGTTGATCTGGCCGGGGAAATGTTTGGCGAGCGGGGTGATGATGTCTTCGGTGCGCGGTAGGAGCAGCGCTTTTGGTCCGGTGAAGGTGCCGGTCTCGCCGGTGATGAGGAGTTTGCCGCCCTGCTTCAAGTAGGCTTCGAGCACGGTGAGGTGGTCGGCGGTGATCACGAGCACCGAGGGCAGGATGACGAGTTTGAAGCGGACGATGTCCTTCAGTGTGACATCATCAAAGGGGACGACATCCCACTGCGGGAAGTCGCGAGCGGAGGCGAGGTATTGCGCCCAGCCGAGAAACTCGGAGGCGTGGCGCTTCGTTACTTCTTGGTTCCAGGCCCACGGTGATTGCGCGGCAATCTGGCTCCATGAACTGGACGCGAGGCCGATATCGGCAAGGTATTCGCGCTTCGAGATGATGGGCGCGATTTGCTGGATGAAGGTGTGGAGATTGCCGGCGGAATGGATCGAGCCGGGCGAGTAACCGCCATCAAAGGTCAGCGAAAAGGCGGGGATGCCACGATTCGCGAGAAGGTCGAAGTAGATGACCTTGTGTAATGTCTCGCCATGGCGCTTCGTGAATCCGGCGCCATCCCAGCCGCTGTATTGCGGCTCCACATAGGGGTCCACGATGGCATGGCCTGTGACGCCGATCTTGGACGCCATTCGCGGACCAATGCCCAGCCGTGCTTGCGGATAATAACCGAGAGGCTTCACGAAGGCAGTGAAGGTCTTGAACACAGGCCACTCGAAGTTTGCCATGTCCACGCAATCGCGCTGGAGGAAGAGAGCGCTCAGCATGGGGATGACGTTGGCGACCATGGGCACAACGCGGCCCAGTTCACGAGCCGCTTGTTTGTTCAGCCGATAGACCTCCTTCATGCTGTCCAGCTTTTCTTCCACGGTGGCGATCTGGAAGGCTCGCCACACTTTGTTGGAAAGCCATCGGGTATCGGCGGCAGTGCGCCAGAGCGGTTGGTCGCCTTCGCCTTGGTATTCGGAACGCCAGGGCGGATTGAGCAGATAATCGAGCACGTCGAAGGCCGCAACATTGGACTTCTCAAAGCCGAATTCGCGGCAGTCTTCATCGCTGAAACGCCTCTTCACGAACTCGCGAAACGCAGCGACATGAATGTCCGCTCTGGCATTCATCGCAGTGGGTGAACGCAGGTCCCAGTCGTCGTAGTGGACCACGTCTGCCTTCAAGACTTCCATGGCGCGGCGACCCTTCGCTGCCTGATAGCGGGCAAACTGAGCGTCGTAGAGCATCAAGTCACCCGACTCGATGAGCCACTGCCCATCCGCACGCTGCGTGGTGATTCCTTTGAGACCGAGCGCCGTCACCATGTCGTCCGGGACGACGGCATACTTTTCAAACGCCTCGCTGCCTTTGCCGATGAGCGCCGATGCCGAGCGCGTGCGCCAGAAGTCCGCTTCATTCGTGACGACGCTACCATTGAGCGGATGCGTGAACGCCGCCAGGCGGAGGTCCTTCGCGGTCGGGAGTGCTTTGCCGAGGCTGGTCTTCAGCTCGGGCGATTGCATGAACTCCCAGTCGCTGAACCACACGGTACGACCTCCGGGCTTGAGGAGGCTTTCGATGTAACGGCGGCGTTTGGGGTCGCTGAGGTTTTCGAGCAGACGTGAGGTGAACAACACGCGTCCATCGGCAGACAAGCGCGCCAACACTTTCTCAGAACGGTTGCCTTCGATGTAAATGACGCGCTTCGTTTCCGGGTGATTCGCGAAGGCCTGCTCATGCCCGCGCATCCATGGCATGTCGCGATTCAGGTCGGCATCCCACACGCCATGGTAACCACCGGCACTGAGACTGGCGGAGGTGGTGTGCAGCGTATCGAGATGCGGCGCGACAAAGTTCCCGTGGCCATCGAACGCCATCGAGAACATCTGGTGCCACCACGAGCCGCCCTCGGTATTCGCCTTCGCCAACGATGGCACATCCGCGCCGCGCACACTTCCAACGAGCGGAAGCAGGCAGAGTGCAAGTGTGTGGCTAACAAGTCGCTTCATAAAGACATTGGACGTCGACTACTTGCTCGGGCTCGGTGTTCCGTCCAACTGAGGCTTCACTGCCTGCAAGCTTTCGGGGAGCTGTGCGCCAGCGTTGGGGCTTTCGTCTTCGATGATGAAATGCGATACACCCTTCGCCTTCGCAGCCGCAATCACCGCCGGAATATCCACGCGGCCCGCCGCCAGACGCACCATGAGCGGACGAGCGGACTTGGGATTGGCCACGTCCGGCTTCGCATCGCGAGCTAGGTCCTTGAGATGCAGCGAGCAGATGCGTTGGCCATGCTTGTCGATGACATCCGCCGCTTTCGCGCCGCCCCACGCCACCCAAAAGACATCGAGCTGAAAACTCACCACGCCTGGTTCGGTGGCAGCGATGAGCACATCGTAAAAGGTCTCGCCCGGAGCCGCTGGTGAATCCGTCGCCATGAAATCGCCCGCGTGATTGTGATACGCAAAACGCAGGCCCGCCGCTTTCAAGGCAGCGCCGTAGCGATTGAATTTCGCCGCCGCCTTCAGCACCTGCGTACGATCCAGCGGTGCCTTATGCGGCAAGATGGGGCACACCACCTGCACCGCGCCGAGCGCCTTCGCATCCGCAATGACCTGTTCCATGTTTTTCTCCAAGGTCTCCGGCCTCACATGATGGCTGGAACACGTCACTCCACGCGCCTGAAGCAACGCCCGAAGTTCCGCAGCAGGCAGCTTCGTGAAGACACTCGTTTCAAGGTCCGTGAACCCCTGCGCTTTCAGCCGATCCAGCGTGCCCGGTGTATCATGATCAAAGTCTTCCTGAAGGCTATACATTTGCAGCCCCAGTCCAAAGGCATGGGAAGAAAGCGCGAGCAGCGCGGTGAGCAGAGCCGAGCGGAGCGAGACAGCCTGCCAAACTGATTTCAAAGAAATGCAGGCAACGGTGTGGATGAGTTTCATGGTTGGCGTGGAAGGAGAATTAACGTTCTTTATTCATCTTACCCGCCTGCGCACGCATTGCGGCGGCAAAGCCTATGTGAAATGCGACATCTGCGTTCCGCATAGTTGTGTTTTTCAGGGAAACCTTCACTTGATGGCTTTCAACCAGAGCACGGCGGCAGCAGGTTTCTCGCGGAGCGTGAGGTCGTAGCCGCGCATGAGTTCAGCGCCGGTGCGGACTTCTTTGCCACCGTCGAAGTTTTCGATCTCGTAACGTTGCCTCGAGTCGAGACCGCGAGGCTTGACGGTGAGCGTGTCGCTCGTGGCATCGGGACGGCGGAAGGCTTGCACGATGCCTTCTCCGAGGTCGTCGCGATGGAATTGCCACGCGATCCACGAAGTCGTGTCAAGGCTGTAAGGAGTGAGCGGGAAGTAGTCGCCGAGCATGAGCGGGGCGATGCGGCGGCACTCGGCGTAGCCTTTCTGAACTGCGGCGATGGATTCCGGCGTCTTGGTCCAACCGGGGGTGACCATGCCAAAGCCGGTGATGTAATAGCTGCGCACGGCATAGCTATCCTTGAAGAACGGTACGCCCGCGCCCTGCCAGGGCAGCCAGGACGAGAGACCATAAGTCTGTGCCTGATTGCCTTCGATTTGCAGGGGCTTTTCTCGCAGATCGACGACTGACCAATCACTGCGCAGCAGCGGCACCGCGCGACGCATGGTTTCCAAATCGTTGCGGCGTCCACCTGAGGCGCAAGAGTCGAGGTGAAGGTTCGGATGGCGGCGACGCAGTTCATCCCAAAAGGCGAGATGTCCCTGAACATGTAGGTTCTCGGTGATGCCCTGCCGGTCAGGCGCGTCAGCTTTTCGCCAGGCGGTGCCGTAGCCATCACCGTTGAGGTCTTCGCGATACCAGTCGAGACCTTGCGATTTCACCATGCCGTCGATGTGGTCGATGAGCCACTTCAAGCCATCCGGGTTGCCGAGGTTGAGCACGTCGCCAGCGCTGTTGCCGGGCAGAAGCCAATCGGGATGGTTCTTGCCGATCCATGAGCCGGGATCGCCGACGCGCTCAGGCTCGAACCACAGCAGGAACTGCATGCCATTTGCGCGTGCCTTGTCGCTGAACGGCCTGAAACCCTGCGGATACCTGGCGGGATCGGGTTCCCAGGTGCCGGTGTTCAGCCACTCCGTCTTGCGCGGTCCGGCGCTGGGATACCAAGTGCTTTTTGAGTCCGAACCTGCATCCCGCCACAGGATGTCCGGCTTGATGCCCGCATCGAGATACGCCTGCACACCTGGCCATGTGGCGAGTGAGCCGCCCACTTGAATCTGTGTGGTAGGCGGCTGCGGCACGCCGCCGATGCGTGGCAGCACATGCGCCAGATACCAGGAGCGCCAGAGGTTCTGCGCACGCACGAGATCGTCACCTTGCCAAAATAAAAGCGTGGTGGACGGCGTGCGAATCTCTTCGCCCGGCTTCAACACGAGATGCGTGAGTTGCTGCCCAGCCCTCAGATGCAATGAACCATCTTCACTGCGCTCAAACTTCGCTTCCCACTGCCCAGGCCAGCCGACGGCGAGAATCATACCGCCTCCAGGTGTTTGTAGATTCCAGTAAGGCCAACCATCCGGGCCATCGCTGGATTTGCCGGAGGCGTAGCCGCCTTTCACTGGCGGAGAGAACACATGACGCGCACCTGTTTTTAGCTCGCGTGTCCAGGGCTGAAAACTCTCAGCCACGCAGGTGTCACCGCGAATGCCATGCAGTGAAAGCGCGTCTTTAGGATTCGCGGCGAAGGTGCTATTGAGACCTTGGATGTTCTCGATGAGCGGCGTGTCGGCCTTTCCGGTGTTCTTGATCCTAACGGTCCACTCGACAATGGGGAAGCTGACATACTCGGTCGAAACAAGCCGCACTTGCAGTCCCGTAGTCGCATCCATCCACGTGAGCGTGCGCTCTCGGCGCTGGGTATCAAGTTCACGCGTTGCATCGGTTTGCTTCCAATCACGCAGCAACTCATCCGATGATTTTCCGCCGAGCGTGAAGCTGAACGGCAGCTTCGCCTGCTCCGCGAAGACATGGCGCTTCGCCCATTGCGCAGCGGCATCGTTTTCCTCCGGTGTAGGCGTCGCCGCATGCAGCGTGATCGCGCTGAATGATGCGAGGAGGAATGTGAGTGTGTGATTCATGCTCTGTATTGCTGGCGGTTCGGCACATGCGACGCTGGGCGCTCAGAACGTCACGATCGGATTGATCGGACTGCCGGTGGCTCCATCGACGGCGAGCGGGGCCATGCTGATGAGAAAATCCCATCGCTTCCGTTTGGCGGCTTCGATGGACAATTGTTCGAGGTCGGCGCAGTCCAACACAGGCATACCGAGGGCGATCAGACATAGCTGATGCACCGGTTGGTCGGAAAACCGGACTTGGGAGGGAGATACATCCAAGGCAAGGTCGGTGCCGATCATCGCCGCCTTTCGATCATGCAGCCATGGCACGCAGGAAACATGCAGACCCGGACGCTGGGCGGCGGCACCGAGTTTGTCCCGTCGATTCCAATGGCCAGTGCGCACCAGGACGATGTCGCCCGCCCCGACTGTTACCCCGCTGTGTTTTTCCCAGGCGTCGAGATCCTTGGCGAAAATAGCCGTTCCCGGTTCGAGATAATCCACACCTTTCAGCAGCGGGATGTCGATCAGGACAGCGCGGCTGAAGACACCCGCCTTGAGGTTGATGATGGAGTTCTTTTCAGCCCCATTGGCGGTGACGGTCTCGTATGAATAGCCATTATACATCTTGCCGCCGTAAAGCTTGTGGCAGAGCGCATCGAGATGCGTGTGGGCCAGGCCATGATAGGCAACCTTGATGCTGCCTCCGTTCCAGCCCTGATTCTCACTGGCAGCGGCGATGTTGTGCTCATAAGGGCTGCCGTTGTCCGGGGCTTTTGTTTTGGCGGCATCGCGGGAGAGGGACACATTTATCCCCTCCTTGACCAGCTTTGCAGCAGCCTGCCGGACCTCGGTTGTGATGTAATTCAGCGTCCCCATCTGGTCATCGGCTCCCCACTTGCCCCAGTTGGACAGCTCGGTCATCAATCGATCCACATCGGTCTTGGTCCATGTTTCCTGTCCGGATGCGATGGAGCAAAGAAAGCATAAGCTTAGGCAACTACGCATAAAGGTCTGCATGATGGGGACGTGCAGCAGGGCGGTGAGGTGGGTGGGAGTGGTTTTCATCGTTGCGTTGTGTTCCAAATTTGTGTGAAAAGTCTTGCTGAGCGCGCGGTGTATTTTTGCTTCATCAATCTGTCGTGAATGCCTTAATCGGCCGGGTCGAGAACCAGCAAATGCACGCCGAGCACGTAGTCTTTTACATTTACGCGATACGCTTGCATGTGCGGCGCAACCGAGTGTGCCTTGAGCGCATCGAGATCTTCCCACTTCTCCACGACGACGATCCTGTCGGGACCGACCTTGGCTTGATTGGATAGATCGGTTAGTGCGTCGACAGCAGGGCCGTATTCGATGCAGCCCTTTTCTGCGCGAACGTCGGAAATGATTTTGCGGAACTCGGTCAGGAATGTTTCGCGCGTGCCTGGCGCGAGTTCGATGGTGGCAATGACGTGGATCATATTTTTCTCCTTTAGTTTCTTATTCCAAGCGCTTCGGCAGATGCGGCAGCAGTTTGTCGAAGAGGGCTTGCTGCTGTTTCAGCACGGCGGCATGCTCGGTCTTGCTTGCGAGATTATGGCGTTCGAGCGGATCAGTCTGGTAGTCGTAGAGTTCGACGGTCTCGACTTGTTCGGTGATGCGAGGCGTGTCGGTGCTGAGGTCGGCGCGGCGCCATTCGATGTAGCGGTAGCGTGGCGTGCGCAGCGTCCAACCCATCACGCCATCCTTGCTGGCGTTGGGAGTCATCTGGCTGATCGCAGCTTCGTGCAGCGTTGTCCGCACCTCGCCAAGCAAAGGCGTGAGGCTGGTGCCTTGCAAATGCGCTGGCTTCGATAAGCTGGCGAGATCGCAGAGCGTCGGATAAACATCAAGGAACTCCGTGATGGCTTTCACCTCGGCACCCTGTCTGTGGCCCGGCGCGGCGATGATGAGCGGTGCACGGGTCGCGTCCTCGTAGTTGGTGACCTTGCCCCAATGTCCGTGCTCGCCGAGATGCCAGCCGTGGTCGCCCCAGAGGCAGACGATGGTGTTCTCAAGCGCGCCAGATTCCTCCAACGCGGCGATCAACAGGCCGACATTGGCATCGCTGTAAGACACCGAGGCAGCGTATCCGTGGATGAGTTCGCGCTGAAGCGCCTCGGGAATCGGGCCGGTCTTCGGCACATCCGACCAAGCTCGCAGCTCGCCGGAGTTGCTGTAAAAGGCTAGATCGTGCGGGCTGCTGGCGGGCATCGTTTGAAAGGGAGCCAGCGGCAGCTTCGCCCGGTCGTAGAGATCCCAATATTTCTTCGGCGCAATGAACGGCAGATGCGGTCGCAAGAATCCAACCGCGAGGAAGAACGGTTGCTTTGCCTTCGCAAACTCCCGGATCTTCGCCGCTCCAGTGCGCGCCATCGCACCGTCGTAGTAGGCGTTGTCGGGAACGTCCTCGCACTCCACCGGCGGCCCTTGCGTGCCGGGTGCGGCAGCGGTGAGTCGTTGCTGCGTGCTCTTATTTTGATAACCAGGCGGCTTGCCGAGACCGCCGGGCGCTTCATCAAATCGACGCACATACGGCACCGACCACGAAGCGGTGTCATGGCCGTCGTCCACGGTTCGACCATCGAAGACCTTGCCCATGGCGCAGGTAAGGAAGCCGTTGTTTTTGAAGTGCTGCGGCAGCGTGACGATGTCTGGGAAGCGGTTGCGCAGAAGGTCGTCCTGCTTCGTGGGATTGATCACGATGTGCGTGGTGTCTGGCCGCAAACCTGTGAGCAGACTGAAGCGCGAAGGCGCACAGAATGAGACCTGGCAGTAGTTCGCCGTAAACCGCGTGCCGTGCGATGCAAGCCGATCAATGTTTGGCGACTTGATCCACGATGCGCCATAACAGCCGAGCAGAGGCTTCAGATCATCGATGGCGATGAACAGGACGTTGGGCTTCTTCAGTGATGCCTCAGCGTGCACTTCAGCCATCGGAGCAAGCAGCAGCGCGATGAAGACAGCGCGACAAAAAGATTGGAGACAGAAAAATGGATTTCTGCTCCTCATCTTTTTGTCTCCAATTTTTTTGTCGTAATTGATCGGAGTTGCTCAGCAAGCGCGGGAATCTGTGCTGCGGCTTCGACAGTGCCGGCGAGGTTCACCGTTTCGAGCGGATCGGTTTGCTCGTCGTAGAGTTCCTGGCCGACGACATGACCGGTTTTGAAGTCGCGCCACTCATGATAGCTCCAGCGGTCGGTTTTGAGCGCGTAGCCCATCACCTGCGGCAAGGCCTGCGGTCCGCCGCCCCAGTAAAGCGCGGGGCGTGGATGCTGTGTGAGCGCGGCAGTTTTCACGGAGACCCTGGCGTCCTTGAGCAAAGGCACGAGGCTGGCACCTTCGAGCTGAGGAGGAGAGGAAAGACCGCTGAGGTCCGTGAGCGTGGGAAAGATGTCGATCAACTCACTGATGGAGCTCGTCTTCGCGCCGCCCTTTCCGACACTGGGAGCGCTGATGATGAGCGGCACTCGCGCGTCCCACCCGAACAAGGTCATCTTTCCCCAGACATCGTGCTCGCCCAGATGGAAGCCGTTGTCGCCAATGATGACGACGATGGTGTTGTCGCGGAGTTTGAGTTCATCGAGCGCATCCAGCACGCGGCCAAACTGCGCATCGGCGAAACTCATCGCCGCATAGTAACCATGGCGGATCTCGCGCTTCGCTTCCTCATCGAGCGTGCGGTGGGCAGTCGGCTCGCCGAGGATTTCGTGGTTCGCGTGAAAGGCGAGCTCGGGCGCGTTGCGAGGCCGTGCGGGCGTCTCGATGGCCGGAATGTCCTCGCGGCGATACATGTCCCAGTAGCGCTTCGGCACCTTGTAAGGCGAGTGAGGCTTGAAGATGCCCAATGCGAGAAAGAACGGCTCCGGCTTTTTCGCGAGCGCCCGCAACTCGGTGATCGCAAGACTGGCCGACACGTTGTCAAAGCACGCCTCGTCCGGCACATCGCGATTCTCGCAGAGCAGGTCCTTCGCGAGATTCGGCGGCAATGGTGAGCTATTTGGCAAGGCAAACTCATCCTTCGTTTTGCCGCCGGTGCGGCGATCCGGCACGCTCAGCGTCTTAAAGTCCACTTCCTTGCCATAGCCGCCGAGCACCTTGCCAATGCTCATGGACGTGTAGCCGTGCTGCATGAACCATTGCGGCATCGTCACCGCATCGGGATGCAGGTCGTAGAGATACTTCGTCATGCTCCAGATCCCAAGTGAGTCCGGCCTGCGCCCGCTCATGAACGAAGCGCGCGATGGACCGCAGATTGGCTGCTGGCAAAAGTTCCGCGTGAACACTGTGCCGCGCGCCGCAAGCCGGTCGAGGTTCGGCGACTTCGCCACGGGATCGCCGTAGCAACCCAGGCGGTTGTTGAGATCGTCGAAGACGACGAAGAGAACGTTGGGCTTCCTCAATGAAGCAGCATCGGCGGCTGGCGCGGCTTGGCATGCAAGCGCGAGAAGAAAAAGAGCCCGCATGACGGTCGGCATGATCACACTTCCTCCAGCATGAGTTTCGCATCGCCGAAGGTCTTCGGGCGCACTTCCATCTTGTCCATCATCGACATGAAGAGGCGGCAGAGTTGGCGGTCTGGCCTGTCTTTGTAGTCGAGCGCACGTCCGCCTTTGAGCCGTCCGCCTGCGCCGCCGAGGACGATGATGGGGAGCTGATCGTTGTCGTGCTTGGCTCCGGCCATCATGCTGGAGCAGTGCATGAGCATGGTGTTATCGAGCAAGGTGCGCGGGCCTTCCTGGACGGCGTCGAGCTTTCGTGCGAGGTAGGCGAGTTGCTCCATGAAGAGCTGGTTCACCTTGAGGAAGTCCTCGCCATCGCTGTGGCTAAGGAGGTGATGGATCATGTAATCAATGCCGTGGCCGGGCTGCTGGATGCTGGGCAGGTTCGGGAAACGCAGGGCGCTGTGGTCGTTGTTGAGCTTCAGCGTGGTGATGCGCGTGGTGTCTGTCTGGAAACCGAGCACGAGCAGGTCGCACATGAGCTTCATGTGCTCCGCGATGTCCTGCGGGATACCGTCGGCCGGGCGCTGGATGTTCGGTTTATCCAAAGTGGGCCGCCAGCCTTGCAGTTCGCCGCGTTTGCCCGCATTTTCGATGCGCTTCTCCACGTCGCGCACGCTGTCGAGATACTCGTCGAGTTTCCGTTGGTCGCTGGCGCTGATGTCGCGGCGCAAATCCTGCGCATCGGCCAGCACGGCATCCAGCACGCTCTTGTCGGCTGGCGAAGCTTCGTCTTTGAAGAGACGATCAAATGCAAGTGCGGGATACAACTCCAGCGGTGTCGGTGTCGTCGGTGAACTCCACGAGATGTGCGAGCTGTAGAGCATCGAGTAGTTCTTGTGCACAGACGGATTCGACTTCTCGCAGGCCAGCACGAGACTCGGCACCTTGGTGCTGCGGCCATAGGTTTGCGCCAGCATCTGATCAAAGCTAGTGCCCGAACGAATCTCCCCACCGCTGGCGATGGGCGCGCCAGAGAGCATATTGCCCGTCTGCGAGCTGTGGATGTTCCCTTTGCGCGCCTCCTCATGATACAAGCCGCGCACGAAGAGTAGCTTCTCTTTGAACTCATTCAATGGCGCGAGCACGCGGCCAAGCTCCATCGCCTTGCCTTCGCCCTTGGCCCACCATTCTTTCGATTGGAAGCCGTTGCCGGAGAAGGTCACGCAAAGACGCACGGGTGCCTCGCTGGCAGGCTTGTTCTTCTTGGGTTCATCGCCCCAGACATTGACGGATTCCATCCATGGCAGTGCCATGGTGACACCTGCTCCGCGCAGGAAGGCTCGACGGTTGAATTGATGGGTTTTCATAAGCTTGAGGTTGGTTAGTTATGGACGACGAAATCTTTACCGCGCACTTCGCGGAACTGCGGACTGCGGACGATCAACTCGATGGCGGCACCGACGTTGTGATCGCCGGATTTGAGCTGGGTGAGCATGGACGCAATCAACGGCTTGTCCGAGAGTTGCACGCTGCGTCCGAGGGCGTAGCCGACCAGCTTGCGGCAGAACTGACGGAGGAAATCATCGCTGCGGTTCTCGAGCAGATAACTGCGCAGGCCTTCGAGGCCATCGACGCGAGAGCCATCTGGCAATAAGACCTTCGTGTCGGCTTTGCGAGAGCGTCCGATGGCGTCGAATCCTTCAAGGGCAAAGCCGAAGGGATCGATGCGACGGTGACAGCCAGCGCAGTTGGCATCGGTGCTGTGCTTCTCGACGAGTTGGCGTTCGGTGAGGCCTTCGGGCGGTTGCTCGGGGAGAATGGGCACGCCTTTGGGTGGAACGGGAAGCTTCTCGCCGAGCACCACTTCGCAGAGCCAAGCCCCGCGCAAGATGCCGCTGGTGCGCGAGGCTCCGGCTTGCTTCGCGAGCGTGGCAGCGAAGCCGAGGATGCCGCCTCGGCCTTGAGAGCGGAGACCGTCGACGCGTTTCCAATCAGACGGCAAATTCGACAGGAGAATGGGGACAGGAGAATTTTTCAGAGGATTCTTTTGTCCCCATTCTTCTGTCGATAATCCGTAGTGCCGTGCCAACTCCGCATTCACGAACGTGTAATCCGCATCGAGCAGCGAGAGGACGCTGCGATCATTCTGAAAGAGGTCTATGAAGAAGCGTGTCACTTCTTCCTGCATGGACTCGCGCACATTCACGAACGTGGGGAAATGGCGTTCACTCTTTTCATCGAGTGTGGCGACTTCGCGGACGTGCAAGTATTGGCAGCCGAACTCGGTGGCGAGGCGGCGGATGCGCTCGTCCTTCATCATGCGTTTCACTTGCGCGGCGAGCACATCGGGCTCGTGGAGTTTGCCGGTGGCAGCGAGCTGCGTGAGTTCGGCATCGGGCGCGGAGGACCAAAGGAAGTAGCTCAGGCGTGTGGCGATCTCCCAATCGTTCACTGGCGTGGCCTTTGGTCCAGGCGCGGCTTTTTCGCCGCGATAGAGAAACGCTGGTGCCACGAGAACTCGCGCGAGCATCATGTGCACAGCTTTGGCGTGCGGCATCTCCTGCGTGCGCAGCTTTTGATAAAGGGTGCGCAGTTCTTTCTGCTCTGCGTCTCTGAGCGGGCGACGCCATGCCTGTGTGGCGAAATCGAGCACAGCTTGCACCTGTTTGGGCTCCACTTCGATTTGCAGTTTCTTGAAGGCCTCGGCTCCGCGCATGATCGGCTCCCGCAGCGGCTCCAGTCGTTTGTCGCCATTGGGCGCGTCGGGGCCGTCTTGTGAGGAGAACTGCCAGATCTGCTCAAAGGCATCCACCAGCGTGAGGGCATCCTGACTGACGAAATGCAATTCATCCCAAAGGCGGTCGAGCGCAGCACTTTGCGCATCGTCGAGGATCAATCGCCTGAGTTGCTCATCCTCGCGATGGAACAGGGTCAGCGTCACCACCTCATCGGCGGGAACGATCTTGGTATAGCACAGCGCGGCGGGGAACAGGGCGCGGAAGTCATCGAAGGCCCTTTCGAACCGCTGACGTGCGGCGCTTCCATCTTGGACCAGGATCGGCGAATCGAAAATCACCGAGGGATTGCTGGAGTTCCATGCGCCGCCTTCCTTGGCCGAACTTGCCACTGTGGCTTGCAATCCTGATGACGCGGATGGCTTCGTGGTGAGCACCTGCATTTGCACACTGCCTTCCCCTCCACTGGCGGGATGCAAGCGGCCAGTGGTCACCAGTTCAGCGCCCGCCACCAGGGATGCGGGGAGTCTCAATTCAATGACTGACGGTGCCTGCACGCAGAGGCTCGTCGCGGCAACCTCGCCGCCTTTGGGATGCTTGCCGAGCAGCGCAGGGTCGAGCCCGTAAGGCGACACCGGGCCATCTCCGGCCTGCGCTTTCACCGAGCGCCACGCGTCGGCGAGGAGCGGACCGTTGAACGAGAGAATCTGGTTGCGCAGTTCGCGATCGGTCGGGCTCGCCTTCGCGGCTGCGGCGTCTTGCTGGAGCGAATGCTGCACTTGTGCGGCGATTCGTGCCCGCTCGTCGGCGTCCTTCGCTTTCCGCCATTTCGACAAAAGCGAATCACTGGGGATGACAGACGATGCCGCTCCCGCTGCTGGTTGACTCAGGAAATGCCACACCGCTTTGTTGCCGTGTCGGTCGGCGTGCGGATTGCCGGCCAGGATGT
>JAIXOU010000093.1 GCA_027486585.1 Verrucomicrobiaceae bacterium | reverse complement strand
TTTTGGCGATTAACACGTCCAGCGCCTCATCGAGAGCTTTGTCTTCCTTCGTCTTGGGTCTTCTCATGTCTTCCTATCCTCGGGTTTGACCCTCCACACAAACTTTCTGACAGGCTCCAGGTTCCCGTCGGAGCTGAGCATGAGTTCTCTGACATGGCTGAGATCCCGCCAGATATCGGCGAAAGTCCTGCGAATTCGCGCCTAAATTCGCCAGCGGTGCGCCTAATTCTGACGAACTTGCGTGAACAGCCAACGCATCTGTGCACGAGTCAAATGACAGCGCTGCAAAGCCAAAGAACTTCATCACAAATCCTGCGGACTTTGGCCAGAAGCCTGCGAATCTCTCGATCAATCTGGCGGTGATGCGTGAGAATCTGCCGGTTCATCCATCCGTTCATGCGGATTTGAAGACCTTACCAGCATTGGTTTCTTCAGATTCTGTTGTCCCTATTTTTTGTCGATGGCTTTACCGTCATCTTCGGACTCTGTGCGTGGCTCGTTGACCGGGATCGGTGGCTCGCAGACCGGAAGCATTAGCCAGAAGTCGGAGGTCGGAAGTCAGAGGCCAGCAATCGGAAGCTGCTCCGCATGAAGTGTCGTTATGCTGGGTGCCATTCCTGGACTTTCAGACCTTTGACTCGCTTGAACTCAGCGGCGTTACCGGTGATGAGGGTGGCTTTCAGGCTGCGGGCCTGGGCAGCGATGAGGAGATCCAACGGTCCAATGATTTTGCCTGTCGATTCTAGGTCAGCGCGGATTTCCGCGTAGTGCAGCGCAGCCTCTATATCAAACTCAGGGATGGCGAACAGATCGAGGAATGCCTGGAGCTTGGCGGCCTGTTGCGGATGGGTGGTCAAGTTCTTCTTCACTCCTGTCCACAATTCTGCTGCGACGATGATGGGGATGCCGGTCCTGGCGGGCGAAGGTAATTTGCCAAGACCTGCTTTGTTGCGCAGGATGGGAATGCAGGCGCTGGAATCCAGCAGATAAGTGGGAGCTGTGGGCATGGCTTAGAACTCCAGGATGGCGCGTTCGTGGGCGATTGGGCGCGGTGGGGGCTCTGGGAAATCCTCGGTGTCCGGGAAGTTCTCCGCGAGGTGGCGGGCGATCTCGGTGAACGATTTGAACTGGGAATGGCTAACAGGACGCAGCACCACCTCATCACCGTGTCTCTCAATGAGTACTTCCGTGCCAGGAAATCGGAAGGCCTTTGGCAAGCGCACGGCCTGGCTGCCGCCATGCTGAAAGATTTTTGCTGTCGTCATAGCTATGTTTTGTATCTATAAATTAGGCAGGCTTAAACAGCAAGTGCCGTGTTGAGTTCCTTCTAGGTCATATAATCAGGCTGCCTTGAGTTCAGATGTTCCGTTCCATTCTCCCGAATAAGCTCCAGAAGTTGTCCCGCAGATTGGCTGCGCCTGTCTTGCGGCTCAGGGAGGCCCACAGATTGGGTTTCTGAGATAATCTGCTGGCTTTCATGAATCTGTGGGAGCTTACTCTTTGTCCCACAATCATGCCGCCTTGAGTTCAGGTGCTCCATAGCAAGATTGCGAAGGATGAAAGCTCGCAGAGCGAAGGAGGAATGAGGAAGGATGGGTGTTCTTGGTTCCTCCTTCGCTCGTTGAGCTTCGAAGGACAGGTCTGAGTGCTGGTTCTTGGTTCTATTCTCAACAAGGGGGTTATCTCGACTCACTCTTGAGATTTACCTGGTAACTTGAGCAGGAATCCGGCGAATTTTGACGAAAGTCAGGAGGTTTTGGCGCTCGTCTGCTGGATCTTCGTGAATGTCAGCAGGGAAGTCGCTCAGACAATCAAACGGGCGTGCGAGTGACAATGACGTCGATAGGCAGAGGTAGGCCTTCGGAAGAGAGGAGGACGTTGGCAGGGTGAAAGTCCCAAATGTCAAAGCCTTCGATGCGTAAGGAGAGAGAGTTTTTATAACCAATCCCCCGCCAGGGCAGTACGGTGAAACCAGCCGTGATGAATGCAGCAGAGAGATCGTCTAGTGTAGCACGGGCACCCTGAAGGCCAGGCTGGGAGGTAACGATACGCCACTGATGAGGCTGTTGCTGCCATAGGCCGATGAGGTGGATGTCATCCCCAAAGATCTCATTCTGCCAAAGCAGGCGCTGAAGGTAGTCTAGCGGCAGGGCATTGTGTAGATAGGGAGCTCCATCCTCCTGCCAACTGACGGTGTAACCGCTGCATGAGGGTTTGGTAAACTTGAGCCAACGTCCGGTGGACTCATCTAAAGTCACATCATGCTCACGACCACCTTCACGCTCAGGGCCAGTAAAGCTCAGCGGGAGGTTTTTACCGCAGGAGCCCGCCCACTGGATGAGAGCGGCCCACTGCCGCTCTGGGCCGGTGAAGTCCCCGTCTTCCCCATCAACTGATCCATCTGCGCGTACGCAGTGGCGGATGAAAGCCTCGGCATCTTTGAGCGCGCCAGCCGAGCCTGCTTGGAGTAGTCGTTGAGTTTCATCAGTGATCATAAAGGCGGGAGCGGCAGAATCAAGAAAGACAAAGCTAAGCGGGGGCTGAAACCGATGGCAAGGAAAGGATGACGTGTCCTTTGGTTCTTTGTCCTTTGGTTCTTCGTGCTTGGTTCTTTGTGCTTGGTTCTTTGTGCCACAGCCAACTACAGCCAACTACAGCCAACTATAGCCAACTATAGCCAACTACAGCCAACTACAGCCAACTTCAGCCAACTACAGCCAACTACAGCCAACTATAGCCAACTATAGCCAACTACAGCCAACTATAGCCAACTATAGCCAACTACAGCCAACTATAGCCAACCACAGCCAACCACAGCCAACCACCGCCAACCACCGCGGTGACTGCGGGTGATTGGATTCAAAGGCAACCGCAAACGGGTGCAAACGCGTTGAACATCCCTCGGCCCTCTGCTCTTCTGTCTGCTCCCTGTGAAAACTACTCTCCGCGTCTTTGCTTACCTCCGTCGTTATCCGTTCATGGCTTCGGCCCAGCTTTTCTGTGCGATCACGGGCACGCTGATGGTGGTGGTGTTCCCTGCGGTGACGCGGGAGGTGCTGGATGTGGTGGTGCCGAAGGGTCAGTGGGAACGGCTGACGCCGCTGGCTTTCATGGCGCTGGGGGCTTATTTTGCCCAGCATTTGTTCAACTCCCTGCGCATCCAACTGAACAACACTTTTGAGCAGAAGGTCATTTATGATCTGCGCAGCGACATCTATGAGCGCCTGCAAACGCTGCCGTTGCGCTGGTTTGATAATCGCCCCACTGGCGACATCATGACGACGGTGAGTGAGGACATTCCGTCGGTGGAGCGGGTGCTGATTGATGGGATCGAGCAGGGACTGGTGGCGGTGCTGCAAATCATCGTGGTGGGCGTCTTCATGTTCCGTGCCGATGTGGAACTGAGCCTCTATGCGCTGATTCCGATTCCGTTCCTGGCCATGGGCGCAGCCGCTTACACGGCGTCGTCACGGGATCGGCACCGTGCGGTGAGAAAGGCGAGCAGTGCGATGAATAGCCTGCTGCATGACAATGTGGCGGGCATGCGCCAGATCAAAGCCTATGCCATGGAGACCGAGGAGCTGGCCCGCTTCAATGGCGTGAGTCATCAACTCAAACTGGCGACGCTGCATGTGATGCGGATCTGGGCCATGTATCGTCCAGGCATGCATTTTCTCAGCAGTGTGGGCATGGTCCTGGTGCTGTGGATCGGCGCCTATGCGCTGAAGGATGGACGCATCACGGCCGGGGATTTGGCGGCGTTTCTGCTGCTGCTGAAGTTCTTCTATGATCCGATTGAAAGCCTGCATCAGCTGAATCAGATCCTGCAAACCGGTCGGGCAGCAGGCGAGCGTGTGTTTAACATCCTGGATGCCGAGCCTGAGGCGGATACGACGAGTGGCCGTGATTTGCCAGCGGTTCTGGGGCATGTGCGCTATCAAGACGTGAGCTTCAGCTATGGCAGTATCCCGACGGTGCAGCACATCGACCTGGAAGCAAAGCCTGGGCAAACCATCGCGCTCGTCGGACCTACGGGCGCGGGGAAATCGACCCTGATCAATCTGTTGACGCGCTTTTACGAATACAGTGAAGGGCTGATCACCATTGATGGAATCCCGGTGCATGAGCTGAATAAAAACTCCCTGCGTCAACAGATCGGTTACGTCACGCAGGAGAGCTTCATGTTTAACGGCACGGTCAGGGAAAACCTGCGCATTGGTCGTCGCGACGCCACGGATGCGGAGCTCTGGGAGGTGCTGAAAAGCGCCAATGCCGTGGAGTTTGTGAAGCGTCTGCCTCAGGAGCTGGACACGCATGTCGGCGAACGTGGCGTGAAGCTGAGTGTGGGGGAAAAGCAGCGCTTGAGCATTGCCCGTGCACTGCTGCGGAATCCGCCGATCCTGCTGCTGGACGAGGCCACAGCCAGTGTGGATACCGAGACCGAGCGCCAGATCCAGGCGGCGCTGGATCGCCTGATGGAAGGTCGCACGAGCTTTGTGATTGCTCATCGTCTGAGCACCGTGCGTCATGCTGATCGGATCTTTGTGCTGGAGCAGGGGCAGATCACCGAACAGGGCACGCACGATGAGCTTTTAGCCAAAGGCGGCCTGTATGCTAACCTGTGCAAAACCTCGTTGATCGAGAAGTGAGGTGTGGTTATGCCGCTAAGCACTTTGGGTGAAGCGGTATAGAAGGCCAACGGCCTTCCGTGCCACAGCGAAGGGGTGCCGAGCTTTAGCGAGTGCTCCCCTGGAAAAATGGTGCCCAGGCCACGGTTCTCAGGGTGAACCCCAACGGGGTTCCGCATCTGTTGGCCGTGGGTGATGTGAGGCCATTCAAAGATACGGAACCCCGTTGGGGTTCGCATCTGAAATGAGGGATGTGCGCGGGGTTGCCAGGGTAGCCCGCTGCGCGGGCAACCCTTCGCTATGATGCGGAAGGCCCTTGGCCTTCGATCCA
>JAIXOU010000038.1 GCA_027486585.1 Verrucomicrobiaceae bacterium | reverse complement strand
TGCTGAGCGTAAGCGGCCTGTTGGGCAGCGTAGGCGCTGGCGGCGTAACCGTTCTGGGCGCTGGAGATCGAAGGAACCAGAGCTGCGATGGAGAGAGCAGCGGCGGCGATCAGGCGGAGAGTGTTGGAAGCGGTTTTCATTGCAGTTGTTTCTTATTGATATGGTAATTATATCAATTTCTATAACTGCTGCAATAAATAAATCACAGTTTTGTATAAAAACTGTAATTATACGTTTCAAATTTGATAATTCATAATTTCAGCGTATTCCGCTTTTATTGGATTATGATTCGCAAATGATTCATAATCAAATGCATGTGAATTTTCATTTTTCGCCAAAACACCCTAAACAAGATGATGTGATGTTATCCATAAAATTGAGAAAAATGAATTCAGACATGATAAAACACCAAAATCATGATTATTTCAGTGCGGTTGAGACCTCGTCTTTGGATACAAAGCGGCCTGTTACTGTCTCTTCAGATGGATTTGATCATCCTCTGGAGCACAGATCTCATAATGGTTCTTCAAAATAAGAATAACCATAGCTAGACCAAGGCGATAGAAAGCTACTTTTAGCCTATCTGTCCTGGCCTGTGCTTTGTGCACGCGTTGGTTTGATTGCCCAAGAGACGCTATTTGAGCGTCGCGTGGAGCTGGCGCAGCGCACTGCGGGCGATCTCGGCGGATTCACCCTCGGTTCTGCATTGCGTCAGAAGCTGTTCTGCGACCTTGGCAATGAGTGGGGCGTCTGTTCGTTGAGTCAGAGCCGTGATCTCCTCTTCAGTGGGGGCGATGGAGATCTTTTGATGCAGGCGGAGACGCAGCAGACGTGCTTGCCAGGTGGAAATCAGTGATTCTAGCTCCGTCAGGGCGCTGATGCCCAATTGGCCATTCAAGGTGAGTCTGAGTAGATCCAGGCCCGTGCCCAAGTTGAGATCGCTGGTGAGTGCTTTTTCTAGAGAGGTGAGTCCGGCTTCCTCTGAAAGTGTGTGCTCCATTTCATGCCAGCGCAGACGTCCTGTCGATAAAGGTGTGACTTGTGGGTTTTGACTGCGCTCTACGGTGACCGCCAGGATCTGCCCCGGAAGATTCCCTGCGCCGCGAGGGAAGCGATCCGGCTCTGGGGTGCCTGAATACCATGACTTGGCGTTGATTTGTTTCATCCCATGCCAATCACCGAGCGCGATGTAGTCGAGCTCCTCCATGGGTAAGCGGGCTAGATCTAAATAGTTGGCAATCGAGGGCTCGTTTTCATCATCGCCCGTGGGTCCAAAGTCCTGCACGGTGCCGTGAGCGATGACGATGCGCGTTTTTGTCCCAAAGGCCGAGAAGTCTATGCTGCGTAGCCATGCTGTTGTGTCACCCGTTTCATGCTGGTGCAGAAGCGGGCAGGGGAGTAGGACGGCGGAATCCAGCTCCAGAGCCTGAGCCTGTAGAAGCAAGGTCAAATTGGGTGCCAGAGCTTGGCGTTCGTTGATGAAGAAAGGCTGCTCCCAGACACTGCCGGGCCCACCGTGATCATGATTGCCTGGGATGGCGTAAACGGGCACTTTGAGAGCTCCGATAGCAGCGCAGGTGGCTGAAACAGTGGCCTTGTCGGGACTGGGGGAATCAAAGAGGTCTCCGGCGACAAGGATGAACTCAGCTTTCTGTTCTTGGGCATGGGCGCCAATTCTAGAAAGCACATGGATTCTTTCTTGGCGGACGAGGGCGCGTTTTTGCTCATCTTCGATGCGGGCAAAAGGTTTACCCATCTGCCAGTCGGCTGTGTGAAGGAAAGTCATGTGGTCAGCGTCTCGAATGACGAAGAATGCATCAATGTGCAAGCAGGCATTCGACAATTGTGATTCATGCGATAGCATCTTTGCCCATGACTGTAGCCCTCGCCCCTGCCATCGCCTCTCATATCGAAGCCCTCTGTGCCGCCATCGTAGCGGATTCCTCCGTGCAAACTGCCCGTGAAACGGCGGAAGCCTTCCTCGCTGACGAACAAGCCGTGGCTCTGTATCGTGACGTGATGACCACTGGCCGCTCCTTGGAGCAGCGTCATCGCAGTGGTCAGCAGTTGGATCCTGCTGAGATCAGCAGCTTCCAAGTGCTGCAAGATAAAGCCGACGCTCATGAGGGTATTCAGGCCTTTGTTGCTGCTCAGGACGTTCTCCAAGAAGTCGCCAACCAAGTGAATGGCTTCGTCGGTAAGACTCTCGAAAAGGGACGTGTGCCGACACATGATGAAGTCTTTGGCCAAAAAGGCTGTGGTGAAGGCTGCGGCTGTCATTAATCGACTCAGTTAGAATCCAGTGGGCTCAGCTTACCGAATGATGTCTTCACCCGAATCACATCATTCGACTGAGCCTATTTTTCAGGCTCGTGCGCTACGCAAAGTTTATCACACCGGCGAACTGGATGTGGTGGCGTTAAACAACGTGGACATTGATTTTCACGCGAGTGAGTTGGTCGTCCTGCTGGGTGCCTCTGGAAGTGGCAAGTCCACCTTATTAAACATTCTCGGTGGTCTGGATGTGCCCACGAGTGGCCAATTGCGCTACCGTGGCTGGGATCTGACAGAAGGGGATGAGCGCACCCTGACCTTGTTTAGGCGAAACTGCGTGGGCTTTGTCTTCCAGTTTTACAATCTCATCCCCAGCCTCACCGCTCGGGAGAATGTGGCACTCATCACCGATATTTCGCGTGACCCGATGAAACCCGAGGATGCTTTGGCGTTGGTGGGTTTAGAGCACCGCATGGATCATTTTCCTAGCCAGCTCAGTGGCGGCGAGCAGCAGCGTGTGGCCATCGCGCGTGCGATTGCTAAAAAACCGGAAGTGCTCCTTTGTGATGAGCCTACAGGCGCGCTGGATGTCAATACTGGCATTAACGTCCTGGAAGCTGTGGAGCGGATCAATCGTGAGCTAGGCACACTGACTGTCATCATCACGCATAATGCGGACATGGCTGGTATGGCAGATCGCGTTTTGCATCTGAAAGACGGTCAAATCATCAAGTCGCATCACAATGAGACGCGCTTGCCGGTTACAAGTCTGAAGTGGTGAGTGACTGCTGCCGCACGGCTTCGTAGAGCACGATGGCGACCGCAGTGGATAGATTCAAACTGCGTGTGCCCTGCATCGGGATGTGCCACGTTTGTCCTGGATACTCAGCCATGATGGCCGGTGGGATGCCGCTCGTTTCAGGGCCATAGACAAGATACAACTCTGCGTGACTGTGCAGATCTGCCTGCCAGTAGGTGCCTTCACCTTGGCATTCGATGAACATGAAGCGTGCCGTGAGTCCGGCCTGATCCCGCAGCTCTTCCCAGCTTTCCCAAACATGCACATCCACGTCCGCCCAGTAATCCAGACCGCTACGCTTCAGATAGCGGTCCTCAAGGCTAAAACCGAGAGGTTTGATCAAATGCAGCCGCGCACCAGTGGCCAGGCATAACCTCCCCACAGCCCCGGTGTTATGCGGGATTTCAGGCTGATAGAGCACGATGTGGATCATGGTCGGTTAGGCATCTGGATTGCCGTAGAGACATTGAAGAGTGACTTCTACCGATCGCTCTCCTTCACCGACCCATAGACTGCCATCTTGCAGCGTGAGTTGCAGATCCATGGATCGTTTGACCAAGGCTCCGAGGGCTTCGGCCTGCTCCGCTGGGATCTGCCAAATCGTCAAATTCTTAGCCCGAGTGATTTTATTGGCGATGCCTGCCCACCAAACACTCGTGGCTGAGCTGTAGCTGTAAACCGTGACCTTTTTCGAGCGGCTGCAGACTCGTAAAATCTGTTTTTCATCCGGTTGGCCTAGCTCGATCCAGTGCATCAGCAGCCCTGTCAGATCTTTTTGCCAAAGGGCCGGCGCATCCGGTTCCCACATGTCTTTGCCCAGCTCTAAATCGCCCAAGTCGTTGTTTGGTGGGGCATTCAGGGCAAAGGCCAGCAGCCTGACCATCATGCGCTCGTCCGTCTCGGACGGGTGCCGCGCTATCGTCAGATTGTGGTCGCTGTATGCATTGCGATCCAGATCAGAGACCTGGATGCTTGCTTTGTGGATGGTTGCCTTCAATGCCATGCCCCCAGTCTTAGCGTGGAGCTGCGGGGCTGTCATGAAAGAATCTGGCGTCCTTGATGGATTCGTGTCATGATGCGGGTCATGTCAGCCGCAGATCTTCGTCATCAGTTCCTGCAAGCCCTAGCACCAGAAAGTCAGTTTTACCGGCTCTTTGATCATCTGCCTGGGATCTCGTTCTTTGCGAAAAACAGCCGCTTTCAGTTCGTCTGTGCCAATCAGCACTTTGTCGAAAGTCTCGGCTTCACGGAAGAGACCGACTTAATCGGCAAGGAGGATTTTGACATCTTCCCGCAGCGCTTGGCAGAGAACTTCCGCCGAGATGATGAGGAGGTCCTCAAGACGGGTCAGGCGCGTCTTAACATCGTGGAGCTCTTCTTCAATCCTCAGGGTATCCCCGATTGGTTCATCACGCATAAGATGCCCATGCATGATAAGCGGGGTCGTATCATCGGCATCATGGGCACCACGCAGAGTTACGGTCAGGCTGTGCAAAACGTGCATCCCTATCTTCACATCGACCGCGCTTTGGCCTACATTCGAGAGCACTTTAAAGAGCGCATCAGCATCGAAGAACTCGCGGAGATGGTCCATTTGAGCACCCGTCAGCTGCACCGGAAATTTGTCGAGACCTTTGGTTGCAGCCCGCAGGCTTTCATCATGAAACTCCGCGTTCAGGCCGGGTGCGAGGCCCTCCAGCGTGAGGATGCTCAAATCAGCCAGGTCGCCACAGATCTCGGCTTTTGCGACCAGAGCAGCTTTACGCATCACTTCCACAAGCTCATGGGCATGACACCGCTACGCTTCCAGCGCCAGTTCCGATTGGTGCGGCGGTGAGCCGGAGGAAATTCACCTTCCTGCCAAAGCACTCTTGCCAATAGCCGATCCCGCCCTAGCCTCCGCGCCCTATGCTTGATATCCGCCTGATCCGCGAAAACACCGACCTCGTCAAACAACGCCTCGCCAACCGCAGTGGTGACTACGCTTCCGTTGTGGATGAATTGCTTTCCATCGACACCGCTCGACGTAGCGCAGAGACCGAGCGGCAAAAGCTTCAGGGTGATCGTAACCGAATCAGCAAAGACATCGGCATTGCCAAAAAGAACGGCCAGGACACCAGCGCCATTGAGTCCGAAGTGCGCGGTATCAACGAGCGCATCGAAGAAATCGGTCGTGATGCTGATGCTGCCGATCTCCGCCAGCGTGATCTCCTCCTAGGCCTCCCGAATCTCCCGCATGAAGCCTGTCCCGTGGGTCACACCGCAGAGGAGAACCCAGAAGTTCGTGTCTGGGGCGCTAAGCCAAGTTACGACTTCGAGCCCAAAGATCACACCATCCTCGGTCAGGCGCTTGGCATGCTCGACTTCGAGGCCGGCGCGAAGATCACCGGCAGCGCCTTTGTGGTGTATCGTGGTGCCGGAGCGCGCCTGGAGCGTTCTTTGATCAATTTCCTCCTCGATCTGCATACCACGCAGCATGGTTATCAGGAGGTCAATACGCCCCACTTGGTCAAAGCCGAGTGCCTTGTCGGAACAGGCCAGTTGCCGAAGTTTGGTGACCAAGTCTATCACAGCCCAGAAGACGATCTTTACCTCATCCCTACCGCTGAAGTGCCCGTGACCAATCTGCATCGTGATGAGATCGTCAAAGAAGAGCAACTGCCGATCCAATACGCCGCCTACACGCCCTGCTTCCGCCGTGAGGCAGGCAGCGCCGGTCTAGGCACGCGCGGACTCATCCGCATGCATCAGTTTGATAAAGTCGAGCTCGTCAAAATCACCACGCCTGAAGCCAGCATGGCCGAGCTGGAAAGCCTCACCGCCAACGCCGAAAAAGTGCTGCAACTCCTCGGCCTGCATTATCGCGTGATCGAGCTCTGCACCGGCGACATCGGTTTCGGTTCTGCCAAGACCTACGACATCGAAGTCTGGGCACCAGGGCAGGGGACTTATCTTGAGGTCTCCAGCTGCTCCAATTTTGGCGACTATCAGGCCCGCCGCATGAACCTTCGTTACAAAGGTGAAGATGGTAAAAACCGCTTCCCTCACACCCTCAATGGTTCCGGCACGGCCCTAGCACGTCTCTTCGTCGCTCTTGTCGAAACCTACCAGCAAGCCGATGGCAGCATCGTCATTCCTGAAGCCCTGCGCGGGTACTTCGGTTCTGAGAAGATCCTCTAGCCTGTTCCCCGATCCCAATCATCCCCCTGCCGACGCTGCCAAACGCATCGCCGAACGGGTGGCCTCTGGCATCTCCCAGAAATAGGAGGCTGCTCGTTGAGCGTGGTTAGATGCACAGGATTGACAAGAAAACAGGAATCACAGGAATGGGTCCTGACCTGTCAATCCTGCCTTTCTGTTTTCCTGTAAACTTGGACCACACATCCCATTCAGGATCAGCAAAGCTAGTGTCCAGCTTGCTGATGCTGTTGGTGTTATCACTCGTGCCACTCATTTCGTGTCGAGAGTTTTTATTCACAAAAAAAAAAAAAAAAAAGGATTCACAGGAATGGGTTCTGACCTGTCAATCCTGCCTTTCTGTTTTCCTGTAAACTTGGACCACACCTGAGTGAAGTGGTCCCGCACGCAGGAACCGAACGACAAACGAAGCACCAAGAACAAAGCACCAAGAACAAGTAACAAAGTCCCTACCTCCGCCCATTGAGAATCATCTCATTCAGCTTCTGCCTCAGCGCCTCCAGGTCGGCATCGGCAAAGCCCGAGTCCAGCGTGCTGATGCTGTTGGTGTTGTTGCTGGTGCCGCTGATCGCGCTGTTTAGCTGAGCCTGACTCACCTCCCCAGGAGCACCGTCATTGCCGTTGCTGCCATCGTTCCCACGAGGGATGCCGAAGGTGAAGCGTACGTTGCTGCCATCAAAGTTTGTCTGCACCGTCGCAGGCTGACCAGGGTCCAGTGTGGTCACACTGTCCACCACCGCTTGAGCAAAGGGCGGGCCTTGAATGCCTTGCGGCCCCTGACCACCGTCACTGCCACTGCCGCCGGGTGGGCCTTGGCTGCCATCGTTGCCACGCGGGATGGCGAAGTTGAAGCGCACGTTGCTGCCATCAAAGCTCACGCCCACCGTGGCCGATTCCCAGGGGTTCAGGGTCGTCACGCTATCCACCACCGCCTGGGCAAAGGGTGGCCCCTGAGCGCCATCCTGACCCTGCGGGATGTCGAAGGTGAAGTGCAGGCTGTTGCCGATGACGCTCACGCTGGCAGCCGCCGGACTGCCCTGCGGCAGCGTGTTCGTGCTGTCCACCTGCGCGGCGGTTAGCGTCGGCACGGCGTCGATCAGAGCCTTGAGGCCGTTGAGTTGCGCGCGCATCTGCGCGGATGAGTTGGGCGTGTTCGCTGCGGGTAAGTTGGGATCATACATAAGGATGAAGGGTCAAGGGTGAAGGATGAACCAAGGCGGAAAGACTCTGGGCGCTTCATCCCTGATCTTTCCGCCTTCATCCTTTCTGATTACGTCACCGTCACCTGCACCTCTGGGCTTGGCGCGGCGTCGCCGCCATCATTGGCAGAGATCACGCGCAGCTTTACCACCTGCGTTGCTGTGAAGCCTTTCAGGATCACTTCCAGGTCCTTCACGCTGGCCTTAGTCTGCCATTCCGTATCCACGCCCACGATGAAAGTCTCCACTTTGAATCGGGTCGATCTCGTGGCGTAGGCATAGGCCACCTCGATACGGCCATTGCCCAGCGGCGCCGCCGTCATGCTGGCCACGGATTCTGGGGCACGCGGATTGGCCGGGATGTTCAGGCCAAAGGCCTCCCAGCGT
>JAIXOU010000111.1 GCA_027486585.1 Verrucomicrobiaceae bacterium | reverse complement strand
ACAAGCCGCGAAGTGGCTGCAATCGACTGTGGCGCAAAGTCGCATAGATTTGGCGATGCCGTCGCTGAAGTGGTTCGTGAGCCAGCAACTGCCGCCAGATGAAAAAGGGCTCAACCAGATCGACATCACCGCTGATCTCGCGGCCCTCGTGGCGGCTGATAAAGCGTTCATTCACATCCAGGCTTTGAATTTGCCGCCGCAGCCCGAGAAGCTCGTGCTCGACACCGCAGGCGTTGTTGCGCTGGGGGATTTGCTTGCCCGTGGGTACTTTGATCGCCAGTAAAATGACCACCAATCGTCCATGTTGGATTCTTTCATGGATGGCATCGGAAGTGGCTAAAGATCAGCCTTTTATTCTTTCTTCATCAAAAGCGACATGACGAATAGTCCTAGCAACAGGCCCGAAGCTAAAATCAGCCAGAAATTCACTGGTGAATCACTCACGGTGCTGTGCACATCCATGCCAAAGATGCTGGCTAGCGCGGTCATAGGCAGAAAAAAGGCGGCCAACAGATTCAGGCGATGCGCAGTCGCTGACATCTGCCGTGCGGTGATGGCCTGAGCTTCGGCTTGGCGGGCTACGGTGAAGTTTAGGCCAAACTGAGCATCCTGAAGCAAGAGCTCCGCCGTACGCTCAATCCCTGCTGCTTGGTCACGTAGATTGATCAGTTCACGCTCGGACTTCAAAAACTCGCGCGCCTGCTGCATAGCCCGATGCAGCCCGCGTGAGGTTCGCAGCACTGGGGCGATCTCTTCCAGCACGCTGTGATACTCAATGGCTGTGTTGGCATGATTTTCAGCGTTCTCCAGATCAGTTAATCGGGTGTCAAAACCTCGCAGATGCTCATTCAATGAGGCGATACCATGACCCTGGAGGTTGCTCTTCCATTCGCCTTCGGGATTTCGCCAAAAGAGGGCAGCTTTACGCTGGTGCTCATCTGGTTTTGGAATTTGGTGGAGGATGATCAAGAGATGCCCATCTTCAAACATGGCGCGCTGGGGACCGGCCTCTCGACCCAGGCGATTGCTGATGGATTCTGGGACCAGCCAAAGTTTTGGCAGCAGATTGATTTCTGTTTTCATGAATCTGGCTGATTTAAGCGCGAATCCTTACCAAATAGAATACAATTTCTGCCTCAGTTTCTTTTCCGGTCAGCGGACAGGTTCGTAACCTTGAAGCTCATGCGTCATTTAATTCTCATCCTCGGTGATCAACTGGATCGTCATTCCTCTGTCTTTGATGGTTTTGATTCTAATCAAGACTGTATTTGGATGGCTGAAGTGGCCACAGAATCGACCAAAGTATGGACGCACAAAGCGCGCATCGTGGTTTTCCTTTCTGCCATGCGCCATTTTGCCGAAAGCCTACGTGCAGAGGGGATGCGAGTGGATTATCGGAAGTTAGAAGACCTGGAGAATGCTGGCAACTTCGTGGCCGAACTTACGGCGACCCTCAAGCGCCTAAAACCGCAGCGTCTCATTATCGTCGAGCCCGGTGAATGGCAGGTGCGTGAAGACTTCCGCCGAACTGCCGAGGCACTGGGCCTGCCACTGGAGATGCGAGAGGATAGACATTTTTTAGCTTCTCACGCCGACTTTGAAAAGCATGTTAAAGGCCGCAAACAGCTGCGCATGGAGTTCTTTTACCGAGAGATGCGGGTGAAACACCAGGTGCTCATGGATGAGGGTAAGCCTGTGGGTGGCGAGTGGAATTTTGACAGTGAGAACCGTAAAAGCTTTGCCAAGCAAGGACCACCACTGCATGCCGCACCGAGACGCTTTTTGCCTGATGCTATCTCGCGAGAGGTGATGGATCTTGTGGAACAACGTTTTGCTAAGCATCCAGGACGTTTAGCCGACTTTGATTGGCCCCTGACGGCGCAGGACGCTCAGTTAGCTCTCAGTGACTTTATCGAAAATCGACTGACTGATTTTGGTGACTACCAAGATGCCATGTGGACACGTGAACCCTGGCTTTTTCACAGTCGCCTCAGCGTGGTGATAAATCTCAAGTTGCTCGATCCTCGAGTAGTTATTGCCGCAGCGGAAAAGGCATATCGCACAGGTAGTGCACCACTTGCTGCTGTGGAGGGTTTTATCCGTCAGATTCTTGGCTGGCGGGAGTATGTGCGTGCCATCTATTGGCGATTTATGCCGGACTACCTCAGTCTGAACTCGCTCGATGCGCATCAACCATTGCCTAGCTTTTATTGGACAGGCGAGACAGACATGAACTGCCTGCGCGAAGCGATAGGTCAAACTTTGCAATACGGACATGCGCATCACATTCAAAGGCTCATGGTTACCGGCTTGTTTTCACTGCTGCTGGGCGTGAAACCTCAGGAGGTGCATGAATGGTATCTGGCCATGTATGTGGATGCGGTGGAGTGGGTCGAGCTGCCAAACACTTTGGGCATGTCGCAACATGGTGATGGCGGCATCATGGCCAGCAAGCCCTACATTGCCTCTGGCAAATACATTCAACGCATGTCGAACTACTGCACAGGATGCCGTTTTGATCCGGCCAAATCCACGGGTCCAGATGCCTGTCCATTTACGACGCTTTATTGGGATTTTCTCATGCGGCATGAGACGCGACTGAAAATGAATCAACGAATGTCCATGCAGGTGCGGAATGTGACCCGCCTGACTGAGACAGAAAAAGCGGCCATCTCGGAGCAAGCCGAGTCCATCCGTCATTCGCTAACGTAAAAGCTGTCTATGTCAGAAACATCACGAACATGGTTTATTACAGGTTGCTCCTCCGGCTTTGGCCGCAGCATTGCAGAGGCAGCGCTGCTAGTCGGTGATGACGTGATTGCCACGGCTCGTCGGCAAGAGGATCTGGAAATGCTGGAACATGTGGGTGCGGGACGCTGTCATGGACTGATGCTTGATATCACCGACGCCGATCAGGTCAGCTCTGTTCTGACCGCTGCCGCTCAGTTCACAGGCAAGATTGATGTCTGCGTGAATAATGCTGGCTACGGTCTCATCGGCGCTATTGAAGAATGCAGCGAAGAGAAAACTCGGCGTAATTTTGAAACTAACTTCTTTGGCACTCTCAATGTCATCCGAGCGGTTCTGCCAATCATGAGGACACAAAAAAGTGGTCACATTATCAATATCAGCGCTGCCGCAGCAATCTCGAATTACCCTGGCTTCGGTGTCTATGGTGCGGCTAAAGCGGCAGTCGAGTCCCTCAGTGAAAGCCTGCGCGCTGAAGTGCAACCCCATGGCATCAAGGTCACTCTGGTGCAGCCTGGTCCCTTTCGAACTGCTTTCATCTCCAAAGGTCTGGATCATGGCGTAAAGATGCCTGAGTATGCAGGCACGGCGGGTAAGTTCGCGACTTTCCTGAATAATGTGGAAGGCAAACAACCTGGAGACCCTGAAAAGGCCGCTGAATTGATTGTCCAGATGGTTCATGATCAACTAGCTCCGCAACGACTGCCGCTAGGCAAATATGCCGTTAAGAAAATTCGCGACACCGCCAATCAGCGCCTTCGCGAAGTCGATGAATGGGCGGATCGGGCATCGAACACCGATTTCTAAGGGGACTGAGCTGGCACCCAGAGGCATAAAATAATCATGCTGAATACTATTTTTATGGAAATTACATTTAATTAATGTTAATTTAATGCATGTCCTTGTCATTTTTTGTCCAGCGCCAGTGTCCATTGCTCTCTGCATTGGCTTTATGGCTGTTTGCCGTTAGCACTTCTTCAGGCATCCTTCTGTATGACACGGATAATGCGCTGGCGAATACCTCTGCTCCTACTGGAATCTATGCAGGCAGTGGCTGGGCCTATCAAGGTGAATATGGTGGCTTCTTGGGAACCATGATTGGTGAGAAGTATTTCATCACAGCTCAACACTTCGGCCTACAGGGCAGTACCTTCGTCAGCACGGCCACCTTTAATGGCTCAGCCAACGTGACCTACACGATCGACTCAGCCGCTAATGGTGGCCAAGGGTATTGGGATATTGCAGGAACTGACTTTCGCATCCTCAAAATCAATGAGTCGTTTTCCAGCTATGCCCAACTTTATACGGGCAGCGCCGAAGCAGGGAAAACCATGGTAACCTTTGGCCGCGGTGGCCCACGCGGTGCAGAAGTCGATCTGAATGGCCCCGTGCAAGGCTGGTATCATACAGGCAGTGATGGAGTCTCCCGCTGGGGTGCCAATACGGTCGATGCTGCCGTTCCTTCAGGCATTGGAGATCTTCTTGTCGCAGATTTTGATGCTGTTTCAGGACAACAAGAGTCCACTCTTTCATCAGGCGATTCCGGCGGCGGCGTGTTCATTCAAGTTTCCGGCCAATGGTTTCTTGCTGGTATCAATTACGGTGTGGAAGGTTACTTTGACACAAATGACACAGTGGGTGACTTCAATGAGTTTGATGCCGCGTTGTTTAATAAAAGCGGTTACTACATGGGCGATGACTCAAGCGGTTGGCAACTTCAGTCCAATGCGCCAAGTCGCCTCTACATGAGCCGAATTTCGGATAGTGCCACGACCATCAACTCCATTATTGCAACGCCTGTCCCTGAGCCTGGAAGCGCTGTATTGCTCTTGATGACAGCCCTTGCCCTGTTTCAGCGGAGCCGCTTCAGCGTTTTAGCTCAGCAAAAATAAGTCGGCCACCCGAGGTCGGAAGGGCACTGGTGATGATCACACTCACGGTTTGTCCGACCAGTGCAGCGGCTTGGTTGACGACAATCATGGTCCCGTCATTGAGATAGCCAACGGCTTGGTGTTTGTCTTTGCCCAACTTCGTCAGGTTCAGTGCAAGTTCATCTCCTGGGTTGATCTGCGCCTGTAGAGCGATCGTGAGATCATTAAAACTTAGTACCGTGATCTCGCGCAGTCGTGCCACTTTGGCTAGGCCTTCATCATTCGTCAGTAGCCGTGCATTGAGCTGACGTGCTAAGGTGACAAGGCGTGCATCCACAGAGATTTGTCGATTGTCTTCTGTGGGAGGATCTTCGTGGATGGCCAGTCTCACATTCATCATGCTGCGCATTTTTTCCATCATCTCCAGCCCGCGCTTTCCACGTAACACTTTTTGTGAATCACCCGATTCTGTGAGCCGCTGTAACTCATCCAAAACAAAGCGTGGCACGACCAGAGCCCCACTCAGAAAGCCCGTGGCTAAGACTTCAGGGATTCGCCCATCAATGATGATGTTGGTGTCTAACAGAAGAGGTTCTCCCTCAGCGCCATCCCGCTGAAAGCGTACATAGGGAATGAGAAAGGCAAATTGATCACGGTCACTGCGGAGTGCAAAAGTCACTCCAAAAAAGGACAAGGAAGCAAAAATAAGGATCTCGACCACATTGCGCATTGCCTCCCCGTGATCTGAAGCCTGGAAGTAGCTTAATTGAAAAATACCGATCCGTGTCACCAGCCATGCGCAGAAAAGCCCGATCGCCAAACCAAAGGTTGCATGACTAAAATCACGTAAGGTGACACGAGCGAAAAGCATATCTAACAACCACAGCAAGCCCATGGCTAAAGCTCCTATCAATGCCCCCAGGCCACCATGAAGATCAAAGCCCAGCGCAATGATCATACCTGTAAAGACAAACAGGAAGAAGAACAGTGCTCTAACGAGGCGAATGGACCAGACAGAATTCATGCGGTGAAATAGGCGACCTAATCTAGCTGTAACCCCGACTCTTGACGAGAGCCAATTTTCCCTTTGCAGCTGATTGAAGGCTAATTCATCCACCTACGATGCTCAAAGGCAAGAATGGCTCTTGTGATTTAGTGCAGATGGATTGTAAATCTAAACCAGCATGAATGATGATCCCATGAATCCTTACGCTGCACCCAAAGCAGAAATACAGCCTATCAGCCATGATGAGGATTTGCAGGACGCTAGCGGCACGAAACGTTTTTTAAACTTCATCATTGATAGGATTGTTGGCATGGCTTTTGCCTTTTTGGTTTTTCTTCTGATTGGTCTTTTAGAGCAGGCTGGATTGATTTCTGGCTTCGTTGATTGGACTGAAAAAATGTCAGGATTGATGGACATCATTCTCACGACCAGTTTGATCACTATTTATTATGTGATCATGGAAAGCACCTGTGGGCGCACGATTGGAAAGCTGGTGACAGGCACCAAAGTGATCGATTTGAAAGGAGGGCATCCTGACTTTCTTACCATCATAGGTCGTACCCTTTCTCGCATTGTGCCATTTGAACCCTTTTCATTTTTGGGCGGCAACAACAGAGGTTGGCATGACACATGGTCAGATACACGCGTGATTGATCTGCGCAAGCCACCCATACCCAAACCACGGCCTATGTCAGAAATGCGCATGCCTCGGATGTATCGCCCGCCAGGAGCCAACCAATCTAAAAATTAAATTATCATCTCATGAACACCCCGCCCCCGCGACTATTGCCTTTGGCTGCATTTACAGCTCTTTATATGATTGCTGCGGTCGCAGGATCCATGGTGCAGGGTAACAAGGAGTTCATCTTTTACATTGTGGTGATGCTGGTGCTGATCGGCGCTGTGACTCTGGTGCATCGGGCAGTTTCGCTGACTTCAGCTTTGCTCTGGGCACTTTCAATTTGGGGGCTGCTGCACATGGCGGGTGGACTGGTGCCGCTTCCGAAAGGCTGGCCTTACAATGGAGATCAGGCGGTGCTCTACAGCTGGTGGATCATTCCGCAAAAACTGAAGTATGACCAAATCGTCCATGCTTACGGTTTCGGCACCACCACGTGGGTTTGCTGGCATTCATTAAAATCCATTCTTCAACGCGCAGGAGGCCTTCAGTTAAAACCGACCTTTGGACTTCTGGTCCTGAGTGCTGCCGCAGGAGCTGGCTTTGGTGCGCTGAACGAAGTGGTCGAATTCATCGCCGTGCTGACGATCCCAAACACGAATGTCGGTGGTTATGAAAACACTGGCTGGGATCTCGTGGCCAACTTAATTGGTGCCACAACCGCTGCGGTTATGATTCGTTTCAGCGCGAAGTCTTGATGCAAAAGCATCGAAGCTGGTGACAATCGCAGCGATAGAGGACCCCGTCTGGAGTCGATTCATCTCTGCACTATGAACCGCCGTACTCTTCTCTCTCAATCCTCTGCGCTTGGCATCGGTGCCGCGCTTTCCTCACTGCCAAGACTCCGCGCTGCGGATCAGGCGACAAACAAACTCAAGGTCGCTGTCGTCGCGTTGGGGCGTGGCATGGGGCATGTGCAGGCCCTGCTCTCACTGCCAGGCGTCGAGATTGCTTACCTTGCAGAGGCGGATTCGGGACGTCTGGAAAAGGGGCTCAAAGTGGTCGCGGATAAACAAGCAACCTCGTGCCAGGGCGTGCGCGACTTTCGCAAGATCCTGGAGGACAAAACCGTGGATGCGGTCTTCATCGCCACACCGAATTTCTGGCATACCCCAATGGCCATCCTGGCTCTTCAAGCCGGCAAGAACGTCTATGTGGAAAAGCCCGGCAGCCAAAACCCTGGTGAAGCGGAGGCACTCGTCGCGGCGACTTTAAAATCTGGCAAAGTGGTGCAAATGGGCAATCAGCGCCGGACCTGGATGAAAGAGGCCATTGCGGCTCTGCATGGCGGCGTCATTGGCGAGGCCCGCTTTGGTCGCGGTTTCTATTACAACTCGCGTAAGGAGGTCGGTCAGTTAGCACTGCCACCCTCCGCCGATCTGGACTGGAACATGTGGCAGGGGCCTGTGCCAGATGATGCCAAGCATGACCTGAAAAAGTATGCTCACTATGACTGGCATTGGCTTTGGCATTGGGGCAATGGCGAACTCGGAAACAATGGCATCCACACGCTGGACATTCTGCGCTGGGGCTTAAAGGGCGATTATCCGACCAAAGTCACTTACAATGGAGGCCGCTACTTTTATCAGGATGAGCAAGAGACGCCCGATACCGGCACGGCGGTTTACGACTTCGGCCATGCCGGCTGTGAGTGGGTGCAAAGTTCATGTCATCCGCGTGCTGCCGAAAAGCCCCTGGCAGAAGTCATGTTCTACGGTGAAAAAGGAACATTGGCCATCGCCCGGGATTCATGGACGATCCATGATCCTAAAGGAGCTGAGATCAGTAAAACCAAGTCTGCTGGGGGTGGCGACGCTGCTCATGTCGGCAATTTCCTGGACGCCATTCGTGGCAAAGCGGAGCTAAACAGCCCTATCGTGGAAGGTCAAAAAAGCACGATGATGTGTCATCTCGGAAACATCGCTTATCGCACCAACACAGTCGTGCGTTGCGATGCTAAGACCGGCAGGCTGATCGACAATCCTGAAGGCGAAAAGCTTTGGAAGCGTGCCGCCTACCGAGAAGGTTGGGGCATATAGCCCCCTTGATTAACCAACGATGATGCCTTTAGCTTTGCGTTCTTTTTCGCGCTCGAGCAGTGGGACGGCCTCACTGGTTTGGAGCACAGGCAGTCCGAGATCACCGATCTTGGCGTAGCTGAGTCCTTCCAGAGCAGGAACCTCGGCGGCGATGCGCTTAAAGACATCTTCCACGGAGTAGAGTCCATTGGAGCCACCGATAGCGACGATGATGTCTCGTAGGATTTCCCAGGTGTCACGGGCATTGCCTGGAGCATTCACCGCTTTGTTCAGGCGCTGAAGACGACCGGTTGCATTGATCATGCTACCACGTTTTTCGGCATAGGCATTTCCAGCCAGAACCACATGAGACAACTCAGCACTAGCATTGGCTAGGATATGCAAAGTCGTGAGAAGGCTGACTTTTTCTAGGTCGCGGCGTTCGAAGCCGCATTTGAGGAGGTTTTCACCCAGAGCAAAAACGACGCGTAAGCGACCACGGCTCATTAGCTCAGTAATGCCTGCCAGTTTGGAACCCGGCTCAGTGCCTAGAATTTGGCGGACGCCATTGGAGTTCGGGTTCAGATCGTCGGCACGCAGGTAATTGTCAGCACCACCGGTGCGTGGAATGACATCCACATTTTCCGTGCCCAGCGTTTTGGCCAGATGTTTGACAAAGAACAGCTCTTCATTGGTCATGCGTGCACTGGCGATGATGGCGATCTCGTCACCCTTCACTCCAGCGACGCCGTCAGCGATTGTCTGGATGGCTTTTTTCCAGCTGGCAACTTCATGTTTGCCAGCGGTCTTCACCATTGGATCCGTGAGACGCAGTTCACTGTTCACAAAATGGAAATCCAGACGGCCCTGATCACACATCCACGTTGAATTGACGTCATTGTTCTCACGCGGTGTCTGGCGGAAGATGGTGTCGCCACGGGCACCGATTTCCATATTACAACCACGCGCACAGCCGGTGCAGATGCCATTGGTTTCACTCAAAAACCAGACGCGCTGCTGGAAGCGGAAGTCATTGGAGGTCAGTGCTCCGACTGGGCAGATATCGACGGTATTGAGTGAATAATTGTTCTCCAAACGTTTGCCTGGATGCACAGCCAGCGTCGTATGGCTGCCACGCTCCGTGAAGCCCAGCACCGGATCGTCGGCAATCTCAGCGCTGAAGCGGATGCAGCGGCTGCACATGATGCAGCGCTCATCGTCCAGGCGTACACGGGGTCCGATATCGACATTCTTCGGCTTCTTGACCTTGTTTTCACGGAAACGGCTTTCGCCCTTACCGTGTTCTACACTGAACTCCTGAAGTCGGCACTCACCAGCCTGGTCACAAATAGGGCAATCCAGCGGATGATTGATCAGCAAGAACTCCATCACACCTTTGCGGCATTCCTGAGTCAGCAGAGAGTCTGTGCGGATACCCATGCCCTCGGCCACGGTATTGGCGCAAGCAATGACGGCTCTGGGCATCCAGCCAATTTTTGGCATGCCATGTTCATCTTTCTCTGGCTCGGTCCCGGGTGCTGGACGCGGGGGCATACCCATCTCTACGAGGCACATGCGGCAGTTGCCTGGGCTGGAGAGTTTTGGGTGATAGCAGTAATGCGGCACATCCTTTTTAGCCTCCTTGCAGGCCTCGATCATACGGGTGCCTTTGGGGAATTTTAGCCAGACTCCGTCAATCTGAACATTGACCATGTCCGTGGTGGGAGGTGGCGAGGCGGGAGCGGGGGCGGCTTCAGGTGCAGGCATGAGGGCGTGAGGACAGAGTTGTAACGAGTATCGGAGCCGGATGGATAGCAGCAACCCGATTTTGTGAAAAATTTCACAAGCTAGCCTTTCGGACTTTGGGCGGCGGTGGAGGGTGTCCGGGCGTGATTTCTCGATTCAGCCAAGAAAAACCATGCAACGGCTAGGCAGCGCGGCGCACTTCCCAGGTGTGAACGGCTGGGTTGCAAATATCGCGGACAAAAGGCGCTTCATTTGCCTCATTTCCAAAGACATACACGCGCTTTCTGAGGATCAGCTTAGTGAGGGTAAATCCAGGGTTCTGGAGGGAGCGGAAGTAATTCAGGATTGTCTCTTTTTCCAAATCCAGTGCTCCACCTTTCATGCCATATTCCAGAACAAAGCTGGATTTTTCAAAGGAGGAACCTCCGCCTTCACGAAGTTCCTGGCTGATCGGATCTAGGAGCACCTGACGTACAAAGGCCTCCATCGCTGCGGCATCGCCCTCATAATCGACCTTGTAGAGGTTCGTCTCACGAAAGGTGAGTTTTTGGTTCAGCGGTGCGTATAGCAGCTTTTGGCAGTCGCTTTCGTGGTCAAATTTACCGAGGATTTCGAAGGATTGAGTCATCTATCTTCTTTGCCTAGCGAGAAAGCGGCAGCCTGCAACGGCGGATTAGCGCCTACTTTGCTCCAGCAAATTTCGGCGGACGGACGAGGTCTGCGGCCCTGTTCGTTGGTGTCCGTTTTTCAAACTGGGGCTGCTTCCGCGTTTCGAGGCGGAACTAGAGTTCCAAAATCGAATGCATGAGCGACATCTATTTAGCCAAACCCTTAATGCTGAAGTCATCATACTCCACATCCACTGCATTCGTCGTCAGGCTAATCAGAGATTTGGTTTCATGGCTGATGCCTGCTGATTTAAAACTGCCGATAGCCTTACCATCGATCATCACGGTCATTTCATCCCCCAGAGTCTGCACCACGAGCGTGTGCCATTCCTGAAGGCTCAATTTTGTCGCGTGCCGCGAGGCCTTTGCCGCCAGCATCTTCTTTTCTGCATCGGTTAATTGATTGGCCTTCTTGCGATCGTAAAGACCGCCAGTTAGGTCGAAACCACCCGTCTTGGCATCCGCTAAGTTCACGCCCGTCGGGCTGATGGAAGCCTGGCAGATATGACCGGCGTGTGAGCCCTTGTAGTTCTTGTCGTCAAACCAGACATTGAAGCTTTTAGCCTTTTCACTGACGAACCTGAATTTCACGGATACCGCAAGATTTTGCTCTCCCGTGATGCGGATATGATCCACCGCGCTGTGATCTGAAGTCGGTGCCGTGATGCCCACAAGCACGCCGCCTTTAACCACACTGGCACTTTTATAATGGCCCCAAGCTTTGCCAAATCCGTC
This sequence comes from Verrucomicrobiaceae bacterium, assembly GCA_027486585.1. Lineage (GTDB taxonomy): Bacteria > Verrucomicrobiota > Verrucomicrobiia > Verrucomicrobiales > Verrucomicrobiaceae > Prosthecobacter. The sequence continues at coordinate 16,714 of JAIXOU010000111.1, read as the reverse complement.
GGCAGCAAAATCATCGGAAAAAATGACTCGTGGATATTCAGTCGCAAAAGCAGCTGTGGAAATAAGGAAGATGGAAAGAAGGAACTTCATGGGTTTACACGAACGTCCCATCAAGAGAAGAACTTCCAAGGTGCTCTAACGACAAGACAACATTTACTAGACTGCCTTTTGATCAATCCCGCTGAGAACGGCGCAACTTCGCCGCCAAGCGTGAGTTACAGAGGATGAATCCCCAAACGCCTATGAATTCCCATTGCTTCAATCGCCGCGACTTTCTGAAGACCACCAGCAACGGCTTTGGCTACCTGGCTTTTGCCGCCTTGGCTCAACAAAACGCATTGCGGGGCAGCGCACCGTTAGCCGTCAAACAGCCTCACTTTCCTGCCCGTGCTAAGCATGTCATTTTCCTCTGCATGCAGGGTGCCCCGTCCCATGTGGACCTGCTGGATTACAAGCCCAAACTCATGGCTGACAGTGGTAAAAACGCCCCTTCAGCTGCGGGTCGCTATGGCCAGGCTAAGCTCATGAAGTCGCTTTGGAAGTTCAATCAGCATGGCAAAAGTGGCCTTTGGATTTCAGAATTGCTACCCAGTCTCGCCAAGCATGCAGATGACCTTTGCATCATTAATTCGATGGCTACTGACCTGCCAGCTCATCCCCAGGCCTTCACCCAACTCCACACGGGAACCACGCAATTTGTTCGGCCCAGCCTTGGTTCCTGGGCACTGTATGGACTTGGCACCAGCAATGAAAATCTACCAGGCTTCATCACCATCAACCCACCTGGAAATGCCACACGTAGCTACGGTAGCGCCTTTTTACCCGCCATTTATCAGGGCACTAAAATTGGCGGGGCTTCCCTGCCAGGAGGTGGCGCTTTAGGACGGCGCTACGGCGGCGGCAATGACCAGGCTAGCATCGCCAACATCAAGAATCCGCGTCTCAGTACCGAGGCTCAACGAACTCAGCTGGATCTGGTGCAGACACTGAACCAGTCACGCAAGGCTCAGGATGGCGGCGTCAGTGCCGAAGTTGAAGGCGTCATCGAATCCTACGAGCTAGCTTTCCGCATGCAGGCTGAAGTCCCTAAAGTGCTGGATCTCAGCCAAGAATCCACCGCCACAAAGGCCCTTTACGGGATCGATAACCCTGAAACCGATACCTTTGGAAAGCAGTGCCTCATGGCCCGCAAGCTTGTCGAAGCAGGCGTTCGCTTCATCGAGATCACCCATGGCAACTGGGATCAGCACTTCAATCTCAAAGCGACTCTGGAACGCAACACTAACGCCATCGACAAACCCGTCGCAGGTTTATTGGCTGATCTCAAAGCCCGCGGATTGCTCAAAGACACTCTCGTCATCTGGGGTGGTGAATTTGGCCGAACCCCTCATAGTCAGGGCGACGACGGTCGCGATCATAACAATAAAGGCTTCTCCATGTGGATGGCCGGTGGTGGCGTCAAAGGCGGCATGAATTACGGCAAAACCGACGACTACGGCTACGAAGCTGTGGAAAACAAAATGCACATCCACGATTGGCACGCCACCGTCTTATCCCTCATGGGGCTGGATCACGAAAAACTCACCTACCGTTATGCTGGCCGCGACTTTCGCCTCACCGACGTCTATGGCACCGTAGCCAAAGAGATCATAGCATAATCAGGGCAGGTCAGTAGCAACCAGCTAAGCTTTAAAGTGCCTGAATGAAGCGATCAGCCTCTGCAATGCTGCGGTTCATCTGCTCGACTAGGCGCTGAATATTGGCCTGAATGCTATCAGCTGTGCCGCGAAGTGATCCGATGGCAGCAGCATTCAGGTTATGTTTCAAATAAAGCACCTGGTCGCGGAACTGCCGCAAGACTGGGTCCATGCTCGACTCCGCAGCGTGCAGTGAGCGCGAAAGCTGATCAAACCGCAGTTGGGTCTCGGACAATTTACGGCGACTATCTGCTGCCAGCGCTGCACTCTCATACTGGCGAGCTTCACGCTCCCATTCACGGAAAAGATCACGTGCCACCGTATCCACCTCACGAACGCGAGATCTAACCGCAGCGCCTGTTGTTCATAGTCATCATACTTGGCTTTAAATTTGTCGTAGCCACTCTCCAAGTTACCGCCGTGAAAACTAGAGAGCTTCTTGAGCTGAGTCATGGCATCCTGGAATTCAGCTCCCGTTTCCTTCTGTTCCCCGCGCGCTTTCTTGACGGCACTAATCAGCAGATCACGCTTTTCAAAGCCGATCTTCTCCATGGCGGAGTAATAGACCGAGTTGCAGGAATTCAGTGAAAACGAAACAAGAGACACTTTGTCATGCTAGCGACCTTTTTGCAGGAAAGTGAAGCTCAGGTCAAGCTTTCGATTTCAGTCCTTCATTTCAGGGCTCGTTTCAGAGCGTTGGCAGTCATTCGTTGCACTCGTTGATCGGGGCCATGTGGGCGTGAGTAGTGGCTCCAAGGAATCATGTGGCCAGGAGGCGAGCTCAATCCCTGACTCCAAAAAATGGTGGACGCATTGAAGATAATATTGCCCTTTGGCCCTTCAAAAACCGTGGCGGCATACTGACCGCGACGAATTCCGCCGGCCCAAACATGGCCTTCAGCCACAACTTCAAGACCTGCCCTCTGCGTATCTGGATCACCGTGAAACTCCCAACCAACCAAACCGGGAATACTGTCTCCCTTTTTCATGCCTGTGCCCTCAAAGAGCCAATGATCTGGTAGAGCACAGCTCCAGTCCCCGCCTCCATTGAATGGCACAACGGTGCGTGCGCCAATGATTTCGCGCTCGTCTGGACCTGGGTTTTCAAATGGGCCTAACACTTTGGAGTAGGCTTCCTTCTCTTCTTCTCGGAACTCACCAAAACAAGTTTCACGAGTCAGGCGTCGGTTGGGCTGGCCATGAGCATTTGAGTTGAAAGGCGTGACCATGTAAACATCATTCGCTGATAACCAGAGGATGTTCAGCCCCTTGTCGATGGCCTGCTTGACATTTTGATATTGGCGCAGATCCCAGTATTCGTCGTGACCAACACTGATCATTGTCTTCACTCGTGCAAGATTAGCCGGATCAAGATTATCCGAGTTCGAACCATAAGTGACATCATAACCTTCTTTCTCCAGCCAGTAGCAAAGCGGGTATTCCCATAGCAAGAACTCACCGCTGCCCATGCTCAGGGGATTATCGAGAATTTGGCTATACTTCCCATAGGGTCGATCAAAGCTAACGCTCACTCCCGGCGCATGAGCCGCACGTGGATCAGTGTAAAGGGATTCGTTCACGGGCCAGCGATTGTAAGCCTGCCAGGTATTGTCACTGCACTGAAAAAGGATGTCCGCAGGTCGATCGTCCGTGACAATAAAAATCAGGTAACTCTGCCAATACGGCTCTTCTCCAGCCGTGCCTTTATCAGGCACCGTGGTTAGCCGCCCCAGATACACTCCGCTAGGCCAGTCCGCAGGGATCGTTAGCGTCGTGCAGGCCTGCCACTGACACTCACGCAATCGGTTTTCACCCATCTCGGGCACCGGCTGTTGTTGCCCTGCAAAAGGTCCAAGAGTGGTCATCAAACGCGCTCCTGCTCCACCGTAATAACCCATGCGAAAGAGGTCGATCGTAAAGGCAGCGACAGGATTCGTGCTCACAATGAAGTCGATCTTTTCACCCGCTTTTACCGACTGGCGCGAGCAGTAACCTTCAATCAAAGACGTGCGATACGATTTCGCATTCTCTGGCATCATGCGAGTGAGCTGAAAGCTAGCTCCTGGAAGCGCATTTTCGTTTTTGATCAGATCTGGGCTCGCTGCATGCGCCGGTAAGAGGGGCGAACTCGCACCAGCCAAAGCTGCGGCCCCAGTAGTTTTAATAAAATCACGCCGATCCATGGTGAACATACGCAGTCAGCCAACCACTTTCTCTCGCCGATCACTCCGCAGATCTGAGATCTGTGGGAGAACGGCCACTCCACGCTTTAAAAGCACGTGAAAAATGAGCCGCACTTTTGTAGCCAAGCTCACTAGCAACCGCCTTTACCTGAGCCTCAGGCTGACGCAGTTTAATCACTGCCTGCGACATCTTCAGGCGTGTCAGGCAGGCCAAAGGCGTCTCCGTGTCGTAACGTTTAAAAAGCCGTGTCAAATACGCAGCTGAAACGTGACAATGCTTTGCGGCCTCTTCAATGCTGCTGAGCACGGGGTAATTGCGCAGGACATGGCCACGGCATCGGAGGTAGGTGGCATAAGCTGGGTCAAACTTTGTGGCGGCGGGCTGACGGCTATCTGCGCAAAGGACCAAGGCATGCTCCAAGGCAGCTATCGCCGCACGAAGCCCTAAACGTTCTCCGCGAAGGGCATGGTCGATCACTTCCTCCATTAAACTAGCGACACGGCTCGCATCCAAAACACGGATCAAATGACCTGATTTAAGACCCAACTCCTCCAACAATGCGATGGCTCGTTGACCGCTAAAGTTAAAGAAATACTTCACCATTGGCTCTGACGCATCCGACTGAATGATGTGAGGAGTTACCGAGTCATAAAAAAAGGCATGGCCTGCACTGATCTCATGACGGCGACCCGAAAAGGTTAACTGTCCCCGACCACGCGCAACAAATTCAAAGGCAAGAAATGGGAAGCTTCTGCGGTCCACTTTAAAGTCTTCTGAACACCATTCACAGCCACCGCCGACGAGACAAAAATCTGAGTCAACACGCTGGCTTTTCTTCCAGTCCGGCAAAAAGAAACGCCTGGTGCGCACGACCTGATTCGAGAAATAGTCAGCTTGGTCAGCTTTAAGCATGAGAACATCATGCAAAGGGAGTCAAGAATCGTCAAGCTTCCGCCAAAGATGGTCAGAATGCCTGCATTGCGTTTTCAGATGGTTCTGGTTCGTTCCATTCATGTCCCAAACTCTCTCTGGCATCATCCCACCCCTCATCACTCCCCTGAGTGATCGAGACACACTTGACGCAGAAGGCTTAGAGCGCCTAATCGAGCATCTCATCAGCGGCGGTGTCAGTGGTCTCTTCATTTTGGGCACCACTGGCGAAGGACCAAGCCTTAGCTATCGGTTGCGTCGTGAGTTGATCGAAAAAACCTGCCAGCTCACAAATGGCCGCGTCCCAGTGCTCGTGGGCATCACAGACACCTCCTTTACCGAGAGCGTGAACCTCGCCAAATACAGCGCCGATGCAGGGGCGACGCATGTCGTCACCGCACCGCCATATTACTTCCCCGCCGCGCAGCCTGAGCTATTAGAATACGTGCAGGATCTTGTCGTCGAGATGCCGCTGCCACTGTTTCTCTACAATATGCCCGGTTTGACGAAGGTGAGCTTCGATATTGATCTTGTGCGCCGTGCTTTGGACATGCCCGGTATCTGCGGCGTCAAAGACAGCTCCTGTGACATGATTTACTTTCATCGTCTCATCGAAGTGGCGAAGCAACGCGGCGACTGGAGCGTGCTCGTCGGCCCAGAGGAACTCACTGCTGAGGCTGTGCTGCTCGGTGGTCATGGCGGTATCAATGGCGGGGCTAACCTCCATCCAAAACTCTACGTCGAGATGTATCAGGCCGCTGCCGCGCAGGACTTGAAGCGCACGAGGGAGCTTCACGCGAAAGTGATGCAGCTCGCCGGAGCCATCTACACGGTCGGCAAGCATAAAAGCGCCATCATCAAAGGCATTAAATGTGCACTCAGCTTGCTCGGCATTTGCCAAGACCATATGGCTGAACCGTTTCACCGTTTTCGTGATGCTGAGCGGGAAGTAATTCGTGCAAGACTCACCGCCCTAGATCTCTTGAAGTTGTTTCCATAAAAACATTTTCCCTCTGCCTGCCTTTTTGGCAGTGACGCTGATCTCCGCCAATCCAGCGATCATGAAGGTAGCGCACAAGAGTGAAGCCTGTCGTCGTTGATGGGCAATGGTCGTAGCCTATTGAGCTTCTCATCCCACTCAGAAGTGGTGGGGTTGCGTTATTGGTAACGTGTATGCAAGACTTTCCATGGTCAGAGGCTTTTATCCATGGCATTGCGGTCACATTCTTTGATGTTCTCTCAGGCTGAAATCGCAATTGCCATTTCTAGACTACTTTGTACCCACTCCTCATGCGCACCATCATCCTTCTCTCACTTTGTTGTTCGCTCCTCCTTTTCGCAACTTCCCAGGCCGAGGACGCGATTATCGGTCACGGGGCCGCTCGTTATCGTGTGGACATGAACTGGGCCAAGGCAGATCCTGCCGTGGCTCCTGTGATCAACTCTCACGCTATGGCTGAGGGCCGCGATGGTCGCATCTACCTCGTGACGGATCATCCGAAGAACGACTTCATCGTGTTTGAAAAGGATGGGCGCTATGTGCGCTCTATCAGCTGCAACCTCGGCGGTGGTCACGGCTTGGAGATCTTCGAGTCCGGTGGTGTCGAGTATCTGCTACACATTGACTGCGGCTGGCACTTTGCAGCAGAAGGCTGGAATCCCAAGGCCAGCCAGGGTCGTGTCACCCTACTGACCGCCGAGGGCAAGGTCGTGCGGCAGTTCCCCACGCCCGCTGAAATGGGTATAGAGGACGGTAAATTCATGCCCTGCGATGCCGCTTATACCCCAGCAGGCACACTGCTGATCGCCGACGGCTACGGCTCGAACTTCATCTATGAGTTCACTCTCGAAGGCAAGCTCCTCAAAAAGTGGGGAGGCCCAACCAAAGACAGCGCGAACCTCAGCAACGCGCATGGCATCTCCATCGATACGATGTCTGATTCACAACGTCCACTGGTCTGGATCCCTTCACGCAGTCAGAGTCAACTCAAGGCCTTCACTCTCGACGGCACTTATGTGGAGACCATCGATCTCCCTGGAGCCTTCGCCGGTCAGCTCGTCTTCCACGATGACAAGATCTACACTGCTGTGTGCTGGAGCAAAGAGAACGGCACCGGCAAAAAGCTCAATCAATCGGGCTTCGTCATTGTGATGGATCGGAAAACCAAGCGCGTCATCAGCGCCCCTGGCGGCAGCGAACCCGTTTACATTGATGGCAAACTCCAGCCCATGCATCAGAGTCAGAACGTCTTCAAACACTGTCACGATCTCTACGTCGATACCCTTGGCGACATCTATGTCGGCGAATGGAATGCGGACCGCCGCTATCCCTCGAAACTGAGTTTGGTGAAGTGACTTGACCAGGATTCTGGATTGGATGGCAAAGGTAATCGGAGCTAACTTTTCGCCCAGTCAGAGAGGTTTTTCCAAAAATTTGATCTTCCTTGTCTTCGGCGGGATCATTCGTTCGTCGATGCTGTGAAGCAGCCTCTTGAGAGTCAATATCCTGACCAAGATACTGCCGCGCTCACTGAACTTTTTTACTCCGAAATCCAACCTGCCACAGCCATGCTCAAACAAGTCCTCCTTCTCTGTGTCGTCGTCGTCACCGCATGTCAGTCTGCCAAGACCAAACCGACAGCCCCTTGTGAGATGCCTGCTTACAAGGGCTCTGCCGCCTTCGAGCGCATGAAGTTGTTGGTCGGCGAGTGGTCTGCCACATCCCCCGAGATGGGGAAGATGGAGACTGAGTTCCGTCTCATCGCGGGTGGCTCTGTGATCGAGGAGCACTTCGGTGAGGATACGCCGATGGAGATGCTGAGCGTCTATCACGATGTGAACGGCAAGCTCACGATGACGCACTTCTGCATGCTGCGAAATCAGCCCAGGATGAGACTTGCAAAGAGCACGGCAGACTCGCTCACTTTCGATTTGGCACCGACGCCAGGCCTCAATGCAGCCAAGGATAAGCACATGCATGGAGCCACTTACACCTTCATTGATGCGAATCATTTCAAGCTTGAAGGCGTGGGCTGGGAGAATGGCAAGAGCGCCCCTTGTGGTCCTTCTGTCATTTTCGCACGCAAGTAATCTGCATAACTTTGCCCTCATCATTCATCGCCCCACACCAACATGATCAAGAAGATACTCCTCGGCCTCGTTGCCATCATCGTTCTCATCCTCACCGTCGCGGCATTCAAATCACCCGACTATCGCGTCGAACGTAGCCGTATCATTGCAGCTAAGCCGGAGGTGCTGTTCGACTACTTCAACAACCACAAAAAGTTCAACGAGTGGAACCCATGGGCCAAAATGGACCCTGCTGCAAAGAACACCTACAGCGGCCCCGAAGCAGGTGTGGGAGCTGTGGCAAGTTGGGACGGTGAGATTGTTGGTGCTGGCTCTGCCACCATCATCGAGAGCAACCCCGGCGAACTCATCCGCGAGCGCATGGACTGGAAGAAGCCCATGGAAGGCACTAGTGCCGTGGACTTTACCTTTAAAACCGAAGGTGACAGGACCATCGTGACCTGGGTCATGTATGGCAAGAACGAAGGCCTGCTCGCCAAAACCATGAGTCTGTTTATGGACTGTGAAAGCATGTGCGGCCCTGAGTTTGAGAAGGGTTTGGCTGACCTCGAGAACCTCGTCACCAGTGCACCCGCGAAGTAGGCCAACCAACGAGACTTGAATCATGAATACACCAACTTCCTACTGCTCTCTTGTGGCAAGTTGTGTCGAGCATCTTGGCTAAGCTCGTCGCCGATCCTGCCGCTTCCTCGCCAGTGAAGCATGCGGTGCTTCCATGACGAAACTTGACATCCACCGCATTCGAGAGGCTGCTGAATCCTCAACAAAATGAGCCATGAACGAATCCATCAATCCGCAACAACCCACCAATGAACACCTGCTTTTCATCCGAGGCACGCACTGGAACAGTGGCATGTCACCCGCCGAGTTGCAGCGCATCATGATCGATTTTTACGCGTGGGTCGAAGGGCTCAACACGAGCGGTATCCTGCGTGGTGCACAGCCGCTGATGGAAGAAGGCAAACTCGTCTCTGGTGCAAAAGGCAGTACCATAACCGATGGCGCGTTTGCTGAATCAAAAGAAGCTATCGCAGGCTACTTCCTGCTCGCTGTGGACACCATGGCAGCTGCGATCGGGATCGCCAAAGCCTGTCCTATCCTTGCGCACGGTGCGCAGATCGAAGTGCGGCCCATCGCTGATCTCTGTCGCCCGATGGCGGAGGTGAAAGCTTTGAGTTAAAAACAGCGCAGATCATCCATCACAGCAAAACCACTCCTCAGCTCATGCCACAGACCATCCAACTCCACCGCGTCCTCCGTTGCCCGCCGGTGCGGCTCTTCAATGCCTTCACCAATGCTGCCGCTCTCGCCAAATGGCTGCCGCCGTTCGGCTTTACCTGCACCGTGCATGAGTTCGACTTTCGAGTCGGCGGCAAGTTCCGCATGAGCTTCACTAATCATACCAATGGTAGCAGCCACAGCTTCGGCGGCGAGTATCTGCAGATCGTGCCGAACGAACTTCTCCGCTATACAGATGTGTTTGATGATCCCAACCTCGCCGGAACCATCAACGTCACTATCATCCTGAAGGAAGTCCTTTGCGGCACCGAGCTGCGAGCAACACAAGAAGGCATCCCTGACGTGATTCCAGCTGAGATGTGCTACCTAGGCTGGCAGGAAAGCCTCATTCAGTTGGCTCAACTCGCAGAGCCCGAGATCAATTAGCGTCATGCAGGCGCCAGAAACGAGCCGTTTAGCAGAGGGGCTGTTCCGACAGGAGGCAGGACGACTCGTTGCCACACTCACCGCACATCTTGGTACACACCATTTACAAATAGCCGAAGATGTCGTTCAAGAAGCCCTCGTTCGTGCCTTGCAAACGTGGCCTTATCGTGGCGTGCCGGAAAATCCCGCAGCGTGGCTCACACAAACCGCGAAAAATCTCGCTCTCGATCAGCTTCGGCGAGAACAACGCTGGAACACCAAGCAAGACAGCATCGCCGCTGAGCATGAGCGCTGGCTCTCGACCCCTGTGATCGAAACTCAGGCTACCTTTGCCGACGACACGCTGCGCATGATGTTCGTCTGCTTTCATCCGCAGCTTTCCACTGAAGCCCAAACCGCACTCGCCCTGCGTACCCTCTGCGGACTCAGCCCCGCCGAGATCGCCGCCGCTTTTCTTACCAGCGAAGCCGCCATCGCCAAGCGACTCGTGCGTGCAAGACAGCTCATTCGCGATCTCGCCCTGCCTTTTATCGTGCCTGAGCCGAACGAACTGCCCTATCGGCTCGACGGCGTGCTCGGCACACTTTACCTGCTCTTCAATGAAGGCTACAAAGCCAGCAGTGGAGACCGACTCGTTCGTGAGGACCTTTGCCATGAAGCCATCCGACTTGTCACACTATTAGCCACGCACTCATCCACGCAGACACCGCGCACCTTAGCACTGCTGGCGCTCATGCTTCTCAACGCCGCTCGACTCAGCGCCCGCACTGATGACACGGGCAATCTCCTGCGCCTCCATGAGCAAAACCGAAGTGCTTGGGACCAATCGATGATCCAGCGCGGCATCCAATGCCTCGGCCTTGCTGCGCAGGGCAGCGTCCTGAGCGAATATCACCTCGAAGCAGGCATCGCTGCCTGTCACAGCACTGCTCCCGATGACGCCAGCACGAACTGGCCACGCATCCTCGCTCTCTACGATCAACTTCTCACGCTTACCACATCACCCGTTGCCGCCATGAATCGCGCCGTGGCCGTCGCACGCGTGCACGGCCCAAAGGCAGGGCTCGCTGCACTCGATGCCATCATGGATCGCAGCAAACTGGAGGCAAATCATCTCTTCCACGTTATCTATGGAACCTTTGCCGCCGAGCTTGGTCATCAGGCGATTGCACTCACGCATTTCCGGCTGGCCGAGAACCTCGCCTCTCTGCCCGTAGAAAGAGATTTCATCTCCCGCCGCCTCATAGAAATAGGCGAGACAAAGGAATGACGGATAACTGAATCCATTCCTTTGGCCCAAAATTGGCCTGTTTTTAGTTTGATGCGCTGAGCGGATCTGCAGGTTAGAAAATGAATCGTAGGAAAATCCGATGAATGCCTTGGCTCTAATTTTTTCCCGCCGCTAATGTGCCTGTCTACTTCAAAAAATGCCCACATCCATCATCACTCTAGGGGTTCTCCGCAGATACGCCGTTTCGAGGAGTTTGTTCGCGCCAACAAACTTGCCTGCGGCGATTCAGCGCTTGGGATTTGTCCAGGCAGATCCGATTCGCGCTCCAGCGCGGGCTCAGGATTTGACGTTGCGACATCGAGTGAAGAACTATCGCGCAGGAGATCTTGAGCGGCGATATGCAGAGCTGGGAGTCGAGGAAGATTTCTTTGTGAACTACGGCTTTTTGCCACGCAGCACGCAGGCACTGATGCATCCACGCACACCGCGAACAGCTTGGCCAAAGGTGCAAAGAGTCAAGGCTGAAGCTGTGCTAGCTTTTGTTCAGGAGCGCGGCGTGGTGCACCCGCGTGAGGTGGATACTCACTTTGCCCATGGCCGTGTGCGCAACTGGTTTGGCGGTTCATCAAACGCGAGCACACAACTGCTCGATGACATGCATTACCGAGGTCTTTTGCGTATCGCGGGCCGTGCAAACGGTATCCGTACTTATGCTGTGGCAGAGATGTTGCCCGGGCTAACCGACAATCCAGAGCTCGCGATGGACGCGCTGGTCGATGTGATCGTGAACAAATACGCGCCGCTGACTGAACGTTCCTTGCGTGAGCTGATCGGCATGCTGCGTGGCGGTGCTCCTCAATGGGCGACTCTACGCACGGTCGCTTTTGCTCGTGCCAAAGCTAGACTGCCAAACGCTCAAGTAGATTGCATCACTTGGTATTGGCCTGTGGGTGAATCGCCCAGGGCCAAGTGTCACGATGCTGAACAAAGCGACACCGTGCGCCTCCTTGCGCCGTTTGATCCTGTGGTCTGGGATCGCCGACGCTTTGAGATGCTCTGGGGCTGGGCCTATCGCTTCGAAGCCTACACACCCGCCGCCAAACGCATACGTGGTTATTATGCACTCCCTATGCTCTGGCGTGATCAAATAATCGGCTGGGGAAACATCAGGGTGCAGGACGGTAGCTTGCAATCAGAGCTCGGCTACATCACTGGCCAAGCCCCAAGAGAAAAAGCCTTCCGAGCAGCTCTCGAAAAAGAGTTGGCGCGCATGAAGGATTTTTTACTTTGATGGGTGAGAATGTCTCAAACCGCGCGCTCTAATTTCTCGTCGATGCGTGCAACTAAGTTGTCGAGCAACTCGCTGTTGCCGAAACGCTCCACCACTCCAGCAAGGAATCCTTCGATGATGAGTTTACGACTTTCGCTGTCGCTGATGCCGCGGGCTTTGAGGTAGAAGAGTTCTTCGTCGCTGATGGGGCCGCTGGTGGCTCCATGGCTGCATTTGACCTGGTCGGCATTGATTTCGAGGCCGGGGAGGCTGGTCGCTTCGGCTTCGTTGCTATTGAGCAGGTTGCGGCAGGTCTGGTAGGCGTCGGTGTAGTGCGCGCCTTCATCGACTATGATGAGGCCGCTGAAAATGCTGCGGGACTGGCCGTAGAGGGCGTTTTTGTAAAGCAGGTCGCTGGTAGCATGAGGTGCCTTGTGACGCTGAAGCGTGCGCTGATCGACGATTTGGTCGCCGATGGGCAAGCTGACGCTGAGCATGTCGCTGCGGGCGCCTTGGCCGACGAGATCGCTGACGCTTTCGCTGCGGCTGAAGGAAGCACCGAGCTGCACTTGGAAGCTCTTCACGCTCGCGTCGCGTCCGGCGGTGATGCTGGAAAGATGCAGCGCCTGAGCGTCATCCGCCAGCTCTTGGCAGGCGGCGTAGGTGATCTTGCTGCCGCTGCCGCCGACGAGATCGGCGATGGCGATGCTGAGGCCGCCTTCACCTTCGAGACTGCGATAATGATCGACGACACTGACTTCGGAGTTGTCGCCGGTGACGACGAGCGTGTGCGGGAAGATGGCGGCGTGGTCGCCGACGACCCAATGGAAGATTTCGACGGGTTTTTCGATCACGACATTCTTCGGCACGATGATGACCGTACCCGCTTTAACATGCGCGAGGTGCAGCGCGGCGAATTTGCTGGACCCCAGTGCCTGATCAGCCTTCATGAAATGCTGTTCAAGCACATCAGCATGAGTTTTCAGGGCTTCCGCAAAGTTGACGCAAACGACACCGGCAGGAAGGCCGCTTGTCTCGGACTCGACAAGCGTGTCATTCACGAAGACAAAACGTGCCGCGCGTTCCTTGAGGCCTTCGGTGGCCGCGAGAGCGGCTTTTGACTGCTCAGTAGTCGGTGCTTTGGCTGGAGCATGGTCGGCTAGTTCGATCTTCTTCGCATTCGAGTAGCGCCAGTTTTCGTCTTTCAGCCCCGGCAGCGGCAGGGACTGGAATTCGGTCCATGCGTCATTGGAACGGGCGGTGAACCAGTCAGGAGCGTTCGTGTTAACAGTGGGAGTGATGGCGAGGAGGCCAGTAGTGGTGTCGGAGGGCATGGGAGGGAAAATGACGAATGACTAAATCAGGATGACGAATGAATGACGAAATGTGCTGAACCTGTGGTCGAAAGCTTTCAACGATAAACATTGTGTGCTGCAATGCGCAACCCTAGTCGGCAAGGCTGGGACACGTTGGGTTTTAGCGACGAGATCATTGATGAACGAGTAAGCGAAGTAGCAAAACACAAATGCACTTAGGCACCTCCAGAGCGTGGATGGAGAAAACATGCCAAACAAAGATCCTAGCCAACACGCAGCAATGTAAATCCATCCGCCAGGCAGAGACACTACTACACCGCCAGAGAGAAAGAATAGCACCGCTATCTGAGCGCTTTGCGTTGCAGACTTTTGTACATGCTCACTTTGCGTCCAGCGAATGATTGACCCCAATAGGCTCATTGATTGCCTCCTTTAACTTGTTCTAACGCTGCTACATCGAGCAAGTCTTGTTGGCGACCGGCGCAACGTTTAGCTTCAATAAGATGATGTAGAGATAAAAACGGGACACTAACGCCCCCGACATCTGAGACCACACGTGCCTGATAAGCAGCTGTGAAGTCCAAGCCTGGGATCGAGGTGAGAAAGTCCACTCGGCAGGGCGGGAGGCCGATCTGAAACATGGTGCGCTCCATTGAAAAATGGTCGAGCGTCATGCCCTCGACCCAACCACCGAAACGAATCAAGGATTCACGGAGACGCACTGCGTTCTCTGTTGATGGGCGGATCCAAAGGTCAATATCCTTTGTGTAGCGTGGTTCCGCGTAGTGAATGAACGCGTAGCCTCCGACCACGAGATACTCAACCTGGCAGTCGTTCAAGATGGTGAGAAGTTCGGTGAAGTCGGAGTTCATGAGCGGGACGGCCTTTGATGAGCCACGCGGTTTCGACGAGGTCCCAAGCAGCTGCAAAGCGGGCAGCGGGAGGTTGAGCTTGCCAGTAGGCAAGATCAAAATCGCGACCCGCCTCCTCTAATGGCACGGATCGCCACATGACGGGTCCACGTGACGATTGGCCATTTTGGATGATGGTGGAGGCAGGAGTCACTTGTGGTCAACGGTATGGGTGATGATTACCCGACGCTGTCTTCCATCTCCAGGTCGATGAGGCGTTTCAGTTCTACGCTGTATTCCATCGGGAATTCCTTCACGAGGTCGTTGATGAAGCCGTTGACGCTGAGGCTCATCGCTTCGGCTTCGCTGAGGCCGCGTTGCATGAGGTAGAAGATTTGATCAGCGCTGACTTGGCTGACGCTGGCTTCGTGCTGGGTGCTGTGTTGATTGCCGCGTACACTGATGGCTGGGTAGGTGTCGGTGTGGCTGTTGCTGTTGATGAGCAGGGCATCGCATTCGGTGTTGTTTTTGCAGCCTTTGAGGTGCTTCGGGATGTGAACGAGACCACGATAAGTGCTGCGTCCTTCACCAATGGAGATGGATTTGCTGATGACGTTGCTGGTGGTGTCATCGGCGGCGTGAACCATCTTCGCGCCGGTGTCCTGATGCTGGCCGCTGTTCGCCAAAGCGATGCTGATGACTTCGCCGCGGGCACGTTTTCCCTTCATGATGACGCCTGGATATTTCATCGTCAGGCGGCTGCCAATGTTGCAGTCGATCCAGCGCACTTCGGCGTCTTCCATGGCGATGCCGCGCTTGGTGACGAGGTTGAAGACGTTGCTGCTCCAGTTTTGCACGGTGACGTATTGTATCTTGGCACCTTTGAGGGCGACGAGCTCGACGACGGCGCTGTGCAGCGTGGCGGTCTCAAACTTCGGAGCGGTGCAGCCTTCCATGTACATGACCTCGCTGCCTTCATCGCAGATGATGAGCGTGCGCTCGAACTGGCCGAACTGCTCGCTGTTGATGCGGAAGTAGGCCTGGAGCGGATGCTTCACCTTTACGCCGGGCGGGACGTAGATGAACGAGCCGCCGCTGAACACGGCGCTGTTGAGCGCGGAGAATTTGTTGTCGCCAGTCGGGATGACTTTCCCGAACCATTTTTTAAAGATCTCAGGGTGCTCTTTGAGACCTTCACTGCTGTTCACAAAGATGACGCCCTGTTCGGCAACGGCGGCTTTGATGTTCGAGTAAGCGGCTTCAGAGTCGTACTGCGCTTCGACACCTGAAAGGAATTTCCGTTCCTGCTCGGGGATGCCGAGACGGTCGAAAGTCTTCTTGATGTCCTCAGGCACGTCGTCCCAGGAGCGCTTCGGCTTCTGCCCATCGCTGAGGTAGTAGCGGAATTCGTCGAAGTGGATGTTCTCAAGATCCTTCGTGGCCCAATGCGTGGGCATGGGCTTGTCCTGGAAGACTTTGAGCGCCTTGTGACGGAACTCGCGCACCCAATCAGGGTCGTCCTTCACGTCGCTGATGTAATCGACGGTCTTCGACGTGATGCCGAAGCCTGAGTCGAATTTATTGCGCTCGGGAAAGGTGAAGTTGCCGGTGTTATCGACCTTGATGTCGGAGATATCGTTTTCGACGGCAGAGGTTTCGACTTTGGGGAGGTCGAGGGTGGAGTCAGGGGCGGAGACCATGATGTTAAAGTTTGGCGGGTTTCAGGTTTAAAGTTTCAGGTTGGCTCAAGCGGCGAGAGCGCTGGCTGGTGACTCGACAGGCTGGCCATTGAGCCAGAGTTCGGATTCGGCGATGTCGATTTCGTCATTCCAGATGACGCCGTAGCCGCCAATATCGACGCGGGCACATTTGAAGAGAGCTTCGTTACGAAGGGGGGCGAAAGGCGGAGAATCAAGCTGACTGCTGAAGTCGTAGAGTCGCTGCTCGCCATTGTGAAACGAGACCATGAGACGCTGGTGAGCCAGTGGCTCGACGGCCTTGATCTTGGGGTATTCAGTCCAGGTGCTCATGGTTTAGTCCAATCCGGGGAGCTGGGTGAAGTTTTTGGTATTCCACATGGTGAGCAGGGAGCCGCGGTGTGTTTCCGCCCAGTCCCGCACCAGCCTGAAAGCACGTGGAGGCAAGTCGCCTTCGATCATCTCCAAGGTTTCGATCACGAAAACGCCGACATGCTCGCCGTACACAGCGTGAAAATGCGGCAAGCCATGCTCAGAGAAGAACATCTTGATGACGATACCGTAGAATCTGGAGACGACGGGCATGGCGATGAATTGTTTGAGTTAAGCAGCGGCGGCCAATGGCTCCTCATGGACCCAGTCATACCCGCGTTCTTCGAGTTCTAGGGAGAGCTCTTTGCCGCCGGTTTTGACGATGCGGCCGTCTTTGAGGACGTGGACGATGTCGGGCTGGATGTAGTTCAGGAGGCGCTGGTAGTGGGTGATGACGAGGAAGCCGCGGTT